>DATAEH010000267.1:0-2679 GCA_036258115.1 Streptosporangiaceae bacterium
CCAACTTCATCGGTGAAGCGGCCTTCGATCTGTGGCTCAATAACTGGAACATCGAGGTCATGGTCTGGACCGACAACCACAAGCAGGTTCCGTTCGGTCACAAGGTGGCGACGGCCAACTTCTTTGGTCAGAACTTCGACGTGTGGCAGTCAGGCTCTGATGCCTTTGCCTTCGTGCTCGACCACAACGAGCAGAGCGGCACGGTCCACATCCTGTCCACGCTGAGGTGGCTGATCAAGCACGGCAAGATCCCGTCGTCGAGCACGATCACCTCAGCGCAGTTCGGCTGGGAAGTGTGCGCAACCACGGGATCGCAGGTGTTCCACATGTCTAAATACGTGAACACCACCCTTCCGGCTAAGTACAGCCCGGCCGGAAAGTAGGGCACGACCCGCACGAGCGTTCTGACCTGCGGAAATATGCACCTCCGTGACCAGTACAATTCCTGGTTGTGGAAATCAGCCAGCACATTGAGGCGATTCGCGACGCGGGCGGCCGGCTTTCTGAGGCCGCCCGCAAGGCCGGCCCCGACGCTGCGGTCCCGAGCTGTCCTGACTGGGTCGTACGTGACCTGGTCAGGCACCAGGGCGGCGTGCATCGCTGGGCAGCCGGCATCGTCGGCACGCCAAGAACCGAGCCATGGAATGTCGACCTCGACGAGGTAGTTGGCGCCTGGCCAGACGACGCCGACCTGCTTGCCTGGTTCGGGGCCGGGGTCGACACGCTGACTAGAGTGCTGACGCAGGCCGATCCCAGCCTGAACTGCTGGACATTCCTGCCTGCGCCATCTCCTCTCGCGATGTGGGCGCGGCGCCAGGCGCACGAGACGTCGGTACATGGCGTCGATGCGGAACTGGCTGCGGAAGGTCCGGTCACCCCGTTCCCTGCCCCGTTTGCAGCCGACGGCGTAGGCGAACTGCTGGAGGGGTTCGTTACGCGCAGCGGGCGGCTCCGCTCGGAGCAGGAGCGAACGCTTCGCGTCCGCTGCGCCGACGCCGCCGGGGCCTGGCTCGTCAGCATCGGCCCCGAGCGCGTGCGGACGACTCAGGGCGACGACGGGGAGCTAGGTGGTGCGGGTTCCGCCGAATGCGAAATCGCGGGCACTGCCGAAGACCTATACCTAGCTTTGTGGAACCGGCGTCAAGCCGGCAGCCTGCGGGTAACCGGCGACCGCGCGGTGCTCGATCTGTTCCTGGATCGCGTGAACATCCGCTGGTCCTGACTTGACCCGGCTGAGGTCAGGTCGGGACGGCGCACAGCCAGGTGTGATCCTCGGTGAGGTAGCGGTCGAACGCGAGACCGGCGGTTGCAAGCGATGCCGTCAGCTGCTCCTCGGTGAGCATGCGCGTCGTGAAGGTTTGCGTCCAGACCCGCTCGCCCGCCTCGTATTCGACCGTCGCGGCGAGCAAGTCTGGCGCTGGCCTGGAGACGTCCCGCAGCCGGAAGACAATCCCGTTAGCTTTGCTCTCCGACTCGACCGCGGTCGAGAACCAGTCGGGCGCGTGTTGCTCGATGATCACGCAGCCATCCGGCGATACGTGCCTGACGCACGCGCTGAGCAGTTCCTCGCGCTCTGGCTCACCCGGCACGTTGATCAGGTGAGATGCGAGCAGCACGACGTCGAACCGCTCGTCAAGCGCGAGGTCCTGGATCCGCGAGCAGACCGTCCGGGCAGTCGTGATGTGCGCCAGCATCTCGGCCGACTCGTCAACAGCGACGACGCGGTGACCGAACTCGACCAGCGGTCCGGTGACCCGGCCAGCGCCTGAGCCGAGCTCGAGGATCGAGGCGGCCGGATCGCCGGCCGCCTGATGCACGATGCCTGGTTCCTGGCGCGCGGACATCAGCGCGTAGAAGTCGACCGCGCATCCGTCCGGCGTGATCACGCCGGGCCCTGTCCCACGCTTAGCTGGAGTGCTCACGGCTGGTGACGCTAGGTTGGCGTGCGCGCATAGTCAACCGACATGGCGGCTGGGCGCCGATGACGCCCGGACCGCCACGTTGTCTGGATTTCGCCGCTGCAGCAGACGGTCGAGCCTAGGCTGGCGATGACGCCGCTGGAAGGAGCCTGCGATGCCAGTAACCGGCAAGAGGTCAGGAAGCCAGCTTGTCAGCTTGCTACCTCAGCTTTCAGTCAGGGGCGGCCTGGCTGCCATCGGCTTCTACCATGCGGCCTTCGGGGCCGAGGTGGTCTACCAGGTCGGCGGCACCGCGGACAACCCGAGCGTGGTCGCTGAGCTGTCCATCGAGGGCGCCGGGTTCTGGGTCGCGGACGAATCACCGGAACACGACAACTTCAGCCCCGAGTCGGTGGGTGGTTCAACTACCAGGATGCTGCTCATCGTCGACGACCCGCAGGCGACGATCGACCGGGCCGTCGGCGCCGGGGCCATGCTTGTCTATCCGGCAGCGAAGGAACACGGCTGGCTTCTCGGCCGGGTGCGCGACCCGTTCGGCCACCACTGGGAGATCGGCAGGCCGTTGGTGACCTGGCCGCCCGAGCGTGGCAGACATGTTCCTGGCAGGTCGGCAGGAGCTACCTGATGGGCCGTTACCCCGGCGACGGCTCTGCCCACAGACAGAATGGGTGACCTGCGGGATCAAGATATACGCGTACGTCCGGTTGCGGCTGAAAGTCGGCCAGGGTGGCGCCGGCGGAAATCGCGTGGGCGCCCGCCG
>DATAEH010000268.1:0-8209 GCA_036258115.1 Streptosporangiaceae bacterium
AGATCGATTCACTCGGGCAAACCGGGCTCGAGCAGGTGCGGATCGAGGACATGCGCGACACCGCTCTGCCCTGGCCGCGGCGATGGCGCGCCGAGTTCAGGCGGCCATCAGCCAATTAGACCGATGAAAGGTCTACTCCTATCTCCCGCGGTCAGGAGCGGGAGCGCCGCCGCGATGCCGACTTGACGAAGTCACGCAGCAGCAGATTGACCCGCACGGGGTCGCGGATGTGGGGTGCGTGACCAGACCCCCCAAGCAGCACCAGCCGACCGCCGGTGTCCTCCGCCAGGGCGATCCCGCGGGAAGCCGGTCAACGGGGCTTGCGCTTCTTGCGGCGGACGGTCGTGAGGCCGAGGATGCTCACCCCGCTGATGCGCAGGACCGGGGCGTCTGTGCTCGCGGATTCTTCTGAGTCGGGCGGGAACTCGCGGCCGCCGAGCAGGGCCCAGCCTTCGTCGATCACGTGCATGTCGGGCGGAACCGCGACCTGCACGTTGCCGAGCACGCTGACCGCCCTGATCCGTATCTCCTTGCCAGGGAGCACCGCATCACCCAGGTCGAGGTCGGTGAGGCCGAAGACGCTCACAGCCGACATCGCGGCCGGAACCCGCCAGAGTCCGCGGCGGGTGGTGTTGCTGAACACGGCTACCATCCGGGCCGGTCTGCCAGCTGGTTCAGGTGACGCGCCGGCGCGCTCTAGCTGGGCGGAGTGAGCCTGCACTGCGGCGGTCGCCCCAGGCAGGTCGCTGACCAGCGGCAGGATCTCAGCGTGCGTCTTCGAAGCGTAGATCGAGTCCAGCCGCTCCGCGTGCTCGTCGGCGGTCAGCCGACCCTCGGCCAGCGCGGCGCCGAGCACCGACGCGGCCCGGTCCCTGTCGGCGTCGGAGATGCGCATGCGGGTGACGTCCGTGCGATCTTCGCCCATCACCTGTCCACTTTCTGCTGGCGCGCCCCTTCGCACATTAGGTTGCCGCTACGCGGCGTAGATCGCCCTGATGTAGGCCTCGCTGCGATCCGAGCCGATCACGCCTGGGCCCATCTTGTTCATCATGTACGAGATCGTCATCCGGCGGTCCAGGTCCATCGCGATGACCGAGCCACCCCAGCCGCCCCAGAAGCAGATCCGGTTGTCGGGCAGGTACGGCACCGTCTCGAGAAGCGGCAGGCCATAGCCAATGCCGAATCGAAGCGGCACGCCGAGGACCAGGTCGACGCCGCTGGACTGCTCGTCAAAGATCAGGTCGATGGTCTGCGGGCCGAGCAGGCGGATGCCATCGACCTCGCCGCCGAGGGCCAGAGCCGACATGATCCTGGCAACGGACCTGGCGTTTCCATGGCCGTTGCACGCGCCCATGTCCGCGTTCCGCCAGCCGGCCGTGTTGGCGGCTGCCGCGTCGGGGACCGGGCCGGTCATAGTCTTAAAGGCCGGGCTCTGCATGTCGATCGCGTCCATGTCGAACGGCAACGGCGGCGGTGGCACAACGTCAGCGATCCGGCCCCAGTCTCGCTCCAGCACGCCGATCTGGAAATCCGCTCCCAGCGGCCCGGCGATCTCCTCCGCCACGAACTGCTTGAGCGACTTGCCCGTGATCCTTCTTACGATCTCGCCGACCATATGTCCCTGGTTCAGCGCGTGATATCCCGAGGCGGAACCGGGCTCCCACCACGGTGCCTGCGACGCGAGCTGCGAGGTCGACTTCTCCCAGTCGTACATGTCCTGCGTCAGGAACGGCTGCTCCCAGCCCGACACGCCCGAAGTGTGCGAGAGCAAGTGCCTGACCTCGATGTCCTGCTTGCCGTTCGCCGCATACTCGGGCCAGTACCTGGCTATCGGGGCGTAGACATCAAGCTGGCCGCGGTCAACCAGCATGAGCGCGGCGAGGTTCGTGATGGTCTTGGTCGTCGACCAGACGTTGGTGATCGTGTCTTCCGTCCACGGGACCGTCCTGGCTTCATCGCAGAAGCCACCCCACATGTCTGCGACGACCTCACCGTCAATGTTGATGACGATGGATGCGCCGAGTTCATCGCCGGAGGCCAGGTTTCCCGCCAGCGCGTCGCGGACGCCGTCGAACCGTTCGCTGCAGTGTCCGTTGACCTCGCTGGCGGCTACGTCGGAACTGGTCATCGTCGCTCCTCGGGGTGACCGCTTGCCCTCGTGGCAGACCCGCGGGCGAAGCGGTGCCGGATGGGTGCCGTCAGTGTAAATGCCGCGATGACGGCGGCCAAGGGGGTACTGGACGATCCGCTAGCATGCGTCCGTTCAGTCCTTGTTGCTACCGACGAGGCAAAAGGAGCCCGGCATGGCCTTCGTTCCTTACGACCGCCCGGTCCGGGCGGCCATCATCGGACTCGGCCGGATCTACGACCTGAACATCCTCGCCTATGTCAGTAATCCGGACGTGGAGGTCGTCGCGCTCGTCGACCCGAGCGAGGAGCGCCGCGCTGAGCGCCAGGCCGACTGGCCGCAGGCGGCGGTGTTTGCCTCGGTCGCCGAACTCGCCGCCAGCGGCATCGGCGTCGACGCTGTGGAAGCGCTGCTGCCGGTTCCTTTGCACGTTGACGGCGTTATCGAACTGCTCTCTTACGGCTGGCACGTCAACCTGCAGAAGCCGATGTGCAACGACCTGGCCGGGGCGCAGCAGATCCTCGATGCCGCGCAGGCGCACGACAGGGTCCTGCGAGTGATGGAGAACTACCTGTTCTACGAGCCGTTGCGCAAGCTGAAGGAGATCGCCGAGTCCGGCGATCTCGGCACGATCGCCGGCTATCACATGAAGATGGTCGGCTCGGGATCCGGCGGCTGGCATGTCCCCTGGAGCAGCTTCGAGTGGCAGCTCGAGCAGATGAAGCGCGGTCGAGGAATCCTGGTCTTCGACGACGGCTGGCACAAGCTCGCGACGGCGCTATGGCTTTTCGGGCCGGTGAACGAGGTGCGGGCCTGGATCGGGACTACCTCGTTCGGGTCGGGCATTGACCTGGACGCGCCGTCCATGATCGCCTGGGAGCACGCTAACGGCGTCCGCGGCGTATGGGACATCACGCTCGCGCCCGACCTGTACCTGCGATCGGACTACTACACCAACGACGAGCGCTGGGAGATCACCGGCAGCAAGGGCTTCGCCAGGGTGAACCGGTGCACGGGCCGCGGCATCCAGCAGCCCAGCCTCGAGGTTTACGCCGACGGCGAGATGCGCGGCCATCATGCTCTCGACGACGACTGGGCCAGCAGCTTCCGGGATTCGGGACGGCACTGGCTGAAGTGGCTGCGTACCGGCGAGGGTCCGTTGCTCTGGAGCGGCGCAGAAGCCGTCGACGTGTTGCGCTTCGCGCTGTCCGCCTACGCGAGCAGCGGCGCGGGTGGCCTGGGAGTGCGCCCGGCGCAGGTGGTCTAATCCCTGTCCGTTCACCGCATCTGACACGACCTATGCACGTGCGCATGCGTCGGCTGCGGCCCAGTCATCGGCGCCCGCCGTTACAACAGGAGCCAACGGGCTCATGCCGCCAGGCACACACCTCGGCTTCACCCAGGCGGCCACCGTGGGCTGGATCCCGCCCTCGATCTCGCTCAAGCCGGGCTCGCACAAGGCACTCAAGCTCCAGGTCACCGTCGAGTCGATCGAGAAGGGGACGATCGCCGGCTTCAAGAACGTGGACCTGACCGCCAAGCAGAAGAAGATGACCCGTACTACATCAAGGTCATGGTCAAGGCGATCACCAACACCACCTGGAAGGGCACCGACGATCCGGCGATCTCGTTCCGCGCGATCGACGACCGCGGCCAGGCGCAGGGGAGCCTAACGTTCCTCGGCACGTTCCAGAGGTGCGACGAGGTCAGCGCGCCGAGGCCGTTCACCGGCGGCAAATCTTATGAGAGCTGTTCCGCCTATTTGCTGCCGGGCGGCGGCTCTATCCAGAGCGTGGCCTGGAATGACGGACCCACACCGGCGAATGGCGTCAGCGTCTACTTTGAAAGGCCGATCGTCTGGGCAGGGAGCTGACCGCTGACGACGAGCCAAGTTGCCCGTACTGGCTGACGGGGGACTGTGATAGAACAGGCACCAGCGTCAGGCTGGCCCGCGCTCAGTCTGTAATCATGTAACGACATGGAGAGCGGCAGGCTCGAGGCGTTCAGCGACGGCGTGTTCGCCGTCGCCATCACCTTGCTTGCTCTCGAACTGGCGGTGCCGCATCCGGGCCTGCACCACCATTCGCTGACTGACCAGCTCTCAGAGCACTGGCCGTCGTTCGCGGCTTATCTGATCAGCTTCCTGACGATCGGGATCATCTGGGTCAATCACCACACCTTGTTCAACAACGTCGCCCATGTCGACCGGCCGCTGCTGTTCCTGAACCTGCTGCTGTTGTTCTTCGTGGTCTCGATCCCGTTCGTCACCACGACGTTCGCCGACTACCTGCATGACGGCGGCTTCCAGGCCAGCGTCGCCGGGGCGATCTACAACGGCGTCTTCGCGGGCATGGGCGTCTGCTTCGGCGTGCTGTTCTGGTGGACCATCAAGCACGAGCACCTGAAGACCGCACTGCCGCCGGGAGCGATCTTGGCGGCCGTCATCCGCTTCGGGATCGGCAACGTCGCGTACCTCGCCGCCGTCGGGATCGCTTTCGTCAGCCCCGCGGCCGCCCTGTTGATCAGCGGTCTCGTCGCCGTGTACTACGTGTTCGAGCAGACGCCGCGCAGAAACGGCGGGCAGGGCCCACGCGCGGGCAACGGCGGTGATTCGACACAGCAGTTCGGCGCCGGCCGCGACACAGGCGCCGCTGGTGACGCGGGCGCTGACCAGGACTTCTAGGGGGTCGCGCATCTTCGCGGCGTAACCGGGCAGTGAGTTTATGTCGTCCACGGCTAGCTGGTCGTCTGGGCGGCCAGCCGAGCCGCCGTGGCAGACCCGTCGAGAGGCCGAGGGGTAAGCGCTAGATGACCGAGGCAGGCATATGAGCCAAGCTCCCGTGGCTTTGGAGTACTGGCCTGGTGAGCCCTATCCGCTCGGCGCCACGTATGACGGCGCGGGAACGAACTTCTCGCTCTTCTCCGAGGTCGCCGAGCAGGTCGAATTGTGCCTGTTCAGCGAGGACGGCACCGAGTCGAGGCTGGCACTTGACGAGGTCGACGCGTTCTGCTGGCACGCCTACCTGCCGTCGATCGGTCCTGGCCAGCGTTACGGCTTCCGGGTCCACGGACCGTGGGAACCCAGCCGGGGGCAGCGCTGCAACCCCGCCAAGCTGCTGCTCGATCCGTACGCCAAAGCCATCGAAGGCGGCGTGACCTGGAACCCGGCCTGCTATCCGTACACCTTCGGCGAAGAGAACTCACCAAGCGACACCGACAGCGCTCCTTACGTGCCGCGGTCGGTGGTGCATAACCCGTTCTTCGACTGGAGCAACGACCGTCCGCCTGATGTCCCGCTGAACGAGTCGGTGATCTACGAGCTGCACGTCAATGGGTTCACGGCCAGGCATCCCGACATTCCTGCGGCCCAGCAGGGCACCTACGCCGGCCTGGCCCACCCGGCGGCGGTGGAGTACCTGAAACGGCTCGGCATCACCGCGGTGGAACTCCTGCCGGTGCACCAGTTCGTGCACGACGCCGGGCTCGTTGAGCGGGGCCTGCGTAACTACTGGGGCTACAACTCGATCGGGTTCCTCGCGCCACACAACACCTACGCCGCGGCCGGCCAGCGTGGCGAGCAGGTTGCCGAGTTCAAGGCCATGGTCAAGGCGCTGCACGAGGCGGGCATCGAGGTGATACTCGACGTCGTCTACAACCACACGGCCGAGGGCAATCACCTCGGGCCAGCGCTGTCGATGAAGGGCATCGACAACGCCGCCTACTACCGGCTGGTCCCGGATGCGCCGGAGTTCTACTACGACACGACAGGGACCGGAAACAGCCTGAACGTCGGCCACCCGCACACCCTGCAGCTGATCATGGATTCGCTCCGGTACTGGGTCACCGACGTGCACGTCGACGGATTCCGGTTCGACCTGGCGGCCAGTCTGGCCAGGCAGTTCCACGAGGTCGACAGGCTGTCAGCGTTCTTCGACCTGATCCAGCAGGACCCGGTTGTCTCCCAGGTCAAGCTCATCGCTGAACCCTGGGACATCGGCGAGGGCGGATATCAGGTCGGCAACTTCCCGCCGTTGTGGTCGGAGTGGAACGGCAGGTACCGCGACACCGTCAGGGACTTCTGGCGTGGCGAGCCTGCCACGCTCGGCGTGTTCGCCTCGCGGCTGACCGGCAGCTCGGACCTGTACCAGGCCGACGCTAGGCACCCGGGAGCCAGCGTCAACTTCGTCACCGCGCATGACGGCTTCACACTGCGTGACCTGGTCTCTTACAACCACAAGCACAACGAGGCCAACGGCGAGGACAACAAGGACGGCGAGAACCACAACCGATCGTGGAACTGCGGGATCGAGGGTGACACAGGCGACCAGGACGTTCTCGCGCTGCGGCGCCGCCAGCAGCGGAACTTCCTTGCCACGCTGCTGCTCTCCCAGGGCGTGACAATGGTGCTGGGCGGCGACGAGACGAGTCGCACCCAGCACGGCAACAACAATGCCTATTGCCAGGACAACGAGATCTCCTGGCTGGACTGGGAGCATCAGGACGAGGCGCTGCTCGAGTTCACCCGCCGCATGATCGCGCTGCGTCGCGAGCATCCGGTCCTGCGACGGCGGCGCTGGTTCCAGGGCGTGCCGATCAGGGGTTCGGTCGACATTGGCTGGTGCCGCCCGGACGGCGCCGATATGAGCGACGAGGACTGGGGTTCAGGCATCAGCTCAGTCGGGGTGTTCCTGAACGGCGAGGCGATCGCCGACCGGGACCGCCGCGGTCGGCGCGTCAGCGATGACTCGCTGCTCCTGCTGTTCAACGGCCACTACGAGCAGATCGAGTGGACTCTGCCGAAGCAGTGGGGGGAATCGTGGGACCTGATCGTCGACACCGCGGCACCCGAGCGCCAGGGATCGGTCGGCGAGCACCAGCTGCCGGTAGCCGCGCGCTCGGTCGTGGTCCTGCTGCGCCGGGACAGGGCGAGCTGACGGAAAAGGCCTTGGCTCCTGGCGCGAGGATGCCTACAGTAACCACCATGACAGGCAGTCATACCTTCGCGACCGCGCGAGCTACCTGCTCGCCGGTTGCCGCTGCCTGAATCACCCGCGCGCTGGCGGCCGGAAACGGCTCGCCGGTGCGTCACCTCCGTTCGTTTCGTGGCCGCGCCAGCGGCGCCTTTCCGGTCGCCATGCCAACTGGAAAAGAAGTACGAGTCATGATTTGGAACCAGACCCAGGTGGTCAGCACGTTCGTCGAGTTCTTCGAGCAGCGCGGTCATCGTCGACTATCTAGCAGCTCGCTGGTCCCGGTTCACGGGGATGCCGTCCTGTTCACGACCTCAGGCATGCACCCGCTGACGCCGTACCTGGAAGGCCGGCCGCATCCGGACGGCAGGCGCCTGACCGGCGTGCAGCGCTGTCTGCGCACCACCGATCTGGACGAGGTCGGTGACGAAACCCATCTGACCGTCTTCCAGATGCTCGGGTCCTGGTCGCTCGGCGACTACCCAGGGCCGCAGAGCCTGCGCTGGGGTTATGAGCTCCTGACCGATGGTTTCGGAATCAGCCCTGACGTGCTGCACGTGACGGTCTTCGGCGGTGATGATCAGATACCGCCCGACCTGCCGTCGGTGCGGACCTGGGAGGACCTCGGCGTGCCGGTCGAGCTGACCACGGACGATAACTGGTGGTCTAACGGCCCGGTCGGACCGTGCGGGCCCGACTCGGAAATGTTCATCTGGACTGGCGAAGGGCCGCCGAGCGGGACGCCAGGCACGGACGACCGCTGGATGGAGCTGTGGAACCACGTGACCATGCGGTACCGGCGCCTGGACGACGGCAGCCTGGTGCCGCTGGCGCAGCGCAGCGTGGACACGGGCATGGGCCTTGAACGCCTGCTCATGGTCACCCAAAAGCAGTCCTCCGTGTTCGGCACCGATGCCTTCGAGCCGTGGATGAGGACATTGCATGGCTTGTGGCAGCTCGACCTGCGATCGCTGCGCGTTGTGTCGGACCACCTGCGCGCGAGCATCGTCATCATCGGCGATGGCATCCTGCCGTCTAACACCGGCCGCGGTTACGTGCTGCGGCGATTGATCCGCCGGGCGCTAACGATCCTGTGGCGCGAGGACCGGAC
>DATAEH010000269.1:0-16393 GCA_036258115.1 Streptosporangiaceae bacterium
CGCGACGGCGGGCAGCGCGACGAAGTCGACGACCTTGTCGCTGGCTGGCGCGCGGAGCGGCCTGACCTGGATCTGGAGCCGCTGCAGGTGCTGAGCCGCGTGTCGAGGCTGGCCAGGCACCTGGACAGGGCGCGCAGGACCGCTTTCGCCGGGCACGGCCTGGAGACCTGGGAGTTCGACGTGCTGTCCGCGTTGCGACGCCAGGGCGAGCCGCACCAGCTGAGCCCCGGCGCCTTGTTGCGCGCGACGCTCGTCACGTCGGGAACGATGACCAACCGGATCGACCGCCTGGCCGAAAGCGGCCTGGTCAGGCGACTGCCGGACCCGCAGGACAAGCGCGGCGTTCTCGTCCAGCTCACCGAGCGCGGGCAAACGGTCGCCGACGCCGCGCTGACCGACCTGCTCGAGCAGGAACGCGGCCTCCTCGCCGGACTCGACATCAGCGAGCGCGATCTGCTCGCATCATTGCTCCGGCTGCTGCTCAGCCCGTTCGATACAAATGCGGCTTCGTAGCCTCACCAATCGCATGGTGCCGGTGCTTATCGCCGGCGCTGTCCTGGTGACCGGCTGCTCACACGACCCGAGCAGTCCGGTTCACGGAACAGGATCCCAGCGGGAGGCTGCACTCAGCCAGCGCGACCCCGTCCGCGCCCTCAGGTCAGGGCTCGCGGACGGAAGCGGCGCTGCCGCGTTGTACCTGTCGCTCGGCGACTCATTGTCGCAGGGTGTCCAGCCGACGGCGACGGGCCAGGACGTCGCGACGGGCCGCGGCTATCCCGACCGGCTCGTGGCCAGGCTGCGCGGGCACCTACGGCATCTGCACCTGGTCAAGCTCGGCTGCTCGGGCGAGACGACGCGGACGATGATCCACGGCGGCATCTGCCACTATCCGGCAGGCAGCCAGCTGGCCCAGGCTGCCAGGTTCTTGCGGGCGCATCGCGGTCACACGGCGCTCGTCACGATCGACATCGGCGCCAACGACCCGAACTCGTGCGTGATCGACAAGGGCTTGACCTCGATCCTGCCGTGCCTGGTTTCCAGCCTGCCGCGGATCGGCAAGAACCTGGACCAGATCCTGGCGACGCTTCGGTCCGCCGGTAAACGGGTGCTGATCGTCGGCATGACGTACTACGTCCCGGAACTCGGGCTCTGGAAGCGAGGCACACCGGGCAGGCAGATCGGCATTCTCACCGGTGCTGTCGCCGCCGGGGCCAACAAGATGCTGACCGACAGCTACCAGCGTTACGGTGCGCGGGTGGCGAATGTGTTCGCCGCGTTCCGCACCTCGGACTTCGGCGAGAAGAACGGGCACCCGAACTCCAAGACGCAGAGCAAGGACAGCAAACCCGGGTCGATGCCGCCGAACGTCGCCACGATCTGCTCGCTCACCTGGATGTGCGCGAGCGCGCCGCGCGGGCCAGACGAGCACGCGAACAACGCCGGCTACCGCGTCATCGCCCGAACCTTCTGGCGCGCGATCGCCAGCTCGCCGTAGCCCCGCCCGCCTCAGCCACCCCTGCGGACCGGGAACGTCGTGGAGGATTCTCAGTACAGGTGCGGAATATCAACCGCGATCATGGCGGAGTCGCTAGCTCCCGGCGAGCTCAGCGGCCGCGAGCCAGCGGTCCTCGACCGCTACCTTCTCGGCCTGCACCACCCGCAGCTCGTTTCCCAGCTCAACCAGCCGCTGATAGTCCGCGCTCGCCTCGGCGAGCGCGGCGTGCAGCTCGGTCTCCTTGGTGGTCAGCCGGGCCAGCTGCCGGTCAAGCCTGGCCAGCGCCTTCTTCGCCTCGCGCAGCTCTCCTGCCGACGGTCCCGTCGGCGCGGACGCGGCGTCGCCGGTCGTATCGGGTGTGGCGGGTCGGGCCGGCTTGCCGGCCCGACCCGCATCCCGGAGCGCCAGGTACTCATCAATGCCGCCTGGCAGGAACGCGAGTTTCCGGTCAACGAGGGCCAGCACGCGATCGGTGACCCGCTCCAGGAAGTAGCGGTCGTGGCTGACAACCACGATCGAGCCAGGGAAGCCGTCGAGCAGGTCCTCCAGCTCGGTGAGCGTGTCGATGTCCAGGTCGTTGCTCGGCTCGTCGAGCAACAGAACATTCGGCTCGTCCATCAGCAGCATCTGCAGCTGCAGGCGGCGGCGTTCGCCGCCGGAGAGCTCGGCGACGGGAGTCCACTGGCGTTCGCCGCGCAGGCCGAGTCGTTCGAGCAGCTGACCGGCGGTCAGCTCACGCTTGCCGATGCTTACCGAGCTCCGAACCTGTTCAGCCGCCCCGAGCGCCCGGAGATCGGGGTCGACCTGCGGCGGTTCCTGAGTGAGATAGCCGAGCCGTACGGTCTTGCCCGTCACGACGTCACCACTGCGGCGGTAACTCGCATCAGATTCCGGGCGGCCTTCCTGCTGCGCCAGCACATTCAGCAGCGTCGTCTTCCCGCTGCCGTTAACGCCGACGACGCCGATACGGTCGCCGGGGCCGAGCTGCCAGGTCACGTGATCGAGCAACGCCAGGTCACCGATGCGCACGGTTACGTCGTTCAGGTCGATCACGGTCTTGCCGAGCCGGGCGGTCGCTACCTGGGACAGCTCGACGTCGTCCCTGGGCGCGGGTTCACCGGCGATGAGCGCCGTCGCGGCGTCGAGGCGGAACTTGGGCTTGCTGGTTCTGGCCGGCGGACCGCGGCGCAGCCAGGCGAGCTCCTTGCGGAGCAGGTTGCGCCTGCGTTGGTCGAGCGCTGCGGCCTGCCTGGCCCGTTCGGCTCTGGCCAGTACGTACGCGGAGTACCCGCCGTCGTAAGCGTGCACCTCGCCGTCCGAGATCTCCCAGGTTCGCTCGCATACGGCGTCGAGGAACCACCGGTCGTGCGTCACTACGACGAACGCCTTGCCGTGGCTCGTCAGATAACCGGCCAGCCACCTGATCGCCTCGATGTCCAGGTGGTTCGTCGGCTCGTCAAGCAACAGCAGGTCATGGGTCCCGCGCAGCAACGCCGCAAGCGCCACGCGACGGCGCTCGCCGCCAGAGAGCCGTTCCGCCGAGGCGTCGAGGTCTATGCCGGTGAGCAGTGCCGCCAGCAACCCGCGTGCCCGCGCATCGGTCGCCCATTCGTGCTCGGCGAGCGCCCCGAACACGATCTTCCGCACCTGCCCCGCCAGCTCTTCGGCCTGCGGCAGGTAGCCGATGGACGCGTCGCCTGCCCTGGTCGAGCGGCCAGAGTTCAGGTCCGCGACGCCGGCGAGTGCGTCGAGCAGCGTGGTCTTGCCCGAGCCGCTGCGGCCGACCACACCGATGCGGTCGCCGGCCTCGACGCCCAGCGAGACGTGGTCAAGCAGCACGCGCTCCCCGTAGGCCTTCACAGCGGCCTCGAGGTTGACCAGGTTCACGCGAGGGCGCCCGATTCCACCACGCTGGCTCCAGGGGTCGGACCCGCGACCTGGACAACGGCCCGGCAGACCCCCGCCCCGGTGACGCCGACCGCGAGCTCGCGGGCCGCGCTGGCGTCCTTCGCGAGGAAGGCGCATGTCGGACCTGATCCTGACACGATCGAGCCGAGCGCCCCGTGCTCCTTACCCGCCTGCAGCGCCTGCCGCAGCAGCGGCTGCAACGAGAGCGCGGCGGGCTGCAGGTCGTTGCTCAGCAGCGGGCCGACCGCGGCCGGATCCCCTGACCGCAGCGCAGCCATCAAGTCCGTGTTGAGCTCGGGGTCAGGCACGACCGGCGGGTCGCCGTCCTTCGTGCGCCGCGCGGCTCTGAGCCGGTCACAGGCCGCGTAGACATCGGGCGTCGACAGCCCGCTCGCGCCGAACGCGAGCACCCACTGGTAATTGCCCGAGACCAGCGCCGTGGTGAGCCGCTCGCCGCGGCCAAGGCCGATGGCCGTCCCGCCGGTGAGCGCGAACGGCACGTCGCTACCGATCTTCGCTCCGATCTCGGCCAGTTCGTAGGTGCTCAGCCCGGCGCCCCACAGCTCATTACAGGCGACGAGCGCCGCCGCGGCGTCGGCGCTGCCGCCGGCCAGGCCCGCCGCCACCGGGATTCGCTTGCGGAGCTCGATCCGCACGCCGTTTGCGCCCTTACCGCGCCGGCCTGTCGCCCGGGCCAGCGCGACCGCGGCGCGCACCGCGAGGTTCGCCGGCCCCAGCGGGACGGCAGGTCCGCCCTCGCCAGAGACGGTCACGCTGGTCCGGTCGGCCGGCGTCACGGTCAACTCGTCGAACAGCGACACCGCGTGAAAGACCGTGACCAGGTCGTGGTAGCCGTCTTCGCGCAGTGGGCCGACCGAGAGCTGCAAATTGATCTTCGCAGGCACCCGGGCGGTCACGGAGTCCGATGACCCGTCGACTTGTGTCACGTGCATCACGATTCGATGATGGTACGCGCTTTGCGCGCCGCGAGGACAATATGGATGTACTGCTCGATGCCGATCGCCTCACCGCGCAGCGAGGGCTGCACACCGGCCTCCCGCAGCACCCTTTCCGCGTCCCCCGGAGAACCCGCCCACGATGCGAGCGCAGACCTCAAAGTCTTGCGTCGCTGCGCGAACGCGGCGTCGACCACCGCGAAGACTTCTTCGCGCTTAACGCCCGGCCGGCCGGCGCCCGCCGCAGGTCCGCTGCCCTCAGGCCAGCGGGTGAATGCCACCAGCGCCGAGTCCACGTTCGGCGCCGGCCAGAACACGGTCCGCGACACCGCACCGGACCGCCGGGCGGTCCCGTACCAGGCCAGCTTGGCCGAGGGGACACCGTACGTCTTGCTGCCCGGCGCGGCTGCCATCCGGTCCGCGACCTCGGCCTGGACCATGACCAGGGCGCGTTCAAGCGACGGCAGCGCCTCTAGCAGGTGCAGCACGACAGGGACCGCGACGTTGTACGGCAGGTTCGCCACCAGCGCTGTCGGGGCGGGGCCGGGCACAGAGCCGATCGTGAGCGCGTCGGCGGTGACGACAGAAAGCCGGTCGGCGAGCGCGGGCGCGCGGTCGGCGACGGTCACAGGCAGTTCGGCGGCGAGAACCGGGTCCACCTCGACCGCAACGACCCGGTGCGCGGCGCCGATAAGCCCCAGCGTGAGCGAGCCAATGCCGGGACCGACCTCGAGCACCACGTCGTCGGGCCGCAACCCGGCCAGCCCGACGATGCGCCTGATCGTGCCGGGGTCAATCACGAAGTTCTGGCCGAGCCGCTTGGACGGCCAGATCCCGAGCCGGGCAGCGATCTGCCTGATCTCGGCCGGTCCGAGCAGCCGAGCGGCGGTGCCGGCGTCGCGGGTCACCGACAGCACGCTAACCAGCCGGCGCGGCCGTGACCAGCAACGAGCGCCCGCCTTCGGCACCGGTCCCGAGATCGGCGGCGTCAACGGCCGCGGTGACCTGCCAGCCCGCGCTCGCGAGCAGCGCTACCTGACCAGAGGCAGGGAGGATGGTCTGCCACGGCTCGGCGTCCGCGGTGCGCCTCCTCGCGTTTCCGCGCGCGACCACCGTCGCCGAATCCAGACCCTCGGCGTGCACGGCCAAGCTCGCGGCCAGCACGCTGCCGTCCGCGGCCGCATCCCGCACGCCCGATAGGAACCGTACCGTCGTCGGCTGATCGAGATAGACCAGAAGGCCTTCGCAGATGAACAAGGTCGCACGCCGCCGATCGTGCCCCGCGGCGCTGAGCAGCGCGGGGACGTCGTCGCTGCCGAAGTCGGCAGCGACAAGCACCGGCCAGCCCGCAGCTCGGGCCGGTTCGTCGTCGGCCAGCATCGCGTTCAGCCGTGCATGCTTGTCGCCCTGCGTGTCCGGGTGATCGACCTCGAAGAACGTCACTCCCGGCGTGCGAAAGCGCAGCGCGCGGTCGTCGTAACCCGCGCCGAGGGTTACGAGCTGGTCCACGCCTGCCTGGATCGCCGACGTCACCCGCTCGTCGAAGAACGCTGTCCTGGCCGCCAGGCTGGCCCGCATGTCAGTCAGCACGACCGTAGCCATCCCGGCGCAGAGCCGCTCCTGCGCGAGCGGGTCACCGTCCGCGCTGTGCGGCCGGGCGAAGCCTGCCCTGGTCATGGCCACGACCTGGCTCGTTCTCGAGACGCTCATGGATGCACCTGGGCGTCCCACGGGCCGAAGACCCTCTCGCCGGTGGCCATTACCGCTGCGCAAAGCTCGGCGACATCCATCTGCTTGACTTCAGCGATCGCGCGAAGCGTGTGCGCGACCTGGGCAGGGGTATTCATGCGGCCCCGGTTCGGAACGGGCGTCAGGTACGGCGCGTCGGTCTCAATCAGGATCAGTTCGGCTGGCGCGATAGCCGCCGCTTCGCGCAGCTGACCGGCGCTCGGGAACGTCACATTTCCCGCGAAGCTCATCACGTAGCCGGCGTCGGTGCACCGCTTGGCCATTTCCGCGTCGCCAGAGAAGCAGTGGAAGACGACATGTTCTGGTGCGCCCTGTTCAGAAAGAATGTTGAGCACGTCGGAGTGCGCGTCCCTGTCGTGGATCATCAGCGCCTTGCCGGACGCCTTGGCGATCTCGATGTGGGCGCGGAACCATTCGCGCTGCAGCTCGGGAGCCGCGTAGTCGCGGTAGTAGTCCAGGCCGGTCTCGCCGACGGCGCGTACCTTGGGCTGGGTAGCGAGGTCGGCGACCACCGCGAGCACGGCGTCCCGTCCCTCAACCTCAGCCCGCGCCGTCTCGTTCGGGTGAATCGCCACTGCCGCGTAGACGTCAGCGTGCTCGGCCGCCCGGTCCGCTGCCCAGCGCGATGAGTCGACGTCGCAGCCTATGGTCACGACCCGGTCGATCCCGGCCGCCCGTGCGTCGGCAAGGACGGACTCGACCGGCCCGGGCAGCATGTCCAGGTGCGTGTGCGCGTCGAACGCCGATGCCGGGAGCGGCGGAGGCGGCGGTGCGCTGACATGGCTCACCCGTCCTCCGCGTCGGTCTCATAGCCGCCAAGCCGGTTCAGCTCGTCGATGACGACGCCGGGGTCGATCTTGGCGAACAGCGGGGTCGGAGCCGCGAGCGGCGTACCCGGCCTGATCGGAGCCGACTCCCACGTCGCAGCGCTTGAGTAATCGCCGGTGATCACGGGGTAGGGCGGCCCGCCATTCTCGTCGACCTCGTCGATCCGCGGCATGTCCGACCAGGTGCCAGCGCCGCCAAGCATCTCGTAGACGCGCTGCGACGAGCGGGGCAGGAACGGGGTCAGCAGCGTCTTGCCGTCGTCGACCAACTGCAGCGCCACGTGCAGGATCGTCTGCATCCGCTGGGGGTCGGACTCGCGAAGCTTCCACGGCGCCTGGTCCGAGAGGTACTTGTTCGCCTCGCCGAGCGTGCGCATCACGTCGGTGATCGCGGCCTTGAACCTGGACCTGGACAACGACTCGCCGACCTTCGCAAAGGCTTGCCGCGAGCCATCGAGGAGGGCGCGGTCGGCGTCCGTAAGGTCTCCGGGAGGCGGGATGGAGCCGATGTTCCTGGCCGCGAAAGAGATGCTGCGGTTGACCAGGTTCCCCCAGTTGGCGACCAGCTCGTCGTTGTTGCGCCTGATGAACTCGCTCCAGGTGAAGTCGGTGTCCTGGTTCTCGGGCCCGGCGACGGCGACGTAGTAGCGCAGCGCGTCTACGTCATAGCGGCTAAGGAAGTCCCGCACGTAGATCACGACTGCGCGCGAGGAGGAGAACTTGCGGCCCTCCATCGTCAGGTACTCGCTGGAGACCACCTCGGAAGGCAGGTTCAGCTCGCCGAGCGAGCCCGGCTTGCCGTCTTTCGCGCCCTTGCCGCTGTAGCCGAGCAGCATCGCCGGCCAGATCTCGGCGTGGAAGACGATGTTGTCCTTGCCCATGAAGTAATAGCCCAGCGCGTCTGGGTCCTGCCACCACGCGCGCCACGCGTCGGGGTCCCCGGTTCGCCTCGACCATTCGATCGATGCGGACAGGTACCCGATCACGGCGTCGAACCAGACGTAGATCCGCTTGTCGGGCCGGTCCCGCCAGCCATCCAGCGGGATCGGCACGCCCCAATCCAGGTCCCTGGTGATCGCCCGGGGTTGCATGTCGCCGAGCAGGTTCAGCGAGAACTTAAGCACGTTGGGCCGCCACTGGCCGCTCTTGGACTGCAGGTAGCTGGCCAGCGCGTCGGCGAAGGCGGGCAGGTCAAGGAAGAACTGCTCGGTTTCCACGAAGACAGGAGTCTCGCCGTTGATCTTCGAGCGAGGGTTGATCAGGTCGACTGGGTCGAGCTGGTTCTGGCAGTTGTCGCACTGGTCGCCGCGAGCCGAGTCGTAGCCGCAGATCGGGCAGGTGCCCTCGATATAGCGGTCGGGCAAGGTCCGGCCGGTCGAGGGCGAGACTGCGCCCTGGGTGGTCTTGGCGAAGATATAGCCATTGTCGTACAGGCCCTTGAAGATCTCCTGGACCACGGCGTAGTGGTTCTGCGTCGTGGTCCTGGTGAACAGGTCGTAAGACATTCCCAGGCCGGTGAGGTCCTCGGCGATCACCCGGTTGTAGCGGTCGGCGAGCTCGCGTGCCGTCACGCCCTCGGCGTCAGCCTGGACCTGAATCGGCGTGCCGTGCTCGTCGGTGCCGCTGACCATGAGCACCTTGTCGCCGGACATCCTGTGGTACCTGCTGAACATGTCGCAAGGCAGCCCGAAGCCTGAGACGTGCCCTATGTGCCTGGGCCCGTTGGCGTACGGCCACGCGGGCGCGGCCAGGATGTGACGACCGGTCGTAAGGGACATGACATCTAGCGTATTGCTCACGAGTCGCGGCCCGGGTCATGCTCCGCACGACCCGGACCTCCGCCCGGAGCTGACCGCCCTCATCGAGATGTCTCAGCGGTTCGGGCATGGTAGCTCTGCTGCCATCTGGTGCCGTTCCATTTCTCGATGATGGAGCCCCTGTCGCCGTCGAGGATCGCCCAGGCGTACCAGGATCGACCGCGGCGACCGCGTAGAGGGCTGGATACGTCGCAGCAGACTGGAGCCGGCTCGGCGCCGCCGTCCAGTGGATGCCATCCCAGCGCTCGATGAGCGGGATCGGTCCGCGACTGGTCCCGACGGCCCAGGCGCTGGTACGGCTCAGCGCGGCGACCGCATATAGCTGACTCTCTTCCGTGGAGCCTGGGGCGTCTGGGCTCGGCTGCACCTGCCATCTTGCGCCGTCCCAGTGCTCTACCAGTGTGCTGTGGTCTACGCCGCTCGGGCCGGACTGATACCAGCCCACGGCCCAGACGTTGCTGCTAGACGAGCCGGCGACGGCGTACAGGCTGCTATTCCTGATCTGGCCTCTGAACCCATTCGGCGTCGGTACGATCGTCCACTTCGAGCCATTCCAATGCTCAGCCAGGGTACGAAATTTCGCCACGGTGTTCGGCAGCAACCTCGCCCCGACCAGCCAGATATCGCGGGCGGAGATCACCGTCAGGCCGGACACCAGCGTGCCAGAGGGGCTGGGCAGGTACCGCCATCTGGTGCCGTCCCAGCTCATAAAGACCGGAAACTGCCGTCCGCCGGCGTTGATAGCGTCTCCGAGGGCCCAGGCTGCCGTCGGCGAGATCGCCGAGACCGCGGATAGGCCGCCTGTGGTGTAACCGCGTGACCTCGGGGCGGGCACGATGCTCCATTTAGCGCCGTTCCAGTGCTCAATCAGCGGGTACCTCGGCGCATCATGTTCTATCGGCGACCAGCCGCCCACCGCCCAGGCGTCGTCTGGCGCGTCGATGGCCACTGCCGCCAAGCCGCTGCGGACTGGCTCCCCGGTACCCCCCGGGCGCGGGCACGGCATCGCCGTCCAGCGCTTGCCGTCCCAGTGCTCGGTCAGGGGGTTACATCCCCTTAGGCAACGGAGCATGCATCCCGACGGCCCAGGCATCAGACTCGCCCAGAGCCGCGACCGCAGAGAGGCTTTCGGCGCCGTCAGCTGGTGCTGATCCAGTGCCAGTCACGACGGGAGATGGAGCTGGGCTCGCCGCTCTGTGCCCAGCGCTAGCCGGCCCGGCGGCGGCGCAGCCAGTACCCATAACGGCCGTTACAGCAGTGATCGTGGCTGCTAGCCCGAACCGTTCGCGCATGGAGCACCTCGACTTGCTACCGGGCTTCACATCTCCGATGCTGCTCATGCCAATAAGACGCGCACGGAGGGCCGACGTTGCTCATGGTCTCGGATGGCTCCCAGCAGGGATGCTGTGCACCACCGGCGATCATGTGGGTTGGTCAGCCTTTGCCTTGATCACCGCGTCGTAGACCACGCGCCTGGACAGGCCGGTCTCGGCCGCCACGGACGCCATTGCCTCCTTGCGGGTAAGTCCCGCCTGCTCGGCTGCCCTGACTTTCGCCGCGACGTCTTCTGTACTGGCCGCGGCTGCGGCCCCAGCGGAAGTCGCGCCGCCCACCACCACGGTGATCTCGCCGAGCACGCCATCAGCCGCCCACGCCGCGAGTTCGCCAAGTAGGCCGCGCTTGATCTCCTCGTGCGTCTTGGTCAGCTCCCGGCACACCGCTGCCGGCCGGTCGCCCCCGAATGCCGTAGCCATCTGCCGCAACGTGGCGGACAGCCGGCGGGGCGACTCGAAGAAGACCATGGTCCGCTGTTCGTCGCTAAGGTCGGCCAGCCGGCTGGCGAGCGCGGCCGCCTTGCGCGGCGGGAAGCCCTCGAAGCAGAATCGGTCAGAGGGCAGCCCTGACACGGCCAGCGCGGCCGTCACCGCGGAAGGCCCGGGGAGGACAGTCACCCTGACTCCGGCCTCAATCGCGGTATTGACCAGCCGGTAGCCAGGGTCGCTAATGCCAGGCGTGCCAGCGTCGGTGATGAGCAGCACGTCCTGGCCATCCGCGAGCGCGCCGAGCAGCACCCTGGCTCGTTCAGTCTCGACACTTTCGTAATACGAGACCACCCGGCCGGCCAGTGTCACGTCCAGCGACCTGGCCAGGCGTGCCAGGCGGCGCGTGTCCTCGGCGGCGATTACCGGCGCGGCGGCAAGCGCGGCCGCGAGGCTGGCGGACGCGTCCTGCGGCCTGCCGATCGGCGCGGCCGCGAGGATCAGCGTGCCGGTCTCAGTCTGGCTTGCGTCCTCGTCATGGTGAAATCCGGAGTTCATCGCGGCCCACGCTAATGCCATGCGGCCCTACGATGTTTTGCGATGAGAGCTTCCGAGTTCGCGGCCCCGGTCGACGAGGCAGGCTGGTCAGACGACACACCGGGGCGGAGCATGCGCGATCGCCTAGTCCCGCCCATGCCGCCGGCCTCATGGTGGGGCTGGGCGGGACCGCTTCTAGTGACGCTGTTCGGCGGTTTTCTGCGCTTCTACCACCTCGGAACTCCCAAGGCCGTCGTCTTTGACGAGACCTACTACGTGCCAGACGCATGGTCGATCCTGCATCACGGCGTGGAGTGGAATCACCCGAAGAACGTCAACTCGCTGCTGGTCAGCGGCAGCACGCATGTCCTGACGACGCCCGGTGAATATGTCGCTCACCCGCCACTAGGCAAGGCCATGATCGCGGTTGGCGAGTGGATGTTCGGGCTTACCCCGTTCGGCTGGCGGTTCTCCGTCGCGGTCGTGGGGACGCTGGCGATCCTTATGACGGCGCGGATCGTGCGCCGAATGACCCGCTCTACGCTGCTCGGCTGCGTCGCCGGCCTGCTGATGGCGCTCGACGGCTTGGAGTTCGTGCTCAGCAGGACCGCGATCCTCGACCTCCTGGTCATGTTCTGGGTACTCGCCGCGTTCGGCATGCTCGTGCTCGACAGGGACAGCTCTCGAGCGAGGCTGGTCGCGCTCGCCGAGCACGCGCCTGCCAGCGAGCTTGCCGGCGGCGGGCCCAAACTCGGGATCAGGTGGCGCCGCGTGCTCGCCGGGGTGTTCCTCGGCGCCGCGTGCGCAACCAAGTGGAACGGTGTCTGGTATCTCTTCGCCTTCGGAGGTCTGGCCATCGCGTGGGACATTGGCGCTCGCCGGGCGCTCGGCTATCGCGACCGGCTGGGCGGCGTGCTGCGCAGCGACGTCAAGTGGCTGCCGGTGTCGTTCGGCGTCGCGCCGTTCCTGACCTACTTCGTGTCGTGGACGGGCTGGTTCGCCACAGATGGGGGATACGGAAGGAACTGGGCTGCCACCGTCGGTAATCACACGCCGATCTGGTCCACCCTGGACTCTTGGTACCAGTACCAGAAATCAATTCTGGGCTTCGGCCTGGGCTTGCAGGACCACAGCGGATACGTGTCCTACCCGTGGACATGGATCATCCTCGGCAGACCGGTGTCGATGTTCTCCAACTGCCTTCCGCCGGGGCAGAATATGTGCGGCACGGCGAAGTCGACCGAGCAGGAGGTGCTCGCGATCGGCACGCCAGCGATCTGGTGGGCTTCGATTCTCGCGCTGGCCTTCTGCCTGGTCTGGTGGGCTGCACGGAGGGACTGGCGGGCTGGCGGCATCCTGGTCGGCGTGGCGGCTGGCTGGCTCCCGTGGTTCTGGTTCGCCTGGCACGACCACCGCACCGAGTACTACTTCTACTCGATCATCTTCTTGCCGTACCTGATCATGGCGATCACGTTGTGCCTGGGGCTGATAATCGGGCCTGCCGCAGCCCCGGCAGGCCGACGGGTCACCGGGGCGGTCGTGGCGGGCGGCTACATGCTGCTCACGCTGGCGAATTTCGCCTACCTGTACCCGGTGCTCGCGGCTCAGGTCATACCGTACTCATCCTGGTTCCAGCGGATGTGGTTCCGCAGCTGGATATGACCCGGCCCGACGTCCCCTCGCCGAAGCGGCCACGTCGCACATCCATTCGCCGCATTTGCCCCACGCGATGGTCCCGCTCGGCGGTCCGGCCACCTGAGGCAGGGGTTCTCCGGCCAAGCCGATCTGTCCAGGTCGGAGGCTAGGCTGCAGTGGAGTCCGCCCAACGGCGGCTTTGCCGGGTGGCGAGTCCCTCGTGATAGTTTGATTGCTTAACGTAGTCACCGACTGGCCGGTCATAGGGAAAACTGGCTGATCATTTACTCGCGACGCCAGTCCGGGTGCTTTCACCGGGCCGCCCAGCAGTGATAGTCCTGCTCGGACGTGGTGCAACCATCCGGCGAATGGCCGGCCGCGAGCAAGCGAAGGACGCAATGGCCCCCGCAGCGCAGTCACCGGATAACCGGTCATCAAGGTCCGGGTTCGAGCAGCAGGTGCTGCCTTACCTGGATCAGCTGCACTCTGCCGCGCTATCGATGACGCGGAACGCTAGCGACGCAGAAGATCTGGTCCAAGAGACGATCACCAAGGCCTACACGGCGTTCGACCAGTTCACGCCCGGCACCAACCTGCGGGCCTGGCTGCACAGGATCCTGGCCAACACGTTCATCAACTCCTACCGCAAGCGCAAGCGCGAGCCCGCTATGGCCTCGAGCCGAGAACGCGACGAGTGGCAGGCAGGCTCGGAGAGCTATGCGCAGGTGGCTCCGTCGGCCGAGGCGGAGGCGCTAGACCGCCTCGCCGACTCCGAAGTGCTGAGCGCGCTGCGTGACCTGCCGCAGGACTTCCGTACGGCGATCTACCTCGCCGACATCGAGGGCTACCCGTATCGCGAAGTCGCCAGGATCATGGGCACCCCGATCGGCACCGTGATGTCGCGGCTGCACAGGGGCCGGGAGAGGCTGCGCGGCAAGCTGGCCGGCTACGGACCACAGGGCAGGCCGTCGGCCGCACTAGCCTGACCGCCCCGAACAGTCCCGCGCCGCGTCGCACATCCTCCGATCCTCCGATTCATTCGGGAATACGGAATACCAGATAAATCCTCAGATCCATTCGGTGAGATGGGCTAGACCGGCTGCGGATCAGGCGACCGGTGGCTGCGGCTGGCGCAGCCAGATGGCGTATATGCCGTCCTTTTTGACGCTGTCGTAGCGCCCTACGGCGACCAGGCGGAACTCACCGTCGCGTTGGAGTGCCCTGGTAAGGACCGGCACACCGGGCTCGCTGGCAGTCAGCGGTTGCAGCCGCGCCAGTTTGGCGGCGATGCGCGCGGCGTCGCGCGGAGCCCCCCGAGAGTCTGCCGGGACCGCCATCCCCGCAGGCCGGTCATAGAACAGTGCGATCAGCCCGAAGCCCGCGGCCCTCAGCCGGTCCGCAAAGTAAGAGGGCCAGCGGTTGCGTGGCAGCCCGGGCGGATCGAGCGACATGGGGGTTACCTTCCACAGCCACCACTGCGCGCCTTCGGGGGCGTAGTACGCGGCAACCCGTTTCTGCGCCGATGAAAATATCGACCCGGTGTTCCGAGAGGCAGCACGCTCGAACGACGAGACGAATGACGTGGCGTCCGGCCAGCTACGGAAGGCAACAGACGCGAGCTGCCAGTTGGCCGCCACGATGACGACAAGTGCCATCAGACCGGCCGCCAGCACCGCGCCAGGGCTCCTGATGCCCGCCGCGCGCAGCCAGCGAGCTATCGCGGCGCAACCATAGGCACCAGCGATCGAGGCGAACCAGATCCCGTATGCGACGTGCTTGTCGAGCGCCCAAGCCGTCTGCATGTAGAACTGGGCGGCCGGCACCACCAGGACCGCAAGGCCAAGGAGCATGATAAGCAACCTGAACCGCCGGTCGGTCTCCCGGATCGCGGCTCCGGCACCAATCAGGCCTAGAAGGATGATCAGCCCGCTGGACTTCGCTATGTCGCCGAGAATCACGGGGGCGTTCTGGTAGTCATTCACCTTGCGGTCAAAGATGCTGAAGGCGATGCCGGGCCACGATCCACACGCGGTGATCACCAGCGTGAACACGGCTGCCGCCGTCGCGGTCAGACCCGCCGTCCAGAACCCGGCCAGTGGCGCGTCGAAGCGGTTCCACCAGGTCAGGAACGCGAACGCGATCACGACTGGCGCGATGGCGATCGCCGAGTACGCAACGGCGACGCCGAGCCCGAGTGCGACCCCCGAGCACAGCACAACGACGCGCCGGCCTCGCCTGTATCCGGCTTCAACGGCGAGCCACGCGGCGAGGGCGACCAGAAACACCGACATGGCGTCGTAGGTGGCAAATGCCAGCCTCAAGACAGGCTCGCTCAGCGCCCACAATGCGCACGCGATCGCGGCCTCGCTGCGACCGAGGAGGCGCGACGCAGTCCGGTAAACCAGGATGGTCCCGCCCAGCATGAAGGCCAGTGACAGGATCCGGGCACCGACCAGGCCCCCGGCGCTGTCAGCAAGTGCGCCGAGCGGCGGATAAACCGCGGGCGCCCCCGACAGAACTTTGTCCGCATAGGCGGCCGGCCAGGACTTGCCGTGCAGCCAGTGCGCAACCAGCAGGTGCCCGAGCCGCAGGTAGGCGGCCTCGTCCGTGAACGCAGTATTGCTACGGACCAGTACAAGGCATCCGGCGGCCTGAACGGCGCAGATCAGGGTCAACGGATGGAGTATCAACCTTGTCAGGCGCGCGATTCCAGAGCGCTGACGCGCGTGCGATTGCCGTCGGCCCTGGCTGAACCTGCCAGCCTCCGTGGTGCCAGCCGCGTACAGCGCGTTGGTTCTGCTGACCGCGTGCCGGCCTGTGGGCTTCCGGACGGTCGGCGGCGGAAGCCTGCTCGGAGAGGCCACAGCCTCCGGCCCGCCGTCGCCAGCCGACATCCATTCAGAACCTTCTGAGGCCATCGAACTCTCCTCAGCGGATCTGTGTAGCTGGCTTAATCGGTGGCTCGGTCGCAATCGTACAGATTCGGGCTGGTGCGCATAGTCCGAGCGAGCAGAGAAGACGTGGTGGCCGTGTGTAGTCGGTGTGTAACTCAGATCACGCGACCGGATCCGGGTCCTGGGCGTCTTAGTAGTGACCGACCACGAGGGGACGACCGCAGATGACCACCGCGACCACCGCGACCAGCACCACCGCCGCCGTGACCGGCGCCCGGCCGGGCGGGCGGGCGGAGGACTTCGAGGCGCAGGTCCGGCCCTACCTCGGCCAGCTGTACCCGGCCGCGCTGCGGATGACCCGCAACCCCGCCGACGCCGAGGACCTGGTCCAGGACACCCTGGCCAAGGCCTACACCGCGTTCGGGCAGTACACCCCCGGCACCAACCTGCGGGCCTGGCTGCACAAGATCCTGGCGAACACGTTCATCAACAGCTACCGCAAGCGCAAGCGCGAACCCGCCATCGCCCCCGGCGCCGACCCCGCCGCCGACTGGCACCCCGGCACCGACCCGCTGGCCGGGCCGGCCCGCTCGGCCGAGGCCGAGGCCCTGGACCGGCTCACCGACACCGCCCTGCTGGACGCCGTCCGCCAGCTCCCGCCCGAGTTCCGCACCGCCATCTGGCTCGCCGACGTCGAGGGCTACCCCTACCGCGAGGTCGCCGCCTTGATGGGCACCCCGCTCGGCACCGTGATGTCCCGGCTGCACCGCGCCCGCGGCAAGCTCCGCCACACCCTGGCCAGCCACCCCGCCGCC
>DATAEH010000270.1:0-14556 GCA_036258115.1 Streptosporangiaceae bacterium
CTCAGCCTCGCCATCACCGAAGCCGACCCCCGCTGGCACCGCTGAACCGCAAGATCATGTGGCCAGAACGCGCTTAACCCGTGGGCACGAACCCCACCAGCTCACATCAGCGCTGCTCAACACCAAACGTGAAGACCTGACCTTGCCTGACCTGCGGCGGAGCCGTTTACTTTAACTGTGGCGGGGCCGCGAGAAGGCTCCCGGGGAACATTGGGGGAACAGGCTGCAGGCTGTACGCCGTTCACAGCGCTGCCTTCCTGGGCACGAGAGCAGCCACGCGCTCGGCCGCGTCGTCGGCCACAGCTCGCCGCACATGCTGGTACAGGTCATGCGTGATGCTCGTCTGACTGTGCCCGAGCCGGGCGCTTACGATCTTGATGTCTAGCCCGGCCTCCAGGGCGAGTGTCGCCGCGCTGTGCCTGCCCTCGTGCAGCTTGATCGCCGGAACGCCAGCGTCCCGGGATGCTTGCTTGAACCATCCAGACACCCGGTCAGGCGGGTACGGGCGGCCAACCTCGTCGGCGAACACGAGACCCGCGTCACTGTACGCCGACCCGGCAGCGAACCTCTCCCGCCGCTGCGCCTTCTGCTGCTCGGTCAACAGGCGCACCGTCTCCTCGTCCAGGGACACGGTGCGAGCCGCCGTCCTGCTCTTGGGCGTTCCGGTTAGGACCTTGCCCCCAAGCTGCATGAGGGTCTGGCTGATCCTGGCGTGTCCGGAGTCAAGGTCCAGATCCTCCCACCGCAGCCCGCAAGCCTCACCTCGGCGCAGCCCGAGCAAAAGGACGAGCCGCCACAGCAGGTGCAGCCGGTCCTGGGCAGTCGCGTCCAGGAAGGCGCCGACCTCGGCGGGTCCCCACACTCGGGCATCAGGGTGGCGCTCGGGCGGCAGTTCTACTGCGGCGCACGGGTTGAACATGATCAGCCGTTGCTTTACGGCGGAGTTCAGCGCGGCTCTCAGAGTGGCGAAGATCCGGTGCATGGTCGAGTCACCAACCACCTGCGGTACCTTTCGCGCGTCGCCGTACAGCACGATCAGTGCCTTACCTGCGGCCCGTTGGCGCTCGATCTCGCTGTTCCATTGCCTGATTGTCTCGAACACCCCGGAGACGTGCTCCGCGCGCAGCCGTGCCAGCGGGACCTCGCCAAGCAATGGCGCCAGGTAGTGGCTGATGTGCTGCTGGTAGGACCGGCGCACGGATGGCTTCAGCTTGCCCTTGCCAGCTAGCCACGAGAGCCGCAGCCGCGGCATCGACGCCAGCGCCACCCGGCTGCGCGCGGCCTTCCGCGCACCGCAGATGCGCCAGCTCCCGCTCGTGGAGCAGGCGATGGGCCGCCAGACCATGGCGCTGCTGCGCCAGCTAGATGCCGCCTGCACCGCCGCTACCGACCTGGAGCAGGCTGTCATCGAGTCTCTTAACCAGCACCCAGACGCCGGGATCATCACCAGCTTCCCAGGGCTCGGCCCGCTCACCGGCGCCCGGGTGCTCGCCGAGACCGGCGACGACCGGTCCCGCCTCGCCGATGCTAAAGGACTCAAGGCCTACGCCGGGGCAGCACCCATCACCCGCGCCAGCGGCAAGACCACCGCCGTCTTGCACCGCCGGGTCAAGAACCAGCGGCTCGCCGCAGTCGGCTACGCCTGGGCGTTCTCCGCGATCACCGCCTCGCCCGGAGCTCGCACCCACTACGACCGGCGCAAGGCCGACGGGGACCGGCACGCCGCCCCCGGACTGGCCGTGATCATCCCCGGCGGCCGGCCCGTTAACTGCCTGCGCGATGGGGTGATAGGCATGGCCGATGCGGCCGCCTTTACACCACCGGTACCGGCTTTCCCGGTCGCGGAGACACCGCCGGCTGGGTTGAGCAGCGGCCAGGTTGCCGAGCGGCGGTCGCGCGGGCTGACGAACGCGGGCGGGGAGCACACTAGCCGCTCGGTCGCCCACATCCTGCGCGTGAACATCTTGACCAGGTTCAACCTGCTCCTGGGCGTCCTGCTGGCCGTGATCCTGGCCGTCGGCCAGCCGCAGGACGCGCTGTTCGGCATCGGGCAAGAGCTGCGCGTCAAACGGACGCTCGACCGACTCGCCGTGCTCAGCGCATCCAGGGTCCGGGTGATCCGCGACGGCGCGCCGCGCGACATCGCCATTGGCGAGCTGGTCGCCGGCGATCTGGTCGACCTGCGCGCCGGCGACCAGCTGGCCGCCGACGGGGTGGTGCGGGCCAGCGCGAGCTTGCAGGCTGATGAGTCGCTGCTGACCGGTGAGTCCGAACCAGTGGACAAGCAGGCCGGTGATCGCCTGCTGTCGAGCAGTTTCGTGGTCGCCGGGTCGGGCGGCTATCAGGCGACCGGGGTGGGCGCCGAGGCGTACGCGGCGAAGCTGGCGGCGCAGGCGCGGCGGTTCACGGTGGTGCGCTCGGAGCTGGTCGCGGGCATCAACCAGATCCTGCGCTACGTCACGTGGGCGATCCCGTTGGTGGCGGCGCTGCTGGTCATCAGCCGCCTGCACACCCACCAAACAGTGCGCGATGGCGCTACCTCGACCGTCGCCGCGCTGGTCGGCATGGTGCCGCAGGGCCGGGTGCTGCTGACCAGCGTCGCCTTTGGCGTGGCCGCGGTCACGCTCGCCCGGCGCCAGGTCCTGGTACTACAGCTGCCGGCCGTCGAGGGCCTGGCCCGGGTGGACGTGGTGTGCTTCGACAAGACCGGCACCCTCACCGACGGGACCATCGCCTTCGACAACTTGATCCGGCTCGATCGCCACGCTGCCCAGCGTCGTGGCCGAGGGCAGGCGGGTGACGGCGAACATCGAACGCGTCGCCAACCTGTTCATCACCAAAACGGTGTGGGCGACGCTGTTGGCCGTCGCCGCGGGCGCGGCCCTCCTGCCTTACCCGTTCCTGCCCCGCCATCTCACCATCATCGACACCCTGGTCATCGGCGTTCCCTCCTTCTTCCTCGCGCTCGCGCCGAACCGCCGCCGCTACCGGCCCGGGTTCGTCGGCCGGGTGCTGCGGTTCGCCGTTCCCGCCGGGCTCATCATCACCGCGGCGACATCCTCGGCCTACGCCCTCGCGCGGGCACGCGGCCTTCCCCTGGCCGAGCTCCCGGGCAGGGAGTTCCTGACGCGGACACAAAGGTGATCGCGGTGCTGCTGCGCCCGGCGGATGGCTCCCCCCAGGCGACGGTGCTGGGCGTCGGCCTTGTGCAGAAGTTCCTGATTCCTGACGACTCATGGCACTCTCCGGCTCATGACGAGCGCGCTGCGCCTTCGCTGAGCTGTACCGCAGGCTTGCCTTGCTGGGGATGGCAGCGGGTGCGGCTGAGAGCCACGGGACGCGCTGATCCGGCTCAACCAGATCATGCGCGGAAGGGCTAACTACTTCAACGACGTCTGCAAGCACACCCTCGATGCCCTGGAGAACTTCACCTGGCACCGGGTGATCCGCTGGCAGATGCATTTGCACCGCTGGAGGTGGAAAGACGTCTGCCGTCACCCCACCGGCCCGCACGGCCGGTGGCGCAGGCCGGCAGCGGACGGGATCGAGCTATTCAACGTCGCGTCGGATCGGTCACCCGGTACCGCTACCGCGGCAGCAAGATCCCCAGCCCCTGAGCACCGGACAACCACGCCTGACGGCAGATGCCGTGGAGAGCCCGCTGCCGGGAGACCGGCACGGCGGGTTCGGCGAGCGGCCTGAAGAAACGGACCGGGAGCAATCCCGGCACCGCGCTCCAGGCCGACTCAACCAGTGTCCAGCATCTACCGAGCTCGCACACGTGCCTTCCCAGCTGGCGCGGCAACGCCAGCTTCTGCTTGAGATCTCTATGACTCGATCACCGGCCCTTCCCGGCCGATCTACAGGATTCAAGCATTGCTCCCCTCGGATATCGAACCCCGCTGGAAGCACTCAACAACTATCGGACGGCAGCAGCCGCTGCATGATCAACAACCCGAGGAACTGTCCGAGATTCTTGCCACAACTCATACCACGGGGTTGCCGGGGGCTCGGTTTTCAGGTCTCGCCCTGGGGCACAACATGCGTCAGAACACTAGCGAGACGGGGGAGGTTAGAGAAGTGAACAGCTATTACTACTATGATCCCTATTCGGGCTATTACTACTACTATGACCCCTATTCGGGCTATTACTACTACTACGCCTAGGTCCGAGTCGCAGGACTGAGATTCGGCTGCTGCATGCAGTGCTTCCTCGGGACCGGTCACCCGGCAACGGAGGTCGCGATTGCTTAGAGGCTTCAGTTGTACCTGCCAATGCCCATTCAGCATCCATCCCGGGAGGAGGTTCTCAGGTGAGTAACGGGGGAGTAGGTTCTCAGGCGAGGAAGGGAGGTGAGCGAGGCGGTCGCAAAGGAGCGCAATCACCGTATGACGAGTACCGTGAAATGGCGCAGACTGCGACAACGCGCCTGCAGGAGCGTTTCGACGCCTCCAAGCAGCGTTTCGAAACCTCCACGGGCATTCGCCTCAAGTACGCCTTCAACCTACAGCAGATTGACGCTGAGCTCCAAGCCGCTCGGCGGCGAGCCACGACATCCTTCACACAGCGCGTGGATTCAATCCATAAGCAGCGGCTTGATCAAGAGCGAAAGGCTTACGAGGAGTACCTGGAAGGTCTTGGCAGCGATGGCCATGACCGCGAGAAGCGGCTTTACGACGCATCGTCCAAGTTGCTACGGCACCAGCTGGACGCCGCTTACCAAGAGCAGTTGGGGTATCGCGAAGCCCAGGCCGACTACCTGACAGCTCTCCAGGAAGCCGAAACCCCTGCCCAGGAGAAAGCATGGCAAGGGGCGGCCGAGCTTGTTAAGCAACTACTAGAAGTCGAAGGCTTCACTACTTCTAGCGAATAAGCCCATTCTAGTCAATCAGAGGTGATTTTCATGTCTAATGGGACACCGGGCTTTGGCCCCGGTCCCGGCCCGTTCGGTCCGGGCATGCTCGGCCCCGGTTCCGGCCCGTTTGGCCCCGGTGCCGGCCCGTTCGGCCCCGGTCCCGGCCCGTTCGGTCCGGGCATGCTCGGCCCCGGTCCCGGCCCGTTCGGCCCCGGTGCCGGCCCGTTCGGCCCCGGTCCCGGCCCGTTCGGTCCGGGCATGCTCGGCCCCGGCCCGTTCGGTGCGGGCATGTTCGGCCCCGGTCCCGGCCCGTTCGGCCCCGGTCCCGGCCCGTTCGGTCCGGGCATGCTCGGCCCCGGTCCCGGCCCGCTGGGGGGGCCCCGCCCGCCGTGGGGCCCCGGCCCGTTCGGCCCCGGTCCCGGCCCGTTCGGTCCGGGCATGCTCGGCCCCGGTGCCGGCCCGTTCGGCCCCGGTCCCGGCCCGTTCGGTCCGGGCATGCTCGGCCCCGGTGCCGGCCCGTTCGGTCCGGGCATGCTCGGCCCCGGTCCCGGCCCGCTGGGGGGCTTCCGCCCGCCGTTGGGCCCAGGCCCGTTCGGCCCCGGTCCGGTCTAGGAATCGACGCGATACAGCCCGCGATCCAGCCCATGGCGCACGCCCTCTGACCCGCTGTCTTCACCACAAAGGCGGGCCGGAATAGTTCGCGCAGGCCGTATCGAGTGCCAGAAGGGCCCCCACCCGGGGGCCCTTCTTTATTATGCACGTCCGGCATTGACCAGTCGCTCAGGGGCGTAGCGGGGCTCGCGCCAGCGTGACCAAAGAGCTCGCTGTCGGCGACGCTCGAATCTGAGGCCGGTGCAACAGGCGCTCGACGTTCAGATCAATGCCTATGGGGTGCAGCACATCCACTCGCCAGGTTGGAACCAGGGCCCGATGCGACCTGTGCAACGCTGACCGGCCTGCCTTCGTCTTGCCGGTGTCCGACTTCATCGTGCCTGACTTCCCTGAGCACACCAGCGCCGGTGGCTGGGCGGCCTCCCCGAAGAGAATCTTCAAGCCGGAAGATCTTCCCTAGGCCCTGAGCGTGAAGATAAAGGCACGCAGTCCTTACTCAGATGGTCAGCTAGTGCCAAAGCCGGATGTCGGATGGCGGCTAGCCTGCCACCAGCAGAATCGCGAACCGGCGCTCTGAGCCCGTTAATTTCGGGATTTAGCCTTTCGGGTGGTTGCGGAAATGTTGAGTCTGTTCTTCCCATGTCAAGCCATTCCATTTGTACCAGTTGCCGTTTATATCTCCCTACTACCAGGATCTCGGTAGACGTCGTATGCTCTGCTGTTCGAGCGGATTTGCCGCGAGAACGGGATCACCCACCGGCTGCCCAAGCCAGGTAACTACTGACCGTGCATCCGCCGGTTGAGAGCCTTGCCGACGCCCAGGGCCGCCGTCGATGCGTGGCGGCAGGACCACAACGCCATCCGCCCGCATCAGTCCCTGGGCATGGCTTTTCCCGCTGTCCGATTCGCCCCACGGACCGGGGAAATGCGCCTGCCAAGCCTGTCTGTTCGTGCCGGCCAATTGGGGAAGAATGACCCAACGGGCGCGAGGCTGCGTCCGTGCCGCCGCAAGGATCTCTGCCGCCTGCTGAGGCGTCCGGGATTGAGGCCGAGACCGCTGTCGTTTTCGCTCGGTGGGGCTGTTGAGGTTAGCCGGGTGGTGCCGGCGTCAGGGAACCCGTGGATCGCAGGGCAGCGGATCGGGCTGGGCCCCGCGCTGTCCGGACGCGCCGTCGTCCTTTCGGTCGGGCTGGACCACGTCCACGTCTACCTGGATGGTCACTGGATCAAGACCTTGCCGTCCCGGCTGGACCGCACCGACATCGCACGGCTTCTCACCGCCGGCGCCAGACCCGCTCGACAGCCAGCGCAAGAGCCGGCGTCGAACTCCGTCATAGACCTGGAACGGGCCGTTAACGCGTCCGGGAACGCCAACCTCGGCGGCCACGTCATCAGCGCCGGTATACCGCTGGCCTACCAGCGCGTCACCCTGCGCCTCGACGGCCCTGTCGCGCACATTCTCAGCGGCGGCGTACTCGCCCGCACCGTGACCTGCCCGGTCCCCGAACAAAACCGTCGGCGTCTGCGCGGCGCACGCCCGGGCCAGGTGGCCCCGCCCCAGCTGCCCGAAGCGCAGATCGTGAAGCGACGGGTCTCAGTGCGCCGCGCCATCATGGTCGGCCGCCAGCGCATCCGCTTTGGTCCCGCATGCCGGCAAGACCGCCGAGATCACCATCGGCTCGGACACCGACCGCATTGCCGTCGACGACCCGTCATGGCGGCGATCATGCCCGCGACGCACCGGCCGGTCATCTGGATTCCACTCCGCCGGCCAGCCACTGCACTACGGTCGTTGCCGACGTACTGGCAACCTAGGGTCCGTCGCACATCAAGCGGAGCCAATCCGCCGCATATCAACTGGAGCTACGCACATCATTAGAATCCTTCTGACCGGGCACAGCCATGGCCGCCGCCTCCGCCCGTTCCTGGCAGGCGAGCCGATCGTGCTGGTCGAAAACGGCAAGATCATCCGCCAGAACATGCGCCGTGAACGGCTCACGATTGACGACGTCGGCGAGAAGCCCGGGCTCAGCGAGATCGGCTCATCAAAGAAGTGGGATGGGCCGTGCTGCGCAGGTAGCGAGTGCTGCGACATGACTCGGCGAGTTTGGTTCCTGCGAGGAGTGCATCCCACGAACCGATCGACTATACGCGCGCCTGGCTGAGGAGGCCGGTTTCGGGACTCTGCGGATCTCCGACCACTTCATCTCTGGCTGGATGAGCAAGGGCAAGCAGCTTCGTCTGGTCTATGATCGGGCGCTGTCCCAGGCATCCCATTGACCGAACGGCCGCTCCTTGCCCAGGGAGCATACGAGGATTAGCCAGCGAGCCGACCAATGACGAGTCCTGACGAACCGGACAGCGGCTGCCGTCCACCTGTGCCTCGGCACTGGGCTTGCGCTGGTTGAGAAAGATTCCTATTATTCAGATGTGAAACCTAGCCACGACCACACGTCTTCGTCGCGGACCACCCGCTTGGCACGCTGATCCGTGCCATACGATCCGTGACCAGGCGGCACCTGGGCTGGGCGCGGACCGCGGACCTGGTGTCGGAGCGACTCAGGCAGCACGACAGTGGGCAACCTGCCGCCGGCGGCAATGCCATCTATAGCTCCTCACTTTGATGTCACTCACACGTACATACCTGGCCTGTTGCGGTGGTCACCGGATTGATCACCTGAAACCTGGGGGCTCGATGCTGCCCAGGCGATGAATGTCACGGCCTCTTCCACGGTGCTTGCGTCAAGAATCAGCCAGATCAGCCCTGCCTTCCCCTGCCCTGAAATCTCGACCGCGCCATCCTTGCTGAGCCGTGCCCCTCTCAGCCCTCCCTCGCCATCGAACACAAGCTGAGGAGGGGGCGCGCCGCCACCGCTCCACCCGATTACCAGGTAGCCTGTCTGGCCGGTGCTTTTCCTCAACTCAGCCACTACCGTCGCTGGGGTCATGGTCCCTCCATCACTTGCTCGCATACCAGCTGAACGCCACGTTAGGGCATCATCCCGGCATCGATGTACAATGTCGCAGACATCACGATACGGGGCACGTCATGGACAAAGTAGCTAAGAGGGCGGACATGAGGAAGCAATACGTGCTGTCAAGCTCAGGCGGCTGTCGTTCAGCCATCTAGAAGCCGGTGCCGCACTGGTCAGCGAGTGTGAGGCCGTCTGCGCCGCACTCGCGCAGCGTGAGACGGAGAAGCGCGATGCCAGGAACACTCGCGGTCAGCCGTGACGACGCGCTCAGCGACAAGCTGGAAAGCTACTTCTACACCGACACCCGCGAGGCCAGGACCAAGCTCGCCAGGGAAATCATCAGCGACCTGGAGGATTCTGACCTGATCGAGCGGCTTGTTATGCTTAGTCCGACGCTCGATCAGCACATACGACGCTGGCTTGGCTGGCTGCGCAGGGGCGTGGCTGCCCAGCCAGCTCGCAACGACGCCGACCGGCGAGTGGCGCGTTCGTCTGCCCGACCGCCTGCACAATCTGCTTGGCGACGAGGCATCGCTGCGTGCGCTCCAGTGTGGCGGAAGGCTGTGTGATGTCTCGGGACATCGTTCATGTGAGTCCTGAGACATCGTTCCGCTTTCGGGCTGGGGCTGGTAGTCCCTGGCCGGGTTGAGTGGGTCGTCGTAGTAGCTCGCCGGGGTCGCGGTTGATGATGCGGATGCGCAGGTCGTCGATGAGGGCCAGGACGCGGGTCCGGGCGTGGCTGCGGCCGATGCCGACGTGGTATAGACGGCTGTTGTAGCGGATGGTGATCACGCTGGTGTCGTCGATGCGGTCGTGGCCGATGCGGTAGTGCCGTTCCCCGGCGCGCAGGATTATGAGCGTGGAGATCCATGAGCGTCCGGGGGACGCCGATCGCCTACGAGGCTGGCTGCACTCGCCTGTTACAAACCCCCACCCAAACTCGGGGTGTACTGGCGGCTGATAAACGCGAAGACCAGCGCGGCGAGCACCAGGATCACGGTAAACACAACGATGCCACCGGTGATAGCCAAGCTGATCGGCATCGCGATTCGCCGCTCCCGGCGCGGGCGCGGGATTACTTGCGAGCAGGTCGCGCACCGGACCGCGGGCGACCTCGGCGGCACCAGGAAGCCGAGCCCGACCGACAGCCCGGCCAGCAGACCGACAAAGCCATAGTTGCGCCGGAGGAGCCCTTCCCGCCAGGCACCACCGTAAGAAGGGAAAAACGACTTGAACTTGTGGTCGTTACTCGCGACAAGCTCGCTGTATGCCCGAAATATGGCGTGCTCCGCGCCGTCGAAAGTGCCAGTCGCAAACATTCTGACGCTGTTGCGCCGCGCAAGCGGCATGAGGTGCGCGCCCGCATGATGACCCCAAGTCATGGCCACCAGCTCCGCAGCCGAATGGGGACTGTTGCGGTCGGGCAGCACGAGCGTGCTGACGACCTTGTACCGGTACCCGCCGCCATATGTCACCGAGATTCCCACGACGAGACCGAGAATCCCGAGCATCACGACGGCCGCGATCTTCTTAGGCATGCGCGCCTCCTGCCCACCAGGCACAACGGATCGTATCGCCAGAGAACCCGTTTAGCCGAGATTCATCGAATGCGCCATCTACGACAGCGAGTTGGCCCAGTGACCGAAACTAGGCAGCAGACCGGACGCCCAGTAGACAGTGGACCGTCGAGGTGGATGGCCGAGAGGTCGGGAGGTTCAGCACGCGGCGTGGAGCCAAGGTCCAGGCCGGCGACGACGCGCGGGCTGCCGGGACTGGGCGCGATCAGGCTGGCGCTGGCTGAGGACCCTTGCGGCTGGAAGCTGGCCCGCTGCTGGGCCGTCGCCCCCCACGCCAGCGCGCGGGTCTACGAGATCCACTGGTCGGATGAATGGGCCGCGCTGGTCGAGCGCTACCCGCTGGATGTCAGCAGGTCCCGCCGGCATGACTGGTGGCGGGCGACGGGCTGGACCGGGCGGTGGGTGATCCCCGACTACGCCTACGCTGCGGCCAACTGGGACGCCATCCACGTGGCCGTCGCCGGGTACCTCACCACCGCCGGCCTGGACCTTCCGGTCAGCGGCAATGCGCGGACGATGCTGGCCGGCTGGGATCCGGACGCGACCTGGTGGCTCGGCGACGTCCTGACAAGACCAGCCCGCCAGAACTGTGGCGGCGCGATAGGCGGGACCCGGACGGCTGGCTCCGGGCTCAGTAGCTGCCGGTGTTATGTCGTGGCTCTATCTCTGACGCTTCTGCCAGCCTGGTAGATCAGGGTTACAGCGAAGGCGGTTCGCCGCGGTCAGGGCCGGTGTGAACCTTGATGAATGCCCAGACGCCGCTGGCACTGACGGGCACGTGATGGTGGTGGCCATCGAAGCTGATCGTCACTGACTGGGATCCTGGTGCGTAGCCGTAGGCGTAGTAAGCGTTGCCGATCTGGCCGCCGGATTGCAGAAGGCCGAGGGCTCTGAGGGAGCCTGCGCCTGAGGAGAGACCGCCCTGCCAGGTGCCGTTGTGCCACTGCAAGGCCTCTTCTTCAAGTTCTGCCCCGTCGCCGTTTCCGTCTCGAGGGCGACACCGTAGTCGCCGTCGCTTGCTACTGCCACGACGCGCGCGTAGCCAGGATGCCAGCCGCCGTGCGCGAGGACGTCTTCTGCGGACAGCCCGCGATGGTCAGGCGGCACTGGCCAGCCCGTCCTGCCCGGCGCATCGGCTGGCGTCTTCGCCGGGCTGCCGGGCGGCGCATCAGCGCTCGTGGTCATGGACGTGATCGTGCCATCACACTACGAGGACAGCCAGCTAGCGTCTCCTCAGGGACCGACTCGAAGTGGGTAGGCTTCGCGCGGGCGATTTGGCCAAGAGGCGGCGCAGGAATTCTCTTTTTAGCCTATACCGTCACCGCAACATCGTTCTTCACGCAGGTACTACTGCCGCAGTCGCCCTCGAACCGACATTGAGAACATCAGCGCCTTTGATCGGCGCAGGATTTGATCGCATTGTTCATGCTTGGCTCAAGTGGCGAGTGGATGCGATCACCCTAGCGGCACGAGCTGAAAACTCTATCCTTCTAGCCGGGGATCCCGAGGGTCCCACAGTCGCTAGCCTCCTGGAGTGGCCGCGACCGCTGTAATGCTGCTCGCTAGTTACCTGAGTTTATGACGTCGCCCGTGGTGGCGCGGTGCACCTCGGGACCCGCGCCGCGCACGACGACGATCTCGGGACCCTCCGCGCACGACGACGAGATGGCCGAGGTAACCGCGGCCACTGGGTCGGCGCCGAATCGAGGAACCGTCTGGGTCCGGCCGGACCAATTTGGGTTTACCTGTCTTCGGTGGATTCGAAGATGTAGTCGTAGGACTCGCGGAGCTTCTCTTCAAAGACTGCTCCAGGGTCGGCCAATTCAGCCAGAATCATATCGATCTCGTATTGCCCAAAGATGACTACGGTCTTCGAGTTGACCGATCGCCGGACTGCGCTAATCCCTCCATCGTTCACGCCTGAGCGACTTATGAACAACCCAATCGTCTGCGGCCGCGGATCCAGCTTCGCCAGGAACTCGCGCAACTTACCGCCGTCCATAGGCTTATTGAACCATTTCACCTCGCCCAAGATGTGCAAGCCCTGGTAGATAGCAGTGAAATCATTGTCTTCGCCAGGAATCCGTATCTTCTTCGGTTTCCAGCCATGCAAATCTAGGACGTCTCGCCACAGTTTCTCGAACTTCTGACCGCGAATCTGAGGCGACTCGTCGGAGTTGGCTAGCTGTTCGTACAGTTCCGAGATTTCAGACTTCCGGGCCGCCCTCTGCAGGAGCTGCTTTACCGCCGGAATTTCCTTCTCAGCGCGCTCGCCAGCCTGCGTCGCGGATTGGACGCCATGTCCACGGCCGTCAGTTCGCATATTCAGAGCATCGCGAGCAATGAAGCTGACTCCTGATATGTTGACCGCATCAATAGAAGGGAAAGTCTGGAGCACCGTCGTTTCCTCAAGTCCGAGGTACTCCCGTACTCTGTTGATGCGTCGCCTATCAGGTGTTTCAGATAGCTTCCTGGTGATGGCCATGACCGAGCAGGTTTCTGGCGATGGCCATGACGGCCCCCGGTGCGGGGCGCTGACGCGCCGCGGCACGTCGTGCCAGTTGTGGGCGGGCTAGGGCACGAGTCATCCATCGATCGGGCGCTGCAAGCTGCACGGCGGCTCCACGAGGTCGCACGAGGAGCACGCCACGAAGGTGCTGGCGGCGCGGGCGGACGCCGCGGCGCTGGCGGAACTGCGGAACCTGGCCGTGGCCGAGCCGATCACGCAGCCGTTGCTGACGCTGGCTGATCTGGCTGGCGAGTGCCGGGAGTGGAAGAACATCCTTGCCGCTCAGGTGCAGTCGTTGCTGTCGCTGGCGGATCAGGCCGCGGACGCGCCGAGGTTGGCATGGCCGGCAAGTCCGGCAAGATGCTGTCGATCGGGCCGAGTGGCGGGTCACCGGATGTCGTCCCGAACGGGTCGGTCACGGGCCGTCCCCGCGGTCGCGCTCCTCCAGCAGCTTCACCCGGGCTGCCTCCAGGACAATCCCGGTCTCCATGAGCACCAGGTTCTCGTTCACCACGCTGCGCAGCCGCTTGGCTGCCTCGACCAGCGCCCGAACGCTCAGGTCCTGGCTGTTGTCGATCGACAAGGACTGGCGCAGCGACAGCTCGTCGGCCATCGAGAAGTCGAGGTGCCGCCCCCTTCTCAGCCATCGCCCTGTACGCCCTCCTGTGATGTCGCGCAGCGTACCCAGTCAGCTACCCGTTGTGACGCTGCTCGCGGCTCTGGGCGTCCTGCGATGTCGTGGCAGCAGATCGGGCACCGAGTGCAGCGCCTCGCCGTCATCACCCACGTCGCCAGGACCACGATCACCAGGGTACGGATACCCCCCGGTGGTAGCGAGCGATGTGCCGGTGAAACGGCACCTCCGCGAAGACACACCTGATTCCCTCATGACCCCTCGCCTGCCAGGTGGAACATGAGCGCCGTGAGCACGCCCGGCACCACCTCGTCCCGCTGCCGCTCGTCCAGGTCGAGGGTGTCGAGCGCGGCGCTGAACCCGTCCACGATCCGCTGCGCCCGCCGACGCTCCAGCCGGTCGGCCTGGTCAGCGATCGCCGCCTCGATGCCGAGCTTCGCCAGGTCGAGCAGGAACCGCCCGGCCCGGTCCAGGGCACGCTCGTACAGCACCACCACGGCCAGGATGCGGGCCTGGTCCGGGTGGCTGTAATGCCACTCCGACGCCGAGAACTCGGCCAGCCGGGCAGCCAGGAACCTGCCAGTTGCGGACCTCGCTGATGATCGCCGCCAGGTCGGCGGGCACGTCCACGTGCCGGGGGCCGTCCGGGCTGTACCGCTCGAACACGGCGACCGCCTTCGCCTGCTCGACGCGCCTGGCAGCCAGCGCCTTCACCTGCGGGGCGTTACCACCATGAGATCCCCGGCCACCGCAGACCGTCGTACCGCGCCGCGCCGGACGATGGCAGCGATGCCGCGAGCCATTCTCACGATCGACACTCCCCACGCACTGACGGGCGATCAGCTTCCCGCAGTCCGGGCACGGCTGCTTGATAGGTGCAACGCCGCCGCTACGGTTCACGGGTGCGGTCCCTGCGGTCAGTTCCAGCCGCTCGAAGCTGTCGAAGAAATCGTGCCCTATGGTAGATCGATTCATCCCATTGATTAGTGCCTCGACAGGTTCCCTGACTTCTCTCGGTGCGATGAGACGCACCTTGTTCAGCACTAGGTACATTCCAGTAAGGGCAGTCTTAATCTTGTCAGCCACGTCCTGCTTTTGGTCCTCGGACTCGGCGTATCGCACGTTGCCCCACGCACGCCACGCGGGCGTGAAGGACGCTATGCACTCCGCGTAGGTGGTGCGCCTCTCAGTGAGCATGGCACTGTCCTTATCTGCCTCAATGCTCTTGATGAGGCCAGCAACCTGGCTCTTGCTCGTCATGCGAGCCGTGAGGATGGCTCCTCCGATGCCGCCGAGTCCCACAACCGTTGTGCTCAAGAGCCCCCAGGGGAACATGGGCGACAGTCTGCCAGCAGCGAGCCATCAGGGCAGCTATCTGTGAAGTAGCCAAACG
>DATAEH010000271.1:0-3138 GCA_036258115.1 Streptosporangiaceae bacterium
GCCAGCGCGGATCCGCCCGCTGATCACCGCCCGGCTCGTCGCTATTGCGGACAGCATGACTGGCCGGTAGCGGCCGGAAAACCGGTCGCTGTAGAAGCCTTCCGTCAGGCACTATAGCCAGGCTGGCTGCTCGGAATGGGAACAGATGACGACGCCTGAACAAAGTCGTGGCTCACCGGCCCGGAAACGGGCGGTGCTGCTCGCGCTGCGCTACTACGGCCGCCAGATGGCCAGGCTCCGGCGCTTCACGGTGCCCGCGATGCTGCTGCCCGCCCTGGGAAACACGTGCATTTTCTACATCGCGCCGTTGATTGTCGCTCACCTCGTCGGCCGCTTGGCTGGTCAGGGGCTGGCCGGGATCGGTGCGGCGATGCCGTATGTGCTCGGCTTCGCCGGAGTGCTGCTATTCGCCGAGGTCGTGTGGCGGATCGGCATTCACTGCCTGAACCGCCTCGACGGTTACGGAATCGAGAACCTGTACGTGATCGGCATGGACGAGCTGCTGGCGAAGGACGCGGCGTTTTTCCACGACAACTTCGCCGGCTCGCTGACCAAGCGGGTGCTGAGCTTCGCCTCCCGGTTCGAGGATTTCACCGACAACCTGGTGTTCAACATCGTCGGCAGTCTCGTGCCGCTGGCGTTCGCGTCGGCGGTGCTGTGGCGTTACGACCCGTTGCTCGTCGTCGGGCTCATCGGCGTGATCGCGATCACCGGTGCCGGTATCGCACCGCTGATCCGCCGTCGTCAGAAGCTCGTCGACCAGCGCGAGGAAGCGATCGCGCGCGTGTCCGGACATGTCGCCGACAGCCTAATGAACATGGAAACGATCCGCGCGTTCGCGGCCGAGGACCGGGAGGCCGCCGAGCACCGGAAGCGCGTCGCCGACCAGCGACGCAAGTCGATGCGATCCTGGGACTACGCGAATCTGCGGATCGATGCGCTGGTCGCGCCGATGACGGTGTTGACCAACGTGCTCGGCCTGCTGCTCGCAGTCGCGCTCGGCGCGGGCCAGCACGGCATCGAGGCGATCATCGTCGCCTTCACCTACTACTCCAACGCGACGAAGATCATGTTCGAGTTCAACCAGATCTACCGTCAGCTGGAGAGCTCGCTGACCGAGGCCGCGCAGTTCACCGAGTTGCTGTTTACCCGGCCGGCCGTGGTCGACTCGATTGCGCCCGAGCCGCTGCGGACGAAGGCCAGCGACGTCCGCTTCGAGCGCGTGAGTTTCGCGCACGCGGGCGGACTGCCGTTGTTCACCGGCCTCGACCTCGCCGTGCCGAGCGGGACCAAGCTCGGCCTGGTCGGCCGGTCAGGTGGTGGCAAGACCACGCTGACTCGCCTGCTCCTGCGGATGATGGACGTCGGCGACGGCCGGATCCTGATCGGCGGACAGGACATCGCCAGGCTGTGCCAGTCGGACCTGCGCAGCCTGATCGCCTACGTGCCGCAGGACCCTGCGATGTTCCACCGGACGCTGCGTGACAACATCGCGTTCGCGCGTCCGCACGCGACCGACGAGGAGATCTACCAGGCGGCGCAGGCGGCGCACGTGACAGAGTTCGCCGACGATCTGCCGGACGGATTCGGCACGATGGTCGGCGAGCGTGGCGTGAAGCTGTCCGGCGGGCAGCGGCAGCGAGTCGCCCTGGCCCGGGCGATCCTGCGGGACGCGCCGATCCTGCTGCTCGACGAGGCGACCAGCGCGCTGGACTCCGAGAGCGAAACCCTTGTCCAGCAGGCGTTGTGGCGGCTCATGGAGGGCCGGACCGCGCTCGTGGTCGCGCATCGGCTGAGCACAGTCGCGCGCATGGACCAGCTGGTCGTGCTCGACCGCGGCCAGATCGCCGAGAATGGCACGCACCAGGAGCTGCTGCGTCTCGGCGGAACCTACGCCAGGCTGTGGCAGCACCAGTCCGGCGGCTTCCTGGACGACAGCACGACGACCGCGATGCATTCCGAGGCCCCGAGGCTGAGCGCGTGAGCCCTCTCCATGGATCCATGCCGTCGGCCTGATTCCCTACTGTAACGATGGGGAAGGACGCACTGTGATAGGCAAAAGGTCGAGAGAGCTTGAGTGAGGATCCTGGAACGTGTATGGATGTACGCGCGGGCAACTTACTCATTTCGGCAAGGCCGGACGTCTTTAACCTGGCGGTGACAGCGAGGCGAGCTTGGGTGCCGAGGGGCGAGCCCCGGCTTTGCGGCCGCCGGGATCCGTACGGCAAAGCCGCTATCTCGCGCCGCGCGGACAGGCATGATGGCACAGTGGCCGATGATGGCGCCATGGACTGGGCTGGATACTACGCGTGGTCGGCTGGCCGTGAGCCGCGGCCGCTGCTACTGGCCGCGTGCGAGGAGCTCGGGACCGGCCATGACCGCATGGCGATCGACCTGGGCTGCGGTGAGGGCACCGATGCGCTGGAATTGCTCGCTCGCGGCTGGCTGGTCATGGCGGTGGACGTCGAGCCAGCCGGGCTCGCGCTGTTGCGGGCACGCATCCCGCCCCCGGCTGCCGGACGGATTCGCGTTCTCCGCGCGTCGTTCGCTGAAGCGGATCTGCCGTGCGCTTACCTGATCCACGCCGGGTACAGACTGCCGTTCTGTCCTCCACAGGAGTGCCCGGCCCTGTGGGCGCGGATTCGCCAGGCGCTCGCCCCCGGCGGGGTCTTCGCCGGCCAGCTGTTCGGCATCCGTGACACGTGGGCCGATGACCCTGACCTGACCTTCCACACCCGGCACCAGGTCGAGGTAATGCTCGACGGCCTGGACATCCTCCGCCTCGAGGAGACCGAACGAGACGGGCACGCCTTCAGCGGCCCGAAGCACTGGCACACCTTGGACATCCTCGCCCGCAAGCGCCCGCCGGGGTGAGCTGCCTCGATGAGACCGCGGATCTAGCTGAGCGCATCCACGGCCTTTACCAGCTCGTTCTCTTGAGCCCAGTTTCCGGCGAAGTGCCTGTTCGGCTCCTCCATCTGGTTGTAGTACCACCAGAACATGTAGATGCCGAGCGAGAAGATCGCGGCCACGATACGGCCGGCGTAATTGTCCGGCCGCTTCACCCGGTTCGGATCGGGAGAGGCCAGTTGCTGTCCGAGCTGGCCGTAGATCACCGACAGCTCGTGCCCGGCGCCG
>DATAEH010000272.1:0-31629 GCA_036258115.1 Streptosporangiaceae bacterium
CGTGATGACGTCGACCCTGATGCCGCGGAGACGCGGGACGCGAGGTTCGAGTTCGGACTTGACTGCGTGCTCGAGGGTGTCGCGGCGAAGCTGGCCAAGGGGCTGGCTTAGCGGCGTTCCGGCGGTGATTAGTCGCCTCACCGGCGCTCGGCCAGACACCGGCGTGGTGATGTCGCAGTAGATCTCGGTGGCTGCCGACCCATAACCCGACCGTATCGGAAATGTCTGTAGCCCTTTCCCCGGGCTTCGCGGCTATGCCGGGGTCAGAACCTGCCGAGCGAGAACCGGGCGCCAGGAGAAGTGCCGCCCAGCGCGAGGTCGGCGAGCCATTCGCCGATCAGCGGGCCGAACTTGAAGCCATGACCTGAGGTGCCGCTCCCGACCACGACGTTGCCGCTCCGGTCGATGACAAAGTCGGTGTCCGGGCTGTTGTCGTAGATACAGCGCTCCTGCATGACCGCCCGCGGCACGAATCCCGGCAGGTATCTTCTGGCCGCCTCCTGGATCCGTTCGCTCAGTCTCTCGTCGGGCGACTGGTCTTGGTGATCGGGATCGACCAGCGGACCTGAGTGATGCATGCCCATCTTGAAGCGCCGCGAGCCCGGCACCGGCAGCCCGTAAGGAAACTCGGGACTGTAGTCGACGAAGATTGGCATCTCGGGTGCGGCGGAATCGCCGGCTGGTTCGAGGTAGGCGACCTGTTCCAGGGTGGCCGAGCCAGGCACGCTGATCCCCGCGGTCGCCAGCAGCCGTGATGTCCATGGGCCTGTACAGACGATCACCGCGCCCGCATCGATGTCGCCCGCGCTCGTGGTGACCCGTACGACGCGGCCGTCGTCGGCCAGGGCCGAGACGCGCACGCCGGTTCTGACCGTGCCTGGCGGGCCAGCCAGGCCAGCGAGGCAGGCGAGCGCCTTATCAGCCGCTATTACGGCCGACTCAAGCTCCAGCAGCGTCTCGCCGGTCACGGTCACGCCGGGGTAGCGCGCCATCGCCTCGGCTTGCGGAAGCAGCTCGCACGCCGCGCCTGCCGCCGTCATAGCCGCAAGCACCAGCGGCATCTGCGGCCCGAACGTGAGCTGCGGCGTCGGGCGGAGCAGCCGCTCGCCACTGGCTTCCTCGAGCTCAGCCCACGGCGCCCTCGCCTGGCCGGCCAGCGTGACATACGACGCGTCGTCGTAGCCGCGACGGAAGATCCGGCACGAGCCGTGAGATCCGCCGCCAGTATTTCCAACCGGTCCCTGATCGAGGACGACAACCTCGCGACCGCGGCGGTTCAGGGCCCATGCTGTCGCGAGACCCGTAACGCCGGCGCCGACAACGACGAACTCGGCTCGCGCGGGCACCGCCGGACTGTGCGGATCTTCGGTCACCAGCCTCTGGCGCGCCATTCTGGGACGTGCGGGCGCTCCGTGCCAATCGTGGTGTCGCCGCCATGACCCGGGTACACCCAAGTCCCGTCGGGCAGCTCGGCGAAGATCCGGTTCTCCAGGTCGGTGATCAGCGAGTTGAACCGCTTCGGGTCGCTATCAGTGTTGCCCGGGCCGCCTGGAAACAGCGAGTCGCCGGTGAACAGGTGCGGTTGGTCGGCGAGCGCGCCGCCGGCGTCGTAGCTGAGCGCGATGCTGCCCGGCGTGTGCCCGCGCAGGTGGATGACCGACAGCTGGGCGTCCCCGACGCCGATCGTGTCACCGTGGTTGACGAGCCGCGTCGGCGCCACGGGCAGGGCGGGCGCGTCGTCGGTGTGGGCGACGGTCGCGGCGCCCGTGGCCTTGGCCACGTCCTCGAGTGCCTGCCAGTGGTCCCCGTGCCGGTGCGTGGTCACGATCGTGGCCAGCGGGGTGTCGCCGATCAGGCCGAGCAGAGTCTGCGGTTCGTTCGCCGCGTCGATCAGCAGCAGCTCGCCGGTATTTATGCATCGGAGCAGGTAGGCATTGTTGTCCATGGGGCCGACGGCGACCTTGGTGATGGTCAGGCCGGGCAGTTCCCTGCTCTGCGCCGGGCCGCCCACGGTTACGTTGCCGGTGTAGCTCATGGCGTCCTCTCGGTAGGGCTGTCGGTGTTCAGTACGGCGGGATGCTGGGAAGCGGTCCTGGCGGATCAGCCGTCAGGCTCGCGCCGTCATCGCGCCCGAGGAGCCAGGCGAGCAGAACAGCTCCCGAGCCGGTGACCTCCACTTCGGCGGTCGCGTCCTGGCGCAGGAAGAACTGCCTGCCGGTATCGGCGTCGGTCACCATCGCCTTCGGCGCATCGGGGTTTCCGCACAGCTGGCCGGTGACGCGGTAGAGCATGTCGGTGACGAACCAGCCGGGCCAGTCGGCTGGCCCGTAGCCTGCCGCCAGGTCGACATGGTGGATCTCGACTTCGGACAACCGGCGTTGCAGCGTGAACCAGGCGGGATGGACCGGGCCGCGGAACCCGTGTACCTCGGCCTTCCAGGCTTCTTCGGTCAGCTCGCTTGCCTTGGCGAGGAACGCGTCCGAACTCTCGGAGACGTCGGCGGCGAGTTCGCTGGCGGGCCGCCCGGCACCGGCCTCGATCTGCCCGTCCCGGTCTTCCAGGCTCGCGTACTGCGGTGTCTCCTCGCCGGTCTCGGCCCAGATCAGCAGGTTCCGCAGGCCGTCGGCGTTGCGGGCGATGTGAGTGAGCACGTGCCCGCGGCTCCAGCCTGGCAGCAGCGACGGTTCTCGTGCCTGCTCATCGGTGAGCACAATTGCAGTGGCGGCGAGGCGGTCGGCTGCCTCGGCAATCTGGCCGATGGTCTTCTCGACCGCGTGCGGCGCAGTGGGCTCGGTCACGGGTGTTATCTTCCACCACCTGGCCGTGATCACGAAAGTCGGCCGGGCCGGCGGGCGAGTCGAAGGGAATAACGACTACCCCGACTTACTTGGTAGGTAGTGGGCAAACGGGGAAGCGGGCAATCTAGGCGGCCGAGTACCGCAATACCGTGTGTGGGCTTATGTGCGTTTCACCCGTTATGCGGTCGCCGCGGGACCCTCGAGCAGGCCAGTCGGCCGGACAACGAGCACCGGACAATGTCACTGGCCCCGGCTACCATTGACCGCGCGCCTTGCTCACCCATGTCTTCCCCCGATTTTGCCCGTCCAGACCAGGAGAAACAGAGCGCACAGTGGCAGAACGACTGGTAGTCCGCGGTGCCCGCGAGCACAACCTGAAGGATGTCTCGCTGGACCTGCCCAGGGACGCCATGATCGTCTTTACCGGGCTGTCCGGCTCGGGTAAGTCGAGCCTCGCTTTTGACACGATCTTCGCTGAAGGTCAGCGCCGGTACGTCGAGTCGCTGTCGGCGTACGCCAGGCAGTTCCTTGGTCAGATGGATAAGCCGGATGTGGACTTCATCGACGGGCTGTCTCCTGCCGTGTCGATCGACCAGAAAGCGGCGAGCCGCAACCCCCGGTCGACGGTGGGCACGGTCACGGAGGTCTACGACTACCTGCGGCTGCTGTTCGCCAGGGTTGGCAAGCCGCACTGCCCCGAGTGCGGCCGCCCGATCGCCAGGCAGACGCCGCAGCAGATCGTCGACCGGGTGCTCGAGTTTGACGAGGACACCAGGTTCCAGGTGCTCGCGCCGGTCATCCGCGGCCGCAAGGGCGAGTACACCGAGCTCCTCCGGGAGCTGCAGACTAAGGGATACTCCCGCGCCAGGGTCGACGGTGTCACGATCAGGCTCGACGACGCGACGACGGGCACGCTGCCCGTGCTGAAGAAGTACGAGAAGCACACGATCGAGGTGATCGTCGACCGCCTGTCGGTCAAGGAGTCGGCCAGGCGGCGGCTCACCGACTCGGTAGAGACGGCACTGGGCCTGTCCGGCGGCGTCGTGGTGCTCGACTTCGTTGACCTGCCGGAGAACGACCCCAACCGGGAGCGGATGTACTCCGAGCACCTGGCGTGCCTGTACGACGACCTGTCGTTCGAGGAGCTGGAACCCCGGTCGTTCTCCTTCAACTCGCCGTGGGGAGCATGCCCGGACTGCACCGGCCTCGGCACCAGGATGGAGGTCGACCCCGAACTCGTCGTCGGCGATCCCGACCTGTCGCTGGCCGAGGGTGCGATCAGCGTCTGGAGCGGCGGCCACGTCAACGACTATTTCCTGCGGCTGATGGACGCTTTGGGGTCCTCGCTCGGGTTCAACGTCAACACGCCGTGGGCCAAGCTGCCCGCCCCGGCGAAGAAGGCGCTGCTGTACGGCTACGGCGACCAGGTGCACGTCAGGTACAAGAACAGGTACGGCAGGGAGCGGTCGTACTACACGAACTTCGAGGGCGCGATTCCGTACATCTCGCGGCGGCACGCTGAGGCGGAAAGCGACTCGAGCCGCGAGCGGTACGCCGGGTTCATGCGGCAGGTCCCGTGCCCGGCGTGTCATGGCACCCGGCTGAAGCCGCTGACCCTGGCCGTGACGGTCGACGGCCGGTCAATCGCCGAGTACTGCGCGCTGCCGATCGGCGAGCTGACCAAGCTGCTGCGCACGCTCGAGCTGTCCGAGCGAGACCAGCAAATCGCGGGCCGGGTGCTCAAGGAGATCAACGCCAGGATGGGGTTCCTGCTCGACGTCGGGCTGGACTACCTGACGCTGGACCGCGCGTCAGCCACCCTGGCCGGCGGCGAGGCGCAGCGGATCAGGCTAGCGACCCAGATCGGATCGGGCCTGGTGGGCGTCCTGTACGTGCTGGACGAGCCGTCGATCGGGTTGCACCAGCGGGACAACCACCGGCTGCTGGACACCCTGCTGCGGCTGCGCGACCTGGGCAACACGCTGATCGTGGTCGAGCACGATGAGGACACGATCAGGTCTGCCGACTGGGTGGTGGACATCGGGCCGCGGGCAGGCGAGCACGGCGGCCAGATCGTGGTATCCGGAACACTGGATGAGCTGCTGGCGAGCGAGGAGTCGCTGACCGGCGCCTACCTGACCGGCCGGGCGTCCATCCCGCTTCCGGCGAAGCGGCGCAAGGTCAGCAAGGCCAAGGAAGTCACGGTCAAGGGCGCGTCCGAGCACAACCTCCAGGGCATCGACGTCGCCTTCCCGCTCGGGACCTTCATCGCGGTGACAGGCGTGTCGGGTTCGGGCAAGTCGACGCTGGTCAACGACATCTTGTACGCGGCGCTGGCGAAGGAGCTGCACGGCACCAGGATCGTGCCGGGCAGGCACGCCAAGGTGACCGGGATGCACCAGCTCGACAAGGTGGTGCACGTCGACCAGGGCCCGATCGGCCGGACTCCGCGGTCCAACCCGGCCACCTATACCGGCGTGTTCGACCACATCAGGCGGCTGTTCGCGCAGACGACCGAGGCGAAGATCCGCGGCTATCAGCCGGGGCGGTTCTCGTTCAACATCAAGGGCGGCCGGTGCGAGGCGTGCTCGGGCGACGGCACTATCAAGATCGAGATGCAGTTCCTTCCGGACGTCTACGTCCCGTGCGAGGTGTGCCACGGCGCCCGGTACAACACCGACACGCTGCAGGTCCACTACAAGGGCAAGACGATCGCCGACGTGCTGAACATGCCGATCGAGGAAGCATCTGGGTTCTTCGAGCCGGTGCCTGCCATCCACCGGCACTTGAAGACCCTGGTGGACGTGGGACTCGGCTATGTCCGGCTCGGACAGCCCGCTCCGACCCTGTCCGGCGGCGAGGCTCAGCGGGTCAAGCTGGCCTCCGAGCTGCAGCGCCGGTCGACGGGCCGCACGATCTACGTGCTCGATGAACCCACGACCGGACTGCACTTCGACGACATCCGCAGGCTGCTGGGCGTCCTCGGCAGGCTTGTCGACGGCGGCAACACCGTGATCGTGATCGAGCACAACCTCGATGTCATCAAGACAGCCGACTGGGTCATTGACCTAGGCCCTGAGGGCGGGTCACGCGGCGGAGAGGTGATCGCGACCGGTACGCCTGAGGAGATCGCCAAGGTGCAGGAAAGTTATACCGGCCAATTCCTCTCGAGGATTTTGTAACTGAGCCGGGGCGCTACTCGCCGCGGGCTAGCGAGGCGCCGTGTGGTCTGAACCAGCCGTCGCCGCACCGTGACCATCCTCGGCGGGGATGAGGTCGCCATCCGGCAATGGCCGGTCAGGCCGAACGTCGTACGATTCTTGGCCACCATCGCGCACAAGCTTGGTCGGCCGTCCATCGGAGAGCTGGGCGGGTCCGGCGGGTCAGTAGGTCAGCAGGCCGTAGTAGCTCAGTGCGGCGTATAGGTTGCCACCGCATATGACGAACCCGCCGGAGGGGACGATGGGGTCCGGGTCTGCGAGGTCGGCGTTCGGAACGGTGCGCGAGACACCGCCGATCACTACCCGCCAGTCGGCCGGGACCACCCAGCTGTGTCTGCATGACGATCCGGTCGGGCTGCTCGACGCTGGGCCGTAGCGAGCTTCCAGCCTGATCGCCGCGGCGAGGCCACCTGGCGGCGGCGGGAAACCGTATGGTGCCGCGAGGCCGTCGGGGACGCTGGCCATTCGCGGGCTGAGGATCAGCGGGGCGGTGGTGGACGCGGTATAAATGCCGCCATCGAGTCTGCTGGTATACGTCGTCGTCACCGGGCCGCCCGCCTGGTCGATTCCGGTGATCCTGACCGTCCCGGGCAGCCCGCACGGTTCCTGGCCGACGTTGCTGATGACAACCGAGCCCCAGTCGCTGCCACGGAAGTCGCCGTTGCCACGGTAGGAGAGCCGTAGCTGGTCCGGCGTGCAGGAGCGTGCTGTACGAGCCGCGACAATTACTCGGACCGCGGGTCCATTGCGCAGCCGCGTGGCGGCGCCGGCCGGGACGCCCTGGTAAATGACCGAGCCGAGTGGCGCTCTGGAATCGGCGATCACGCCGCTCAACTGGATCGCTTGCCCCCGCCGCCTCGCGGCTGCGGTCGCAGCCGCCAGGCTGAGCCCGGTCAGCTGGGGCGCGGCCGGGCCGTTATTGCCTACTGAATTGGTAGCGGGCGCCATTAGCGCGTCGAGCACAGGCCACGGCACCCGGAAGGACCGGCCGCCGGTCAGGATGTTTCCCACATCGTTGCAATAGGGCTGGTGCACCGCCGCCGAGATTACGTGGGAACCGGCATAACCGAAAAGGATGACCACCGCGTGAGAGTGCCGGGCAAGGTCTCCGCCGCAGCTGCTGGGCTCGAGGTGCACCCTCCTCGCGCTGTCCACGATGGCCGCCAGGCCGTCGGCGGCTTGTGCACCGAGGGTCACCTGCCCGGTCAGGCGGGCCGGGCGGTTCTGGTACGGCCAGAACTCGTACTCGCAGATCATCGCGACGGCCGGATACGGCCGGATGCCGGGCGCCTTGCCGCTGCGGAAAGGGCTAGCACCGATCGGCTGGTGACGGTGACGGTCGCAGTGCATGTTCTGGCGGATCGCGTCGGCCTGGCGGGCTGATACGTGGGGCGCCACGGACCTGTGACCAGCGACGTGCGGTGCAGAACACGCTGCCACGGCGACCAGGAGCGCGACCGCCGACCCCACGCCAGCCAGCCTGCGGTTCATCGCCTCCGCCTTCCGCCTGCCACTTTCCTGACGGCAAACTAGACGCTGGCCGGACCGGGATGCAGCGCCTCGTTACAGATAGTCTTCCCGGTGCATGATGCCGGTGACGGGCTCGCCGCGCAGGTATCGGCGGACGTTCTCGGCGGCTTGCGCGGCGGCGGCGGGCAGCACGCCAGCGACCATGCCTGAGTTGTGCGGGGAGCCCAGGACGTTGGGCAGGTCGAAGAAGGGGTACTCGGTCGTGAAGGGCTTGCCGCCGCGGGGCTCGTGCCACCAGGCGTCGAGGGCAGCGCAGAACTCCGGGTTCGCGACCAGGTGCTCATAGAGTGCCTGCTCGTCGATGATCGCGCCGCGGGCCACGTTGACGATGATGGCCGTGTCTTTCATCAGGGCGAGTTCGCGCGCGCCGATCAGGTTGCGCGTCGCATTGGTGAGCGGCAGGGAGACAAGCAGGACGTCGGCAGCTGTCAGCACGTCATCGAGGTCGGCCAGCGTACCGACAAAGTCGACATCCTCGCTGGTCTTGCCCGAGCTGTTCACCGCGTGGATTCGGGCGCCGAACGGGCGCAGGAGGCGGGCTGCCGCGGAGCCGATGCCGCCGAAACCCAGAATCGCGTAGACGGCGCCGTCGAGCGTATACAGCGGCTCCGATTGGTTGAACACGCCCCTGGCCAGTTCTGCGTGCCGCTGTGGCAGCCGTTTGATCAGTGCCAGGGTCATCGCCATGACGTGCTCGGCCATGGGTTTGGCGTAAGCGCCCACGTTACCGGCCAACTTGACGGTTTCCGGAATCGTGCGGAAGTCCACGCTGTCGGCGCCGGCCGAGAGCAGCTGAATGAACCGGAGTTCCGGCGCTCGGTCCAGGGCGCCGTCGGGAAGCTCCCTGCGCAGGTTCCAGGTGATCAGGGCCTCGGCGCTGTCTAGGACCGCGGGGCGCTCTGACTCCTGAACATGCTGCAGGAAACTGACGGATGCGTCGTCGCTCAGCACGTCGATGTTGATGCTGGCGTACTCCTCGTCCACCGGGTAGCTGACGGCCACGAGGCGATCGCGGGGCATTGGTCCTCTTTCCTGCGGCAGGTTCGTGGTTGTGCCGGTCCCAGCGTGCCCCACCCGTCCCGGATGATGACGGCGGGTCCGCACACGAAAGGCTGATCAGATGACCGCCGGGAACACGCACGCTACGGCTCTCCCGCAAACTATGACCGAGGCCGAGTTCCGCGCGCTGTACCGGCAGCTGCGCTCAGGGCTGCCATGGGGCGCGGCCGATCGGCGGGGCGCGCTGAACTACCTGACGCCGTCGCGCACCCTGGCCGCTGCTACGCAGGTCAGGCTGGGACGGTCGGTCTCGCTGGCGGCGCCAATCGAGAACAGAACGACGCCCGACAATCCGCATCCTGCGGTGCACGAGATGACCGGGACTGGTGCGGATGCAGGCGAGGACGGCCTGTGCTTCGGCACCGACCGGATCGAGATGAACGTGCACGGAAATGCTGATAGCCACATCGACGCCCTGTGTCACGTCATGTTCGACGGAGCTTTGTACAACGGGGTGCCTGCCGATGCCGTCACCACTTCGGGTGCCGATGAGCTATCCATCGCGGTCGCGAAGGACGGCATCGCGGGCCGTGGCGTGCTGCTGGACATCCCCGCGGTGCGGGGAACGAACTGGCTCGAGCCCGGGGACTTCGTGACCGTGGCCGATCTGCTCGCAGCCGAAGAGCGGCAGCACGTACGCGTCGGCGCCGGTGATCTGTTGTTCGTCCGGGTCGGGCATCGGCGCAGGCGCAATGAGCGTCAGCCGTGGGACGCGGCCGCCATAAGGGCTGGGCTTCACCCAACCGTCATACCGTTGCTGGCCGAGCGGCAGGTCGCCGTCCTCGGCAGCGACAGTAATAGCGATACGGCGCCTAGCCCGGTCCAGGGCGTCGACTTTCCCGTCCACGTTCTCGCGATCAACGCACTCGGCTTGTGTCTCCTGGACTACCTGCAGTTTGAGGAGGTGCTGCCGCTCTGCAAAGAGAGTAAGCATTGGACGTTCCTCTGCGTCATCGCGCCTTTGCGGCTGCCGCGCGGGACAGGCTCCCCGGTTAATCCGATCGCGATCTTGTAGGCCGGCTTGCGCCGCTTATCACGGAAACGATCCCACCGTTTCCGGGACGTCGCCGCCGAGCTGGCCGCGGCAGGTGACCAGGCCGCCAGACGGCGCGAGCTTGAATGAGTTGGTCAGGTCCGAGTTCACGGTCGTGATCGCTTGCCCACCGGGCAACCTCACCCGCCAGGTCGCCGGCGTTACCCACAGCGGCGTGCAGAGCCCGTTATCGACGTTGGCTGGTCCGTCCCGGTATTCGGCTTGAAGGTGGAGGACCCCGATCAACTCCCCGGAGGCGATGCCGCTGAGACGTCCGCTCCTCGTGCGGGTGATCGGTCCTGCACCCGGGCTGAGGACATTGGTGCCTACGAGGGGGAAGCTGACGGTGCTGGTGACCGGGACTCCACGCGTATCGAGGCCGGTCACGCGGAGCGGACCTGGCAGCGCACAGGCATGTCTGGATCGATCGGTGACGAGCAACGTCCCGAAGTCGTTGCCGGTCGCCGGCTCACCTCCCAGGTAGGTCAGCGCAAGCTGGCCAGCGATGCACGGTGGAGATTGCCGGACGGCGGTGATCACGTCGACCTGGTGGCCAGGCAGGCTGTCCGGAAGCCCCGCGGGCAGCGACTGGAAGATCACGGTGCCGGTGCGGGCCGCAGGGTCGATCGCGCTGCCGTCGAAGTACACGGTGAAGTGCTGACGTCGCGCGGCGTCCACGGCTCGGGCGGCGCTGAGGCCGAGCAGCCGGGGAGTTCGCGGGCCGCGAGGGTGCCTGGGCACCATCGTGATAGCGAATAGGTCTGAGGCGACCGAGAGCGTAAGAACTCCGGAGCGCCAACCTGCGGTGACCACGGCCAGGTCGCATGTCAGTTGCTGGACCGCGACGCGGCTCACCGATCCGGTTGCGTAGCCGAAGACGAGGAACTGCGCCGACGGGAGCTGGCCGCAACTCCTCGCGCGCGGCGTCAATGGCCCGGCGGAGTTGACCAAGGCCGCCAGTCCGGTAGCTGCGCGGGCGCCGAGGACGATCCGCCGCAGCGGGCGGAACCCCGACTTCGCCCGAGCACGCCGACTGCTGTGATTGCCCTGATTGCCTCGTGAGCTGTGACTAGCGGCGCCGTACTGGCAGATGGCTACGCTGACCGGATCGGACCTGACCAGACCTCGGTGGCCAGCCGACGTGCCTGGAGTGGCGGACGGGGGTGCGCCCGCCGGGCAGGCCGGCGTGGCGATCCTCGCTGATCCGCCGCTCCCGGCACTCCCGCAGCCTGCCGCCAGAAAGACGACGACTGTAGCGACGAGTGCCCCGGTCACTTGCCGCTGCATGTCGGCCGCCCTCCTGGCGGCGGGTGCGCCCTCCGCTTGACGCGCCTCCGACGCCGTTCCGCATTTAGAGACGGCACGGATCGGCCGGAGGTTGCGATTTCTGGTCCTAGCGTTCGGTGCACGCGCGATCGCGAACACCGCAGGCGGCACACAGGGCGAGGTCGCGATTGATGCCCGGCCGGAACATCATCATTATCCGGAGGGAGATCGTCCGGAATGGGCACTACGATGCCGGCCATGACAGAGATCGGAACGGATTGGCGCGTGGTCGATGGCGTTGCGACGGCATGGTTCGACGCGCCGTCGCTGATCGAGGGGGCTGTGCTGGCCGGGCGCATCGTGGAGCTGTCGGCCGAGATCGTGGTCGACCTGCGCGCCACAGGCATGCGGGTGCGCCTCGACTCAGACGAGCACGCCGATGCGGTGTCGGCGGCCGCGCGGGATCTCGGGCTGGCCGCGAACCCTGCCGTGCTGCAGCACCTGAGCGTCGTGTTCGAATCCGCGAACCAGGCTGTGGTGAGGCGGTTCTGGCAGCGCGTGCTCGACTACGCGCCTGGGGAGGAATCCGGTGCTGGTGTTCCAACACCTCGATGCTTCGGAGACGGAGCGGCGCCGGCAGCGCAACCGCATCCACTTCGAGCTCGCGGTGCCGTCGGACCTCGCGCAGACGCGCCTCGCCACGACCGTCGCAGCCGGTGGCAGGCTCCTTGACGAGTCGGAGGATCGCTGGCGGGCCGCCGACCCCGAAGGCAACCATTTTCGGTCTGGATGGACCGGGGACTGGAGGCAGTAGCCTGCTTCGGTGGAGATCATGACCGTCGCTGGCCCCTCGCTTGCGGAGGCCGAGGGCCCTAAGCACCCGAAATTGCTGCTAGTCCTGACCCACGGGGCGGGCGGGGGTGTGGCCAGCAAGGACGTTCTAGCCGCGAAGAGGGGTGGCCTAGCCGCAGGCGCGGTGGTCGCCTTGGTGACACAGCCTTACCGGGTCAGAGGCGCCAGCGCGCCGGGTTCGGCAACCCGGCAAGACGCGGCGTGGCTCGAGATCATCGGCGCATTGCGGGAAGAGCATCCGGGCTTGCCGCTCGTCCAGGGAGGGCGCAGCAACGGCGCGAGGGTCGCCTGCCGAACGGCCCAGCAGGCGGGCGCGACGGCGGTCATCGCCCTGGCATTCCCGCTGCACCCCCCAGGCAAGGCTGATGACCCTGCGCGTTCGCGTGCCGGTGAGCTGCGGGCGGCAGGCGTGCCCGTCCTGGTGATTAACGGGGAGCGCGATCCGTTCGGCATCCCCGATGCCGACGATGCGGCCAAGCTGGTTGTCCTGCCAGGGGAGACGCACTCGCTGTCTGGTCATTCGCAGGTGATCACGACTGAGGTCGAGACCTTGCTAGGAGAAGTCATCACGCTCGCGGGCCGCAGCGGCTGAACGTTCAGCCAGGCGCTGCCGGGGAGCGGGCTGGAAGCTGGTGCGATCCCTGCGATGTCACGGTTGCGGCGTTGGCTCAGCTGAGGGGATGGCACTACGGCGGGTTGCGATGGCCGCCGATGCCGCAGGAACAGCCTGACAGTAAGGGTCAGGCGGCTGACGAAGTTGAAGCGGGCCGGGTAATCAGATCGGTCGGGCGGTGCGGGGCGATGGTGTCGCCGCCGGGGAGCAATTCACCGGTGTCCTCGAAGACAACGATGCCGTTACAGAGCAGGCTCCAACCTTGTTCGGGGTGGCTGATGAGGGTTCGGGCCGCCTCGTGGTCCGGGTCGCTAGCGCTCGGGCACGGGGGCGAGTGCGGGCACATCCGTGCGCCTCCTGGTCACTTGTGGGGGAATGTTGATCATCACAAATCTAATCTGCCAGGTCATCGCTTCATGACGACATGGCACATTGTGATGGTTTTCGGACAAGTTATTTGTAGCTTTCCTGGTGGTTTCCTGGTGGCCGGTCGGCCTCGCGGGTCCACTACCCGTATCAACGCCCACCTGAGCCCCCGGGAGTCCCATGATCGACTAATTTCCGTATCGTGGACCGGCCGGTCGTGCCGACTGCGTGGACGCCCCCGACCTTCTAATGCGTGCTATGGGCGGTCAGCGGTTCCGGGTCGAGTCCGATCCGGTCTGGCCGCGGCGGTATGCCCGTAAGCCTATGCGTTTCGCGGAGCGTTAGTAGCCGTTCTGCCTCCGTGTTGAGCGCATGTACCGAAGGAGTTGCCATCGCTTTGCGTTTGTAGATCCGGTCGTCGTAGCCTCGCGGCCCGATCTCTGCGCGCACGGCGGCATAAGCGGAGCGCATGACGTCGGTGAGCGCGGCGTCCAGTCGTTTGGCGAGCCAGTACTGTTCCGCTAGCGCGGCGCCGGTCGCCTGGGCTCTCCTGTACTGCTTCTCAACTGACTGCGCCTCGGTGAGGAGCTCGTCAAAGTTCGCGGCAAGCGCGACGTCTGCGAGGTGCTTGGCCTGCGCTTCCTCGCTGACCTGCTTACGTCTCATCATCGCCGCGAATCCACCTATCTAGGCCCAGTTCATGAACTTCCAGCAGTCCGGGCGCAAGGCTATCACTGCCGGCGATGGGCTCCGCTAGCCGATTACTAGCAGGCCGACCGCGGCCCGCTGCCGCGGAATCCTGGTCCGGGTCTAGGCGGGAACCGAGTCGTGCCTGGCCGAGATCGCCGACCGGACCGACGGATCTGTGATGCTGTCCGCCGGCAGGTCGGCGAGCTCGAAGAACATCTCCTCCAGGCCGCCGGGGACCATCAGGGTAAGAAGCCGGCCGCCACCGGCACCGGGCGAGGATGTCGTGCCGTGTTCCGCGCGGCATCAGGACGTAGGACCCTGCGCCCGCGGGGACCTGCTGCTCGCCGACGGTGAAGGTGAAGTCACCGTCGAGCACGAAGAACGACTCCTCGAACTCCTTGTGGAGGTGCGGCACCGTCCATGGGCCTTCGCCGCCGCTGAATTCCGCGAGCGTGAATGCTCGGCTGGTGGCATCTCCGGCCGCCAGTACCCGCATGTGTACGTTGCCCAGACTGACGCTCCGCCCGTCGCCAGGAGCCACAGCGTGCGCGCGGCTTGATACATGCATTCCTATTCACCCCACCCTTGACTGCACCGACCTTGTCTGGCGGATCCGCTCGGCAGAGGACCCGCCTGACGAAACGGTCTCGGAAGACAGCGACCGCAGCAATATCAGAAAATGAAGCTAGCGCCGCGGAGATTACGTGCCACGCTTGACCTATGCGCAACGTATGGCCAGTTCTGCCCGGTAGCGCGTACTTCGGAGCTGCTGGCGGAACGATGGACGCCGATCATCGTCAGGAACCTGCTGAACGGCTGCCGAACCTTCACCGAGATCCGGCAGGGTGCGCCGGGAATCCCACCCGCGCTGCTCACCAAGCGGCTGAGCACCCTCGAGCGGCACGGGATCCTGCGTCGCGAACCTCTGCCCCGCGGGCGCGGCTGGTCTTACCGGCTGACCGAACAGGGCCAGGACCTCAGGGCGATATGCGACGCGATGGGCCAAGGGGGCGCGCGCTGGCTGGAGATCGAACCCCACCACAAGGACCCGGCCTACGTCTTGTGGGCCACGGCCAAGCTGGTGGATCCCGACCTACTGCCCGACCGGACGGTCGTTCTCCGGTTCGAGCTGACGGACCGGCCAGGCGAGAGTTACTGGCTGTTGCTGCGCAAGCCAACCCCGGAGCTCTGCACGAAGGGAACCGGGTACGTCGAGGATGTCATTGCCCGTACCGACGCGGGATGCCTGATCGACATCCATCTCCGGCGGATCAGCTATGCCGAGGCCGGCAGGCCGGCCGGCTGCGCCTGGAGGGTCCGCGGCACTTCACCGACGGCTTCCTGAGCTGGATCCGACCCAGCCCCTACGCCGCCGCAGACCGTGCCAGACGGCTCAGAGGCTAGCGTCTCAGGCGAGGCTCTCGAGCCAGCTCTGATGCAGATCGGAGTACTCGCCGCCGCTGGCAAGCAGGTCGGACGGCGTGCCGTCTTCGATCACCTTGCCGTGGTCGAGCACGAGGACCCGGTCCGCGATCCGGACGGTCGACAGCCGGTGCGCGATGATCACCGCGGTGCGGCCCGCCAAGACGGTCTGCAGCGCCCGCTGGACGATCCTCTCGCCCGGCAGATCGAGCAGCGAGGTCGCTTCGTCAAGGATCAGAACGCTGGGCGCGGCAAGGAACGCCCTGGCGAACGAGATCAGCTGCCGCTGGCCCGCCGACAGCCGTCCGCCGCGCTTGCCAACCTGCGTGTCGTACGCCTCCGGCATGGCCGCGATGAAGCCGCTCGCACCGACCGCCTCAGCGGCCTGCTCGATCTCTCGCCTGCTTGCGCCCGGCCTCCCCAGCTCGATGTTCTCCGCGATGGACGCGCTGAACAGGAAGTTCTCCTGGGTGATCAGGATGACCTCCCGGCGCAGGTCGGTATCGGCGACGTTTCGCAGATCTACCCCGTCGAGCAGGACCTGGCCCTGGTCAGGGTCGTAGAACCTGGCAAGCAGCCTGGCGATCGTCGTCTTGCCTGCGCCGGTCGCGCCGACCAGCGCGACAGTCTGCCCGGCCGGGATCGTCAGGTTCAGGCGCGGCAGCACGACCGCGTCCCGGTAACCGAACCGGATCGAAGACAGCTCGAGCCGTCTTCCGGGGTGGCTGCCCGCGGGCTGGCGTGGCAGCGAGACAGGGTCCTGCGGTTCCGGCACGGACGGCGGCTCCTGCAGGACGCCGGAGAGCTTCTCCAGCGCAGCCGCGGCCGACTGGAACGTGCTGTAGAACTGCGACACGTCCTGAAGCGGCTCGAAAAACCTGCGGAGCAGCAAGAGGAACGTGACAAGCACGCCGACCGGCATCGCATGGTCGATCACGCGCACTCCGCCATAGAGCAGCACCGCGCCAACGGCGAGGTTGCCGATCAGCGTCACTCCAGGGAAGTACACGGCGAGCAGGCGCATCGACCGCAGGGACGCGTCGGCGTATGCCTGGTTCAGATCGCCGAAGATCCCGTCGTTCCGCCGTTCCCTGCGGAACGCCTGGACGGCGCGGATTCCGTTGAACGTCTCGACGAACTGGACGATGACCAGCGCGATTGTCTCCCTGGTCCGCCGGTACGCCACGGCCGACTCGCGCTGGAACCAGGCGCTCAGAAAGATCAGCGGCAAGAACCCGGCCATGACCGCGAGCGCGAGCGGCCAGTCGAGCAGCAACATCCCGGTGCCGACAAACACGAGCGAGAAGGCAGCGTTCAACAGCGAATCCAGGCCCTCGTCGAAGAGCTCGGACAATGCGTCCATGTCGGAGACCTGCCGGGAGATCACCTTTCCTGACGTGTACCTCTCGTGAAAGGCAACCGACAGCCACTCGAAGTGACGGAAGACCCTGGCCCGCAGCTCCCGCACGACCTGGCTGCCCATCCGGCCGAGAACCGAGATGAACGATGCGGTCGCGGTGGCCTGGACCGTGATCGCGGCAAAGAAGCCAATGACCACGATGATGATCGGCACCACGTCGTGGGTCCTGGTCAGGGCCGGGACCCGGTCGACGCCCACTCCGATCAGCCACGGCCCGGCCAGGCCCGCCAGGTTGGCCAGCAGCACGAGCAGGCAGATCAGAGCGACCGTGCCCCGATGCGGCCTGAGCAGGCTGCCGAGCAGCGCGCGGCTGCGGCGGCGAAGCAGCAGCGACACTCCCTTGGAGACCTCACTGGCGTCTTCCGCGGCGATGCCGCGCCACGCCTGGGTCACTGGCTGGCTCACCTGACCGCTCCGGTCTCAGCATCCGAGCTCATCAGGAACTGGTAGTGCTCGTTGGTCGCAAGCAGCTCGTGGTGGGTGCCGATCGCGGCGATCTCGCCGCGATCGAGCACCGCTACCCGGTCAGCGAGCGCGACCGTCGATGGCCGGTGCGCGACCACCAGCGCGGTCGAGGTGGCGAGCACCTGGCTCAGCGCCTCGGTCACCTTGGCCTCGGTGTGCACGTCGAGGGCGGATAGCGGGTCGTCGAGGAGCAGCACGGACGGCCCGGCCAGGATCGCCCTGGCCAGCGCTATGCGCTGTCGCTGCCCGCCGGACAGCGACATGCCCTGCTCGCCGATCCTCGTGTCTAGGCCCCACGGGAGCTCATCGACGAACCCGGCTTGAGCGGCCGTCAGCGCGATCCTGACGGACTCATCGGTGGCGTCAGGGACGCCAAGTGCGACGTTCTCCCGCACGCTCGCCGAGAACAGCGTGGGATCCTCGAAAGCGCAGGCGACCATGGTCCGGAGGGTGGCCAGCGGCATGTTCCTGATGTCCGTGCCGTCCAGCGTGATCATCCCGCGGGTCGCGTCGGCGAGCCTGGCGATCAGGTACAGCAGCGTCGTCTTGCCTGAGCCTGTTCCGCCGACGAGCGCGACGGTTTCGCCAGGGGACAGATCGAGGCAGACGTCGCGCAGTACCGGTTCGGCGGAGCCTGGGTATGCGAACTCGACGTGGCTCAGCACCAGGTGTCCTGACGGCTGATCCGGTGAGCGGCGGTCCGGCAGTGCGGCCCTGTTGTTACGTGCGATGGCGGGGCTGGTGATCGTCGGCTCGGTGTCGAGGATCTCGTAGACCCGCTGGGCCGCGGTCGCGCCTTCCTGGCCGAGCGCCAGGATGTAGCCCATCGCCTCGATCGGCCAGACGAGCTGCAGTACCAGCGCGACGAACGCCACCAGCCCGCCGGTCGTCAGGCTGTGGCTGGCCACCGCGAGGGCGCCGATCAGCAAGATCGCCGCGATGGCCACGTTCGGCACCAGGTCGAGGCTCGCCCAGAACGCGCCGCGCAGCCGGGCCTTGCTCAGCTGGGTTTCGTAAACGGTCGTCGCGAGTCTGGAGTGCATGGCCGCGGAATGTTCCCGCCTGCCGAGCGCCTTGATGACCCGGATGCCCGCGGCCGCCTCCTCGACGCACGTCGCCAGGTCATCTTGCTGGTCCTGGACTCGCCGGGAGAGCACGCTGTAGCGCCGCTCGAACCACAGGCAAAGCGCCGTCACCGGGGCGAACACGGCTGCGGTCAGCAGGCCGAGCAGCAGGTTCAGCCGGATCAGCAGGATAACGATCGCGATGAAGCTGGCCGAGCTGGTGATCATGAACACGATGCCGAAGCTGAAGAAGCGCCTGATCGCTGACAGGTCCGTGGTCGCACGTGACAGCAACTGACCGGACTGCCACCGGTCGTGGAAGGCCGGCTCGAGCCGCTGCAGATGCTGATAGATCTCATCGCGCATGGACTGCTCGAGCCCGGCCACGGCGGTTGCCTGCGCCCAGCGCCGCAGCACATTCAGCGCGACTTCGGCGATGCCAAGTCCGATCGCGGCCAGCCCGATCGGGATAAGCAGGCCGTAGCCGTGTCCTGGCGACTTCGCGGAGGTGGCGATCGGGCCGTCGATCGACGCCTTCGTGAGCAACGGGATGATGATTTCTGTCGCGGCGCCCACCAGGGCGGCGACGAGCATGATCAGGATCTGGCCGTAAAACGGCCGCAGGTATTCTCTGATCCGCCAGAGCGAGGCGAGTGGAGTTCGCGCTGGTGGTGGGGTTGCTGGGGCAGATGGTGCTGGCTGGGTCTCCTGGATGCGTGCGGGAGTCACAGCATCCTGAGTAGCCACTCGGTGGATGGTATCCGTGGCCTATGTTTACTGTCACTTTGTTTTCCCGTCGTTCACGGGTGGCGTAGCAACCGGTCTTTCTGGCAATCTGGCGAAGCGCGCCGTTTTGGTCGGGGGAGGCCGCGGCGTGGTCAGGAGGTACCCATGGAACTGCGCGATTCATGGGACAATCCTGCGCCGCTTGCGGCGCCGGTACTCGCAGACGCCGAGACCGACGCACCCGTCGCCTACTACGACGGGGTGCGAGCCATCCTGCAGATCGCCGAACGGTTCACCAGAGCGAACTGGAACGCGCCCACCGCGTGCCCGGAATGGCGGGCCGCCGACCTGGCCGGCCACCTGCGCTGCGTCATCGATGACTACCACGAGTACCTCGATGACGCGCCGGTGAGCCGTTTGTCAAGACTGATGGCCACCGGCGCCCAGCCGCAGTCAATTGCCAGGAAGCTAGCCAGGCAGAATGCCGCTGAGATCGCGACGCTGCCCGACCTGCCACCCGAGGAGCACATCGCGGCGTTCGCACGCTCGGCGACCAGGTATTCGGCGAGGATCGGCCCGCTGCTCGGGTTGCCGCACCACAGCTATCGCGGTCGGGTCATTACCGTTGCCGGAATGGCCGGGCTGGCCAGCGTGGAGTGGCACCTGCATGCGTGGGATCTGGCGAGCGCGATCGGGATCAGTTACCGTCCAGTCGACCCCGAGGCGGTGCTAGTCGCCTGGCTGTCGGGCATTCCGCTGCTCCTTCCGCACTACGAGCGGGACCCGTGGCTGGCGGTGCTTCGTGCCTCGGGCCGGTTGCCTCTCTAGCTGCTAGCGCTGCGATGATGGCGATCAGCAACGAGAGGGGCTGATCGCGGGTGGCATTCGATGTGACGAGGGTTCGGGCGGCCTATCCGGCCCTGGCCGACGGCTACGCCTATCTCGACGGGGCGGCCGGAACCCAGGTACCGGAGTCGGTCATCACCGCGATCAGCCGGGCCTACGAAGCCGGGCTGGGCAACACCGACGGCGCGTTCCCGGCAAGCGCACGGTCGGACGCCATCATGCGACGCTGCCGCGAGGCAGTGGCTGACCTGGTTGGCGGCGTTCCCGAGGGGGTGGTCCTCGGTCCGAACATGACGACGCTTACCTACCGGATCGCCGCCGCGCTCGCCGTCACCTGGCGACCAGGTGATGAGGTGATCGTGTCCAGGCTCGACCACGACGCGAACGTCAGGCCTTGGGTCCAGACGGCCGGGCGGACGGGAGCGGTCGTCCGCTGGGCGGAGATCGACGCTGCCACGGGCGAGCTGCCGGCCGAGCAATTCGCCAGCCTGCTCTGCGACCGGACGAGGCTGGTCGCGGTCACAGCGGCGAGCAACATCATCGGCACCAGGCCTGATGTCGCGACGATCACCGGGATGGCGCGCGCAGCCGGGGCGCTCAGCTACGTCGACGGCGTCCACGCCACGCCGCACGGCCCGGTGGACATCGGCGAGCTCGGCGCCGACTTCTACGTCACCAGCGCCTACAAATGGTCAGGTCCCCATATCGGAGCCCTGATCGCGAACCCTGCGCTCCTCGACACGCTGCACCCTGACAAGCTGGAGCCGGCGCCCGATGAGGTGCCCGAGCGGTTCGAATACGGCACGCCGCCATTCGCGGACCTGGCGGGTGTCGAGGCCGCGGTCGAACACCTGGCCGGGCTCGACGACGCGGCGGCGGGCACCCGGCGGCAGCGGATCCTGACCTCGATGGCGGCCGCCGAGGCGCACGAGCAGCGGCTCTTCTCCGAACTGCTTGGCGGTCTCGACGCGATGCAGCACGTCACCACGTACGGCAAGGCGGCCCGGCGGACCGCGACCGCCTACTTCACGGTGGCCGGCAGGACGCCGCGCCAGGTAGCCGAGCACCTGGCCAGCCGCCACGTGAACGTCTGGAATGGCGACAACTACGCGTGGGAACCGACCGGTGCCCTCGGGATCAGGGAGTCAGGCAGTGCCGTGCGCGCTGGCCTCGTCCACTACAACGACGCCACGGATGTCACCAGGCTGCTCGATGCGGTGGCCGAGCTGAGTGCCGCCCGTCAGGACGGGGAGTAGCGGTACACCCGCGAGTTGCGCTGCTCGAAGCCGAGCCGCTCGTAAAGCTTGCCGGCCGCGACCCTGGAAGGCCTCGTCGTCAGGTCCACCGTCTTGGCGTCGGCCTCCCGTGCGAGCCTGATCGCCTCGATGGTCAGGGCCTCGCCCACTCGCTTGCCGCCGAACTCCTTGCCGCGCGCCTCCTCATCCACGACGACGTCCTCGATCCATGCCCTGACCCCGGTCGGGATCGGGAAGATCACCACCGTCAGGGTTCCCACGATCTCGCCGCCGACGCGCGCGATCAACACGTTGCTGGCTTCGGCAGTGGCGATCTTTGTCAGCGCGCTGACGTCGAGCGGCCGCGCGGTGGTTGACAGCTGCGGCAGCAGCCGGCCGAACGCCTCGACGATTTCATCGGTAACCTTCTGCACCACTTCGATCTCGACGTCCACCGGCGCAATCTACCCGCTCGGTTCAACCCGCTGGCGGCCGGCACGCCGCGATCTACCCCACTCCGGCCAGCCGCAACACGGCCGCGGTGCCGGCCGCGGCGACGATCACGACCAGGAATGGCGCCCGCAGCAGCAGCGTGACCACAGCCGCCGCGAGCCCCGCGAGCCGGGCCGGGTCGAAAACCAGCGCGCTGCCCTTGCCGACGGCCTCGACTGCGACCAGGGCCGCCAGCAAGGCCACGGGCACCAGCTCGGCGAACCGGCGCAGCAACGGATTGCTCAGCAGCCGTTCCGGAATGGTCAGCCCGGCCAGCTTCAGCGCGTAGCAGCCAGCCGATGTCACCAGGACGGCGATCCATGCACCGCTCATGACGCGGCTTGCCTGGTAGCGAGCGCACCGGCCAGAGCGGCCGCGGCGGCCAGGATGATCGGCGCGCCGGGCGGCAGCAGCGGCGTGGCCGCGATGGCGATCGCGGCGCCGCCGGCGCCAACCAGCCGCTCGGTCCGGCCGGCCGCGAGCCTGGGCCAGATGAGCGCCAGGAACGCGGCAGGCGCGATGACATCAAGGCCGAACGACTCCGGCGATCCGATGCTGCCCGCGCCCACAGCACCGGCCAGCGTGGCGGCGTTCCAGGTCAGGTAGAGACTGATGAATGTCGCATGGAAGCCAGCGCGCGCCGAGGCCCGGTCAGGTTGTGCGAGTGCCAGCGCGGTGGACTCGTCGGTCACTCCCTGAGCGAGCACAAGCCGGTGCAGCCCGCCGACCTGCAGCAGTCCCGCGAGCCGCAAGCTGTACAAGGTGTTCCTGCTGCCCAGCATGATGGCGCCGGCCGACCCCGCCAGCAGGCTCCCGCCCGCCGCGATCGTGCCAGCCAGGGCGAACTGGGAGGCGCCGGTGTAAGCGAGCAGGCTGAGCGCGCACGTTTGCAAGACCGACAATCCTGAGCTGACCGCAGCGGCACCGAAGGCCAGACCCGATATGCCGACCGCCAGGCCGAGCAGTACCCCGTCGCGCAGCGGCCGCGGCGTGGTCGTCGCGCTGGCTTGCTGTGAGCACTCTTCGATACCGCCCGATTCGGCCATGCGTTGAGAGTATGTCCGCGATGGTGCAAGATCGGCGTGCAGGTACCGGACTGGACGTGAGGACGCGCGGTGGAGAAGGCTCTTGTGCTCGGCGCCGGCGGAGTCACCGGCATCGCCTGGGAGATCGGCATTCTAGCCGGGCTCGCCGAGCATGGCGTGGACCTGACCGACGCCGATCTCGTGGTCGGCACCTCGGCCGGCTCCGTGGTGGGGGTCGACGTCAGGTCAGGGGCCAGCCTGGAGGATCTCTATCGGACGCAGACGCTGCCGCCTGGCAGCAGCGAGATCTACGCCAGGATGGGCTTCGGCGTCATGGCCAAGTACCTGCGGGCCATGCTCTTGTCCAGGAAACCCGAGGCTGCAAGGGTGCGGGTGGGAGCGATTGCGCTGCGCGCAAATACCGAGACCGAGGAAGCCAGGCGGCGGGTGATCGAGTCAAGGCTGCCGATTCAGCAATGGCCCGCAGGGCGGCTGCAGATCACCGCGCTGGACGCGCTGACCGGGAACCTTGTCGTGTTTGACGCCGCGAGCGACGTGTCCCTGCTCGATGCCGTGGGCGCGAGCTGCGCCGTTCCCGGGATCTGGCCGCCGGTGACCATCAACGGCCGCCGCTACATTGACGGCGGCATCCGGTCGGCGGCCAATGCGGACCTGGCCTCCGAATGCGACAGGGTCATCGTCATCGCCCCGCTCGCGTCCGGGTTCGGGCCGCTTGCCAGCCCGGACAATCAGGCGCGCGCGCTCAGCGAGGCCGGCGCACAGGTCACGGTGATCAAGCCGGACAAGGCGGCGCTCCGGGCGATCGGCAGGAACGTGCTCGACCCGGCGCGCCGGCCTGCCGCGGCCCTGGCCGGTTACGCTCAGGCCGGGGCCGTCGCGCACCAGGTCAAAGCCGTCTGGTCCGGCTGACAGGACATGGAAAGAGCCGGACCCGGCGGGAGGTCGGGCCCGGCTCTGCTTGTGGGCGCCGTGGCTGTTACAGCCGGCGTCAGACGGCGTACTCGAGCAACGGCTGGGCGCGGCTCGGGTGGCGCAGCTTGGACAGTGACTGCTTCTCCAGCTGCCTGATCCGCTCCCTGGTCAGGCCGAGCGCCTTGCCGATCTCATCCAGCGTGTGCGGGTTGCCGTCGTAGAGCCCGAACCGCATTGCCATGATGGTCGCCTCGCGCGGCGTCAGCGCGTCGAGAGCGTGCCGCAGCTGATCTGCCATCAGCTGCCTGTCGACGAGCTCGGATGCCTCGGGCGCGTCGGTGTCCTCGATGAGGTCCCCGATGCTGGTCTCGCCATCCTCGCCGATCGTGGAGTCCAGGCTGATCGGCTGCCTGCTCGTGCGCAACAGCTCCTCGATCTGGTCCGGGGTGCGATCTAGCTCAACAGCCAGCTCCTCCGGTGTCGGCTCGCGGCCGAGCCGCTGGTGCATGTCCCGCTCAACCCTGCTGAGCTTGCTCAGCATCTCGAGCACGTGCACCGGCAGCCTGATCGTCCTGGCCGAGTCGGCGAAGCCGCGCTGGATCGCCTGACGGATCCACCACATCGCGTAGGTAGAGAACTTGTAACCCTTGCTGTAGTCGAACTTCTCGACCGCCCTGATCAGGCCGAGGTTGCCCTCCTGGACCACATCGAGCAGGGACAGGCCGCGGTCGCTGTACTTCTTCGCGACCGAGACGACCAGCCGCAGGTTCGCTTCGAGCATGTGCGCCTTGGCCCGGCGGCCGTCGGCGGCCACTGCCTCAAGGTCAGCGACGAGCTCATCGCTCAGGTCGGCCTCGGTCTCCAGCTTATGCTCGGCGTACAGGCCGGCCTCGATGCGCTTGGCGAGATCGACCTCCTGCTCGGCGGTCAGCAGGCTGGTACGGCCGATTGACTTCAGGTACGTGTGGACCGAGTCGCCCATGACCGAGGTCTGGTCGTCCAGATCCGCCTCGCCGGAGTCGTCGTCGGAGACGGCGGTGAGCTCGGCGGCCCCGCGGCGGTCCTTGCGGCCGCGCTGGCGCCCGGCCTTCGCCCGGCTGTCGGGTGCAGGCTCGGCGTCCTCGATGTCGTCGTCGAGCAAATCGGCATCATCAAGTTCTGCCACTGCAAGATCCGGGCCGAGTTCCATCTCGGCGAGGTCCGACACGGCATGAGTCACTTCAGCAGGCTCCACTTCAGAAAGTCCGTCAGCGGCGACGGCAGGCCCCGTGGTGGGTGCGGCGGCGGCAGGATCGGTTACGTCGTTGCCGAGCTGCACTCCTTCATCGGACAGCTCGCGCAGGATAGAGCGAGCTTCCGCAGGGGTAACGTTTGCGTGTTCTAGAGCGTTCCGCAGCTCTGGAAGCATGAGATAACCCTGGCGGCGCCCGCGCCGGACAAGCTCGTCGACATGCGTCGCGGCTGCCTCTTCATCGCGGCGCTCGGACAGAGCGCTTGCGGTCTTCGGCATCAGACACCTCCGTTCGCTCGCATAGCGGTGACGCGAATCACATCGCCCGCTTTCAGCAGTACCCAAGAGCGGCAGCACTTGGTATTGTGCAGTGCGGGCGCTATGTATAACGCGCGACGGGTCTTTTTGTTTCCCGCGCGGCGCTAGCGTGCCGGTAATTCCTCCACTGATGCCCGGGAACGGGGCAGTACTCATGTGCCAGGAACAGGCCGCTAGCTGCCCTCGCCGATCGCGATATCCCTGATCACCTGCCTGTCTGGCTTGCCCGACGGCAGCATCGGCAGCTTATCGACAAGCACCATCGACCGCGGCGCCGCATAGCGCGGCAGCCGGTCCCTGACATAGTCCCTGATCTCCTCTAGGCGCGGCGGATCTGCCGGATCCGCCGCGACGACAATGACGGTCACCAGCTCGCCCCAGTCGGGATCGGGGGTGCCCACGACCACCGCGTCCCGCACGCCAGGACAGCCCCGCAGCACATGCTCGACCTCCCCGGCGACGACCTTCTCGCCGCCGGAGATGATCACGTCGTCGGCGCGGCCCCGCACCGCCAGCCGGCCAGCCGCAAGTTCGCCCAGGTCAGAGGTGACGAACCAGCCGTCCCGGAAGGCCGCCCTGGTCAGTTCGGGGGCCAGCCGGTACCGGGAGAACAGGACAGCTCCGCTGATCTTGATCCGGCTATCGGCGCCCGTGGCAACCTGCACGCCGTCGAGCGGCACGCCGTCGTAAACGCATCCGCCGCAGGTCTCGGTCATTCCGTACGTCGTGACCACCCTGGCTCCGGCGGCGGCGGCCTCGTCGAGCATGCCGGTCGGGACGGCGGCACCGCCCAGCAGGATCCCGCGGAACCCGCTAAGCGGGGCGCCTCCGTCCAGCAGCCTGCGCAACTGGGTCGGAACCAGCGAGATGTATTGGCACCCTTGGCCCGTATCGGGCTGAGCAGCCTCCCTGACGACCACTCCGACGTCGGCGCGGTCGGTGACCACCGGCATGGAGCCCGCCAGCAGTGAGCGGACAAGAACCCCGAGACCGGAAATATGGTGTACCGGCAGACAGCACAGCCATCGCTCGCCTGGCGCCGCGCCCAGCCGCGCCAGTGAGGCCGTAGCGGACGCGGTAAGTGCGGCAGCCGTCAGCTCGGCGCCCTTGGGCAGCCCGGTCGAGCCCGAGGTGGCCAGCACGACGGCTACGTCGTCGTCGACTCCCGGCGCCATCCTGAGCGCTCCGGCCTTAGTGAGCTGACCAGCTCCGCCCCGTTGAAAATCCCGGCTTGTCTCGATGCTCGCAGGCTGGAACGCCTCGATCAGCTCGCTCAGCCGCGCCCTGGGCAGCGTCGCATCGAGCGGCAGAACGGCCGGCCCGCGGCCGTCCATGGCTGCCGCCAGCGCCTCCATCACCCGCTCCGCGCCTGAGCCAGGCGCGAGCAGGACCGCGTGCAGCGGCCGCGAAGTCACGGACGTAAGGTTAATCGCCGGATTCGTGCACCTGAAGAGAAAGGGATAAGGCGGGTCGTGACCAGGGCCGAAGGCAGCCGGCTCAGCAGCGGCCAGGCCACCCGGGAGCTACTTGCCGGGTTGCTCCCCGCGATGCGCGCGTTCGCGATCCCGCTGCGCAACAAGTTTCGCGGCATCACAGTTCGTGAGGGCGCACTGATTCGCGGGCCGGCTGGCTGGGGCGAGTTCGCGCCGTTCGCCGAGTACGGCCCCCCCGAAAGCGCCCGGTGGCTGGCCAGCGCGATCGAAGCTGCGACGGTGGGCTGGCCCGTGCCAGTTCGGTCCGAGATAGGGGTGAACGCGACTATTCCTGCGGTCGGCCCGGACGTCGCGTACGACATCACCATCCGCTCGGGCTGCCGGACCGCGAAGGTGAAGGTTGCCGAGCCTGGTCAGGGTGAGCGCGATGACGTCGAACGGGTCACCGCGGTGCGGGACGCGCTCGGTCAGGCCGGACGGATCAGGGTCGACGCCAACGGCGGCTGGGATGTGCAGCAGGCGGCCAGCATGCTGCGGCGGCTGGCCGGCGTAGGCCTGGAATACGCCGAGCAGCCCTGCGCAACCCTCGACGAGCTCGCGCGGCTGCGCCGCCTCGTGCAGGTTCCGCTGGCCGCCGACGAGTCGATCCGTAAGGCATCCGATCCGCTCGCCGTCCGCGCGGCCGGGGCGGCCGACATCGTCGTACTCAAGGTCGCGCCGCTCGGCGGGGTTCGCAGCGCGCTGGAGATCGCGGCCGAATGCGGCCTGCCTGTGGTGGTCTCCAGCGCGGTGGACTCCTCGGTCGGCCTGGCCGCTGGCGTGTCCCTTGCCGCGGCACTGCCGGAACTGCCCTACGACTGCGGGCTTGGCACCATGGCCTTGCTCACCGGCGACGTCACCGCCAACTCGCTGCTGCCCGATGCCGGGAAGCTGCCGGTCCGCACGGTACAGGTGGATGAGGAGGCGCTAGCGGCCTGGGAATGCGATCCGCAGCCCTGGCGGGTCCGGGCGCTGGCTGCGGCGGAGTTCCTCAGGTGAGTCAGGCTCCCTCGGCGGCGCTGGCCGCCACCCTCGCGGACGAGCTGATCAGATGCGGCCTGCGCGAGGTCGTGCTCGCCCCCGGCTCGCGGAGTGCGCCGCTGGCGATCGAGTTCCACCGCCGCGCCGAGGCCGGCGACGTGCGGCTCAGCGTGCGTATCGACGAGCGCAGCGCCGCGTTCTGCGCGCTTGGCCTGGCCAAAACAAGCCGGCGACCGGCGGTCGTCATCTCCACATCAGGCACGGCCGCGGCGCATTTCCACGCCGCGGTCATCGAGGCTGATGAGTCCGCGGTGCCGCTGCTCGTGCTGACCGCCGACCGCCCGCCCGAGCTGCGCGGGACCGGCGCCAACCAGACCATCGACCAGCTGCGGCTGTACGGGCCAGCGGTCCGCTGGTTCTGCGAGATGGGCGTCGCGGAGGACCGCGGCGGGCAAGCCGGGTACTGGCGCAGTGCCGGATGCCGCGCGTGGGGGCTCGCGTCGGGGTCGGCCGGCGGCGTGCCCGGGCCCGTGCATCTGAACCTGGCGTTCCGGGATCCGCTCGTTCCGCAGGCTGAACCGGACGCAGTGGTCGCTGCCGACCGCGAGGCAGGTGTTGCCGAGGGTCCTGGCACCTCCTCGGGCCGGGCCGGGGGCGCGCCGTGGACCAGGTTCTCGCGCACGCTTGACCTGCCGTGGGCCGAGCGCGGCGTCGTGGTCTGCGGCGACGGCGACTACGACGCAGAGCCGCTGCTGAACCTGGCGGCGCAGGCCGGCTGGCCGGTGCTCGCCGAGCCGTCGTCGAACGCCCGGCACGGCCCGTCCGCACTGGGCAGTTACCAGTACCTGATCTCTGACGCCGCGTTCATGACGTCGCAACAGCCCGAAATGATCGTCGCCGCCGGGCGGCCCGGACTGTCCAGGAGCCAGCTCGGGCTGCTCACATCAGCGGCGGTGGCCAGGCATGTGGTCATCGCGCAGGGTCCAGGCAGGTGGGCCGATCCCGCCAGAAGCGCCACCGATGTGGTCGCCGACGTGCGGCTGACGGGCGACGCGGCCGCAGGTCAGGTCGGCGGCTGGCTGCGCGGCTGGGCCGTGGCTGACCGCGCCGCGGGACTGGCCGTTGACGCGATCCTTGACTCCGGGGAGGAGCTCAGCGAGCCGCGGCTCGCGAGGGACGTCGCTGCCGCCCTGCCGGAGAACGGACTGCTGTGGGCGGCGTCCAGCCTGCCGATCAGGGACCTGGACCAGCACATGCGGCCGAGGAGCGGACCGCGGATCCTGGCCAGCAGGGGCGCGAGCGGAATTGACGGGCTGGTCTCATCGGCGATCGGCGCGGCGCTCGCGCACCAGGCGGCCGGCGGCGGTCCCGCGGTCGCGCTGCTCGGCGACCTGGCATTGCTGCACGACGCACCTGGCCTGCTGCTCGGCGCCAGCGAACCGCGTCCTGACCTGTGCGTGATCGTGGCGAACAATGACGGCGGCGGCATCTTCTCGATGCTCGAGCAAGCGCGGTTGCCAGGCCCGTTCGAGCGCGTCTTCGGCACTCCGCACGGCAGCCGCCTCGACCAGCTCGCGGCGGCGGCCGGATTGCCGTACCAGCGGGTCGCACGGGCGGACGAGCTTGCCGGCGCCCTCGCCGCGGCGTGGCTGCCCGGAGCGGGAATCAGGCTGGTCGAGGTGCGGACCGATCGCGCCGATCAAGCCGCGCTGCGGCACCGGCTGGCCGGCGCCGCAGCGCGAGCCTTGCTCAGATGAGCCGGACGCGCGGGTCCAGGGAGGCGTAGAGCATGTCGACGACCAGGTTGGCGACGACCACGAAGATGGTCGCGAGAATAACGAAGCCCAGCACCAGCTGACCGTCGCCCTGGGTGATTGCCTGAACGGTCGTCTGGCCGATGCCTTGCATGCCGAAGACCGTCTCGACCACGACCACGCCGCCGAGCAAGCTGCCGACGTCAACGCCGAGCTGGGACACGACCGGTGTCATCGCGGCACGGATCGCGTGACGGTACAGAACCCGCCGCTCGGTCAGGCCCTTGGCACGCGCTGTCCTGATGAAGTCTTCGCCGAGAGTGTCCAGCAGGGATCCTCTGGACAGCCTGGTATATACCGCTGCCTGCACGATTGCCAGCGTGATCCACGGCAGGATCAGCGCGCCCACCCATGGGGAAAAGCCATCGGAGATGGGGTTAAAGCCGGTTGTGATCCAGGTGAAGCCGTGCTGGCTCAGCGGCAAGAACACGATCAGGATCAGCAGCTGCCCGACCACGAACGTCGGTGCTGACACGCCCGCCAGCACGCCCATCGTCGAGGCGCGGTCGAAGAAGGTCCGCGGCCTGGTCGCGCTGAGAATCCCGACGCTAATGCCTGCGATCAGCCAGAGAATGACGCCGCCGATGACAAGTGACAGCGTGGCCGGCAGGCCCTGCTTGATGATCGTGGTGACGGGTTCCTGCGAATAGTAGGAGTAGCCGAGGTTGCCGTGCAGCAGCCGGCCGAGATAGTGGCCGTACTGCACGTACCAGGGGTCGTCGAGCCCGTGCGTTCTGGCGATCGCGGCTAGCTGCGGAGGCCTGGCGGCCTTACCCGCGAGCAGCCGCGCCACGTCAATCGGCGGGACTGCCTTGAAGAAGAGCAAGAACGTCAGCGTGGCAACGACCCAGATGACGACGATGCCGCTGATTATGCGCCTGATCAGGAATCGGAGGGTACCCATCGCTCAGCTCGCCTCGCTCGCTACCACGTCGGCCGCGGCGATCGCGAGCCGCCGGCGCTGGCGTCTGCTGAGTTTGCGTCCCGCCATCAGCCGCTCGGTTCTCGGGTCCATCGCGTCCCTGATGCCGTCGCCGAGGAGGTTGAAGGCAAGGGTGGTGATCAGCAGCGCCGCTGCCGGGAAGACCACGTACCACCACGAGTTGATGTGCTGCTGCGCCTCGGACAGGATGTTGCCCCAGCTCGGGGCGGGCGGCGGTACGCCGATGCCAAGGTAGGAGAGCGTGGCCTCGAAGCTCACCGCCGTCGGGATGAACAGGGTGGAGAGCACGAGCACGGGGCCGAGCACGTTCGGCAGGATGTCGATGAACATGATCCGCCACGGCCCGGCGCCGAGTGACCGCGCCGCCTCGATGTACTCCTTCTCCTTCAGCGACAGGGTCTGGCCGCGCACGACGCGGGAGATGCCGGCCCAGGAGAAGAAGGTGATCACGCCGAGGACGATAAACAGGTTGGGGTGGAACACCGCGGCGAGCGCGAGGGAAAGCACGATCAGCGGGAAGGCGAGCGCGGCGTCAATGAATCGCGCCAGGATGTTGTCGATCCAGCCGCCGAAATAACCGGCGACCAGGCCGATGCTCGTCCCCATGATGGCGGCGGCCAGCGTAGTGAAGATCCCGACCTCCAGCGAGATCCGCGCGCCATACATGACGCGGACCAGCAGGTCGCGACCAAGGAAGTCGGTGCCAATCGGGAAGCCGTGAGTGCCCGGGCCGACCGGCTGGCCGAACGAGTTCGTGCCGGAGTTCGTGAACGTCTGATATTCGCCGTGGTGCAGCAAGGCGGCAACGACGGGCGCGAAGATCGCCGCCAGCATGACGAAGATGATGATGCCGATCGACGCCACGGCGACCTTGTCCGCTCGCAGGCGGCGCCAGGTCAGTGCCCACTGGCTGCGGCCCTCGATCGCTTCTTCCGGCGCGTCTTCGACGGCCTGCGCGACGAATGCGACGTCGGTGATGCTCATGATGACTCCCTCCGGGCAGCCCTGGCCAGGATCTCGCCCGCCTCAATCGGGAAGTGACAAGCGGTTTGATGTGCGCTCGAATCTCCGGCTTTGGTTTCGAGTGGTGGTTCGGTGGTGGTGCAGTGGTTCTGGGCTTTGGGGCAGCGGGGGTGGAAGCGGCAGCCGGCGGGCGGGTTGATGGGGGAGGGGACGTCGCCGGTGAGGATGATCCGCTGGCGCTGGGCGGCGGCGTCGGGGTCGGCGGCGGGGGCGGCGGATAGGAGGGCGGCGGTGTAGGGGTGGCGGGAGTGGCCGTAGACCTGGTCACTGGGGCCTTGTTCGGCGATGCGGCCGAGGTACATGACGGTGACGGACTCGCTGACGTGCCGGACGACTTCGAGGTCGTGGGCGATGAAGAGGTAGGACAGGCCGAAGTCGGCTTGGAGGTCGGCGAGGAGGTTGAGGACCTGGGCTTGGATGGAGACGTCGAGGGCGGAGACGGGTTCGTCGCAGATGATGAGTTTGGGGCGCAGGGCCAGGGCGCGGGCGACGCCGATGCGCTGGCGCTGGCCGCCGGAGAATTCGGCGGGGAAGCGGTTGTAGTGCTCGGGGTTGAGGCCGACGCGGGCCATCAGGTCCTGGACGGCTTTTTTGCGTTCGTTGCCGGTGGCGGTGTTGTGGACGGCGAAGGGGTCGCCGATGATGGAGCCGACCCGGCGGCGGGGGTTGAGGGAGCCGTAGGGGTCCTGGAAGATCATCTGGATTTCGCGGCGGTAGGGCTGCATGGTGCGGCGGGGCAGGTTGGTGATGTCGTGGCCTTCGAAGTAGACCTTGCCGGCGGTGACCGGGAT
>DATAEH010000273.1:0-1867 GCA_036258115.1 Streptosporangiaceae bacterium
CTCGCCATGTCCCTGCCCCATGGCGGCCATCTGACCCACGGATCCAAGGTCAACTTCTCCGGCAAGTGGTTCGACATCGCGTCCTACGGCGTATCCGAGGACACGGAGTTGATCGACTACGACGAGGTCCGTGACATCGCCGTCGAGCGCAAGCCCAAATTGATCATCTGCGGTGCCACGGCCTACCCGCGGCTGATCGACTTCGCGGCATTCCGGGAGATTGCTGATGAGGTCGGCGCGATCCTCATGGTCGACGCCGCGCATTTCATCGGGTTGGTGGCGGGCAACGCCATACCCAGCCCGGTGCCTTATGCCGACGTCGTCACGTTCACGACGCACAAGGTGCTGCGCGGACCGCGCGGCGGAATGATCGTGTGCAAGGAGGAGCATGCGAAGAAGATCGACAAGGCGGTCTTCCCGTTCAGCCAGGGCGGTCCGCTGATGCACTCCATCGCAGCGAAGGCTGTCGCCTTGCGTGAGGCGCTGCAGCCGGAATTCCAGGTCTACGCCCGGCAGGTCATCGCGAATTGCCAGGCGCTGGCCGACGGTCTCGCAGCGGAAGGCATGCGCCCGGTGTCAGGGGGGACCGACACCCACCTGGCCCTGATCGACCTGCGCCCGCTCGGCGTCACGGGTGCCGAGGCCGAGACCCGCTGCGATGCGGCTCGGATCACGCTGAACAAGAACGCCATCCCGTTCGATCCGCAGCCGCCGATGACGGCTTCGGGGATCCGGGTCGGCACTCCGTCGGTCACGACCCAGGGCATGACCCAGGGTGACATGAAGGAGGTCGCCTCGATGATTGCCCGTGCGGTGCGCGACGCCGACGGCAGCGCCGCCGCCGAGGTCGGGGCGGCCGTGTCCGCCCTGGTCGACAAGCACCCGGCATACCCGCGCGACTAGGGCCTGTGCGCGAATACCTGCTCACCCTGCTGGTGGCCGCCGGAGCCACGTACCTGCTGGTAGCGCTCACCGGAAAGATCGCGTATGCCGTCGGTGCGGTTCCGCCGACCCGTGACCGTGACGTCCACCGCGCGCCCGTTCCACGCCTGGGCGGGCTGGCCATGCTCGGTGGGCTGCTGTGCGCCATGTTGGTTGCGAGCTACCTGCCCCGGATGAGCCAGCGCGTCTTCGAGCAATCCAATGACGCACAAGCGCTGGTCACGGCGGCGGCCGTGATCTGCCTGGTAGGCGTCGCCGACGACATCTGGGGCCTGTCGGCGCTGGCCAAGTTCGCCGGCCAACTGCTCGCGGGCGGGCTGCTGGTGGTGCAGGGCGTCCAGTTGTTCTGGTTGCCTACGCCGTCGGGGGGAACCTTGGCGCTGGACCAGACCCAGGGCGCAATCCTCACCGTGCTACTCGTCGTGGCCACCGCCAACGCCGTGAACTTCGTCGACGGTCTGGATGGCCTCGCGGCCGGCGTGGTGGGGATCGGGGCGGCCGCGTTCTTCAGCTACGCCTATCTGCTAGCGGTCGAGGGCGGCTTCTCCCGGCTCACGACCTCGGCGTTGGTCATGGCAGTGCTTTGCGGCATGTGTGTCGGCTTCCTCCCGCACAACGTGCACCCGGCCCGGAACTTCATGGGCGATTCGGGCTCGATGCTGATCGGGCTCCTGCTCGCGGCGGGATCGATCAGCTTGACCGGCTCCTTCCCGACGACGCCGGAAAGTGCCACGTTCCTGGTGGCACTGCTGCCGCTGCTGCTTCCGCTGGCCGTCATCGCGTTGCCGTTCACCGATCTGCTGATGGCCGTGTTCCGCCGAACCCGCGCCGGCCGGTCGGTGTTCGCACCGGACAAGCAGCACCTGCACCACCGGCTGCTGGAAATCGGACACTCGCATGGACGTGCGGTGTTCCTGATGTGGGT
>DATAEH010000274.1:0-8604 GCA_036258115.1 Streptosporangiaceae bacterium
CTTTGCTAGCCCTAGCAAGCCCCCGACCTGCGGATATGCGCGCGACAGCACGTGGTTCGGGCGGGCTGACTGAGACTGTGAATGAGACCACGCGTTGCGTAAGACGATCATCAGACGCGCGTTTACGCAGGTCAGCGAGTGGTCAGGGGCGGGGTCGAACCGCCGACCTTCCGCTTTTCAGGCGGACGCTCGTACCGACTGAGCTACCTGACCTCGCCCGGCCCTCGCGGAGCCTGAACCGCGCCACCCCGCTGACCGGAGCGGTCCTGACGGGATTTGAACCCGCGACCTCCACCTTGACAGGGTGGCGAGCACTCCTAGCTGCTCTACAGGACCAAGCTGTACCGCTACTTACATATCAGACCGCGCATCGCATCCTATGTGCAATGCGCGCCTGCTGCTGACGTCCGTCAGCCGTACCCCCAACGGGATTCGAACCCGCGCCGCCGCCTTGAAAGGGCGGTGTCCTAGGCCGCTAGACGATGGGGGCTCGACGACCACAGCCGACTTACCCGTGGCGCCCGCCGTCGGGGACCGATTCAGCATAGGGGACGGCTGGCACTGGCGGCAAAGCGGATGGCGGCATCGTTACACCTGGGTCTGGCTAGCCTGCCTGGGCTCCCAGACCTCCTCAACGCGCTGCCAGCCTAGCCCTGCCGGTTCTTGTTGACGAAATCCTGAGCGATGGAGGACTTCGTGCCTTCTTCAGGGATGACGACCCACGCGATGATGTAGGCGAGCACCCCGGTGCCGGCGGTGAACAGGCTGACCAGCGCGACAAGCACTCGGAGCAGGTTGACATCGATGCCGGCGTAGTCTGCCAGGCCTGCACAGACACCGGCGATGATCCTGTTGTCGCGCTTGCGCACGAGTACCTTGCCGCTGCCATTCATGTAACTCATAAACACATTATTCCGCACCCAGGTTGCGGCTAGCGGACCACCGCCGGATGTGGCGCCGACCGCCAGGTGGCGGCCGTGGCCGCTGGACCTGGCATAGCCCGCTAGCCGCGTCGGCTGGCCGCGACGACCAGATCGGGGCCGGGCCAACCGCCAACAACCCTGGGCTGGGCGAGCGCAAGCTTCCGGCTTACTCTGGCCGCAGGAAAGACGCGTGCGCTGGCCCGCGCGCAGAGAGCTGCGTGCGGCGGGCCGCGCGCAGAGAGGATCGAACCATGCCGCGCACCGCAGAGCCCGTCGGCAGCGACCTGCTCAAGATCGATGACGAACTGAGCGACGACGAGCGCCTCGTCCGCGACACCGTACGCAAGTTCGCCGCTGACCGGATCATGCCGAACGTCGCGGACTGGTTCGAAGCGGGAACGCTGCCCAAAGAGCTCGTCCCCGAACTCGGCCAGCTCGGCCTCCTCGGCATGCACCTCACGGGCTACGGCTGCGCCGGCATGGGGCCGATCGCCTACGGCGTGACCTGCCGCGAGATGGAGGCCGCGGACTCTGGCCTGCGCAGCCTCGTGTCGGTGCAGGGATCGCTCGCCATGTTCCCGATCTGGAAATACGGCTCCGAGGACCAGAAGAACGAGTGGCTCCCCCGGATGGCGGCCGGCCAGGCGATCGGTTGCTTCGGACTCACCGAACCCGACTACGGCAGCGACCCGTCGAGCATGAAGACCCGCGCGACCCGCGACGGCTCCGACTGGATCCTGTCCGGCGCCAAGATGTGGATCACCAACGGTTCGATCGCCGACATCGCCGTCGTCTGGGCATCCACCGAGGAAGGGATCCGCGGCTTCCTTGTGCCCCGCGGCACGCGCGGATTCAGCGCGCGCAACATTCACAAGAAACTGAGCCTCCGCGCTTCTGTCACCTCCGAGCTGCACTTTGACGAGGTGCGACTCCCCGCTGACGCCGTTCTGGCGGGCGTGACCGGCCTGAAGGGCCCGCTGTCCTGCCTGACCGAGGCCCGGTTCGGCATCATCTGGGGCGTCACCGGCGCCGCCCGTTCGTGCCTCGAGGCGGCCATCGAGTACGCGACCACGCGGGAGCAGTTCGGCAAGAAGATCGGTGGCTTCCAGCTAACCCAGGGCAAGCTCGCGTGGATGCTCGCCGACCTGCAGCGCGCCCAGCTCCTTGCCCTGCACATCGGACGGCTGAAGGAGGCGGGCCGAGTCACCCCAGAGCAGATCAGCCTGGGCAAGATGAGCAATGTACGGACCGCTATCGACATCGCTCGGACGTCCAGGACCGTGCTGGGGGCGAATGGCGTCACGCTCGAGTACCCGGTGATCAGGCACGCCAATAACCTCGAGTCCGTCCTGACCTACGAAGGCACGGAGGAGATCCACACGCTGGCGATCGGCCAGGCCCTGACCGGCATCTCCGCCTACCGCTAGCGCAGGCGCTGTCCGCGCCTCGCAGGAGAACTTTTGAACCAATTTGCGAAGGAACAGCTGCGCTCAATCCTCCGGGACGCCGCCAAGGGCGCGTTCCCGCCCGCCGACGGCGGCGTGACCGTCCTGCCCCAGCCGACGGCCAGGGACGCAGGCGTCTGGGGCTTCACCGCGCACGCGGTCGTCTTCGCCGACGTCGATGAGGACTGGGTCAGGAGCCAGCTCCCGGCAGGCGACCTTGGCGCCCCGCTCGGCCCGCCGTTCCTGCAGGCTCTCTGCGCGGCGACCGACCGGCGCCCCGGCAGCATCGACATGCTCTGCTTCGCCGAACCGCTCGGCGGCCTGCCGCTCATCGACCTGACCCGCGAACCCGACCCGTCGCATCCGCGCGTCAGAAGGGCGCTCAGCTACCGCGACGACGTGCAGGCGTGGCGGACGTCCGACGGCAGTGGCGTGGTGCTGCTCGGGCGCGGGGTGGCCGGCCGGCGCGAGACGGCGATCGAGGTCGACGAGAACCGGCGCAGCCGTGGCCTTGGCCGCGCGCTCGCCGCGGCAGCCAGGCATCTGGCCGAGCCCGGTGAACCGCTCTGGGCACAAGTGGCACCGGCCAACGCGGCAAGCGTCCGCGCGTTCCTGGCAGCCGGATTCACGCCAGTAGGCGCGGAGATCTTGCTGGCCCGGCGCACCCCGGAACGACCCGAGTGATCCCAGCCACGCGCGGTGCGACGATAGGGGCATGAACGCGGACGAGAGGGTAACCGACAACAAGGCGGAATCCCGCTTCGAGGCGACCGTCGACGGCGGCGTCGCCGAGCTCATCTACCGCAGGCGAGCCAACCGCCTTGTGCTGATTCACACCGAGGTACCTGAGAAGCTTGAGGGCCACGGCCTGGGCGGATCTCTCGTCAAGGCAGCTGTGGACCGGGCGGTCAGCGAAGGCCTGACCGTGGTCCCGCTCTGCCCGTTCGCGCGCAGTTGGCTGGAGCGCCATCCGGAGATGGCGGCGACCGTCAACGTCGACTGGGGCGAGCCGCCCGACGACTAGCGGCGCGGCGCGAGCGCAGCCGCTACCTCTTCGAGCAGAGCCAGGACCTCGGCGACCTGACCATCCGCTCCACTGGCGAGCAGGCTGCCCCGGCATCCCGCAATCATCAGCACCTGCGTCCTGTTCTCGCGAAGGAAAGTCCGCACAGCGAATCCCACATCGCCGGTGCCGGTCGATCCGCCGGTCCCTGTCACAATCGGCGTCAGGTCGAGCAGCGGCCGCTCGAGCCGGTCTGCCGCCCGCACGGTTTCCTGGCAGCCTTCCCCGCCAGCCGGGTCGAGCAGCAGCACGGCGTCGGCCAGGCTCACGCAGGTCCAGGTCCGCTGCGCGAAACCGCTGCTAGCGAGCTGGTGCAGGACGGCGCCGTGCAGTTCGGCTCGGCGTTCCGCGGTCAGCGGGCCGTCTTCCTGGCCGAACCCGTGCGGGAACACGACGTGTACCGGCAGGCCCGCGGAGAGCGCAGTCCGCGCCGCCAGCGTGTCGACGCCGGTCTGTCCGCCGGTCAGGATGGTGATCCCGGTAGCGGCGCGGAGCTCATCGCGCAGCTCGCCGCCCGGCGAGGCGCCCTCGTTCGCAGGACTACTTTCCGTCGATGTCATCCGCTTCGCCGACGAACTTTTCCTCGATCAGAGCGATCGTCTCTTCGCTGAGCCCGCTGTCCAGGCAGAACTGGCGAGGCCCGCCGTCCTGCTCATGCAGCAGCCGCAGGAAACCGATGATGGTCTGCTCGTGCAGCAGGATCACCTCCCGCATATGTGCCTCGCGGTTGGCGTACAGCGGGTTCTCGGCGAGCTTCTTGGTCACGCGGCGGGCGTTCCTGTTGCTCTGCACGTAGTCCCTGGCGATCTCGCCGAAGGTGACGTCGACGGTGTCGAGCAGCAGCGCGGCCATGATGCCGGTGCGGTCACGGCCGGCCGCGCAGTGAAAGAGCGTCGGCACGCCCGCCTGCAGGTTCTCCGCGATCACTTCGAACGTGCTCTTGACCGCTTCCCGGCCGCCCTCGAGGTTGCTGAGGTACACCTTGGCGAGTTCGGCTGGGTCATCGGAAGGGAACGGCTCGCGGCCCAGTCTGCCCTCGGCCAGGACAGAGAACCGGTATCTCGGCACCGGGAAGGACAGCTCTTTCAGCTCGGTCTCGGCCGCTGTCCGCAGGTCAACGATCGTGCCGATATCCAGCTTGTCGAACAAAATCGCCGTATCGGCGGGAGTGATGCTGTCCAGCGAGTCGCCTCGATAGATCAGGCCGTACCTAGTCCGCCGCCGGTCCCGCGTTCGCAGTCCGCCCAGGTCACGGACGTTAGCTGCGCCCTGCAGGTCCACAGCGGTCATTTGTTGGCACCCCTTATGACAAATCGGTGCCCGCCCCGGCGAGCACCCAGCCAGGGTATCCGCACGACGAGCATTAGCCGACTAACCCGGAAGCATGAACAGGACGCTGCGCTGACTGCCATCCGCAAACCGGCTGTAATCAGCGCCGTGTGGCCGGGTCCGTGCCTGGGTGGGGCGGCTGATGCCCAACTAGCGCGGCGCGACCAGCAGTGTCTGCCATGCCCGTCCGCAGGGGCCGGTCAGGTCCGACAGGCGGGTCGTCGCCAGTCCCGTGCCCTCGGCGCCGATGACGGTCTCGGCCTCAAGCAGCAGCCACTCTCCGACCGGGTCGCGCGGCAACGCGACCGTGACGTCGACGTTGATGAAGATGAACTCCGTTGTCGGGAGCGCCGCGCCAACGCCGCTCCCGGAGTCGGCGACCAGCAATGCGCGCGCCATCGGCGACGACTCTTCGCCAGAGAGCAACGGAATCCTAGGCCGTCCCCACGCCGCTCTGGCCTGTGCCGTTCTGGGCGGCTGTCCCGTGCGGACATGCTCATCGAGCTCGGACGGAAGGAACCGCCACTCGATCGATGCCAGGTAACCGTCTGGTTCCTGCCTGAAAATCTGTGGTGGCACCCCGTCTCCAGCCGGCGGCAGCGGTGCCGCGGTAGTGCCGTCGACGATCTCAGGAACCGGGCGTGACGGCCGCTCGATCCGCCAGCCACGGGCGTGCAGCACCTCCTGTCCGTCAGCTTCGATGATCGCCTCGAGCAGCGCTACCCGTCGGCCCGGCCGGATCGTTCTGGTCCTGACCGACAGCTTGCCGATCGGAACCGGCCGCAAGATGTCGATCGCCACCCGCCCGAGACGCTGCCGCTCGTCCGGCTCGTGCTGCTCGAGGGCCGTGACAGCTAGTGCTGACGGCGGACCGCCATGCTGAGCATCGCGGGTCCACGGGCCCATGGTTGCGGGTGTCGAGAGGTAGGTGCCCTGGCCGGTCGGCTCATAGAAGGCGGTTTCCACGCAGCGGATCGTACCTTCCCGGTGCGGGATCACCGCGAGCGCGCCATCCACCAGACTCGGTACGCTTCATGCCGTGGACTGCCGGCCACGGCGGTCCGCGGGGCGTTAGCTCAATGGCAGAGTAGCGGACTTTTAATCCGTAGGTTCCGGGTTCGAGCCCCGGGCGCCCCACCAACCAAGCCTGACCTGCGTGATCCTTGATCACGTTATCGAGCGGAGGCCCTTCGGATTGCTTGCGGGGAACGAGCCAGGGAACATCAGTTTCGGACGCCTCCCCAACCGCGACCTTCCGAGGCACCGCAGACGCGACCGCTTCAGCCGCTTTGCGGGACTCCTCGTCGAAGGTCGACGTGTAGGTGTCGGCTGTGATCGCCTGCGACGAGTGACGCAGCATCGCCTGGATGCCCTTCATGTCGACGCCGCCCTTGCGCGCCAGCGACGCCGCACCGTGCCTGAGGTCGTGCTCGCGGATCGGCGGCAGCCCAGCGTCGAACGCGAGCCGCTGGAATCTGACGGTCACGAACGACGGGTGCGGTGGCCTGCCGTCCTCGCGGGTGAACACCCGGCCCGAGTCTGTCCACGCCTCACCCCACGCGAGCCGCTCGGCGACCTGAGCCTTGCGCCAGGACTTCAGCACGGCGACCGTCGTCGCGTCGAGCGCGACCTTGGCGTCCGAAGCCTCACTCTTAGGCGTCGACTCCCTGACTGTCCAGCCGATCTGGACCAGCTGCGCCTGGATGCTGATTACTCCCCTGTCGAGGTCGGTGTCAGCCCAACGCAGCCCGCACGCCTCGCCGCGGCGCAGACAGCGGAAGGTGATCAGGTGCCAGAGCGCATAGAGCCGGTCGTCGGCGACTGCGTCGAGGAATGCGCCAGTCTGCTCAGCCGGCCAAACCATCACTGGAGACGGGCGCATGTTCACGCGCTGCCAGACGTCGAGGCGGTCGCGCTTGAGCGTCAGCCTCTCGACCGCGGCCTCGTACTAGCGCGCCAGTCGGCGACTCGTTCCGGCGTCCATACCCGCGCCTTCGACCGCTTACCTGATCCGAGGCGCACGTTGGCAGCGGCGTTTCATCGTGACGAGTTTGGCGATCTGGGCGTCCGACAGCGGAGACCGGATCGTCGCCCTGAACCGCTGTCAAGTCCGCTTTCGCCGACGTCCTGCGCCTGACCGACGCAGTCGCCGACTTCATCGAGATGTGGCGAGAGTTGCCGGGCAGCGACCTCGTCGACAGCTACTCGTGTCGCTCACCTGCTACGAGGCCGAGGCAGCCGTCTACATTTTGCGCGCGTTCGGCGACAACAAGACGGCAGACAGCCTGCTCGCCTCGCACGCCGCCTCTGACGACCCCGACGACGACCACTACCAGCAGCCCGCCGAAAAGACTGACAAGGCGATCGAGGAACTGATCGCCTAAGCACGCCGCGATCGTCGCCCTGGCCGCGATCGGCCTATTGGCCTTCGTCATCGTCGGGATCGTGGCCGTCTCGTCCGGCCCGTCCGTAGGCGGCTGCGCTAAGGCGCTGGAGCAGGCGTGCCACCGTCAGCAGGCCACTGGCCAGGAGCCGACGGCGGACGACGTCGCCGCGTGCCGCGGCCTCGACCGCGCGCAGCTTCGCAAGGCCGTCGGCATCTACATGGACGACGTCCTGGGCGGCGTTGACCTCGGCGGCTAACTGCCTGGCGACGTCAGAAGGCCCCGGCTCGCGCCCGCCCCTGCGGGACACGAACCGGGGCCTCTGCTGCATTAGTCGTCGGCGCCTCGGATCAGCAGCGATCACCTTTCTCGTTCAGCCGAGCTGCGACAGGCCCTTCTGCAGGTCGGCGGCATCCATGACTGGCGCCATCTCGACGTCGGCCTTGAGTTCCATGAAGAACGGCTCGGCGAACGGCGGCATGTCTGACGGGTCCTGCAGGTTGAACACCATGAACGCGGTGCGACGGCCGTCAAAAGTGGTGAAATACGTCGCTTCAGGATGCCAGCGATCGACTGCTTGCTGCATTACGGCAGGCATCCTGCCTGCCCTGATCGCCTCGTTTGCCGCCTCTACGGGCATGCTGATTTTGGCCATGACTCGCATGAGAATCCCCCCGATAGTCTCAGCGTCGCCACCAACCTAACAAGGAGGCAGACAGGCCATCGCCCCGGCTGCATGACCTCTGGCGAGCGCGGGCGGGGCTACCCGTTTCCTCTGCCGCTGCCATGCACATGTCTCCTCGGCACCCTGCGGAAATCCGTCATAGGTGCCGTGAACGACGCGATCACCGGCGTCGTCATCCCCGCCGATGGCGTCGCCACCGCCGGTCCGTCGGATAGTCGGGATACATGCTCTCGGCAGTCCGTTCGGTCTTCCTGGTTAGCTTCTTTGTCTGGAACCTGACCATGGTCGCGAAACCGTATATGCCGAGCGCCAGCGCTGCTGCGATCAGAAGGTATTCCCACCACATCGCGGACTCACCTTGCACGGCCAAATAGTTAGGCTTGCTGGGGTCGCCCCGCTTTGACGGGCTGATGGCTTGTCAGCCTACTTGCGCGAGGTTCTTCTTCCGGTTGAGGCCTCGAGTTCGGCGGGGCTGAGGTAGCCGAGGGCGCTGGGCAGCCTGGTGCCGTTGTACCAGCCGATGTACTCCGCGATGGCCCGGCGGGCGGCGGCCCGGGTGGCCCAGGCCTGGGTGTCGATGAGCTCGCCTTTCAGCGAGGAGAAGAAGCTCTCGGCCAGGGCCGTTATCCCAGGCACTGGCTGGTCCGGCCCGGGGACAGCACGACCTGGCAGTCATCGGCGAGAGTGGCGAACTCGGCCGAGGTGAACTGCCCGGCCGCGGTCGGAGTGGAAGATCACCCAAGTTCGGGGTCGCGGGCGGCGACGGCGTTACCCA
>DATAEH010000275.1:0-12119 GCA_036258115.1 Streptosporangiaceae bacterium
GCACAATCGCTCGTTAGACGACAGCCGGGAACCGCCGAGCGGTGTCGACGGCTCCGCCCGCCCGCCAGCCGAGTTACTCGATAACCTGCGCCTGCGGCTGAGCCAGTTGCCCGAGAACCATCCGTCGGCATTCCGCCAGGCATACGACTCGCGCGAGGGACCCGCCGAAACGCCTGCGGACAGCATGTCGCCACAGGATTCCGCTGACGAATCTCGGGGATCGACCGACGCCGGCGTCGAGGTCGGGGTTGGCACCAGTCAGGACGATGGCCCGGCTCCAGGCGGCGGATCGCTGGCCGATCTCATCAGGGCGATCAGCGACACTAGCGACTCCCTCGCCGAAACGATCGGCGAGGGCATGCTCGGGGACATCGGCACGTTGCCACGAGGCATCCATTCCGAGCCGTATCGGCCCTGGTTCATGTCAGGGGACCCTGGCGTGCCCTGGTTCGCCGTCGACGGTGTCCCTTAGCTGTCGGCTACGGAAGGACAGTCACCAGGCCTGTGACGTCGGCGGCCAGGCGGACTGTGTCGCCGTTGACGAGTCGAACGTCGGTCCCCGGCAGCAGGCGATCATTGTTGACGAAGGTGCCGTTCGTGGAGTTCTCGTCCCTGATGGTGGCGTGCCCGACATCGTCAACCGTGATCGATGCGTGCCGTCGCGATACGTTCTCACACTGCTCGAAGGCGGCGGCCACCAGCGACTCTGCCGGGTCGCGGCCGAGCAGTACCGAGGTGCCGGCTGGTACTTCCACGTTGCCGGCCGGGAAGGTGATGCGCAGCACGGCAGAGGAGATGCGGCGGCCCGCCTTGTCCGAGGACACGGCCTTCTGGGCGACGGTGATCGGGAGCGGCGGGTCATCGGCTGACGTGATCCTGGGCAGATTCGCGCCGCAGGTGAAGCAGATGAGGTCGGCTGCGCCGACCTCGGTCGCGCAGTCCGGGCAGGTCCGCGTCGCCTTCACAGCGTGCTCCTTCCTTAATGCCGGGTCTCCAGTCATCGTGGCATCGCGCCCTCAGCCAGGTGCGTGCCAGGCCGGTCCCATCAAGCCAGCACAGCCAGGCGGCCCGCTCGCGGCAGGTCCCGCTCGCGCCCGTCCCTGTCAGTCAGCGCCCGCCAGTCCGTGCCCGCCAATTGGGGAAGAATGACCCAACCGGCGTCATGTTCACAGCCTAGCGCTGGTAAGGATGCCGCCAGGTAGCATCGCTGCGTGATCAGCTTCAGACTCGACGATGAGCATGAGGCGCTCCGCAGCACAGTGTCGGACTTTGCGCGCGAGGCTGTTGCCCCGGTCATCGGCGGCTTCTATGAGCGCAATGAGTTCCCGTACGAAATCGTCGCCAGCATGGGGAAACTTGGGCTCTTCGGACTACCTTTCCCTGAGAAGTACGGCGGCATGGGCGGCGACTACTTCGCGCTCTGCCTTGCTCTCCATGAACTCGCCAGGGTCGACTCTTCCGTCGCGATCACACTCGAGGCCGCGGTGGCCCTCGGGGCAATGCCGATCTACCGCTACGGCAACGAGGAACAGCGCGCGCAGTGGCTCCCAGACCTGTGCAGCGGCGAGCGGCTCGCGGCTTTCGGACTAACCGAGGCCGGCGGCGGATCGGACATCCCAGGCGGCATGCGGACCACAGCCGTAAGAGATGGCGGCGAGTGGGTGATCAACGGCAGCAAGGCCTTCATCACGAACTCGGGGACGTCGATCACCTCGGTGATCACAGTCCTGGCGATCACGGGGAGTTCGCAGGACAGACGGCAGATCTCGTCGATCATCGTTCCTGCAGGTACTACGGGACTGACGGTGGGCGCGAAGTACTCGAAGGTCGGCTGGTGCGCGTCAGACACCAGGGAACTGTCGTTCAGCGACTGTCGTGTGCCTGCGGCAAACCTGCTCGGCGACCAGGGGCGCGGGTACGCCCAATTCCTGCGGATTCTGGACGAAGGCAGAATCGCCATCGCCGCGCTCTCGGCAGGCCTTGCCGAGGGGTGCGTCGACGAGTGCCTGAAGTATGTCCGCGAACGATCAGCGTTCGGCCACCGGCTTGGCCATTACCAGTCGATCCAGTTCAAGATCGCCGACATGCAGGCCAGGGCCGCCACCGCGAGGCTTGCCTGGTATGACGCCGCATCTCGGCTCGTGGCGGGTGAGCCGGTGAAGCAAGCGGCCGCGATCGCGAAGCTGACAGCATCGAACGCGGCGATGGACAACGCGCGTGACGCCACCCAGATCTTCGGCGGCTACGGCTACATGAACGAATTTCCAGTCGCAAGGTTCTACCGCGACGCCAAGGTCCTCGAGATCGGCGAAGGCACATCCGAGGTGCAGCGCATGATCATCGCACGCGAGCTAGGTCTGGCCGCAGATTCCTGACCCGACAGGGAGCGTTACCTGGCGATCATATTCGCCACATTTAGCTGCTTGCTGATCATTCCGACCCGATTCATGAGGTCAGCCGTGCGCTGAAGGTTGGCGGTGATCGTGGAGAGCGGATATACCCCGGTAGTGACCAGGGCCGCCTCTTCAGGGGTGAGCTTGGCGTACTTCGGCAGTATCGCCTGAACAGGCCCTGGCATCGAAGCTTGTGCATCGGCGCGAGCGAGCCCGGTCCGGAACGCCGCGACCTCCTTGGACTTGTCCCTGGCCCACGATGTGCTTGTGAAGTAGCCCGAAAGCGGAATGCCGTCTGTCGCGCCACTGCAGGCGTCGATCAGGAGGATCGCGCCCTTTTGCTGAGCTTGGTACACGTACGGCTGGGTAAGCAGGACCGCCTTGAGCTGACCGGAGACCAGCTCATTGATCTCCTGAGTCTCGCTCATGTTCTGCCAGGTCAGGTTCGACAGATTGACGCCAAGGCTCTGCAACACGGATGTCGCGCTCGCGACCACCAAGCTGTTGGGGCGGCCAGTTGGCGCGCCGACTTCATCGACGTTCGGCGCGCCTATAACGCGCAGGTCACTGGGCGACTTGACCGGCGAATTGGGCATCGTCATGATCTGCACGACGCCTGCCGCCGCGTCGTATCCGTCAGCGAGGATCTTGAAGGCGTTCTTCTGCAATGTGGACTGCTTGGCGAAGAGGTTGCCGTAGTCTCCCGCGGCAACGTCCACATGACCTAGGTTGAGTGACTGCAGCTCAGCGTTCACGGTCTTGAACTTGACGATCTCAACACTGATGCCCGCGCTGGAGAAGTAGCTGCGCTTCTTCGCCAGGTACAACGTCGCGTTGTCCATGCCGGGAACGACGCCGACCCTGACCACTGGCGCGTCGGTCGGCGTGACTTGCTGGCTGAACGGACTGCAGGCAGAAGCTCCTCCTGCGACGCTGAGGCTGACGAGCAGTACGGCGATGGAACGTATCCGCCGGGGCGATGTCCTGTCCACAGGTACGCCAATCCGCGCTGACAACAGTCTCATTACGCTCCTTACCTGGTGTGCATGTGGCACGAGCGCATGCTGATGTTCAGTTTGCTAGTGATACGGACAGTTTTCTGATCACGGACGACTCGGGAGAGAGTACCCTAAACAAAGTCGCCCTTACAGGCAGAGGCTGGTGAGCGCGACAAGACCGCGCTGGCCAGCCGGTTGCTCCCGCGAATATCCGGTTCAAGCTCTTATCGCTGCATGTCGGGCTGTTCAAGGATAGAGTCGCCCATGGCTATGTAAGTTGCGTGGCCGTAACGGTCCGTTTCCTGGAGGGATCCTAGAGATGGGTGTTCCGGAGCACCGGAACCTAGGAAGCCTTCTGCTAATCAGGTGAAGAGGTACACCAGCCGTGCCGTCCCGAAGCAAGATGCCGCGCGATGCCGTGCGCGGCTCAGCAAGGCCGTCCGGCGCCGAGACCCAGGCGGCCTACGGGCGACCAGGCAGCCGTGCCATGACCGATATGCCTGACTCGGCGCCTGTGGATATGGCGGCTGAGGTCCGGCAGATCGTGGCACCAGCGGCCGGGTCGGCGGGCGGCAGGTCACACCGGCGCTTGCTCAGAAACTGGCGCGTGCGGTCCAGGCTAGTCCTGCTCATCGCGATTCCGACGGCGACAGCGGTCGCGCTCGGCGCGTCAAGCATTGTCTCGTCCTGGAAGACCGCGGTTGACTACCAGCGCGTCGCGCAGCTCGCAAGCCTCAGCGCGGATGTCACCAAACTGGCCTACGACCTTGAGTACGAGCGTGACAACACGGTCTGGTACGTCGCGATGCATACCGCGCCGAGTGGACAACCTGACACGCAGTTGTCTCCCGCCGCCAAGAGCCAGCTGAAGGTAGTTCGCCAGCTACACAGATTTACCGACGGGGCGGTCCGTCCGGTACGGCTCGGCGCGAAGGCCATCGGGGATAGCTTCCCGCCCGGCGTGGCACTCGACGCTCGCTCGGTGCTCGCTGAACTCGACTTCATCAAGAGCGTGCGCTCAGCGGCGCTCTCGGCTCAAGCCTCAGCGACCGACGTGATCAGCCGGTACACAAACGTGCTCAACGTTCTGCTCGCTTTTGAGGGCCAGATCGCTCTGACCAGCAATGACCCGAAGCTGACCACAACCGTCAGCGCGCTGAGCCAGATCTCGAGAATCCAGCAGGAGTTCTCGACGCAGCGAGGCCTGATTGTCTACTCCCTGACCGCGAGCAAGTTCGCTGCGAACATGTCCCAGATGCTGAACGCATCCGTGGCTGACCAGCAATCGGACAGCAACCAGTTCAAGAACTTCGCATCGGCCTCTCAATTCAACCTGTACCAGAGTCAGCTCGAGAACAACGGCTCGCTGACAGACCGGGTCAGCGCGGCCGAGTCGACGGTGATCAAGTACGAGCCCGCGCACCACGGGTCGCTGAGCGGCGTCGGGATCCCCGCTGAGGAGTGGTTCGGCAACATAACCGAGACGATCGGCAAGGTCCGGATAGTTGAGGAGATCCTGGTTAACCAGGCGATTCACCGGGCTCAGGACCTGCGGAAGAAGGCGATCATATCGGCGGTCGCCATCGGTGGCGCCGTGCTCGTCGTCCTGGTGATAGCGCTGCTGTTCACGGTCGTCGTGGGCCGGTCGATGGTCCGCCCGCTGCGGCGGCTGCGGGCCGGCGCGCTTGAGGTGGCCGGCGTGGGGCTGCCAGAGACCGTCCGCAGGATGACCGAGGCGGACAGCGAGAACATCTCGATCGACGTCCAGCCGATCGAGGTCGATTCGTTCGACGAGATCGGTGAAGTGGCGCGCGCTTTCGACCAGGTGCACCGCGAAGCGCTCAGGCTCGCCGCGAACGAGGCCGCGCTGCGCGGCAACGTCAACGCGATGTTCGTAAACCTCTCCAGGCGCAGCCAGTCGCTGGTCGAACGGCAGATCAAGCTGATCGACGAGCTTGAGCAGGGCGAGCAGGACCCGGAGCGGCTCGGCAGCTTGTTCCAGATGGACCACCTGGCCACCCGCATGCGCCGCAACTCGGAGAACCTGCTCGTTCTGGCAGGCCACGAATCCGCACGCCGCTGGAACCAGCCCGTATCTCTCGTCGACGTTCTGAGGGCGGCGGTCTCCGAGATCGAGCAATACGAGCGGGTCCAACTGAACGTACAGCCCGGAATCGCCGTCCGTGGCCCGGCGGTCAACGACGTCGTCCACCTGATCGCCGAGCTGGCGGAGAACGCCACGTCGTTCTCCTCGGCCGATACGCCGGTGAATGTGTCCGGGCACCTGCTCAACAGCGGCGGAGTGCTGCTCGACATCACCGACATCGGTGTCGGCATGGGCAGCGAGGAGATGGCGCACGCGAACTGGCGGCTCGATAACCCGCCGGTGGTCGACGTGGCTGTCTCGCGCCGGATGGGCCTGTTTGTGGTCGCGCGTCTGGCTGCCAGGCATGGCATCAGAGTCAGGCTGCGAGCGGCCACGGGCGCTGGCCTGACGGCGCTGGTCTGGCTGCCTGACGAGGTCGTCGTTCGGGAGTCGGCTGGCCGGCCGGGCGGCATCGGACGGTTCCCCGAGCCGTTTGCCAAATTCGCCATCGGCGGCGGGCAGCCCGGAATCGCTGGCCCTGGTTCACCTGCTGAGCTGACGGCCGCCGCGAGCTCGGGCGAGTGGCCGGCTGGCGCGTCGACTGCCGAGCAGGAAGTAGCGGCGGCCCGCACCCCACGGTTCTCTCCTCCTGACCTGGATGCTGCCGGAGCTGCGCTTGGTCCGGCGCGTGTACCCGGCGTCGGCCCGCACCCTGGCAGGTTCGGCACTCCTGATGGTTCGATCCCAGGGCTATCTGACCCAGTTCCGGCTGCGGAATCGGATGAGGAGACAATCGGCAGCGGCTCTGGCCCGGGGTTCGGCGCGGAGCACCCATCGATTCCCGCGGCCGCAGCGTCGAACGAGTGGTCGATACCGACTGGTGCAGGAACTGAGGAACGGGCCGCGCAGCCCGCGTCCTGGGGGAGTGAGCAGCCCGCTCAGCCTGTGCCCGGCTCCACCGGCGACCAGCCTGCGTGGGGCCAGCCGGCGGCATGGGGTGATCCGGGTACGCAGCCCCTGCCGGCGTGGTCAGGCGATAAGACCGAGCAGCCCGTTCTCGGAGCGCCGATTTCAGGGTTGCGTGGCTCCGGCACCTCCTTCGGCCGTGACGACACCCAGAACGGGTCGACCAACGGCGGGGTCATCCTGCCTCCGGCTGCCTCACTCGCCGAGGAGAACAGGCTGCCGATCTTCGAGGCTGTTGAGTCCGATTGGTTCCGCCGCGGCCGCCCGTCGGTCGACATGGCAAGCGCAAGTGAGTCGGCGCCGGCGAGGGGCTGGACCTCACCGGCCGACGAAGGCTGGAAAGTGGCCGAGGCTGCAATGGCTCCGAGTTCTGGCGGAACCACCGTCGCAGGACTGCCGCGGCGAGTGCCTAGGGCGAACCTCATTCCAGGAACCGCGACAGAGACAACAACGCCTGCGCCCGTTCGTTCGGCAGCAGCAACCAGGGAGAGGTTCGCTAGTCTGCAGCGAGGAGTACGAGAGGCGCGTGCGGCGAGCGGCACGGAGAACGATGATGGAACGACTGACGTTCCAGGTGATGGGTGACATGAGGGCGCTGACACAGTCATGCTAGTTGTGCGAACTTCCCAGGTATGGTCAGAGGCGCCGTGGCTGCCAGATTCGGATGGCGCCGGGTCCACCCGTCGTGACAGGAAGGAGCGCCGGTGAGTCCGCTTACCCGTCCGGCACAGGATCTCAACTGGCTGGTTACCAACTTTGTTGAGCGTGTGCCCTCGGTCGCGCATGCCATCGTCGTCTCCGCCGATGGCCTGCCGATGGCGTTCTCGCAGGGGTTTCCTCCCGATCGGGTCGACCAGCTCGCCGCAGTCACATCTGGACTAACCAGCCTGACTCAAGGCGCTTCGCGAGTGTTCGAGGGCGGCGCTGTGTCGCAAACCGTGGTCGAGATGCAGCGTGGCCTGCTGATCGTCATGGCGATCAGCGACGGATCCAGCCTGGCCGTGCTCGCTGCAGCGGATTGCGACATGGGCCTTGTTGCCTATGAAATGGCACTTATGGTGGAAAGGGTGGGCAGCGCGCTCACTCCGGACATGCGTGGTTCGGCCACTCCTAGCTGGCCCGGTGCTGGCGGTTAGTGACAGGAGCAATCGGTGTCGGTTCCCCGCCACGATGATTGGATGGCGGACGGTGGCAGACCAGGAATGGACAGCCACCGGCCAGGGCCGGCAGGCGGGCGTGAGAATGGCGCCCAGTCTCCGGACGAATTTGGCGTGCCCGACATTGCGTATGGCTTCCCAGATCAGTCCAGTTCGCTGGTCCGTCCTTATGCGGTAACCGGAGGCCGGACAAAACCCAGTTATCAGTTGCAGATCGAGGCTATGGTGTCCGCATCGCACTATGAAGCCCGCGATCTTTCGGTATTGAGCCCGGAATGCCAGTCCATTCTTGGATACTGCCGTGACTGGCGGTCGGTCGCCGAGATCTCCGCGGTCCTGCGAATGCCACTCGGCGTTGCCCGTGTCCTCATCGGGGACATGGCGATGGAGGGCTTGGTCCGGGTCCACCAGGCGGACCATGGACAGGGCCGGCCAGATCTCAACCTCCTTGAAAGGGTGCTTAGTGGACTTCGCAAGCTCTAGGGCCGCCAACGGCCTTGACGCCGACGTCGCCGTGACGTCCGTCAAGATCGTCGTGGCTGGTGGCTTCGGTGCGGGCAAGACAACGTTCGTCGGCTCGGTCTCCGAGATCACGCCGCTGACCACCGAGGCGGTCATGACCTCGGTTAGCGACGGTGTCGACGATCTGTCCCACACCCCTGACAAGACCACAACGACGGTCGCGATGGACTTCGGCCGCGTCACCCTCGATGCCGGCCTCGTGTTGTACCTGTTCGGCACCCCCGGCCAGCACAGGTTCTGGTTCATGTGGGACGACCTGATTCAGGGCGCGATCGGCGCCGTGGTTCTCGTCGATACCCGCCGCCTCGCCGACTCGTTCCCGGCGGTGGACTACTTCGAGTCGGCAAGCCTCCCGTTCATCGTTGCTATCAACGGCTTCTACGGCGACTTCCCGCATCACATGGAAGATGTCAGGGAAGCCATGTCGCTAGGTCCTGAAGTGCCGATCGTTCAGTGCGACGCCAGGAGCAGGATCTCCACCAAGGAAGTGCTGATCTCCCTGGTCGAACACGCGATGGCGATGCAGCTGAGCATCCGCTAGCGCGCGCTGGGTTCTGGCTGCTTAGGTCTTGACCACCAGCCGCTTATTGCTACGGATGAGTGGCCTACTAATGCGATCATGAGCCTGCGGTAAGGTGCACCCGACGCTTGGGGCGGTAGCTCAGCCGGTCAGAGCAGCGGACTCATAATCCGCCGGTCGTGGGTTCGATCCCCACCCGCCCCACCTTGAGGTGTTCACATCTGACCACGATTGATGTTCACATATGCCTGTGACATTCCCGCGGTCGCGGTGAGCTGGTCTTGTTGCTGGGTTTTCGTGGGTTTGGCTGGCGCTTCGACGGCTGGTTGTGGGTTGCGGCTTGCGCTGGCGGGCGTAAGGGCGCGGTATGGCGGCGCCGCTGGTGCTGGTCGTTAACGGCTGCTGCCGTGACGCTGGTCCGCGCGCTTGGTCAGGGCGGGCCGGCGCCGGCGAGGTCGCGGCGCCGTTTGCGGGCGCGCGGCTGGTCTGCGGCGCGCGCGTCGTGTTGCTGCCGGGCCTGGAAGGCGGCCAGGGTGCGCTGGTTGCGCACGATGATGAGGCAGGTGAGCCAGAGCATGAGCGGGGTGAGGCCGGTGAGGCGGATCCAGCCCCGGTCGATGCTGTTGACGGCGGTGTCCTTGATGGCGGCGTTGAGCCGTTCGGCGGCGGTGCGCCGGGCGTAGGAGTGCCGCCAGGCCGCTGACGGGTAGTCGTGCTTCTGGCGGGTCTTGGCCGCGACGGAAGGGCCGGCGGTGATGGTCTGCTGGGTGCAGCAGGCCGGCGGGTACTGCGGCGGGCTGAGGATCTCGGGCCGGGAGCGGTCCAGCGCCATGGACGCCGGGCGCAGCGGGCAGCGGAGTTTCCCGGCGGCGGCGGGGCAGGTGTGCCGGCGGTAGCCGTCGGCGTCGTCTGCGGCGTGGACGCCGAGCTTGTACCGGGCTAGCTCGGCTGTCTGCTGGTCGTGGCCGGCGGTGTCGGCGGTGCTGGCGCCCGGTGGCAGCGGGATCAACTGCAGCAGGGCGGGCGGTGTCTTGGGGCAGTACAGATTCCCGCTGGCGATGATGGCGCCCTGGTGGGTGCCCCGGGGTCCGCGGTCGTTCGGGTGCAGGTCCTGCACCAGCTGGGCGCCGGCGGCGCGCAGGGGTTGTGCCCAGGTGGCCGGGGCGCGGTGGGCGTAGCCGGAGTCGGCGATGATGTCGCCGAGTCTGGTGCCGGCGCCGGGCATGGTTATCAGGATTGCTGCCAGCGCGGCGGCGGGGTCGTGGCGGGGGCTGCCGGCGGTGATGCGGCGGGCGAGCTCGGGGACGGGCGGGCCGTTGTCGTCGGCCACCATGACCGCGGCCGACAGGAGGTAGCCGAAGAACATCTGGCCTTCCTCGATGGTGCGGCCGACGTTGCGGTGTCCCCAGCCGGCCTCGGGGTCGGTGCCGGTTCCGGCGGCCTGGTGCGGGACTGACCGTGCCCAGGCCTCGACGTCGGCCCGGTCGGCGGCCATCGAGGTGCTGGCGTTCTTGAGCGCCCCGGGAATGCTGGCCTCGGTCAGTGCGTCGCACACGTGCTGCAGGGCCGGCGACGGGGTGCCGTCGGGCTGGGTCCTGGTCAGCGCGCGGGTGATGAGCCGGTGGGTGTGCTCGACCTGCCGGTAGGTCAGCTGATGCGGCCGGCCGTGCCAGTCTGCGGTGACGCCCAGGCGCTGCTGGTCGGCCGCGGGCAGGCTGGTCAGCGCGGCGTGGACCTCGGTGAGGTGAGCGGGCCGGCGGCCGGACAGGGCCAGCTGCATGCCGATCAGCAGGGTCCGGGCGTGCAGCTGCCGGTGCCGCACGCCGGCCGGCAGCAGTGTTTCGATGAGGGGCGCGACGCCGGAGGCGTCGGTGATGTCTTCCAGCAGGGGCAGCCCGATCGCGCTGACTCGCCGCCGTGTCACCGGGTGCTGCCGCCGAGCAGCGTCACCGCGCCGGCTTCGGTGCCCGGGTCCAGGCCGGCGATGATGTCGCCGAGGCGCTGACAGCAGGAGATGCCGGCGGCGTGCATGAACTCGGGCAGGCCGATCAGCGCCGCGACGTCGGCGAGCCAGGTGGCCCGCAGCCGGCTGGTGTGCAGGGCCGGCAGGCCGGCGCCGCCGGCCAGCGAGCGGGTCAGCGGGTTGGTGATGTTGCCGCGCCCTGGCTCGGTGCCGCCGGTGAGGAAGTTACCGCCGGCGAACGCGGCGGTTTCCAGCAGTTGCTCGTGGTAGCAGGCCAGGACCGGCACCGCCCGCGGCCGGGCGCCCCGCACTTCCACCACGACACCGCCGGATCGGGCGTGCACGTCGGTGCCGCGGGCGGTGCGCAGGTCGGAGCGGATCAGCCCGGCCCCGGCTCCGAGGCAAACCAGGGCCGTTGCGCGTGCCCGCCGGGCCGGCGTCGGCTGGGCGTCAGCGAGCGCGAGGTAGCCGGCGATCTCGCGCGCCGTATAAGGAGCCTTGGCCCGCTCGCGCGGCAGCGGCGCATCGGCCGGGTCCAGGTGCGGCACCACCTGGCGGGCGATGAACCGCAGGCTGGTGCGCAGCGTCCGCCGCGCGACGCCCGACATGCCCGGCGCATGCGCGGCGAACCGCTCGATCACCGACGGGTGCAGCAGCACCTCGGGTACCGGATCCAGCCCGGCCGACATGCCGTAGCCGGCGAGCTTGCCGGCTGCCCACAACAGGTTCCTGGCCCGGTCCTGCCCGAGCGGGCCGCAGCTGCCCACGACCCGGCGGGCGAACGCCGCCGCCTCCGCCGGGGTTCCGGCCGCGGGCTTCCACCGCGCCAGGTAACCGCCGGCCTCGCCGCTGCCGTGCTCTGCCACCGGCGCTCCCCGTCATCAGGAAGATGTCCACAGTAAACTACTGTGGAGTGACGCGGGAACCCCGGATCTGAGACGGTGTGTCGCATGGAACCAGACGCGGACCTGGGCCAGCTCGCCGCCGAGCTCGCCGCCGCGGCCGGGCCCGCTCTGCCCGGCACCCTGACCGTGCGCTCGTATGCCTGCGGCAAGCGCCGCTGCCGCTGCCACGCCAGCCCGCCGCAGCTGCACGGCCCCTACGCCGAGTGGACCCGCAAGATCGACGGCAAGACCGTCACCCGCCGGCTGACCCCCGAGCAGCTGGACGCCTGGCAGCCCCTGTTCGACAACGCCCGCAAGATGCGCGACCTGCTCGGCCGGATCCAGGACCTCACCCTGCAAGCCGTCGACACCGGCGACACCTGAACCCGGCAAACACATCCATAACCCTGTGGACGCAGCCCGCTTAACCCGTGGACACCGCAATCAGCAACACAAAACACCGCAGGTCGCAGCCAAATGTGAAGACCTCACTCGCTGACCTGCGTAAACGCGCGTCTGATGATCGTCTTACGCAACGCGTGGTCTCATTCACAGTCTCAGTCAGCCCGCCCGAACCACGTGCTGTCGCGCGCATATCCGCAGGTCGGGGGCTTGCTAGGGCTAGCAAAG
>DATAEH010000276.1:0-166425 GCA_036258115.1 Streptosporangiaceae bacterium
GGATGATGTCATCGCCGATGCCGGCGCCGCGAGAGCGACGATCAGGCCGCCGCACGCGATGACAGCCATACGCTGAAGCGAGCGGCTGTACGAGCTCTGCCGATGTGGCTGCATGAATCGTTATATGTACTCCGGTCACGGGGGGCAACGCGATTGGCCGAACGCGTTTCATGTCCGGTTATTCAGGTAGCTCGGCAAGTCGAATCCGACGAATTACGAGCAAAGGGTAGAGATGCTAGCGGCCTTGCTGCTGGCCGGGATGGTGGCGGCGCCGCTGGGCTCGGCCCTGCTGTTCATGCCGACACGACGACGGCGCCAGGGTGCAGGAACCTGGCCAGCGATCCGCAGGGTCGTCCTTGCCGTCGCGGGAACAGCTGTGCTCGCCGCTGCCGTCGCCGGGGTGCTGAAGCTGCTGTCAGTCTCTGAGCACAAGCTCATCACTGGCGCTGCGGGCGTGGTGATCGCCAGCCTGATCTGGCTGCCGGTGACCAGGCGCTGGCGCGCCAGGGCGCACCTTTGCTGGGCGTCAAGCATCTTCCTCTTCGTGACCTACCTGGCGTTCGCGCTGGACTGGTCGTTCACCAGCCATCTCGGCCTGATCAGCACGATCGGCGCGCTGCTGCTCTGGGCGTTTGAGGTTCTCGCCGCGGTCATGGCCTGCGCTTACCTGTGGGAGATCTGCGACGCCCTCGGCACTGAGCACTGGACGAGGCGGATAACCCCGCAGGTCCGGTTCGACGTTCCAGCCGCCGACTGGCCGATGGTCAGCTTGCACGTGCCGGCACACAACGAGCCGCCGGACATGGTGATCGACACGCTCAGATCGCTGCTCCGGCTGGACTACCCGCGCTACGAAATCATCCTGATCGACGACAACACTGACGACGAGGCGCTGTGGCGCCCGGTCGAGAGCTGGTGCAGGCGGCATGGCGTCAAGTTCGCTCATCTGGCCGACTGGCCAGGCTACAAGTCCGGCGCTCTGAATTACGCGCTGCGCGAGATGACCGACCCCGCCGCCGAGGTGATCGGCGTCGTGGACTCCGACTACCAGATCGAACCAGGGTTCCTGCGCCGCTGCGCGCCCGCGTTCGCCGAACCGTGGGTTGGCTTTGTGCAGTCACCGCAGGACTACCGGGGCTGGCGGCATGCTCACTATTACCGGCGGCTCTACTTCTCCTACAAGTACTTCTTCGCGGTCTCCCAGCCATCCAGGAACGAACGGGACGGCGCGATCTTCGCCGGGACCATGGGCCTTATCAGGCGGGTGGCGCTCGAGCAACTCGGCGGCTGGGACGAGTGGTGCATTACTGAGGATGCCGAGCTGTCGCTCCGGCTCCTTCGCGCTGGATTCTCCGGCCTGCATGTCGATCAGTCCTGGGGCTACGGGATCATGCCGCTGACGTTCGAGGCGCTCAAGGGGCAGCGCTACCGGTGGTGTTTCGGCGGGATTCAGATCCTGCGGATGCACTGGCGGTCCCTCGTCCCCGGGCGCAAGTCCAAGGAGAACCACCTGACGAACGCCCAGCGCTGGGCATATCTGGCAGGCGGGTTCCAGTGGTACGGCGACTTCCTCGGCTTGTGCTTCCTGGCGTTCCTGCTGGCCGGGGCGGCCAACGAGGCGCTGGGCGGTGGGGCGCTGTTCCGTAAGCTGACCGTCTTCCTGGTCGCGACTGTTCCCGTCCTGGTGGTACTCGGCCTGGTCAGGGCGGTCGCTCTGCTCCGCCGCGGCACGGGAGCGACCTGGCGCGACGCGATCGGAGCGTTCTTCATCTGGCAGTCAACGTCCCTGGTCGTCGCCAGGGCTTCGGTACTTGGCCTGTTCGCCCGCAAGGCGGCATTCCTGCGTACACCCAAGACCAGCGAGCAGGCCAAGTGGTGGGAGGCGCTGCAGGCGAACTGGGCAGAATCGATGCTCGCCGTGCTCGGCTTGGCCGGCATTGCGGCGGCGCTGACCAGGCCCGCGCAGCTGAGCGGCTGGTTGCTCTCAGCGCTGCTGATCTTCCCCACGCTCGGCATGGCCGCGGCGCCGTTCAACAGCTGGGCGGCACGCAGGGCGGCTCTGCCCGCCCCGCTGCGGGCCCGCCGCACGACCGAGTACCGCAGGGACCGGCGCTCATTCGCCGCGGGGGCAGCGGCTGGCGGCCTCGTCACGGTCGCGGCGGTGGTCGTCGCCGCCATCGCCCTGCTGCTCGCGCCGAGCCATCATGTCCAGGGGCCTACGCTCGTCGGACCTCCGAGCGGGCAGCACAGTCAGCCGGCCTCGCACACCCCGAACACGCACAGCTCCTCGCCATCGACAACCCCCACTCCGACGCCGTCGACATCGACGCCTTCCCCGACGCCGAGCCCGTCGTCCACTCCGTCACCGACCACCTCGCCGACGTCTAGCAGCCCGGCGCCGACCCAGTCGAGCACGCCATAGCCCGGCCGGTCCCGCTGGTCTGGCTGGCCAGCCTGGTCTGGCTGGCCCGGATTGTCTGGCTAGCCGTGCCGGCCAGCTTAGCCCGGTGCCACCGAGGACCAGTCGGCGAAGCCCGTCGGGTCGTGCCGGCCGATGCTCGCGTGCTCGAACATGCCCCAGCCCTGCTCGCCGTCCATGCTCGCCCTGACCAGGTGGTCGGTCACGCCCCACGGAATCCGCCCGGCCACGGCAGGGTCGGTCAGGTCATAGACGCCCGTGCTGCTCCAGTTCCGCCCCATCCAGCGACCGTGCGTCCAGTCGGGATCGCCGTTGTACCCCGCACCGACATGCAAAGGAAGAGAAGTCAGAATCTCAAGTTCAACGCAGACCGGCTTGCCGGTGCCGTCCGCCAGGTGGATGCGCGCCGCCGTCGGCGTCCTTGTTCCCGGCGCGTAGCTGATATCTGCCCGCGGCCAGCCGAGCTGCTCGACGCGGCCATCGGGCCAGACCCGCTTGGCGTTGCTCAGGGTCCGGTAGCCATCGGGGTTCTCCTGCAGGATCACTATCAGCACGCAGGTCTCGAAGCGCAGCGGCAGGTAGACCCACCAGAACCCGGTCATGGACTCCGCCGCTCTTCCCGGCGGCTCGCCCTCACCGACCGGCCTGATACCCCAGGACCTGTCCCTGGCACCTGACCACCGGTCGTCGCTGACCGCGAAATCCCGGTCGCCGATCCGCAGGCTCCCGCTCCAGCTGCCCAGCTGGCAGAAGCGCGACGAGTCGATGATCGCCCGCTCGCCTGACAACATCAGATGCGGCTCCTCCTGAACCGCGGGGAACGAGCCCGTCCACTGCAGGTCGAAGTTCAGGGTTGAATCTGGAGCGGCGCAGGTCAGGCGCAGTCTGCGGAGCGGCTCGAGCACATCGATCCGGTATCCGCCGACCTGCTGGTCTAGGCTGCGTTCGCCCAGCGCGTCGGAGAACCGGACGCTCCATACCCGGTCCCCGACCCTCGCCGCGGCGTATGCGTCGATGACCGCCAGGTTCGGGTACACGCCAAGCCCGCTGACCAGGAAGATCTCGCCAGTGCGGTCGTGGACGTTGAAGTAGCAGCGGTCGTAGAAGTTGCGGTCGCTGCTGACTACCCGGCTGATCGGCAGCGGAGCCTGATGGATCGGGTACTCGTCAAGCGGCTCGGGTCCGCTGGTTAGTGACACTGTTTGTCAATCCCATCGATAGGTGCCAGCGAGCAGCTTGTCGAGGCTAGCGCGGTGCATCACGTAGTCGTCGATATCGTCGGGAACTTCGTCTTCGCCGAAATGGATCATCCGGCGCTTGATTCTGGCCATCACGATCGCGTGCCGAAGGGCCGCATACAGCAGGTAGAAGTCCATGTCCCGCAGTTCATGGCCGCTGAATTCGGAGTACAGGCGCTCCACCTGTGACCTGCGGAGGAAGTCTGGCAGTCCGGGGATCTCGAAGAACTCGGCGATGTCCTGAAAGAAGCGATGCAAGAAGATGAACCATGCGACGTCGATCTCGCGAGGGCCGAGTCCCGCCATCTCCCAGTCGAGCACAGCGACCGGCGTGAACCCGTCATAGATGATGTTGCCGATCCGTGAATCGCCCCAGGACAGCACGTCGGGCCCGGTGTCGGCCGGCCAATTCTGCTCGAGCCAGTCCAGGCTCCGCTCAATGATGGGAATCCTGATGCCGTCGTCTGCTAGCGCCCAGCGGTAGTAGGCGTGTTGCTGGTCGACATGCCAGCGCAGCGCCGATGTCCCGGCTGGCGGCTGGAGCCACTCAAAGGCGGCTGCCGGGTCGGGGATGGCGTGCAAATCGCCGACGATCTTCACGCTCGCGCGTTCGAGCTGCGCTCGCTCATCCGGTGTGGCGTCGAGCAGCCAGCCGCCGAAGACATACGGCGGATTGTCCAGCGGAACCCTGCCCTCGACCTGATCCATCACGAAGAACGCCGTGCCGAGTGGATCCCCGTCTGGCTGGTTCCAACGAAGAGCGGGCAAGGGCACGCCGCAGCGCTTGCTGACCTCGTCGATGAGGCGGAACTGACCTGGCAGGTCGTAGCGGGGAAACACCGGGATAGCGCTTTGCTCGGGCGCCATCCTGGCGACGTACGCGCCGCGCTGCCTCGCTCCTGCGCTGGGCCACTCGGCCTCGAATAGCAGCGAGGTGCTGGACAGGCCGCCGCTCGGCGGCATCCGCACCCCGCTGATCACCGGCGGCTCGTTGAGCGCGAGCTTCCTGCCTAGCCAGCCCCGCAGTGCTTCGGCCAGGGCTGCTGGATCGCGCGTGCTGACGGTCATCTGGATCCGCTCGCCGCGTACAGCCGGGGGCGGCTCTTCCTGGGCTCCGGAGGCCAGCACGGGCTCCGTCATGAGGCCTCCAACCGCGAGCAATCGGCGCGGGCCGGAGCACGGGCCGCGCACCAAATACTGAAACGTGTTCTAGCGGACGCTAACCACTTGCAGGCTGCCGGTCAACGGCTGGTTCCGCCGCAAACCGGGAGCGGCGGCGTCGGTGCGGCGTGCCGGCTGCGGCGGATGACTTTGGCAACGGGCGAGCGCTCGCCTACGGTAGGCGTCCGCTAGGTTGCGGACATGTACCTCACCCCGACGGAGGAAGACCGGCTGACGATCTTTACCGCTGCCGAGCTTGCCCGCAGGTCGCTAGCTGACGGCGCAAGGCTGAATGCCCCCGAGGCGACCGCGCTGATCTGCGACGAGATGCACCGGGCGGCACGCCGGGGGGAGCTGGCCGAAGGTGTGCTGGCGGCCGGCCGCGCCGCGGTTCGGCGAGAGGATCTGATGGACGGCATCGATGCGCTGCTCAGCGAGATCCGCCTCGAGGTTCTGCTTGGCGACGGCAGGCGCCTGGTGGTGCTGCGCGAGCCCTGGCGGCAGACATGACCGGCCGGGCTGGCCCGGCCGAGCCAGGCGAGGTTCGCAGCCCAGATCTTGAGATCGAGCTGGCGGCGGGCCTGTCCAGGCGCACGATCACGGTGACCAGTCGTTCGGACCGCCCGATCAGGATCTCCTCGCACTATCCGTTCTGGCGGGTCAACCCGCGGCTCGACTTCGACCGGGAGGCCGCGAACGGCTACCGGCTCGATATTCCGGCTGGCACCTCGGTGCGCTGGGCCGCGGGCGAGAGCCGGGAGGTACGTCTGGTTAAGCTCGGTGGAACGGCCGGAGCGGCACCATGACCAGCATGCGCCAGGCGGACTACAGCCGGCAGTTCGGTCCGACCACCGGTGACCGGGTGAGGCTCGGCGACACCAATCTGTGGCTGCGGGTGGAGGATGATCACGTCGGGTACGGCGACGAGCCGGTCTGGGGATATGCCCGCAACATCCGTTCACGAATGACCCAGCAGGACCGGGCGACCTCCGATAGCGAGCTTGATGTCCTGGTCGCTGGCGTGGTCCTCGTTGATCCGCTGCTCGGGGTCATGAAGACCTGCATCGGCATCAAGGACGGCAGGATCGCCGGAATCGGCCGGGCAGGGAACCCGGACGTCACCAGCGGTGTCGACCTCACCATCGGGCCGAACACGCTGCCCATCATGGGCTACGGCCTGATCGCGACAGCAGGCGGCGTCGACTCCCACGTGCACCTGATCACCCCGCGGCTGGTCCCGGTGGCGCTCGCCGGGGGAGTGACGACACTGATCACCGCGGGGTTTGAGGAGCCACCTGCTGCGATGGCGGCGACGCTGCGTGCGTTCGAGCGCCTTCCCGTCAACCTCGGTCTGCAGGCGAGCGCCAGGACCGAGGTCAGGGGCGCCGTGCAACGGGTGATCGAGTCCGGCGCGATCGGCCTGAAGATCCATGAGGACTGGGGCGCTTACCCGGAGATCGTCGACGCCGTGCTCAGCATCGCCGATGCCAACGACGTGGCCGTCGCGCTGCATACCGACGGGCTGAACGAGTCCTGTGAGCTTCCTGACACGGTCGCCGCGATCGGCGGCAGGGCCGTGCATGCCTACCATGTCGAGGGCGCAGGGGGAGGACATATCCCTGACCTGCTCGGGCTGGTCCGTGAACCCAGCATCATCTGCTCGTCGACCACGCCCACGGTCCCGTACGGGACGGGCACGGCGGTCGAGCATCCTGAGATGATCCTCGCGGTGCATGGTGGCTCGGGCGCCGATCCTGGTGACGTTGAGCTTGCCGCCGAGCGGATCAGGCCGGCCACGCTTGCCGCAGAAGGGCCGCTGCACGAGCTTGGCGCGATCAGCATCATCAACAGCGATTCGCAGGGTATGGGCAGGATCGGCGAGACCATCAGGCGCACCTGGCAGCTCGCCGACGCGATGAAGGCATGGCGCTCGGAGCCGGCGGGCGCTGGCTGGCAGGATGCGCCTGAGGTCCGGCGATCCGCTGCACGCCGGGCAGCATCGCTGACCGATGACGGCCTCGGGCCCGATGACAACGAGCGAGTGCTGCGATACCTGGCCAAGTACACGATCGACCCGGCGATCACGCACGGCATCGCGAGCGAGGTCGGAACGCTCGCGCCCGGCCGGCTGGCCGACATCGTGCTCTGGCAGCCTGGCTACTTCGGCGTCCGGCCCGAGCTGATTCTCAAGGCCGGGCATTTCGCGTGGGCGCCGCTGGGAGAGGGGAATGCGACGGTGGAAGGCGCAGAGCCGCGCCGCTACGGCCCGCACTGGGGCGGATACGGACGCACGCCGGCGAGCCTGTCGGTCACATTCGTCTCGCTGGCGGCTACGGACGCTGACATCAGGGCCAAGATCGGCGGAGAACGTCGGCTGGCAACCGTATCCGGAACCCGCTCGGTACGGCGGGAGAACATGGTCGCCGGGCGCGCCCGTCCGCAGATCAGCATCGATCTTGGCGACGGCGTCGTGACACTGGACGGCAGGCGGCTGGCCGCCGATCCGCTCAGCGAGGTCCCGCTGTCACGCAGGTATCTGCTCGCATGAGCAGCCAGAGCAGTGCTCAGCCGCAGACGCCGCGGGCCGACGGATTCAGGATGCCTGCCGAGTGGGAGCCGCATCAATGCTGCTTCATGGCCTGGCCAACCAGGCACAGCCTCTGGGGCGAACTGTACGAACAGGCCAAGAGGGACTACGCGGAAGTCGCCAGGGCAATCGCGAGCTTCGAGCCGGTCGTGATGATCTGCCAGCCTGGCGATGCCGCCGATGTGACCCGGTACTGCGGATCGGCGGTGCAGGTTACCGAGATCGCGATCGACGACTCCTGGACCAGGGACAGCGGCCCGGTCTTCGTCGTGAACGAGGGTGGCGGCGTCGCCGCGGTGAACTTCGGGTTCAACTCGTGGGGCGGCAAATACCTGCCCTATGACCACGACGAGGCCTTCGGGACGGCGCTTGCCGATGTGCTCGGCGTCAGGTGCTATCAGGCGCCGTTCGTCCTTGAGGGAGGTTCGTTCTACGTCGACGGCGAGGGGGCGCTGTTCACCACCGAGGGACCGGTACTCGACCCGGCGCGCAACGTGGACGCGTCGCGCGAGCTGTTCGAGCATATGGCCGGGGCCTACCTGGGCATCGACCTGGTGCTCTGGCTGGTCGCCTACCCTGACCGCGACACCGATGGGCACATTGACGGCATCGCCCAGCTCGTGCGACCAGGACAGATCCTGCTCCTGACGCCCGCCGAGCCCGGTCATCCGAACTACCTCTACGCGCAGCAGAACCTCGATAAGCTCGCAGATGCCGTCGATGCCAGGGGCCGGAGCCTACAGGTGATCCCGTTCGGCATCACAGCCTCCGCACCAGCAGGAGGCGAGTCAGTGGACGTGCCGTACCTGAACTGCTACCTCGCGAACGGCGGGGTTGTCGTCCCGCTCGCCGGAACGGCCGAGGACGAACAGGCGCTGGCGAGGCTGCGGGAAGTCTTCGCCGACCGCGATGTAGTTGGCGTTCCCGGCGCCACGTTGTCCTACGGAGGCGGCGGGCCGCACTGCATCACGCAGCAGATGCCGCTGGGCAGGCCTGTGCCGGCGTGAGGCCGTCTGCTAGCAGCAGCCAACAAGTGCAAGCGGCCGCGCCGGCGCAATGCACCCTTACGGCCCGCTTGCCGCGAGACCGACTAGTAGCCGCCGGGGCCCGTCTGCTGCTTCTTGTCGTGCGACGGGCCGCACGCGGCCGCGCTGACGGCTGTGCCTGTAATTGCGACGGCCACGAGCAGCGCCCGAAGTATCTTGCGCAGCTTGGACGCTGATTTCGGCCGGACTGATACGTGCTCCACTGCATTCCTTTCAACCAGCGCCGAGCCTGCCGGCCCAGCGCCTGTGCTCCGTCGTCGCGGTGCGCTGCCGTGCACTCCTAGGCCTGTGTCCCGAACGTTTTGGAGGTGCCGAGCACATTGCCGTTCGCGTCCAGTGCCTGAAGCTTGTACACCTTGTAATCCTGGCTCACCGGGATGGCCGTTTCGAAACCGGACTTGGCCACGGTCGTGACGGCCGTGAGCTGATCCTCGCTCGAACCAGCCAGGACCCGCCAGGACGCGACCTGGGTGGCGCCGTTCCAGCTCGCATAAACGGTCGGTTTGCCGTGCACCTGTCGGACCGCGCCATCGGGCTTTGTCAGCGGTGAACCGACGAACACCGTCGGCGGGATCTTGATCGCCCGGTAGGTCAGGTCTGGCCCCGGGAACATCGCGTCCATCACCATGGTGCCCGATTTGCTGTACTCGGCGAAGAACGGCAGGTTTCCGTAGCCGACGAAGACGTTGCCGTTGGGCAGCAGCTCCGCTGAGCCCATGTACGAGGCGTCAGTGCCCTGGCGGCCGTCCTCGTCGTGGTGCCTGTACTGCCTGACGAGCGTAGCCGTGTGGTTGTCTACGTCGATGCTCAGCACCTCGGCCCTGGACGGGCCGGTCGGCGCCAGGTAGGTGCCGCCACTTTCCAGGAAGCAGCAGTGATCGTCGAACATGCTGATGTCGCCATCGGACAGCAGCTTGACATCGTGCTGGTACTTGAACAGGGCGTTGCGGCCGAACTTGAAGTCCGAGTGGCGGCCCCCGAGGGTCCACTCGATCTTGCCGCTCGTGGTGTTGATCTTGTACACGCCCCAGGTGTCTCGCATTGAGACCAGCGCGGTGTCAGTGCCAATCAGGTCGATCGAGTTGATGTGGTAGGCATCCCACGGGAACCCGTTGCCTGGCGGCAAAGAGTGCGTATCGTCTAGGCCGATGTGCTTGAACGCGTCCCAGCTCCACAGCAGCTTCCCGGTCTTGAGGTCATACTCCTGCAGTGCCGAGTCGACCAGCGTGCCGTTGTACACACCGCCCCACTTCGACAGGTTCATCGGCACATTCTTGTTTGCCGTCACCCAGGCGTGGTCGCCGTCGATGACCATCGTGTGCAAGGTCACTACCCAGCCATTGACACCGTGCAGCGTGGCGACGGTCTTGTAGTGCTGGTTGACAACGACGTACTTGCCGCTCGAGGTCTGGCCAGTGTTCGTGACCACGCCCTGCCACCAGGTCAGCACCGGCTGGCCCTGATAGGTCTGCTCGTCCAGGTTGGTGGCCACGATGTTCTGCGGCACGGGCTTGAACCACACCGGCTGCAGGTTGTTGTCGATGATGAGCGGGCCGCTCTGGCCGCGCATCGGCGGCTTGCTCAGGTCATAGAACGAGCCCGTCAGGATGAGGCCTGGCGCAGGCGTGCCGCTGACCTGGCCAGACGCCTTCCTGATGATCGGCGGATGTAGCTTGGGTACCGACACGAACTGGTAGGCGTCGTCCATCTTGTAAGCGCCGATCGGCGGCCCGGGTTTAGCGAACGTGAAATCGAGGATCGCGAAGACACCGAGCACCCCCACCACGACTGCGGCGAGGCGCAGTGCGGCCTGACCCTTAGGAGCCCCAGGGGCATGACCGGCAGGCGGGCTGCCCGCAGGCGGACCGCCCGCAGGCTTCGCATTTGGTGCCTCCGTCGGGGCACCAGACGGCTCGGCAGCCGGCTGCGGTGTCTGTTCGGCCTGCTCGCCCGCCGGAGGCCCGGCAGGCTGGACGGCGGGGGCGAGTGCCGGTGCGTGCGACTGCCGCATCAGCCTGAAGGCGAGAACGGCCGATAGGAAAGCCAGCCCGGCCGCGATCAGGTAGGCCAGCCTGAAACCGGCCGTCAGCGACTCAGGGACCGGCCTGTTCAGGCCGATCTGATGCGTGGTGTAAGACGTCGCGAACGAGATGAGCAGGGCGATGCCAAGCCCGCCGCCCGCCTGCCTTGAGGTGTTGACAAGGCCGGATGCCAGGCCCGCCTGAGCGGGCTGCACGGACTGGGTCGCCGCGATGGTCGACGCGACGACAGAGAGTCCGATGCCGGACCCCACCAGGAGTCCGGGCAGCACGACATAGCCGATCGAGCTGCCGCTGGGGCCGATCCTCGCGAGCAGCAGCAACCCGCTCGCGAGCAGGACAAGGCCGGAGGTGAGCACGGCTCGCATGCCGAAGAGGCCGATGAGCTTGGCCGCCTGTCTGGCCGTCAGCATGATCACCACGGCTATCGGGAAGAACACAAGGCCGGCGTTGAGCGGTGACAGCCCGAGAACCTCCTGGAGGTACAGCGAGCTGACGAACCACATCGGAAACAGCGCAGCGCTGAAGATGAACACGATCGTGTTCGCGTCCGCGAGCGGCTTGGTGATCGCCTTGAACGGCACAAGCGGATCTGGCGCCCACTTCGCTTCGATCAGCGTGAACAACACGAACAAGGAGATCGCGATGATCAGCGGCACGTAGAAGTCCGGTGAGCCCCAGCCGTGGGTGCCGGCCTCGACGATGCCGTAGACCAGGATCATCTGACCGAGCGTCAGGGTGATTGCGCCGGGAAGGTCGAAGCTGCGGGCGCCACTCTTCTTCCGCTTGGTCTCGGCGATGACCGCCCAGGCGACGCCGGCCGCGGCTACTCCGATCGGCGGGTTAATCAGCAGGACCCAGCGCCAGCCAAACTCCTGCGTGATGATCCCGCCGAAGATCGCTCCGGCGGCGCCGCCCGCGCCATTCATCGCGCCCCACAGGGCGATGGCGCGGTGCCGCGCCGGGCCCGGCGGGAACGACATCGCGATCGCAGCCAGCGACGAGGCCGCCATCAGCGCGCCGCTGAGCCCCTGCAGGGACCGGGCGATGATGAGCATGGCCTGGCTGGTTGCTGCTCCGCCAGCTAGCGAGGAGAAGGCGAACAGGACCAGGGCCGTGGCCAGCATGCGCCGCGGCCCGAACCGGTCACTTGCCCGCCCGCCGAGCATCAAGAAGCCGGCGAAGAAGATCGCGTAAGCGTCGACCACCCACTGCAGGTTCACCGGGGTGAAGCCAAGGTCGGACTGGATCGAGGGCAGGGCGACATTGACGATGGAAAGGTCAAGGATCACCATGAACTGCGCAACGCAGCAGACGGTCAGCAGCAGTCCCAGGCGGTTGCCCGGCTCGCTCCTTGCCGCAGGCTGCTTGTCCTCGGTCCTGTTCCGCAGGGTGCCGACGCGGAAATTCATTTGGCCGCGGCCTCCGGCTGCTGCTTGGCGTGCCATGCGTTCAGCACGGCCAGTGAGCCGTCGACGATCCGGCCTGCGAACATGGCCGAGTCGTTGACGTGCGGGATGGGCGCCTGCGGAACCGGAGCCTCAAGGAACTCGCAGAGCGGCTCCCAGCCGTCCTGCGGCTTCCACTCGAGCAGCCGATCGGCCGGGACAGTGTCTCTAACCTCCTGGTTGTGCCGCTCCATCGCATTGGCCAGAACCGACGTGTCGAACAGCCCGGTCATCTCGCCGAGCAGGCCGCTCTTCTGCCACATCGCCTTCATCAGCTCGATGTAGTCACGCCAGCCCGGGTCGATGTTCGCGCGCGCGTCGGACAGGTGACGCATGAGCACGTCATCGTAGAAGACGCCCCAGATCGTGTTCTTCATGCTGTTCGCCCAGCTTTCGCCGCTGCGAACGCTCAGCAAGACCTTGGCGTCGGGGTAGTACTCGACGAGGTCGCGCCAGAAGAACGAGCCCGGCCAGTCCACCGACGCCTGATGGCCGGCGAAGACGTGGTCCCAGTCCGGCTTGCCGTCAAACGCGGCCGCCCACTGCGGCGCGAGACTGAGGTCGGACAAGACGTTGACCATGTGATAGACCGGACCGTACCCGAGCATCTCGAGTGAGATTTTCTGAGTGAGAGTAGCGGTACGCGGCAAACCCGCACCGATTACCTTCATCTGGGCCTCCATTTTCTGTGCCCGCCTGAGGCGGCGTTATCTTGGTGACGAATTCTCAGAGCCGACAATATTAAAAGTTCACCACCACGCCGCCACCTGGTGCGACCGCCGGAGTGTATGGCTGGCATGGAAGATCATCACTGAGACCAGGGTGCGTCCCTGCCTTCGACGACCTTAGCTTGCCCGCGGCGGTAAATTATCACAAACCGGCGCGGGCACGGTGGCCTTCTCAGAGCAGACGCCCAACTTTCGGCGATCATGGAGTCCAGCGCGGCTTGCGTGAGAATTGTGCCTGCCAGGGCTTTGCTGACAGCGTCTGGAGTACCAGATTCGGCGCCTCGTCGGCCAGCCGGCAGCGCGAGCGCGACCGGCTGCGATCGTCGCGGGGATCCCATGGCGGTCTTCTCGGCACTCTGTGGAGACGCGCTGCTCGGGAGATTGGTTGACACGGACCCAGAAGAGGGGCGCCGCGCGCGGCCGCGGCGCGCGCGGGCGGTGCAGCTTGAGCATCGCGGTCCGGCCGCAGCGCTGGCGGGCCGAATTCTCGCGGCATCAACAATCAATTTGGATTCACCGCTACAGCGAGACGGACTTATGCGGGTAGGCGCGTGCCGAATAATTCGGCGTCATGATCGCAGCCGTTGCTCGTTTTGTTCTCCACTATTAGGTAAAGCGGATACAAGCCGTGCGGCGCATAGTACCCACTCAGCCGGCTTTGATGCATGACCAGTCGCGGGTTGCCATATCAGAGCCTGGGGCTTGCGAGCGATTGACGCAGTGCCGATGCCGGTGCGGGCAACCAATCTATATTTCCGACAGGAGTAGTCGATAAAACTGATACCCGGCTACGGCGCCGCCAGACTGAAGGCATGACCGAACAGGACCCAGCCGAGATCGCAGCAGGTGACCGCCTTCTGGCGCGCTCTCGGCCTTCCTGGCTTGATCGACGTGCACACCCACTTCATGCCCTCCAACGTCCTCGCGAAGATCTGGGCGTATCTCAGCCGTCCTGGCGAGGCACCCGCGCCTGGTACTGATCACCGCGCATCTGGGAGCACCGGAGTATCAAGAGTTCCTCGACCTCGCTGACCGCTACCCAGGCGTCTACCTGGGCACGACGATGGCGTGCACCGACGCCAACATCCGAATCCCTATCTGGCGCAGCTTGCGGCGCTGGCCAGGCTCGACCTAGGCGATGCCTGGCTTCGCGGTGTCTGCTACTTCAATCCAGCGCGCCTGCTCGGACTGTGGCCGGGTGCGCGGATCACCGGCGGATGACGGATCAGGCAAAAGCCGCGGCGACCGGCGCTAGCCGCAAGACGTCCTCTGGCTCTCTTAGGTGGGGGAGCGAGACGAAGACCGTGCCGACGCCGCGCTGGGCGAGCAGCCGGTACCTGCCAACGAGATCGGCGGCCGTGCCCGCGTGGTGCTGCCGGGCATAGGCGGTCGCGGTGGCCCGGCCCCGCAGCTGTTCGACCATGCTGGCCGCGTGATCACGGTCGCTGCCGACGACCGGGACGTCGAGCACGGTCACCATCAACTCCGCAGGGTCGCGGCCTGCTTGCTCGCAGTGCTTGCGGAACACAGCCAGCTTGTGGTCAAGCACGTCAATGGCCGCGGGCAGGTTGCAGCCATCGGCAAGTCTCGCGGCGATCTCCAGCGTCCTGCGCTCGCCTGAGCCGCCCACGATGATCGGGATGGTCGAGATGGGACGCGGGTAACAGGTCGTCTCGGGCAGTGACACCCGATTGCTCGCGTACGCCCGCGTGCCAGCTCGCCAGAGCGCCCTGATTGTCTCGATCGCCGTCTCAAGCTGGTCGAAGCGCTCCTTGGCTGCGGGGAACGGCAGGCCAAAGGCGGCATGCTCGCGCTCCCACCAGCCCGCGCCAAGCCCGCAGAACGCACGCCCGCCGCTGAGCACATCCAGCGTTGCCATGGCTTTCGCCAGCACGCCGGGCCGTCGGAACGTCACGGGACTGACCAACGTGCCGAGCCGCAGACCAGGAGCTACCCCGGCCAGCATGCCGAGCGTGACCCACGGCTCGGGGATGGGCTCCCAAGCCCTGCCGACCTGCGGAATCTGGATCAGGTGGTCCATCAGGGCGATGCCGTCGAGCCCAGCTTCCGCGGCAGCTGCCGCGACCCCTGCCAGCCAGTCTGCGGGATCATCACCCCACGGAAAGCGGGAGAGTTGCAGCACGAGACTGAGGCTCGCCGGCTCGCTGCGCTGGCGCTGGGCCGCGACCTGGCTGCCTGCCGAATGCGACGGTTCGATCGCAGCCTCGCTTGCCTCGCTGATCACCGCCCAGCCTTCCGCGGCGACCTCGGCGGCAGCATCGGACATCCGGCGCAGCTGGCTGTCCAGCACGGGCGCCGGAACGGGTCTCGTCCGCGTCCTGTTCCTGCTCCGGCACTCGGCCGCATCGGTATCGAACAGCACGGCCACGGCAGGCATGGACGCCCGACGCGCCAGCGCAAGGTGGGCCCGGCGGCGCTCGGCATCGAGACCAAGGGTGTCAACAACGGTGTTGAGACCGCGCTGCAATCGGGCCGCGATGATCTGATCGAGCAACGCGAAAGCATCAGCTGAGGCATCGAGGTCGTGCTCGCCGCTGCCGACGACACCCCGCAGCTGATCAGAGCTGACGATCTCCGACGGGCGGTACCGTTCCGCGGCCCAGGTGGACTTGCCGGACCCTGACGCCCCGATCAGCACCACGAGCGCGGGGTCGGGCACCGTGACGGCCGACATCGTCACAGCGTAATGCGGGTTATGCCGCTAGCGTCGCACCTTCCAGCCGGTGCCGACCCCGGCGAGGTGCAGGGCCAGGCACGCGAGGCCAATCAGCATAAGGCTGAATGGCGAGAACACAGCGCTCGCGCTGGTTCCGGCCGCATTGAGTATGAACGCGATCACGAAGAGAACGACCGCGATGATGGCGAGCATGTCGATGACCTTCCGCAGGGGTCCCGGCATCTGGGGCGTGATGCCAGGGTGAATGGCGATGCCTACTGCCCGATGTCACCGCCTTTACTCGCCGTGCATCCGCCTCGAAACCGTCGCGCCGGCCGAGCCCAGATCCCCAGCCCAGACCGACTGAGGGGCTGCGGGCGCATGAAGTCGCTTATGCCGGGTAGTCCCGGCTGGCCAATCCCGATCGAAAGGCACGGCCGCAAATGCGATCGACGTCGTATCAAACAGCGCGAGCGACCATGACGGCCAAGCGCGCCTCAGATAGCCCCTTGGCGCGCGCGCTGGCGAGAGTGGGCCTGGTGGCACGAGGCGTCATTTACATCCTGATCGGCTGGCTCGCGATCGAGGTGGCTATCGGCCACAGCTCGCAGCGGCCAAGCCAGGCGGGAGCGCTGCACCTGCTGGCCGGCAAATCCTACGGCCTCATCACGCTCTGGGTGCTTGGCATCGGCTTCGCCGGCTACGCCCTGTGGCGGCTCAGCGAGGCTGCTTTCGGCGTGACCGGAGAAAAGCCAGGTGCGGGGCCACGGCTGAAGTCCCTTGTCAGAGCCGTCGTCTACGCGTTCTTGTCGGTACTGACCTTCCAGGTCATCGCGGGCTCGGCGGGCAACGAGAATCGCAAGCAGCAGGATCTGACTGCCAAGGTCATGCAACACACCGGCGGGCAGTGGCTGGTCGGCATCGTTGGCCTGGTCATCGTGATCGTCGGCCTGATGCTGGTGGCCGAGGGAATCCGCCGCAAGTTCATGAAGCACCTGCGGTCTGGGGAAATGAGCCCGGCGACCCGCAAGATCGTCGAGAAGCTCGGCATGATCGGCACCACAGCCAGGGGCGTGGTGTTCGCCATTGTGGGCGCGCTGATCGTCGACGCGGCCGTCACCTTCAACCCCAAGAAGGCCGGCGGTCTTGACAGTGCGCTGCTGACGCTGCGTCATCAGATCTTCGGCGAGTTCCTGCTGATCATCGTGGCGCTTGGCGTGATCATCTTCGGCGTCTACGGGCTCTGCGAGGCCCGCTGGCGCCGAGTCTGATCGCAATCGGCGCCGTCGGCCCCATCTAGGGGCGCTAGCCGAAGGCCGACACCAGGACGTCGGCGAGTTCGTCGCCGCAGCGGCCGCCCGGGTCCTTGGACGGGTTGTAACAGCCAACCGAGAAGCCGATCAGGCCGTCATCCCCGCCGAACGGGCTGAGCAGCCCCGTGAGCTGCACTAGGTCCAGGCCGTCCGGCATCAGGTAGTCCGTCGCCCCGAACACGTCCTGCGAGAGCACGTCGACGTCCAGATGCAGCCAGTAGGGCAGCCCGGCCGCCGCGAACGCGCCGATGATCGCGTCAGCGGCGCGGGCAGGCGCGGCGGCGCATGCCGCACCGCCGGTCACCGTGATGCCTAGCCGCTCCGGCATGTCGCCGACATCGCGCGCCTCATCAGAGTCGCGCGCGCCCAGCAACGCGATCTGCGACCCGGTCAGCACCGGCCCGGAACCTAGCTCGCTGAGCAGGCCGGGCCAGCCGATTCCAAGCAGCGCGGCGGTCGGCATGTCAGCCGCCTCGCCGGTGGGCGAGGTCTGGTTGTCGTAGAGGTCGAGGTGGCCGTCGACGCTCACCAGCCCGACGCTGCCGAGCTGATCCTTGGCCCCGGCGACCGCTCCCATCACCAGAGCGCAGCAGCCGCCGAGCAGAAATGGCCGCTCGCCGCCGGATACGATCTGCCCCGCCGCGGTCCGCACACCGGCGATCATCGAGCCGACACTGGGCCAGCCGACGATCCCGCTGACCGGGTCGCGTCGGGAACCGGTCACCCGGACGGCGGTGTCACCGTGGTCGGCCGCGCCGAGCCTGCCGACGATCCCCCGCGCCCGCAACTCGGCTGGCGCCATCTCGGTGCCAAAGGGCGGTCCGCCGTCCGGGCTCCCGATGCTGTCGATCGGCACGCCCATGCAGGCCCATCCTCCGTGAGCTGGCATCGGCTTCCCCCTCCGTCGCTCCCTGCGTCCGCTACGTCGTAGTGTCTCAGCGTGCGCGCGGACCGGGACAAGTGGAACACCAGGTACCGCGCCGCAGGCTTCTCCGCGTCTTTCCTGCCGCACCCGCTCGCCGAGCAGGCGCTGGCGCTCCCGCTGCCGGCCGGCCCGGTCCTCGACCTGGCAAGCGGGCCGTCGGGAACAGTCCTCATGGCCGCTGCGACACGCCGCCCAAGCGTCGCAGTGGACATCTCCGACGCAGGGCTCGCCCTGCTGAGCGCGCACGCTCGCACGCGGGGGACGGCCGGTCGGCTGGCGATCGTGCAGGCGGACCTGGAAACCTGGCGACCGCGCTCAGCTAGCTGCGCGCTCGTGGTGTGCACCGGCTACTGGGACGCCGCCTTGTTCGCGGCCGCGGCGAACGCGGTCTTGCCTGGCGGCTTGCTTGCCTGGGAGGCCCTCACAATTGAGGCGCTGCGCCAGCGACCGGACCTGCCGGCCATGTGGTGCCTGCGGCCAGGGGAACCTGCCAGTCTGCTGCCCCGCGGCTACGAGGTGCTGGACGAGCAGGACCTGCCCGCGGGCTGCCCGGCCACGAGGCGCCGGCTGCTCGCCCGTCGCGGAGCTTGAGCGGGGACGACCACCGCAGCGCCCGCAGCCGGCGCCGGAATGACGCAGACTGTATGGCATGGTGCTGCTGGAACGGGAGTCGCACCTGGCGGCGCTCCGCGACTACGCGAACGAAGCCAGGCAGGGGGAGGGTCGGCTGGTCCTGATCAGCGGCGAGGCGGGTATCGGCAAGTCGGCGCTGGTCGAGCAGCTGGCCATGGACCTGCCAGATGCCAGGTGGTCATGGGGAGCCTGCGACGGGCTGTTCACGCCGCGCCCGCTCGGTCCGCTGTTCGACCTGGCCGCGCAGGCCGGCGGCGAGCTCCAGGATCTATGCAGCGCCCGTGCACCGAGGGAGGACCTGTTCGGTGCCTTGCTGCGTCAGGTCAGTGCCGGGGGCAAGCTGAACGTAATCGTCATCGAGGATGTGCACTGGGCCGACGAGGCCACGGTCGATCTGCTGAGGTTCCTCGGCCGGCGGATCCGCTTTGTCCCTAGCCTGCTCCTGGCCACCTATAGGGACGAGAGCCTGACTGCGGGAGACCCGCTCAGGATGGCCCTCGGCGAGCTGGCCAACCAGCGCTCAACCAGGAGGATCTCCCTCGCGCCGTTGTCGGCCGACGCGGTGCGGACGCTGGCCAGAGGCAGCAAGTTCGCCGCGGACGATCTGTTCAGGCTGACCGGCGGCAACCCGTTCTACGTCAGCGAGGTGGTGAGCGCGGGTACCGGCGAGATCCCTGCCTCGGCCAGGGACGCCGTGCTTGCGCGCACCGCGCGGCTGAGCGGCCAGGCAAGGGACGTGCTCGACGTAGCGGCGCTGATGGGCTCGAAGGTCGAGGTCGATCTGTTGGAGGCCGTCACCGGATGCGGGCCGGCCGAGCTGGATGACCTCGTCGCTTCCGGCCTTGTTATGGGCGATCGCAGCTGGCTGAGGTTCCGCCATGAGATCGCCAGGCTCGCCGTCGCCCAGGCGGTCGCGGCGCACCGCAGCGGCCCGATCCACGCCAAGATCCTGCGGGCAATGCTCGGCCAGGGCTCGCAAGACGACGCCAGCCTGGCCTATCACGCCGAGGCGGCGGGGGAACGCGATAGCGTGCTGCGGTTCGCGCCGAGGGCCGCCAGAACCGCCGCAGAGCTCGCCTCCCACCGCGAGGCCGCCGCCCAGTACAAGCGTGCGCTGCGGTACGCCGGTGACGCCGGCGTCCAGGAACGAGCCGCGCTGTACGACGGCCTGGCGACCGAGTTGTCGCTGGTGGACGGCTGGCAGGACGCGGCCGACGCGGGCGAGCGGGCACTCGCGCTCTGGCGCGAGGCCGGAGACCGCCTGCGCGAGGGCGACACTCTGCGCATGTTGTCGCGGACCATGTGGCGGCTATGCCGCGGCGCCGAGCATGCGGCGGCGGCGCAGGCCGCGCTGGACGTGCTGCAGCCGCTCGGGCGCAGCCGCGAACTGGCCAGGGCACAGGCGAACCTGGCCACCGAGCGAATGTATGACGGCGACAACGACGCCGCGATCAGCCTGGCCGAGCAGGCCGCGGCGATCGCCGGACCGCTCGGCGACACCGAAATCCTCAGCGACGCCCTCGACACGCAGGCGTGCTCGCTGATCGCGCAGGGCAATGACGCGACCGCGATGCTGAAGCGCGCGCTGGAAATCGCCGTCGCCGGCCGGCACGAAGAACAGGCGGGCCGTGCCTTCACGAACCTGTACACGACTTACACCTCGCGCAGGCGCTTTCAGGACGGCGAGCAGACCTATCTCGACGGGATCGCCTACTGCGATGAACACGACATCGGCACCTATGGCACCTGCCTGCGCGGTGAACGCGCCAGCGCCCTGGAGAGGACAGGCCAGTGGCAGGCAGCGGTGCTGCTAGCTGCCGAGCTGATCGGAAGGGCCGGCGCTTCGCCGATCAACCGGCTCAGTCCGCTGACCACGCTGGGAAAGCTAAGGGCCAGGCGCGGCGAGCCTGGCGCATGGGAATGCCTGGATGAGGCTGCCGTGGCGGCGCAGGGATCGGGCGAGGGCGCCCACATCGCCGCGGTGCGCGTGGCCAGGGCCGAAACCCATTGGCTGCAGGCCGACCAGGAAGCGGCGCGACGGGAGGCTGAACTGGCCGACGATGTCGCGGCCTCGTGCGACGACTGGTACCGCGGCGAGATCGCCGTCTGGCTGCGCCGCACGGGTTCGGCCAGGCAGCCGGAGGGCCAACTAGCTCATCCGTACCAGGTGCAACTCGACGGCGACTGGCGGCGCGCGGCCGCGATCTGGTCCGGCCTCCGCTGCCCGTTCGACGCCGCGATGGCGCTGGCTGACTCCGGCGACGACGGTGCCTTGCGCGAGGCGCTGGCTGCCTTCGATGAGCTCGGAGCCGGGCCGGCGGCGCGTATCACAAGGCAGCGAATGCGGCGCCTCGGCATCAGGTCCGTGCCGGTCGGCCCGCGCACCGCGACCAGGGCCCATCCGCTGGGCCTGACCAGGCGCGAGCGGGAGGTGCTCGAGCAGATCTGCGTCGGCCGCACGAACGCCGAGATCGCCGAGCGATTGTTCATCTCCGTGCGGACCGTTGATCACCACGTTTCCGCGGTGCTGGCCAAGCTGGAGGTGCCTACGCGCAACGCGGCCGCGTCTGCGGCAACACGGCTTGGCCTGGCTGGAGCGGCAGAAATATAGGTGGCCCGGCCGCAAATATGGGAGCCGCTCCCGATCCCCGGGGGCGCACGGCCTGCCTACCGTCAGGGCAAGAGGCGGTTGCTGCGACACAGGAGGAACAATGCCGCTCTATATGGATGTCCACACCATCGACGGCGGCGTGTCGGCCGATGATGTTGCTAAGGCGCACATGGCTGATCTGCAGACCGAGGGCAAGTACGACGTGCGCTACCTGCGTTACTGGGTCGACGAGGGAAACGGCAAGGTCTTCTGCCTGGTGGACGCGCCATCGCCTGACGTCGCGACGACGGTGCATCGCGAGGCGCATGGCCTTGTAGCCGACGCGATTTTCGAAGTCACGGAGGGTACTTAACCGGACCCTTCCGCTGATCTTCAACGCCCGGTGATGTTGACGGGCGCGGCGTGCGCCGCAGCAGTGCGGCGCACGCCGTCTGCTCGCGTGACGTCAGTTCTTGACCTCAGAACTGGCGCCGGTGTCCGAACCCATTCCGGTGGCTGGCTGGCCGTTGGGCGACGCCTTCACCTGATCGGGCTCGGTCACGGCTGGCTCTGACTGCTTTCTCCGGATGCGGAAGAAGGCCGCAAGAGCGCCGCCCGCCGCCGTCAGCGTGGCGAAGCCGACAGGCTTCTTCCAGCGCCGGTATCGCGGCTGCGACGGATCGATGCGCTTGGCGGCCGATGACAGCATGGTCGACACTCTCGGTGCGACGGTGTCCTGCAGGACCCGCCCTGAGCGCTCGACCTGAGGTGCCGCCCAGGCGCGGGTCCGCAGGATCCCTCGCCTCGCCGCTGCGCCGGTGGTCTTGGCAAGCGGCCTGGCGCGCTCGGCCGCTGGCCTGAGCTGAGCGGCTGCCTGCCGCGCGCCATCTTTGATCGCTTCGCTTCTGTTCTTCGGGGACATCTGAACCTCCGCGAATGTTCTGCGTGATCTCACGCTGCGGTTCTCTCTTCCCCTGAAGGGCAGCGGCAATCGGAAAAGGCCTGGCGAATCGGCTAGGCCGAACTGGCCAGCACCTCGTCCAGGCGCTCATATCCCTCGCGGACCCCGATTTCCATGCCGCTGGCCACGAAGGCATCGCGCGCGGCGAAGGAGTCGACCAGGGACGTCGCTATCAGCCTCGTGCGCCCGTCGCCGAGGTCGGTGAACGTGATCCGCTCAAGCGCGACGCCGTCTGGGTCGCCTTCGAAGGTGAACGTCTGAACAATCAGCTCGCTCGGACGGACTTCATGAAAGCTGCCATGGAAGCCGAACTCGTCGGAGCCCCTGATGTGCAGATAACGGTAAGAGCCCCCGGTGCGGCAGTCATAATGGTCGATTCGCATCTGCAGGCTGCGCGGCCCGTTCCACTGCGTCAGCAGGTCAGGATCGGTATGCGCGCGGAAGACCTTCTCGGGCGGCGCGTCGAAGTCCCTGGTAATGCGGACTAGTGGAACATGTGCGTCCACGTCGATGTCCGTCTCGTGGATCTTGGTAGTCATGACGATGATCCTTTCTGATGAGTCGTACTGGTCGGCGGGGTCGCCCCCTCGGTGGCTGTCTCCGGCATGGCGGCCAGGACGTCGTCAAGGCGCCGGTAGCGGTCTTCTGCCTCGCGCCGGTAGCGCTCGATCCACTTCGTCATCAAGTCGAAGACCTCAGCCTCCAGGTGCACAGGCCGGCGCTGGCCGTCCTTGCCGCGGCTCACCAGCCCGGCGTCCGCGAGCACCTTGAGATGCTTGGAGACGGCCTGAACGGTCACGTTGTACGGCCTGGCAAGCTCGTTGACGGTCGCGTCTCCGGCCGCGAGCCGCGCGAGCATGTCCCGCCTTGTCGGGTCGGCCAGCGCCGCGAAGACCCTGGAGAGCGGATCAGCGGTCACGGCTTGCCTCCTTGACGTTCAACCATTTGGTTGAATACAAGTTACGCCGGCGCGCCGACTCTTGTCAACCAGTTGGTTGAAGAGCCTGATGGCAGGCCTCGTCGACGGTAACTCTGACTGGGCGCTCGGCGGTGGGCGGTGGGTTCAGGCCATAACAACAGCCGTTTTGGGGTAGCTTGAAGCAATGCCCCTAGCGCCGCGCCGACTTTCGCTTGCCATCTGGTCCAGATGCCCCGAGCCGATCCGCCGCTGGGCCGGCTCACCTGGCGGTCGGCGGATGCTGAGGTTCGCGCCAGCGGCGGCGCTGGCGCTGGGCGCCACTCAGATCACCTATTTCATCTGCTTCAGCGTGCTGGCCATGACCGGACGCACCGCCGGCGCGGCCGGGTGGCTCGCCGGGGCGGCGGTCAGCTATGGGGTCAGCCGCTGGGCGTGGGAGCGTAAGGGCAAGCCGCGCGTGTTCCGCGAGACCCTGCCGTTCCTTGCCGTCTCGCTGGTTGTCGGCATCGTGCTCACTGAGGCAAGCCACTTCGGGTACCGCGAGGCAGCCGCGCTTGGCTTGCACGGCGCCGCGCACGACGCGTTCGTGCAGGGCTTCTACCTCGCCGCGAACTGCCTTACGTTCCTGACCAGGTTCCTGATCTTCCATTTCGTACTGTTCGCGGACCGGAGCAAGGCCGACTCCAAGCTCGGCGTCGAGGACGCCTGAGCCGTCAGGGCGGCGCGGTGCTGCCGCGGCGCAGCCACTGGCCGCGGCCGGGAGGCGCAAGCACCTGACCGTCCTCGAGAACCACCTCGCCACGGCTGATCGTGAAGCGCGGCCATCCGCTGACGTCGCGGCCGTCGTAAGCCGAGTAGCCTGCCCGCGAATGCATCGCCGCGCCGTCGATGGTGCGGTGCAGCGCAGGGTCGAGCACCAGCATGTCCGCGTCGCTGCCGACCGCGATCGAGCCCTTCCTCGGGTACAGGCCGAAGAGGCGGGCAGGACCCGAGGAGACCAGCGAGACGAAGCGATGCAATGAGATCCGGCCGCTTCTGACGCCCGCATCGAACAACATCGGAAGCATCGTCTCCAGATCGGCCACGCCCTGGCGGGCGGTCACCACATTCTGGGTCTCATCGAGTTTGTCGGCCAGCGCCCACGGCGCGTGATCGCTGCCGACTGTGTCAATTGACCCGTCGGCCAGCCCTGACCACAACGCCGCGACATCGTCAGGCTCGCGCAGCGGGGGAGCGCCGATGTACTTGCCGCCGTCGGGACCCGACAGCAGTTCGCTTGTCAGGTAGAGGTACAGCGGCCTGGCCTCGACGAAGACGGGCAACCCGCTGGCCCTGCCGCGGCGCGCGGCCCGGAGCGCGGCCGCAGAGGACAGGTGCACGATGTAGATGGGCGACCCTGTTATCTCGCAGATCGCGACGGCCCGCTCCACGGCGGCGCGTTCGGCCGCCACAGGGCGGCTGGCGGCCCAGTTGGCGATGCTGCCGCGCCCGGCGGCGAGCAGCCGCTCTGCCGCGAACCTAAGCAGTGCCCCGTCCTCGCAATGGATCAGCGTCAGCATGCCGTGCTGCCCTGCGAGTCGCACGGCCTCGATCATTCCGTCGGCCTGCGACTCGAACTCTTCGGCGACCATGAACAGCTTCAGGCTGGTGTGACCGGCGGCCGCGATATCGGGTACTTCCGCCAGCGCCTCCGGTGTGGGGCTTGCGAGCACCGGGTGCAGCACGTAGTCCACGCCAGCCTGCTGCCTTGCGGTCAGCAGATCGCGCTCGAGTGACTGGTGCAGCGAGTCGCCCTCCCTCGGGAAGGTCATGTTGCCGATGGTCGTGATGCCTCCGGCGATCGCGGCAGCCGAGCCGCTGGCGAAATCGTCCACCCAGGCAGGAACGCCCGGCTCCGGCGGCTCGGGCTCTGACAGGTGCACGTGCATATCTATGCCGCCGGGCAGCACCAGCATGCCGCTCACGTCCAGCACGCGGCGACCGCGCGGGGTGCCGCCGATCTGGCCTATCTTGCCGTCCCGCACGGCAACGTCGCACTCGGCAATGCTGCCGGCCGTCACGACCGTCCCGCCGCGAATCACCAGGTCGTAGTCTGGCTCAGGAACCGTCCTCACCTCCGCCTCGCCGCGCTGATCTCGGCGCGGCCCCGCCGAGCAGTACCTTGGTCAGCGCGCTGCGCGTGCCCAGCAGCTGATCAAGGGCTGACGCCATGTGCGAATCAGAGACCCGCAGCGGCACGTCGTCGAGTGACGGATCGCCGCTCTCGTCCGGCGCGCCGTCACCGTCATCGTCCTCGGCAGCCTGCAAGGCGGCCCGCCTAAGCAATTCCTTGATGAAGGACGCCGTGACGCCCGCTGTTCGCTCGATCACCACATCCATGTCAGACAGGTCGAGCACCAAATTGCCCTGGTAGAGGCGGATCAGCCTGGCACGAGCATCGGCATCGGGAACGGGGAGCTCGGCCGCATGGTCCACCCGCCCAGGTCGGGCTGCGAGTGCTTCCTCAAGCAGGTCTGCCCGGTTGGTCGTGAGCAAGAAGGTCACGTCGTTGTCGGCGGCGAGCCCGTCCATCTCGTTGAGCAGTTCGAATAGCAGCGGGTTCTCACCGGCGTAATGGTCACGCTCCTCGGCGATCAGGTCCACGTCCTCGACGACGACGACCGACGGCTGCAGGGCCCTGGCCACCGAGCACGCCGCCGAGAGCATGCCGAGCGCGCCGCCGGAGAGCAGCACCACGGTCGTGCCGGGCAGCTGCCCGAGCAGGTACCTGATCGTGTGCGTCTTGCCCGTCCCTGGCACCCCGTAGAGCAGGACGCCCCGGCGCAGGTGCTGGCCGCTCGCGCGCAGCCGGGCGGCGTGCCTGGCGACGCCGATGACCTGCCGCTCGATCCCGTCTAGCAATGCGGACGGCAGAATCACCTGCTCTCGGTCGAGCACCGGACGCTCGATGAAGCTGAGCAGCGCACCGCTGCGATGGCCGAAGACCTCGTCACCGAACGCGATGACATGTCCGCGGAACACGTTGTGCCGCAGAGCAAGCTCACGGATTCGGCCGACGATGTCCGTGGCGCGCCCGGGAGCCGAACAGGTGACTTCCAGCTCCACACCGTCAATCGAGCCGTGCTCTTCTGGCCCGCGTATCAGCAGGGCCGAGACTCCGTCGTCATCGGCGGTCAGGTAGATCCCACATTGCACGCACGCTCTGGTCGCGCCGCCTGGCCCTGAAGGAAGGGCCTCCGTGGCGACACTGCCGACGCCGGGGTTCCATGCCCGTACGTCGCCCTGCAGCAGGTCCGCGAGGCTGAAATCGCTGTGCCGGAACCTCGTCAGCCCGACAAGCTCGTGGCTGCGACCGGGCTCAGCGAGCCACGCCTCAAGCCCGGTCTGCACGTTGACCTGGTCGTAGGCGGGCCAGGATCCCTTGGCGATCGGCGGCATGGCATCGCCGGTTCCCAGGTGACTGGCGAGCAGCCGGCCGACCGATTCCTCCTCGGCCCGCGCAGCTGCCACGGCGCGCCGCACCATCCGGCGCGCGAGCCTTCCGACGTCAGCGAACTCGGGGCGTCCCGGCCGGTCAGATCCCGGACCATCGGAGGCCGATCCATGTGCTGCCCAGCCACTGCTGATCAGTGTCGTCGAGTGGCGCCTAGATGTCACATCGGCAGCATAGGTGGCCATAGCGGCCGTCTGCGCGGAATATCCGCCGGAGTTGAACGGCCCGGCCGCTCGTGTCAGATTGGCGATAGGGCCCGCAGATGTTAAGGAGGGAGCGACCCGATGAGCGTCCAGCTCAACCACACCATCGTCGCCTGCCGGGATCAGCAGCGATCCGCTTCGTTCCTGACCGAAATCCTGGGCTTGCCGGCCGCCACCAAGTTCGGGCACTTCCTGGTCGTCGACACCGATAACGGGGTCTCGCTGGACTATGCCGAGACCGACCGGGAGATCACCACCCAGCACTATGCGTTCCTGATCGGCGAGGACGACTTCGACGCGATCTTCGGCCGGATCACCGAGCGGCAGATTCAGCACTGGGCTGATCCCGGCCGGACCAGACCCGGCGAGATCAATCACAATGACGGCGGCCGCGGGGTCTACTTCGCCGACCCGGACGGGCACCTGATGGAGATCATCACCAGGCCGTACGGGGGCTGACCAAGTCCGCAGTCAGGTGCGCGGCGGAGTTGGATGCCGCGGCTCGTAGATCCCTAGCTCGGTGCCGTCGGGCAGCCTGATCGCAGCTTCGAGCCCCCAGCCCTGGTCAGAGACATCGCGCTCGACCTGCACGCCTTTGTCTCGCAGCTCGGCGAGCGTGGCGTGAATGTCGTCGCACATCAGAAAGAGCTGGTGCTGGCCTTCGGACTCGGCCGGATGCACCGCCAGCTCGGCCGGCGGCAGGGCGAAGATCGGCCAGCCACCGCCCGCATCCACGAAGGGCAGGCCGAGTTGGTCAGCGAAGAACTCGCGAACCTTCTGGGCTTGTTGTGAGAACACGATCGCGTGCACGCCGGTGATCACAAGGCGATTCTAGCCAGCCGGCGTGATCCTCTGCTGTCAGCAGATTGTCTTGGCTGCCCGCTGGTTCGTCGCGCACTGTGGATCGCGAGAGACCGCGGACGAAGGGAGATCCATGCAAACCGCGCTGACGCAGACCAGCATGAACACAGGCTCGCTCGATGATCAGCTGATTAGCCGGCTGCTTTATCACCGGATCATCGTGCTGGGTTCTGAGGTGAACGACACCGTGGCCAACCGCCTGTGCGCGCAATTGCTGCTGCTCTCGGCCGAGGACTCGCGGAGCGATATCTGCCTCTACATCAACTCACCAGGCGGCTCGGTCACGGCGGGGCTGGCCATTTACGACACCATGCGGCTGATCCCCAACGACGTCAGCACGCTGGCCATGGGCTTGGCGGGCAGCATGGGCCAGTTCCTGCTCTGCGCGGGAACCGCAGGCAAGCGGTTCAGCCTGCCGCACGCGCAGGTGCTCATGCACCAGGGCTCGGCCGGGTTCGGCGGGACGGCGGCCGACGTCGAGATCTACGCCGAGCAGCTGGAGAAAACCGCTGCCACGATGATCAGCCTGATCGCGCACCACACCGGGCAGCTTGCCGAGACCGTTGAGCGGGACAGCCTGCGCGACCGGTGGTTCAGCGCTGAAGAGGCCAGAGACTACGGCCTCATTGATCACATCGTCGAGCGACTCGATGATGTTCGACCGGCGGTCGCCGCCAGGATGGCAGGGCTGTGACGATGGGCCAGTACACGATTCCCACGGTGGTCGAGAAGACTCCGCTCGGCGAGCGTGCCTTCGATATTTACTCCCGGCTGCTATCGGAGCGGATTGTGTTCATCGGGACCGAGATCGACGACGGCGTGGCCAACGTCGTGATGGCGCAGCTACTGCACCTCGAGTCGGTCAGCCCCGACCTCGAGATCAGCCTGTACATCAACTCGCCAGGCGGTTCGTTCAGTGCCCTCACCGCGATATACGACACCATGCAGTTCATTCGTCCGAATGTCGCGACCACCTGCATGGGCCAGGCGTCGTCGGCGGCCGCCGTTCTCCTTGCCGCGGGCGCGCATGGCAGGAGGGCGTTGCTGCCGCACGCCAAGGTGCTGCTGCATCAGCCATCCAGCCAGGCTCAGGGCGCTCTGCCCGATCTCGCGATCCAGGCCAAGGACCTGGCCAAGGTACGGGGCGAGGTCGATGAGATCCTCAGCAGGCACACTGGCCATCCGGTCAGCAAGATCAGGGCCGACACCGACAGGAACAAGACGTTCAGCGCCAGCGAAGCTGTCGACTACGGCCTGGCCGACGCTGTCGTCGCCAGCAGGAAGGCTGCCGCTGCGGCCGAGCTGCTCAGGGCCTGAAGGCTAGGCGGCGAGCTGGCAGATCGCGTCGCCTGATCGATGCGGGCGATTCGGCACGCGGGTGCTGCGGACGTCATCCAGCCGGATGATGCTGGCCTGGTCCTGCGTGATCAGGTCACGTCCGGTCGCGGCCAGCAGATCGGTGATGTCTATCCGCAGCGCGTCGCAGATGGCGGCCAGCACTTCGGAGGAGGCCTCCTTGCGGCCCCGCTCCACCTCGGACAGGTACGGCATCGAGACGCGCGCGGCCTTGGCCACATCGGCCAGCGTCCTGGCCTGGTCGAGCCGGGTGCGGCGCAGCACGTCACCGAGCATCGTCCTCAGCAGCGGCCGTGGGCGGCGGTCCTGGCGGGGCGGGCGCTGCTCACCGATGCGCGGGGCCCGGTCCTGGCGAGGGCGCTGGTCACCGCTGCGCGGTTGCTGCTCGTCCTGCGGCTGTGACATCGCACGGTTCCCTTCGTGGCCGCGACGGCAGCTTTAGCCGTGCCTGTGGTGGCCACGCTACGTCGCGCCTTCTGTCTGGCCGAAGGGCTTTCGCGGCGGGCGTAAGGGATTCAGGCCGGCCCGTTGCCGCGCGAGGGAACTCGCTCGGCGGCGCGCACGATCTGCGCGTTCGACGCGTCGATGGCGGTTGGGCCGCCGGGGATCGGCACGAACCAGATGTGCATCATCGGCGGAGTCACGCGGTTTCTTGATCCTGCCGGGCAGCTCGGATGCGCGGCGGTCACCACGCCCACTACACCAAGCCCGCGGCTCAGGCACAGGTTGGTATGCACGTGCCATTGAGTCAGACAGCCGCCAGGCTGAGGCGTGGCGCCGCCTGGGGAAGTGATGTACATCGCCGCGACTAGCACGGCTCCCTTGCGGGTGTTCGCGTACACCAGAGATTGTGGCTTCGCGGTGTTAAGCACCTGGCCGCCCATCGCATCGGCCAGGTAGTAGCCGACATTGAGGTAATGGACGACAGGCAGGCCCGACGGCGTAATCGGCCGGTAGCCTGCCGCCTTCGCGACGGCGAGCCTCTGGAACCGTTTCGCGCCCTTCCAGCTCGCATCCACTAGTGCGACCGCTGCGTGCTGTTGTGCCGCCGTTGGCCTGGCAGCACATGCCAAGGAACGGGCCATCGCCATTCCCGGCGCCATCTGCAGGTGCGGATCCGGCACTGTGATATCGCCGCCAGGCGTACCGGAAGCGAGCCTGACCGGCGCGGTGCGGGCAGCCGACATGTGCATATGCGATGCGCTCGCGTGGTGGTGAGCAACGGCTCCGGCCGCCATCTGCATGTCCGGCCCGCCGTCAACCAGCGCCACGCTCAGCAAGACGGCGGTGACGATCCCGGCCGCCATAGTCGTGGCCAGCAGCCGGCTGCGGCGCACCGTCCGACCAGGACGTGTCCACAGCAGCCAGAAGCAGCCGATCAGTACCAGCGCCTCGAGCACAGTGCACAGCACGTCGCCGAAGCCCATGGGCTCGACATCGGTTGGCGAAGGCCCGACCATATCGCCCACGGTCCTGGTGCAGATGTAAATGGCGATGATGTTCGCATTGATCACGGCTCCGGCGCACAGGACTGCCCGCGACGGCCTGGCGATCACGAGGAACGCCCACGCTAGCTGTAGCCAGCCGGCGGTGAGCATGAAGACGCCGAACACCCAGTATTCCTGGAAGTGCGACCCGGTCACTGCGAAGTGAATGACCGCCGACGCCGCGCTCGCGATCGCCAGGCACTGCGCCACGAGCCGGCGCGCTGGAACCTCACGCTCGGTGATCGTCGTCGGCATACCGCCCATTATCGGTCTCGATCGCCGCCAGGTAAGCGCGGATCGCGTCGCGATTGCGCGCGAGGCAGTCTATGCGCTGCTGAAGCCGGTCTGCCTCGCCGCGCAGCAGCCCCGTCGTCTCGGCGGTCACGCAGGCCGCCGGCAAGCGACGGAGCCGATGTGGATCAGATTTCCGCCAGGACCGCGGGTCGCCACGCCGCCCCTGCAGGCAGCAAGTTTCGACTGACGGCTCGGGGAGCACTTCGCGTCCCTGAGATCACCGTGTACTTCTGGGCCATCAAGGCCCTGTCGACGGCGATGGGCGAGTCCACCTCCGAATACAGCGTGCACGCGATCAACCCGGTAGCCGCCGTCGGGCTTGGCTTCGTCGGCTTCGTCGCCGCGCTCAGCCTGCAGCTCGCGAGGCGCCGCTACGTTGCCTGGGCGTACTGGCTGGCCGTCGTCATGGTCGGCGTCTTCGGGACAATGGCCGCCGACGTTCTGCACGTCGGCTTCGGGGTGCCGTACGTCATCTCCTCCGCCTTTTACGCGCTCACGCTGGCTGCGGTGTTCTGGACGTGGCAGCGAACCGAACGGACGCTGTCGATTCACACCATCAACACGACCAGGCGGGAACTGTTCTACTGGGCGGCGGTCGTCGCCACATTCGCAATGGGCACGGCGGTAGGTGACTTGACGGCCGTTACCTTGCACCTGGGTTACCTGCTGTCGGCTGTGCTATTCGCCGTCCTGATCGCCATTCCCGCGATCGGCTATCGGTGGCTCGGCTGGAACCCGATCTTGTCGTTCTGGTGGGCCTACGTGCTCACTCGTCCGCTCGGTGCGTCGGTCGCCGACTGGCTTGGCAAGCCCAAGAGCCTCGGCGGCCTTGGCTGGGGCGATGGTCCCGTCGCCTTCGCGCTGATCGGCATGATTGCCGTGCTTGTGATCTACCTGTCGATCACCTGCAAGGACGTGCAGGGCCGGGTGCAGATCGCCTAGATCTTGATGCTGACAAGCTTGCGTCCGCCCACGACCTTGACGTCGATGCGGGCCAAGTTGTCTGGCATGATCGACGTCGCGCCCGCAAGCAGCAGGTGAGCCGGATGGCCGGGTACGCCGTATCCCGCTGCGGGTACTTGCCAGCCTGCGATCATTTGGCGCTGGCCTGACCGCGAAATGGCGACCATTTCGCAGGTGAGTGGCCCCCGCACCTTGGAGAGGTCGAGGACTACCTGGGTTCCCCAGGCGAAGGTGACGAACCCGACCGTTCCATGCACCCCGTTTACCGTGTTGGTCGCTGAGTGTGTCTGAGTGCGGGGCATCGCAATCACCGCCGGCGGGCCTTGCTGCGGGGCGACAACGACTCCGGCGGCCACGCCTCCGCCGAGCAGCACAAGGCAAGCGGCAGCGGCCAGGAAGGCCCGCAGGCGGCCGCGGCGCCTGCTCGACGCGCCGCGTCGGCGCATCAGGTCCTCGATCACCGCGCCGTCCGGCTCTTCCCGCTCGGGTTCCACCGGGTCGACGTCGGCGAACAGGCCCGCCATGGCCGACATCTCCGCAAGCTCAGCGGTGCACGACTCGCAGTCCGCTAGATGGGCCTCGAACTCGAGCCTGTCCTGCTGCTCGAGAAGGCCGAAGGAGTACGCCGCGACGTCGGTGTGCTGAACGCTCACAGCGACACCTCCCGCTCGGCCAGGACCAGACGCAGCGCCCTGATGGCGTAGTACACCCGCGATTTAACCGTGCCTACCGGGATGCCCAGCACCTCCGCGGCCTCGTTGACCGTACGGTCGCGGAGGATGGTCTCGTTCAGTATCTCCCGGTGAGCAGGCGATAGTTCCAGCATTGCGTCCGCGACGATCACGCTGCGCAGCAAGGCATCTGTCCAGTCAGGAACCGATGCCTTGGTCAGCATCGCGTCATCTGTCTCCATCGGCCTGGCGTTCCTCTTGCGCTGCTCATCGATCACGATACGCCGGGCGACGGTGGCCAGCCATGGCATAAGCGACGGCCGCGATGTGTCGGCCTGATCAAACTGTGCTGCCTGACGCCAGGCGCGGAGCATCGTCTCCTGGACGATGTCCTCGGCATGCTGGCGATCACCTGCGGTCAGCCGGAGCACGAACGCCAGCAGCGGCGAATGGTAACGCCGGTACAGCTCGGTAACGAGGACATCGCCGCTAGCGTCGGCGTTCGGGTCGGCCCCGCCCCAGCGTTGGCCGCGCTGATCGGTTTCCCGGCCAGCTGGCCCCGGGACTGCCATATGGATGCCCCCGTTCGGCGCGCTGCTCGATCAGCAGATCGCCTGAGATGGTACATCCATTTCGCCCAAAGGCCGACTAAGAAGCACCTCAGAAACACCTCCGCGAAGTTTTCTCGACAGAGGCTGAACCAAGCCACGGTAGGCATGCGTACTCCTGCCTGACATCCCGGGCCCGGGAAACACCAGTACCGGCGGCCAACAATGGCCGCCATCGAGACAGGAGATTCCCGATCATGACTTTTCAATTTCCGAGCAGGCGCGTGCTGACCCTGATTGCCGCGGCCGCGAGCGCTCTCGGCCTGGCAGGCACGACGGCTCTGGCCACCGGGGCGAGCGCCGCCGTCTCGGGTGCGCACTCGAAATCCTTCACCTTCAGGCTCGTGCCGTCCGCCGGCATCAAGGCCTGCCTGCCGCACGCTGGGGGCAAGGTCACGATCACGCCAGGCAAGCAGAACGACACGATGACCGTGTCAATCCATGGCATGCCGCGCGGGGCTGAGTTCGACCTGTTCGTCATCCAGCAGCCTGCCAAGCCGTTCGGCGTCTCCTGGTATCAGACCGACGTGAACGCGGGCCGGGAGGGCAACGGAACCGCAACCGTCCGCGGCATCTTCGACAAGGAGACCTTCACGGTGTCGCCGGACCCGGCGGCGACCATCGCGCCCACCCACCAGTACCACCTAGGCCTGTGGTTCAACAGCCCCCGGCTGCCGTTCAACCTCGGCTGCGAAGTCGGCGCGACGAGCCCGATCGTGACGCCGTTCAACGGCGAGCAGCACGCCGGGATCCAGGTGCTGAACACCGCGCAGTTCCCGGTCAACGCCGGACCCTTGTCACACGTGCAAAGGTAGCCAGCCGCGTGCATAGGTAGTTCGTCTAGGAGGGCCGCTCCTTCCCGCCGCTGGCGGGAAGGAGCTGTCTCACGTGATCGGCTGGGTAGCCGATCGGTCTGTGCGAGGTGGGGGGCAGTCCAGGCCGCAGTGCAGGACGGCACGTTCGGGAGCCACCGCTACGGCCACTGCCGGGGCGGCTGGCCGCGCAGCAGCGCGCGGATTGCGGATCGTGAGAGCCGCCAGGATGCCGCCGGCCACGCAGAGGCCGGCCGAGATGTATGAGGCCATCCGGAAGCCAGCCGAGAACGCGTCCGGATGAAGGTACGAGGATCCAGTCAGGCCGGCCGCGGCCGGCAGCACGGCCACCGCGATCAAGCCGGCCGCTCTGGCGACGTCGTTGTTGATCGCCGATGCCGCGCCCGCGTTCTCGGCCGGCGCCGCGGCCAGGACGGTTGAGGTGAGCGGCGCCACATTGATGGCCAGGCCGAAGCCGAAGACAATGACGGCAGGCAGAACCTCGGTCAGGTAGTTGCCGGACTGGCCGATGCGCGCGAACAGCACGAATGCGGCCGCGATCACGAGAGGCCCAACCGTCATCTGCAGGCGCGGGCCGATCCGCGCCGCAAGCGCTCCCGAGTACGCCGACAGAAGCAGCATGATCACCGTCACCGGCAACAGCGAGATGCCTGCCTGGAGGGGGGTATATCCCGCAACCTGTATGAGCTGGATGGGCAGCAGGAACAGCGCGCCGCCAAGTGCCCCGTAGACGATGAACGTGACGATGTTCGCGGACGTGAACTGCGTGGAGGAGAACAGCGAGAGCGGCAGCACGGGGTTGCGTGCGCGGCGCTCACGCAGGACGAACGCGGCGAGCAAGATCACGCCCGCGATAACCGAAGCCAGTGGGGCCGGACGGTTCCACCCTCCGGCCGGGCCGTCGATCAGGCCGTATGTCAGCCCGATCAGCCCGAGCGTGACCAGCACGCCGCCGCTGATGTCCACCCGGCCCGTCTCCGCCATGTCGCGCGACTCTGGCACGTGCCGCCAGGTCACCGCGACGACCAATGCCGCGATCGGCAGGTTGATCGCGAATATCAGCCGCCAGGACACCGCCTGGATCAGCCAGCCGCCTATGAACGGGCCGATGGCCGTTCCGACGCCGGCGAAACCCGACCAGGCGCCGATCGCCTTGCCGCGGTCGTCAGGGCTAAACGACGCCTCGATGATGGCCAGGCTCCCCGGCGTGAGCAGTGCCGCTCCGACGCCCTGGAGGGCGCGGGCACCGATCAGGAAAGGCGAATTTGGCGCTGCCAGGCACAAGACCGACGCGAGAGCGAACCAGACCACGCCGATCTGGAAGACCAGCTTGCGCCCGTAGCGGTCGCCGAGTGCGCCTGCGACGAGGAGCAGCCCGGCCAGGGTGAGGGTGTACGCAGTCACGACCCACTGCAGGTCGGCCAGGCTGGCGTTGAAATCCTTGCCGATTGCGGGCAGCGCGATGCCGACAACCGTGGCGTCGATCGCGGCCATCGTTGAGCCCAGCACCGTGGCGAACAGCACCCAGCGCCCGGACGCGGTGCGCATCCTCAGCCCGGACTCGGTGCTTGTTGCGGGAGCTGTCATGCGACCAGTGTCGCCCATTGCGGCCTAACTGGCCCTAACCGGCCTCTCGCGGCACGGTACGAGTGCGCAGCCGGGATGACGAGGCTGGCGGGCCGCACCCCGATGGTGCCGGGCGCTGGTGCGGTTAGGGTGCTCGTGAGGGGTTGTTTTCTGACCGGTGCGAATGAGTCAGAGGCAAAGGAGGCGATGAAGTGATGAGTCCGGTTTCGCGTGGCTTTCACGGTCGCCGCCGGGAGGGTGTCGCGCCCGAGCGAGTGCCACCAGGCCAGTACGTGACCACTGACTTCCCGGTCTTGTCCGCCGGGCCGACGCCACATGTGGGTACGGAGAAGTGGACGTTCTCGATCCGGCAGGCTGGCTCGGTCCTCAGGTCGTGGACATGGCAAGAGATGCGCGCCCTGCCTGCTGAGACCGTGACCACCGACATCCACTGCGTCACCAGGTGGTCCAAGCTCGACACCAGGTGGGATGCGGTCTCGCTGGACACGCTGTTTGAGCAGGCGGGCGCCGAGGCGGCGTTTGTGCTGGCCTTCAGCGACGGCGGCTACACCACGAACCTGCCGATGGCCGACGTCACCGACGGTCAGGCGTGGCTGGCGTTCGGCTTCGACGGTGCTCCGCTCGAGCCCGAGCATGGCGGACCGGTGCGGTTGCTCGTGCCCCACCTGTACTTCTGGAAGAGCGCCAAGTGGGTACGGGGGCTTGAGCTTCTGGACCAGGACGAACCCGGGTTCTGGGAGACCTACGGTTACCACATGTACGGAGATCCATGGCGGGAACAGAGGTATTCGGGAGATTGAACAGCCCAGCGACGGCGATCCGTACCACGCTCACGTGGCAGCTCGCGACGGTCACCGCGGTCCGCACCGAGACCGGCACCGTCCGGACGATCGAGCTGGAGGCGGCCGGGTGGGCTGGTCACCGTGCTGGACAGCATCTCGACGTTCGGCTGACCGCCGAGGATGGCTACCGGGCGGAGCGGTCCTACTCGATCGCGTCGGCACCCGGCGAGCCGCCCGCTATCACCGTGCAGCGCCTGGACAACGGCGAGGTCTCGCCGTACCTCACCGAGGAAGTCCGGGCCGGCGACGAGCTCGAGGTGCGCGGGCCCATCGGCGGGTACTTCGTCTGGGATGCGGGCGGTGCGGCCAGCCCGCTGCTGCTGGCGGCCGGCGGATCGGGCATCGTTCCGCTCAGGTCGATCTTGCGGCATCGGGAGCGCGCCGGCGCGACGGTACCCGCCAGGCTGCTCTACTCGGTGCGCTCGCTGCCCGATGTGATCTACCGAGATGAGATCGACAGGTACGCTTCGGACGGCGTTTCGGTCACCTACGCGCTGACCAGGAACCAGCCGCCCGGCTGGACGGGCCATCGCGGACGGGTCGACAGCGCTCTGCTCGCTGACGTTGCATGGCCTAGATCGGGTGGTCCTGTGACCGACGAGCCCGTCGCGTATGTGTGCGGGCCGACCGCCTTCGTAGAGTCGATCGCCGAAGGCCTGACCAAGCTGGGCTACGCGCCCAGGCGCGTCAAGACAGAGCGCTTCGGCGGGGCAGGGGGACCGTAATGGACGTGCTCGACGGAAATGCGATCGGCGGACTGCTCCATGAGGTGTTCGGCACCGAGATGACGGCGGCGACCGGCACCTGTGCCAACTGCGGTGCGACCTCCCAGGTCGCCGAGTTCGCTGTGTTCCTCCATGCGCCGGGCACCGTCGCGCGGTGCCGCAACTGCCTGGCCGTGCTGATGGTCATCGTCAGCGCGCATGGCATGAATTGCGTTGATCTGCGGGGGCTGGCAGAGCTGGCCGGCACGTGAGCGAAAGGAACGGAAAAGTGACTCAGCAGGCTCCCGCGGCCGAGCAGGGCCGGGCCGCCGATCAGGGCTCGCCCCGGCCGGCGATCCTCACGGTCGATGACGATCCCGGGGTTTCCCGCGCCGTCGCGAGGGACCTGCGGCGTAAGTACGGCGAGCGGCACCGGATTGTGCGCGCCGACTCGGGCGCCGCGGGGCTGGACGCGCTGCGCCAGATGAAGCTGCGCGGCGAACTGGTAGCGGTGATCCTGGCCGACTACCGGATGCCGGAGATGAACGGCATCGAGTTCCTCGAACGGGCTATGGACGTATACCCCGGGGCACGACGGGCGCTGCTGACCGCCTATGCCGACACCGGTGCCGCGATTGACGCGATCAACGTCGTCGACCTGGACTACTACCTGATGAAACCGTGGGACCCGCCGGAGGAGAAGCTCTACCCGGTGGTGGACTCGCTGATCGAGTCGTGGCGGTCTGCCGATCACCGGCCGGTGGCCGAGACCAAGGTGGTCGGGCACCGGTGGTCGGCGCGTTCTTCCCAAGTGCGCGAGTTCCTGGCCAGGAACCAGGTTCCTTACCGTTGGTACGGGTCGGACGAGCCGGAGGGCCGGCGACTGCTGGATGCCGCCGGCACGGACGGTCTTACTCTGCCGCTGGTGATCACGCCCGACGGCGAGGCGCTCGTTGAGCCGTCCGACCAGGAGCTGGCCGGCCGGGTCGGGCTCGCCACCACGCCTTCTGAGGCCTTTTACGATCTGATCGTCGTGGGCGGCGGGCCGGCCGGGCTCGGTTCGGCCGTGTACGGCGCGTCCGAAGGGCTGCGCACGGTGCTGGTCGAACGGACCGCAACCGGCGGGCAGGCCGGCCAGAGTTCCAGAATCGAGAATTACCTCGGCTTCCCCGACGGAGTTTCCGGCGCGCAGCTAACAGACCGGGCCCGCCGGCAGGCCGCCAAGTTCGGCGCGGAGCTGCTGACCACGCGCGAGGTCGTCGGGCTTGAGGCGCACGGGTCAGGACGCCGGGTCGTCTTCGGGGACGGCAGCTCGGTAGGAGCCCACACGGTGATCCTGGCGACCGGGGTGACGTACCGGCAGCTGAGGGTCCCCGGCGCGGCCGAGCTGACCGGCCGCGGAGTGTTCTATGGCTCGGCGCTGACCGAGGCCTACAGCTGTTCCGATCAGGACATCTACATCGTCGGAGGCGCCAACTCCGCTGGGCAGGCGGCAGTGTACCTGGCCAAGACGGCCAAGTCCGTGACGATGCTGGTGCGCGGCGACTCGCTGGAGAGGTCCATGTCGCACTATCTCGTCCAGCAGGTTGGCGGCATCCCCAACATCATGGTCCGGACGTGCACGGAGATCGCCGAGGCGCATGGGACCGATCACCTCGAGCGGCTGACCTTGCGGGACAGCAAGACGGGCGCCAAGGAAACAGTCGACGCCCAGTGGGTGTTCGTCTTTATCGGTGCCGCGCCCGGCACCGACTGGCTGGATGGCGTCGTGCAGCGGGACGAGCGCGGGTTCGTGCTCGCCGGTCCTGACCTGGTCAGCGGCGGCGACCGGCCCAAAGACTGGCCGCTGGACCGGGTGCCCTATCACCTGGAGACCAGCGTCCCCGGCGTCTTCGTCGCCGGTGACGTCAGAGCCGAGTCGGCCAAGCGGGTTGCCTCGGCCGTCGGAGAGGGGGCCATGGCCGTCATGCTGGTGCACCGATACCTGGAGGTGCTGTGACCACGCCTGCTGCGCCCACCCAACCCGCCCGGTGCAGTGCGGCGGAGCTGCGCGGGCTGTTCCTGTTCGAAAAGCTGACCGACGACCAGCTGGCGTGGCTGTGCGAGCATGGCAAAGTCATCGAGACCGCGGCCGGCATGGTCTACATGGAGGGCGAGCCAGCCGACAACCTGTACGTGCTGCTGAACGGCACGATCGTGCTTTCTCGCCGGATTGGCGGCGACGATGTCGAGGTGAGCAGGACATCGGGCCCTGGCGCGTACGGCGGCGCGTTCTTCGCCTACCTCGGCGAGCGGGTGCCGCAGGTCTACAACAACTCGCTGCGGGCGACTGAGCCCTCGCGCTTCTACGTGCTGGCGGCGGCGCAGTTCGCGCACATGATGACCGACTGGTTCCCCATGGCCGTGCACCTGCTCGAGGGGTTGCTGTTCGGCACCAAGAACACCCAGGAGGCCATCGGCCAGCGGGAACGGCTGCTCGCGCTGGGGTCGCTGTCGGCTGGCCTAGCGCACGAGCTGAACAACCCGGCAGCGGCGGCCGTCCGTGCGGCAGGGTCGCTGCGGGAACGGGTGGCCGGCATGCGTGGCAAGCTCGCGGCGATCACCTCTGCCGGATTTGACAGCGCGTTCGTCTCGACAATGGTCAGGCTCCAGGAGGACGCGGCCGAGCGGGCGTCCAAGGCCGCGCAGCTCAGCCCGATCGAGACCGCGGATGCCGAAGATGAGGTCACCGACTGGCTCGATGCGCATGACATCCGGGCTAGCTGGGATCTTGCCCCGCTATTCGTCCAGGCGGGCCTGGACAGCCAGTGGCTCGATCAGGTCGCCCTCGCGATCGCCGATCACCCGGCCCATCCGGGGTCCGGCGGCGCCGATGACGGCGGGCAAGGCGGCAGCGGGCTGGAAAGCGCGATCAGGTGGCTCGGGTACACGGTCGAGACCGAGGTGCTGATGTCGGAGATTACCGACTCGGTGACCAGGATCTCCGCGCTCGTTGGCGCGGCGCGCCAATACTCACAGCTTGACCGGGCGCCGTACCAGGTAATCGACGTCCACGAGCTGCTCGACAGCACGCTCGTCATGCTCGACAACAAGGTCGGTCCTGGCATCCGGGTCGTCAAGGAATATGACAGGACCCTGCCGAGAATTCCTGCCTACCCTGCCGAGCTCAACCAGGTATGGACGAACATAATCGACAATGCGGTGGCGGCCATGGAAGGCAAGGGCACGCTGACCATCCGCACCGCGTCCGACCGGGACAAGCTCCTCGTCGAGTTCGCCGACACTGGTCCTGGCATACCCGATGACATCAAGGACCGGATCTTCGAGCCGTTCTTCACCACCAAGCCGGTCGGCCAGGGGACTGGCCTTGGGCTGGACATTTCCTGGCGGATCATCGTCACCAGGCACCACGGGGACCTGAAGGTCGAGTCCGTGCCCGGAGACACCAGGTTCCGGGTCTGGCTGCCTCTCACGGCAGCCGATGCGGCGAACGATGCTGTGCAGGACATTGCCGCCGACGCTGCGAAGGAGCAGTCAACATGACGGCACTACCCGGCATCGAACCGTCGGTTCCGCCAAGCGGTAATGGGTGCGTCGAATGCGACGCCAGCGGCGGCTGGTGGCTTCACCTGCGACGGTGCGCGGAATGCGGGCACATCGGCTGTTGCGACACCTCGCCGTCGCAGCACGCGACCGCGCACGCGAAGCGAACCGGTCACCCGGTCATCCGCAGTTTCGAGCCGGGCGAGGACTGGTTCTTCAGCTATGAGACGAACGAGATCTACGAGGGCGGCCCGGCGCTCGCCGCGCCGCAGCATCACCCGCTCGATCAGCCGGTTCCGGGCCCGGCGGGACGGGTGCCGCGCGACTGGCAGGCGCACCTGCACTAAGCCGGGTCAGTCGTGGCCCTGGCCATTGCCGTCGTGACCATTCCCGCCACCGCCGTGGTCGTGGCCGCGATTGCCATGGTCAGGATTGTTCGCGGCCGTGATGACGATCGTCGTGCCGACCGGGACCTGACCATCAGGGCTTAGCGCCAGAACCGTTCCCGGCGGGTCGTGTTCCGATGGCTGCCACTTGACCGTTACGTGCAGACCGCTTGCTCTCAGCTCGCGCACGACACCGCGGACGGGCTGGCCGATGAGGGCGGTCGCGTCGACCGCGACCGTATGGGCCGTCGGCGCGCTCGATTGTGAGGCCGGCGGCTGGGGCTCCTGCGACCCCGAGCCAGCCAGGCTGGCGATGCCCCAGCCTGCCAGGCCGGCGGCGACCACCAGCGCGACCATCGCGGCGGCCCGATGCCGCCCGGGCCGTGGTCGGCCACCTCGGCTGGGGAAGGTGGTGCGCGAGCCGTGGCCGTCGGACCACGCCCCCGTGCCGTAGCCGTCCGGGCCATAACCGTGCGGGTCGTGGTCGCCGAGCCCGGCCAGCTGCCAGTCGGCAGCCGCGGGAAACTCGGTGGTGGCGTCCGGCGCGGCTGAACCGGCGGCGAGGGAATCGGCTTGGCCACCAGGACCTTCAGCCGCCGGGGTCGTACCGCCAGTGCGCATGGCGTTGGCCAATGCGGCCGCACGCGAGGCGACCTCGGCGGCGTTAGGCGGACGGTACGCGGGGTCCCTGGCGGTCAGGTCGGAAATCAGCCTGGTCACTTCGGGCGGGACCGAAGATGGCAGCGGAGGCAGCGACTGCAGCCTGTGCGCGAGCGCGATCTCCATGGCTGTGCCGGTGAACGGAACCTGGCCGGACAGGCATTCGTACGCGACCATGCCGAGGGAGTACAGATCGCTCGCGGGTCCCGCGGACTGGCCGGAAATGCGTTCAGGTGCCAGATAGGCGGGCGTGCCGATGAGCGTCCCCGCCCTGGTCAACGGCGCCGATCCGGCGGCGTACGCGACGCCGAAGTCGGTGATCTTCACGAGGCCCGCGCGGTCAATCAGCAGGTTGCCCGGCTTGATGTCGCGGTGCACGACACCAGCCGCGTGCGCCACGGCGAGGCCGCCAGCGACCTCGGCGATGATGTCGAGCACCTCGGGGGCCGGCAGCGCGCCCCGAGCTACGAGATCGGTAAGAGGCGGCCCGTCGATCAGCTCCATCACAATGAACGCCGGCTTGTCGCCGCTGGCCTCGCCGAAGTCATAGACCTGGGCGATCGCGGGATGTGAGAGCCCCGCGGCATGGCGAGCCTCGGCACGGAACCTGGCGATCGTGTCAGGGTGCTGGGCCAGTTCCGCACGCAGCAGCTTCACGGCCACCGGGCGGTCCAGAACCAGATCCAAGGCACGCCATACCGAACCCATCCCACCCGAGGCGATCAGGCTTTCCAGCTGGTAGCGGGAAGCGAGGACCTCGGCATTGAGCGACAGGGACATCGCGCCCAGGCTACCCGGTTTCGGGCCGGGTATCCGTCGTCTTCCGTTGCCCGCGCACCGGCTGAGACAATTGTGCACACGAGCGACTCGCGGAGGGCTATGCGTCTGTGGGAGTGGCTGGGTCGGCGCGATCCTGATTACGCCGCGCTGCGGCGTGCTGCCCGGGCCGCGATCGTCATGCCTGGCACGTTCGCGGTCGGCGACTTGGTCATCGCCAACGCCGACGTCGCCACGTTCGCCGCGTTCGGCTCGTTCGCGATGCTGCTGCTGGTTGACTTCAGCGGTTCGCTCGTGCAGCGGCTGCAGGCTCAGCTCGCGCTGGCCCTCGTGGGAGCCGTGCTCATCTGCATCGGCACGGCTGCGTCCGTTACCCCCTGGCTGGGTGCGCTCTCGATGGCGGTGGTCGGGTTCGGGGTGTTGTTCGCCGGCGTGGTCAGCTCCACGCTGGCGGCGGCCTCCACCGCCTTGCTGCTGGCGTTCATACTGCCGGTCTCGGTGCCTGCCCCATTGTCGGCTGTGCCGGAACGACTGGCGGGCTGGGGACTGGCAGGCGCCTGCGCGCTCATCGCGGTCGCGGTGCTCTGGCCCGTGCCGCCGAGCGACCGGCTGCGCCCGGCCGCGATCGCCGCGTGCGACGCGCTGGCCGCGCGGATCAGGGCCGAGCTATCTTTCGTGCTCAGCGGCGGGGACAAGGAGCTGGCCGCCGATCGTGACCGCGCGGTCGACCATGCCACCGATGCCATCGACGCGCTGCAGCGCAAGTTCCTGGCCACGCCCTACCGGCCAGGAGGGCTACGGACCTCCGCACGAACCCTCACTAAGCTGGTGGCCGAGCTGGGCTGGCTGAACCTGATCTTGAAGAAGTCGAGCAATCTGACGCCGTCAGCTAAGCCGGGAGCCGGAAGCCGGCCCGTATGGGCGGTCAAGGTGGCCGCCGCGTCCGTGCTCGAGCGGGGCGCTGAGCTGCTGGCGCTCACTGGCGGGAACGGCGACGCGCTGCAAGCGGCGATGTCCGGGTTGAACGACACCGTGGCCAAGCTCGAGGACCATGCGGCTGCCGAGCTGCCTGTCGGATCCGCGACCGGGACGGGCGAGCCGGAGATCCGCTCCGCGGGCCAGCCAGTGGCGGACACACTCAATCACGTCAGCAAGTTCGTCAGCGCGCTCGACCCAGCGTTCCGTGCCCAGGAGGTCGGTTACGCGGTCACCCTGGTCGGTCGGACCATCGCCCTGACCGCTGCCGCCGAGCGCCGCAGCTGGCTGCAGCGGATGCTCGGCCGTCAGCCTGAGGGCCTGCCCGGATCGCTGGCCGCGGCCGAGGAAAGGGCAGCCGCCCACGTCCAGCCACATTCGGTATGGCTGCGCAACAGCATCCGCGGCGCGGCCGGGCTCGGCCTGGCTGTGCTCGTGGCGAGGCTCACCGGAGTGCAGCACTCGTTCTGGGTAGTGCTCGGCACGCTGTCAGTGCTGCGGTCCAACGCGCTCAGCACCGGGCAAGACTCGCTGCGCGCCCTGGCCGGCACTGTGGTCGGGCTACTCGTCGGCGCGGGCATCGTCGAGGGGCTCGGTACCAACGAGCTAGCGCTGTGGATCTTGCTTCCGCTCGCCATCCTGCTGGCCGGCGTCGCACCAGCCGCCATCTCCTTCGCGGCTGGCCAGGCGGCGTTCACGCTCACGCTGGTGATCTTGTTCAACCTGATCAAGCCCGCGGGCTGGCAGGTGGGCCTGCTGCGGCTCGAGGACATCGCGCTCGGCTGCAGCGTCAGCATCGTCGTCGGCCTGCTCTTCTGGCCGCGCGGCGCGAGCGCGGTGCTCAGGCAGGCGCTGGCCGACGCCTATGCCGGCAGTGCCGCCTACCTGGCCGGGGCGGTCGAGTTCGGAGTATTGCGATGCACAAGCAAGGGCCCGCGTCCGGCGGCCCCAACCGAGCAGGCCAGCAGAGCCGCAGCGGCGGACCGGCGGCTGGACGACGCGTTCCGTGCCTACCTGGCCGAGCACGGGCCGAAGCCGATGCCGCTCGCCGATGTGACCAGGCTCGTTACCGGCGCGTCCGGCGTGCGGCTCGCCGCTGGGGCGGTGGTCGACCTCTGGCGCGATGATCCCGGCGAAGCTGCCGATAGGTCGGTAGCGCGCGGCGAGATACTCCAGTCCCTGAACAGGGTCAGGAACTGGTACGACGATCTCGCGGCGAGCCTGACGGACGGGCAGCGACCGGAAGATCCGCTCGGCTACGACCAGGCGGCCGATGGCCGGCTCATCGAGGCGGTTCGCAGCGATCTCGACAGCGGCGACAGCGAGACGGCCGCGACTGCGGTCCGTATCGTCTGGACAGGTGACCACCTGGACGCGACTCGCAGGCTGCAGGAAGCGATCGCGCCTGCGGCGCAACAGGCCTCGCGGCTTCAGGGTGCGAGCAGGTTTGCGGCGGCGAGGACCCTGTGGTCCTCCCACGGGCGGCCGATCAGCTGAACTGCCAGCGGCAGGCCGGCGGCGTCAGTGCCCGCGGGAATGGTGATCGCGGGCGATCCAGTCAGGCTGGCCGGCAGCGTGAAGATAAAGTCCTCGCTGCGGATCTTGCGATGCTCGGGCGCTGGTTCCAGGCACGCGGGCGTCAGCAAGAAGTCGATGGTCTGCGCCGCCTGCAGGTACCGGCGCCGGTACCGGTCCCAGTCCCAAAGCTGGCGATCAGCCTCCTCGCCGGACAGTGAGGTGCGAGCCCAGTACCGCCTTGTTATACCGAGCGCCTCGGTCAGCCACGGCATCTGCCAATCCGTCCTGGTCATGCCCGCAGCGCTGAGGGCTGCGGCGGCGTGATCGAGGGCAGCGGCCTGGCCGCCGCCCGGCCACCACGGCTCTTCGCCGGCCAGGACCGCGAACCTCGCGCCGTCGAGGACGGCAGTGCCCGAGTGCTGCAGGGGGACGGGCGGAACACCGGCGTCGCGCCAGTCAGGGCCCGCGATGACGGCCAGCACTCGCTCGAGATCAGCGATGTGGCGAGCCAGCGGGCCGATCTGGGTCCTGCCGTCATTGAGCGCGCCGATCCTCGGAAAGTGCCCCGTTCCCGGGACCCGCCCCGCGGTCGGCTTCAGGCCGAGGACACCGCACCAGGCGGCGGGCAGCCTGATGCTGCCGCCGGAATCGCTGCCGAGGCCGAGCACGGATGCCCCGGCCGCCACGACCACGCCTTCTCCGGTGCTTGAGCCGCCAGGGGTCCGCCGAGGATCGTCGGGATGACGGACTCGCGCCCGCGCTGACGAGGGACCCCAGGCGTGCGTCTTGGCGAGGACCACCGCCCCGGCCCGGCGCAGCCTCGCTGCCACGGTCGCGTCCTGCGCTGGCCAGCGATCGACCTGACCGGTGTCGCCAGCGCAGGGAAAGCCTTCGACGTCAATCCAGTCCTTGATCGTTACGGGCAGGCCGTGCAAGGGGCCAGTCGCGCCGCCGGCCGCGTAGGCATCGTCCAGGCGGCCCGCGTCGGCCAGCGCCCGCTCATCACCGAACGCGGCGATCGCGCCTGTTCGCTCGTGCACCCCGTGCAGCGCCGAGAGCCGTTCGCTCACGACCTCGGTCACCGACATCTGGCCCGAGTCGACCGCGGCGAGCAGGTCTGACGCCGATGGCCCGGTTTCGGTCGTCACGCGATCCATCTTGGCGATCCCGTCCGGCGCCGCAAGTCTTTTAACCGGTGAGCGCGGTGGTGCCGGGTGGCGGTACCGGTCGCTGTGGAACACTTGGCTGCAGCGTCGTGGGCGGCACATCCGGCGGAGGGGAGGACGCCAGGCGATGACGGTGGCAGGACCGCCGGATGCTTCAGGCCTGGCCGCTGCCGGGCCGGCGCCTGACCTGACGCCGCAGCCCGTCCTTTCGCCGCTCACAGCGGCGGCGGTGTTCCTGGTCGCGACCGTGAATCATGGCGGCGAGGACGATGTTCGCGACCTGCTCGGCGACCTGCCTGCGTTGCAGCGGTCGGTCGGATTCCGGATCCCCGAGGGCAAGCTGGCCTGCGTGACCGGGATCGGTTCGCTGGCCTGGGACCGGCTGTTCTCTGGCCCAAGACCTGCCGAACTGCATCCGTTCCGCGCACTGTCTGGCAGCAGGCATAGCGCGGTGGCCACTCCCGGCGACCTGCTCTTCCATATCAGGGCGAACCGGATGGACTTGTGCTTTGAATACGCCGCACAGCTCATGTCCAGGCTGGACGGCTCGGTCACGGTCTGCGACGAGGTCCACGGCTTCCGCTACTTCGACGAGCGGGACCTGATCGGTTTTGTCGACGGGACCGAGAACCCGTCTGGTGCTGCCGCCGCGGACGCTGCCATCGTGAGCGACGAGGACCCGCATTTCGCCGGCGGCAGCTACGTCGTCGTGCAGAAATACGCGCACGACATACCGGCCTGGAACGCGCTGATGGTCGAGGAGCAGGAGAAGGTCATCGGCCGCAGCAAGTTGTCCGACATCGAGATGCCCGACGAGATCAAGCCGTCGAACTCGCACGTGGCGCTGAATACGATCATCGATCCGGACGGAACCCAGCGGCAGATTGTGCGGGCCAACATGCCGTTCGGCGCGCCAGGCCGTGGCGAGTTCGGCACTTACTACATCGCGTATGCGGCCACCCCATCGGTGACCGAGCAGATGCTCGTCAACATGTTCATCGGCGACCCGCCTGGCAACTACGACCGGATCCTGGACTTCTCGACCGCGCTGACCGGCGCGCTGTTCTTCGTGCCGTCAGCTGATTTCTTCGACGATCTGCCTGACCCGCCTGGCGCGGCCATCAGCCAGCTGGCCGTCAGCCAGCCGGCCGTCAGCCAGCCGGCCGTCAGCAAGCCGGACGGCTCACTCGGCATCGGGAGCCTGCAAAGGAGCGCTCAGCTATGAACAACCTGCATCGCGAGCTCGCGCCGGTCTCGGCGGCCGCATGGGCCAGCATCGAGGAGGAGGCCAGGCGGACCTTCACGCTGCACCTGGCGGGCCGGAGGGTAACCGAGGTCCGGGGCCCGGGCGAAGGGGCGCTGGCCGCCGTCGGCACCGGCCACCTCGGCGATATCACCTCGCCGGCGCCTGGCGTTCTCGCGTGGTCGCGGACTGCGCAGCCTGTGATCGAGCTGCGCGTCCCGTTCGCGGTCAAGCGCCGCGACGTGGACGACGTCGAGCGAGGCGCTCAGGATCCGGACTGGCAGCCGGTCAAAGACGCGGCGCGCACGATGGCATTCGCCGAGGACCGGGCGGTGTTCGAGGGATACGAGGCTGGCGGCATCGCCGGGATCCGCGAGAGCGCGTCCAACCCGGCGCTGACCCTTCCGGCCGACCCCAGGCAGTACCCGGATGTGATCAGCGAGGCGCTCACGGGCCTGCGGCTGGCCGGCGTGGGCGGTCCGTACGCGCTGCTGCTCAGCGCGGACGCGTACACGGCGGTGAGCGAGACCTCAGATCACGGCTACCCGGTTAAGGAACACCTCAGCCGGCTCATCGATGGGCAGATCATCTGGGCGCCGGCCATCGACGGCGCATTCGTGCTCACGACCCGCGGCGGCGATTTCGAGATGCACCTCGCGCAGGACCTATCGATCGGTTACCAGTCCCACGACGCGGAGAGCGTGCACCTGTACTTCATCCAGGCGCTGACGTTTATGGTGCACACGGCGGAGGCAGCCGTTCCGCTGACGGTCGGCTGACCGCAAGCCTCGGCGCACCGCCATCGCCGGCCGTGCGCCGCCGTCCGGCTGCCTGATCAATCTGTGCCAGAATGTCCATGAAATCCAATCTGGCGGAGGCAATTGAATGGCCGAGACTCAGCAGGTTCCACCCGGCATCGACCCGGGGAAGCCGTCCGTGGCTCGCATTTACGACAACCTGCTCGGTGGAGTGAACAATTTCGAGGCAGACAGGGCTGCCGCCGACCTGATGCGGTCTCGGGCGCCTGAGCTCGTGGACGCGGCTTTCGCCAACCGCGGCTTTCATCAGCGGGCGGCCAAATGGATCGCAGAACAAGGCGTGCGCCAGTTCATCGACCTGGGCTCAGGATTGCCGACGGTCGGAAACACGCACGAAGTCGTCCGCAAGGTCCATCCCGATGCCCGTGTCGTGTACGTGGACATCGATCCGATGGTGCGGCTGCACAGCGAGCGGCTGCTGGCCGGCGACGAGGGCGTCGCCGTGATCGTCGCCGACCTGAAGCAGCCTGATGCGGTTCTGGACAGCGAGGCCGTGCGCGCGCTCATCGACTTCCGCGAGCCTGCCGCGGTGATAATGACCGCGGTGCTGCACTTTGTGTCACATGCCGAGGACCCGGACGGCATTGTCGCCAGGTACGTTTCGCCGCTGCAGGCGGGCAGCTATCTCGCCCTGTCACACACGACTGGCGATCAGAAACCGCCGCAGGCCGTCGAGGCCATGAACGAGGCCGGCCGCCGGTCGGCTGGCGGGAATTACCTGCGCAGCCGCGATCAGGTACGGGAGCTCTTCGGAACGCTGGAGATCGTATCTCCGTACGAGGGCGCCCCGCCGGACGTGACCTGGGTCGGGCTATGGGGCTGCGAGGACCCGACGGTGGCTGACTCAGAAGGCTCGCGGTGGCTCTACTGCGCAGTGGCCGCTAAGCGAGGCTGACGGCGGCACTGGTCGGGGAGTCACCGCAGGCCTCAGGAACACCAGGCAGCTCGTAGCGGCGCAGGAAACCGGACGTACTCCTACTTCTCATCACCGCGACATTCTCTGTTCACCTGAGGGCTAGGCAGGTTGCGGTGGTCTGTTACTTCAAGCACAGTAGGTGCCGGCCGCTCCTGGAGGGAATGAATGGCCGCTACGCCTTTCGAGCACGCTGACCGGGCGAGTCGCGTGCTGCGTGCGATTGTTGCCGAGCATGGCCCGGAGTTGCTGTCTAGGCCGCGGGAGCTTGGGAACTTGCTCGCTGACCTCCTGCCTGATGCCACGCGAATCGCAAGACTGCTGGTCACGGCCGCGCAGGACCAGGTCGCGAGAGAATTGTCCGAGCACACATCGGCGGGAATGGACGTCGCGATGGCATCGGCAATGGTCGCTTCGTCATTCGTCGGCGCCACAATGCTCGCGCCCGACGCATGCTCTTGGGTGGTGCGGGAATTCGCGCTGGCCCTCGGCCTAGTCCCCGACTCCGACTGGCTCACCATCCACGCAGGCGGCGCGGCGCGCGCGGCGGGTCAGGGCAGCGTCGGCCAGTCAACAGCGCCGATGCCCACCGAGCCCGCGGCACCTGCTGCCGTATCCGATTCGATGCCGACAGCTCTGAGAACCCGCGGAACGCTCCCGCCACCCGGATCAGAAGCCGCCGCCAGGGCGGCACCGGCACGTTCCGGCTCCGGCGGGTGCCAGGCATGACCCGCGCGCGAAGGCTGGTCCCGCTGTGGTGAAGCAAGGTCCAAGGCCAGCCAAGCCCGGCTGGTCGGCCGTGATCAGCGCGGACCGCGGCTACTTCGACGAACTCATCGCCGAGGGCGGGCTCGATGAGACAGGGATCAGCTTCCCGGGGAGCTATCAGCAGCGCAGCGTCCGGCTGTCGGGAACCGAGATGCGGATCGGGCGGCGCAGCGCGTCCCGCGGCATCACCCCCGAGATCGACCTGAGCGGGCCGCACGCCGACCCGAGCATCTCGCACCTGCACGCCGTGCTGATCGCTCAGCAAGACGGCACGTGGCTGCTCCTGGATCATGGTTCCTCCAACGGAACGCAGGTGAACGGCAGACAGGTCGCCTCGGGCGTTCCTGTTCCGCTGCGCGACGGCGACCGCATCAGTCTCGGCGTCTGGACGGTGCTGACGGTCCGTGCCGCCTGACCTTCGGCGACCTTGCCCGACCCGCCGATGGGCCGGCGTCGTGACGTCGTGATGTCGTAGAGTTTTACGGCAAATAGGCGTAAAAGTCTTCAAGATCATTAAGTGGACCCTGCAGGGGGCGGGAGTCAGGCCCGCAAGGCGGCAGGTGGGGCCGCGGTTAGGCGGGCGTGTGCGCCTCGGCGTAGTGGGCGGCGAGTATGTCGTCGCCGAAGTCGCCTAGGGGGCGGCGCAGCACCGTGTGCGCGTGATTTCCGTCGTCCTGGGTGTTGTCGTACTCGATCAGCAGGTCATCGCCTTGCACCCGGTAATAGTGCCTGGTGCCGCGACGCGTGGCTCCCTCCCAGGCAAAATGCAGGTCACCGGGCTCAAGCCGGGCTGCCTGGCTGGCTGCGAGCTCGCCATCGAGCCGATCCAGGTAGAGGGCGACGAGCTGCTCAAGCAGCGCTCGCGCGGTGGGCCCGAGCTGGCTGGCCGCGATGCCGCGCGGCTCCAACTCCCCGGTGACCCGGGCCTTAGTGCTGCTCCTGATGTCGGCTGGAGCACGGCCGGCTACCACGGCGATGTCGCGGCCGCGCGGTCCGAGCTCCTCCAGGAGAGCGTGCGCCATGTCCTCCTCGGGCGCCAGCGGCCCGGACACGACCTGGCCGGCGTAGCCAACCCTGGCCGGGTTGGCCCCGAAGAACACCGGAGCAGGCGAGACGTCGTCGCCCCGCAGGGTCATGCTCACCGACAGGTGGTGCCCTTCAAACCGCCAGGCCCATGGCTCCTCCTTGCCTGGGTTGCCGAAGACGGCGACCCAGTAGTCGCCGCTGTGTCGGCCGCGCCGCCAGCCCTCCTTGCGGTCGAGCACCTCTTCAAGGGCAATGATCGCCATGGCCTGCGCATACGCACGATCGCTCAGCGCCGTTGACAGCAGCCGATGCGCGCCCTTGCGGCCGGCGGGGCTGAGTTGGGCGAGGCAGGCACCGGGCCGCTTGCGCGGGCGGTACTCGAGCCACCGTCGCGCGGAATCATCGGCAAAGGGCAGCGCGGCCAGCCGGCGCTGGTCATCGTCTACCGCCCGCAGGAGCACGGTCGCGGCCGATCGCATCTGCCCGGCGAGGCTGTCAGCAGTCATGACCCCGGTATATCAAGGGCACGGTCGCTTCGGGCCGGTTCCCGTGCGGGCAAACCTGGGCAATGAGGTCGGCGCTTTGTATTCAACACTTGCGAAAAGCTACGTTGCGTTCACGATGTTAACAATCGTTGGAGATATATCGCGGATATGGCCTGCATTATCACCGAGATACTTGCAATGACCTTGAACGTGAATGCAATGATCTCCCCAACTCTCTTGTTGCAATGGGCTATAGAGAGTGCATAGAGTCGAGCGGTCAGGTCGGCGCAGCCAGGAGGCCGCGGCCGGGCCGCGGAGGGAGCGGACATGCCGGGAGGGCGGCTTACCTACCAGGACCGTGAGCAGATCGAGGAAGGCCTGGATGAGGGTCTGTCGCACGCCGAGATAGCCAGGAGGCTGGACCGGCCGACGTCAACCGTCAGCCGCGAAGTTCAACGCAACGGTGGCCATGCCGGATATCGCGCCCAGCAAGCCCACAGTGCGACCGAGCGGCGTGCGCAGCGACGTACCTCGCGGGCCGTCGCGACCGCTGCCGCCCAGCCAGAATCTGACAATGACAGCGGACGGGACCCCGAAGCGGTACGGAAGTACCAGGACTGGCTAACCGCCGTGCTCGTTGAAATGGGGCTCTCGCGGATGACGGCGAGCGTGATCACCTGCCTGGCGGTCACCGACTCTGGCAGCCTCACAGCGGCCGAACTCGTCCAGCGCCTCCGTGTCAGTCCGGCATCGATCTCCAAGGCCGTCAGCTACCTGGAAGAGCAGGGCCTCGTCAGGCGCGAGCGGAGCGAGCGCCGTGAGCGTTACATCTTCGATGACGACGCCTGGCTTCGCGCGTGGATGGTTAGCGCCAGGACGAACGCGATGCTGGCAGGTGCAGCGCTACAGGGCGCGGACATCCTCGGGCAGACGACACCGGCCGGAGCCCGGATGGCGCAGATGGGCAACTTCCTCAGGCTGGTCGGCGATGACATGATCCGGGCGGCCGAGCACTGGTGGCGGATCGTGACAGTCGGCGAGGGTGGCGAAGGCGCTCTCGCCGATGGCCTTCGGCGCCGGAGTTAGATGCTGTACGGCTAGTCCGCGCCGGCCGACTCGGCCATCAGGTCCCGAAGCCATTGCTCACTTGCGAGGGCGACCCTGGCCGGGACGCCGAGTTCGCCCAGCAGCTCCGCTGCGGCGGCCATCTCGTCGGCGCGCCTGCGGGCATGCCGGATGCTGCCGTGCTCCAGGCGGTCGATCGTCGCGGCGGAGAAGCCACTGAGTTCGGCGGCGATCACCGACCTGAGCCAGTCCTCGCAGCCGGCCGATCTGGCGGCGCGGAGCGCTTCGGTAACAGCCGCGGCAAGGCCCTTGTAGAAGACGCTGCGCACAAGCTTGCGGACCGCCGCCGTTCCTGGCGGGCCTGGCAGCACATCGACCGTCGCACCAAGTGCGGTGAGGATGGTTGCGAACCGCGCCGCGGCAGGACCCGACGCGAGCATCGGCGTGCGCAGCCCGAGACCGGGAACCGGCGAAAGCATCGCGACGTCGGCGAACTCCGTCCCGGCACATGCCGCGACCTCAGCCAGGCGGGCCTTGAACCCCGCCGATGCCGTGTTCAGGTCGGCGTAGATGGCGTCAGATCCGACGCCTGGTAGCGCCGCCTTCAGCGCCGCCTCCGCTTCATGCGCGCAGGTCAGCGACAGCACGACGGTGGCGCCGCGGCAGGCATCGGCATCGCCGTTGCATGGCGTGATGCCCGGGCCCGCGCTGACGAGGGGATCAAAGCCGCGCACCTGCCCGCCGGCAGCCACCAGATCGGCGGCGATAGCCGAGCCTGCCTCGCCAAGCCCGAGGACGGCGATCACCGGCCGTCCGCCAGTCGCAGATGCGCCAGGGGCTGCGACGTCTGATGAATCGCTCACAGGACCGGGGGAGTGCCGTGGGTGTGGAAGGACGGGATCGTGGCCAGGCCCCAGGCCTGGCCCTTGGCGCGCTCGGCTTCTGACCAGCTGATGGTTTGCCAGTCGGGCGCGAAGATCAGCCGCGCGCAAGGGTTGCACAGCTCGATCCGGTTGCCGCCGGGCTCGTAGACGTACAGGAAGAACGTCTGCTGAATCGCGTGCTTGTGCGGGCCGGTCTCAATGAAGACGCCCTTGTCCAGGCAGATGTCGGCGGCGCGCAAGATGTCTTCCCTGGTATCGGTGGCGAACGCCAGGTGATGCAGCCGCCCGGACGTCCCCGTCCAGTCGTTGGTGTACACCAGGTCGTAGGACTTCTGCGCGAAGTGCAGCCATTGGGCCGAGATCGTGCCGTCGTCCAGGACGATCTGCTCGGTGACCCTCGCGCCGAGCGCATCACAGATGAACCGGCCGTTGGGCTCGCTCTGCGCAGCCAGGAAGTTCACGTGGTCGAGGCGGCGCACGCTGACGCCACGGCCTGGGTAGGCCTGCGCCTGGTTCTTCAGCGCGGGCTTCAGCTCTCCGGACGGCGAGTACCGCTCCGTCTCGAAGTAGAGCTCGATCTCGTGGCCGTCAAGATCGCGGAACAGGTACGTGGGTCCGATGCCGGCGTCCCCGTCGCGCCAGCCGATCCCGAGGCCGGCCGCCTCGATCGCGGCCACCCGGCGCTGCAGCGCCTCTTCGCTGCTGGCTCGCAGCCCGGTCCTGGCCAGTCCCGAGGTTGCCGACGCGGTCAGCTTCAGGCTGTGATGTTCGTAGTCATCCCAGGTCCGCAGGTAAACCGAGGAGCCGGCCGAGCCGTTCTCGGTCAGCCCGAGGACTTCGGTGAAGAACCACAGGCTCCGCTCGGGTTCAGGTGTCAGCAGCTCGGCATGACCAAGATGGGCCACCTCGTGCAGCAGGGGCATCGCTGGCGTCCTATCTGGCTGGGTAAACGGTCCCGTCGAAGAGCTTGCGCGCGGTTCTGATCACGCCGGCGCTCAGCACCTGCGGCGGGCGCGTGCCGAGGTCGACATCCACATCGACCTCCAGGTGGCCGCTTGGGTGCTCGATGTCGTACCGGTGGCCTTGGCTCGGCGGGGCGGCGAGCTCTGCGCCCACCGCGCCAGGCAGGAGCAGCGCCGTTGCCACGCTCACCGCGCCGAGCACGCCGATGGCATGGTGCGGGCGCACGGGTATGAACGTCCGCGTGCAGATCGTGCCGCCGTCGCGAGCCGGGCTGACCAGCGTCGTCTTCGGAACGCTCAGGCTTGCCACATCGCCGAGGCCCATCAGCTTTCCCGCGGCGAGACGCAGCGCCTGTATCCGGTCGCCCAGATCATCGTTGGCCGCCAGGTTTTGGTGCGTCTCATACCCAGTGATGCCGAGATCTCCGGCCCGGGCGACGACCACGGGCATGCCGTTGTCCACGCACGTGACCTGTATGTCGTCGATGACGTCGCTGACCCGGCCGGTCGGCAGCAGGCTCCCCGTGGCGGAGCCGGCCGTGTCGGCGAACCGCAGCAGGATGGGTGCGGCGCTACCGGGAACGCCGGCGATGCTGGTGTCGCCGGCGTAGTCGGGAACTCCGCCCGGCGTGGCGAAGGTCGCCGTCACGAGGCTGCCCGAGTTCACCATCTTGATCCGGGCCGTCGTCGACGGATCGCGGGTGCGGATCAGGCCGCGCTCGGCGGCGAACGGGCCCACGCCTGCCAGGATGTTGCCGCAGTTCTGCTGGTCGGTGATGGTGGCTTCCTCCACCCCGAGCTGCAGGAACAGGTAGTCGATGTCCGCGTCGTCGCTGGACGACGGCGATACGACGGCGACCTTGGATGCGAGCGGATGCGCGCCGCCGACGCCATCGACCTGCATCGGATGGCCGCTGCCCATGACCGCGAGCAGGATCGCGTCCCGCTGCGACGGTTCGGCGGGAAGATCACTTCCGAGGAAGAACAAACCCTTCGACGTACCCGCCCGCATCAGCGTGCACCGGATGGCACCCGAACCAGCCGTCATTGCTGTTCCTGGTACGACCCGAAGTCGATGTACTCGACACCCTGATTGGCCAGGACCTTGCGCAGGCCATAGATGTCGAGACCGAGCTCGCCATTGGCCAGAGCGGCACGGGTCGCGTTTTCCTTGGCCTCGCGTGCCCGCGCGGCGGCCAGAGCGGCGGCGACCTCGGTGCGTGCGACGACGGTGACGCCATCATCGTCGGCCACGATCGCATCGCCGGGGCAGATCCGCTGCCCGCTGATGCTGACCGGGATGTTGACGGCGCCCGGGGTGGCCTTGACAGTTCCCTGCGCCGAGACCGCGGCACAGAAGACCGGGAATCCCATCGCGTTTAGTTCTGCGACATCGCGCACCGCGGCGGTGGTTACCAGGCCGCGCACGCCGCGCCGGCGGAGCGAGGTGGCGAGCAGCTCGCCGAACGAGCCGTCCGTGTTCGGCGAGGTCGTGGTGACGACCAGGATGTCGCCGTCCTGGCATTGCTCGACAGCTGCGTGGATCATCAGGTTGTCGCCAGGCCAGCAGAGGGCGGTGACGGCGGTGCCGCCGATGCGCGAGCCCAGGTATAGCGGCCGGATGCCGGGGCCGAGGTAGCCGGTCCTGCCCGCCGCCTCGTGCACGGTAGAAACGCCGAGCGACGCCAGCTCGTCCACCGCGGCCAGGTCAGCACGCGGGCAGCCGGTGACGACCACGTTCCTCATCGAAGGACGTCCGTCACCTGCGGATAGACGCGCATATAGGCCTCGGCCATCGTGTTGTGCGGCAGGCCAAGGTTGGGTCCGGCATTGCGCCGCAGCTGTACCCCCCGGCGCGTCGCCAGGTCGGCGTAGTAGTCCCACATGTGCTGCTGGGCAACCAGGGCTTCCATGGCCCGGCGCTTGACCGGGAAGACGCTGGTGATGTCGAGCAGCACCTCGGGCTTGAACCCGCACTGCTCAGGCTGGTGCGGCTCGAACAGGAAGACAGGAGGGGCGCCCAGAGGCTCGCCGGGCGCGTCGTAGCCGGCCGCCTGCGCCAGCACTCGGGCCTGCATGGCCATCCGGGCGGCGGCGGGGTGATCAGGGTTATAAGGGTCGGCCAGCGGGTGCGTCAGGACCACGGCCGGCTCGATGCGCCGGTAGCAGCGGACGATCTGATCGACAAGCCCGGCGGACTCGACCAGCGGATAGTCGCCGGCGTCAAGGAACTCGATCGAGGCGCCGAGCACGGCCGCGGCCTTGGCCGCCTCGGCCTGCCGCAGCTCCTTGATCTCGGCGAGTTCCATGCCGTCACGCCACGCCCTGGCCGACTCGCCTCGCTCGCCATAGGTCAGGCACAGGACCGTTACGGCCGCGCCGCGGGACGCCGCCAGGGCCATTGCACCGCCGGCCCGCCAAACGAAGTCGCCCGCGTGCGCGCTGACAACCAGGACAGGGCCTTCGTGCCCGGAGCCAGTGTCCTGCGGAGCGGTCATGGCCGGCGCCGGCCTACCACGAATCCCATACTTCCTGCGCGGTCTCGACGATCAGCGCTAGCTTGGCCCATTGCTGCTCCTGAGTGAGGTCGTTGCCTTCCTTCGTCGAGGAGAAGCCGCATTGCGGCGAGAGGCACAGCTGGTCGCCGTCGACGAACCTGGCGGCCTCGTCAATCCGCCGCTTGAGGTCATCCTTGCTCTCCAGCTCGCCTTTCTTGGTCGTGACAAGGCCGAGCACGACCCGCTTGCCCTTGGGCACGAATCGCAGCGGCTCGAATCCGCCGGAGCGCTCGTCGTCCCACTCGCAGAAGAAACCGTCGACGTCCAGCGTGCTGAACAGTGCCTCGGCCACGAAGTCGTAGCTGCCTTCGGCGGCCCACATGGATTGGTTGTTGCCGCGGCACATGTGCGTGGTCACCGCGAGGTCGGCAGGGCGGCCGGCCAGCACCCGGTTGATGTTGGCGATGTAGTGCTCATGCTGGTGCAGCGGATCGCCGCCGATCTCGGCGACGTGCCTGCGCTGGGCCGGGTCGTTCATGTAGGCGAGGCTAGTGTCATCGAACTGCAGGTAGCGGCAACCGAGCTGATAAAGCCGCTTGGTCTGCTCGGTATACGCGGCGACCAGGTCGGTCCAGAACTGATCGAGATCCGGATAGACCGACTCGTCGATGGCCGAGCGCCCGCCTCGGTAATGCACCATGCTCAGCGACGGCATCGTGAGCTTTGGCTGTGCAGCCGTGACCGCATCGGCCAGGAAGCTGAAATGGTCGCCGAAGATCGTGGTGGGCAGGGTGATCGGCGCGACGATGTGGGCCGATGGCGGAGCCCATTCATAGCTCTTCTGCTCGTTCCTGAACATCACCCTTATGGTGTCGTCCTGGACCTGCTGGACTCCGCCGAGCTGATAGATGAAGTCCATGTGCCAGGATTCGCGGCGGAACTCGCCGTCTGTCGCTGAACGCAGCCCGACGTCCTGCTGCCTGCGAACGACCTCGCGGATAGCCGCGTCTTCGATGGCACGGAGCTGGCCGGCGTCGACGCGCCCGGCGGCGAAGTCGTCGCGCGCGCGAAGAAGCTCAGGTGGGCGCAGCAGGCTGCCGACGTGGTCGGCGCGGAACGGCGGCCGCATTCAGCCGATTGTAGATGGCAGCGGCCGCGGGCGGAATGTCGCCTTGGCCGGTTACGCGGAGGCGAGCGGCCGGGCCGCGAATGCGACCAGCTCCCGGCGACCGGTCAGGCCCGTCTTCGTAATGATGCTGGTGACGTGCGACTCCACCGTCTTCGGAGAGATGAGCAGGCGGGAGGCGATTTCGGTGTTCGAGCAGCCCTGGCCGATCAGCAGGAACACATCTAGCTCGCGGTTGGTGATGCCCAGCTTGCGCAGCTGAGGTGGCATGCTCGCGCCGACGCGGCGCGTCCGAGGCACGCGCTCGCCTGCCTTCCTGAGGATTCCCCTGCACGCGGAGGCCACCAGCGCGAAGCCGTTGTCGTCCAGGTCCGCGGCAGCTTCGCGAAGCCAGGTGACCGGTTCGCCCCAGCCATCGCGCAGCGCCGCGGTCGCGACCAGCCGGTGCAGGATGTGGTTCCACCAGGGGGCGCATCCCAGGAAGTACTGGCGTCCGGCCTCGGCCAGCTTCTCTGCCTGAGCCACGTCGCCGCCGCGGCCGGCCTGGACAGCCCTGGCATATGCGAGCAAACCGCGATTCCAGCAGGCCACCTCGGCCCCTGCCGCGATGGTCTCATCCAAGGCGGCGCTGCCATAGCTGTACGCGACTGTCTCCAGCAGTGCCCAGTATCCCCAGGCCATCGCCGGCGCGGTCAGCGGCTCGTTCTTGCCGTGGCTGATGGCCATCCGGCTCAGCTTGAGCGCCCGCGCCAGGTCGTTGCTCACGATCGCAGAGGTGACCCTGGCCTCGCCCCAGGTGCTTATCAGAATGGACGGATCATCGGGCGCGATCTGCTCGGCCTGCGCCGCCAGCGACTCAGAGTAGTCATGGTCGCCCTTGACCGCGAGTACGCACGCCTGCGAGGCAAACGCGGAGGCCTCGACCCGGCGCAGCTGCAGCCGTCTGGCCGCGGCCTGACTGCGCCGCGCGGCCTCTAGCGCGCGCTCGGTGTCCGCGCCCAGGCTCCAGGCGTTGGCGAGCTGGAGGTCGAGCACGGCCGCGGTGGAGACCGCGCCAGACTCGATGGCCAGCCGCTTGGCCTCTTCCAGCCGGTCCGCCCCCACGTGCTCGAGCATCTCGATCGTGCCGAGTTCGTGCATGGCACGCATCCGCCTCACCGGCAGGCCGTTGCTGGTCGAGATCTGGAAGGCTCGTTCGAACGCTGCGCTCGCGGCGGACGTGTCCCTGATGCGTTCGCGCCGACCGATGACCTCGAGCGCCTCGCACGCGGCGCCAGCCGCACAGGCGACCTCATCCGCGCAGGCAGCCTCTGAGGCGCAGGCAGAAAAAGCCCCGCCGGCTGACGACATTGTGGCATCGGCGCTCGCCAGGGCGGTTCGGGCCAGTTGAAGGGCACGGTCTGGGTCGCACGAATCCATCGCGCAGCGGGCCGCCACGGCGTCTGCCCATCCGCACAGCGACGAATCCGGCGTGCTGGCCGCCAGCAGGCGGCCGGCCGCGACGCGGTCCGCCGCCATGTCGGCGTTATCGCATTCCGACAGCGACCGAGCAACCCGAAGGTGGACGATCGCCTTGCGCGCATTGTCGGCGCCAAGAGAATCCAGTTCAGCGAGCAACCGGTCAGCGGTGGGCACCAGCTGATCGCAGTCGCCGGTGAGCGTGTAGACGCTGGCGAGCGTGTCGTCGATGTCTGCCAGCAGCTGCACGGGTTCCGGCGTCACCGGCATCAGCACTTGCCTAGCGCGGTCGAGCGAAGCGGCGGCGCTGGTCAGCGCTCCGCGGTCGAGAGCACGCCGGCCGGCCTCGAGCAGCAAGGCGGCTGCTCTCGCACGCTCGCCCGCGGCTTCGTGCAGTTCGGCTGCCAGCGCGCACCAGTCCTCGGGCAGTCCGGGGTGCGCCGCCTCAATCGCGGCTGCGGCCTGGGCAGAGCGCTCGGCCAGCACCGGCGAGAGCAGGTCCGACATGATCGCATCCCTGGTCAGCGAGTGCCGGAACCTGAAAAGCGCTTGACTTGGCGCGTTCGGTTCGATGAGCTGCGCCTCGCAGGCTTGCTGCAGGGCATTAAGCACATCGCTCTCGGCGGCGCCGACCATTTCGGGCAGCAGCGTCCAGTCGAACTGCCGGCCGAGCACGGCAGCAGCGGCGACGACATCGGCCACGTGCGGTCCAAGTTCGGCGAGCCGCCGGCGGACAGACTCGGCGATTGATATCGGCACGCCGGTGGTGACGGCCTCATTCACATGCCAGCCGCCGTCTCCGCGAACCAGCTCGCCGGAGGAGACCGCGTCGGCGAGGATCTCCTCGACCGCGAAGGGCAGGCCTTCGCAGTCCGCGAGCAGACGGCCCATGATCTGGCTGGGCGCCGATGACTGACCTAGGCAAGCGGCAGCCATCTGCTCGACCTCGGCGCGAGCCAGCCGTGGGATATTGATCACGGTGGCGGCCCGCCTGGCGTGTACCGCCTTCACCATCTCCTGCGCCAGCGACGGTTCGGTATCGCGCAACGTCGCGACACACAGCACCCGCTCGCCCGCCAGATTGTCCGCCAGGTACTCCACGATCGCCACCGATTCGGGGTCGGCGAACTGGAGATCTTCGAGCACGAGCACGGTGCCCTTGCCGCCCAGGTCGGATAGCAGCCGCAGGACCGCTTCGCCAAGAATCAGCGGCGACAGCTCGGCGGCGCTCTCGCCTCGCTCACCCCAGTCAGGCACGATCGACGCGAGCGCATGGCGGTACTCAGCGACGGCCGGCATGTCTTCCATCGCCGTGGTCCGTGCCACCGCGATGAGGGCTTCGATGAAGGGTCGAAGCGGTACCGGGCTCGAGGCCTGCACGGCCCGTCCGGACACGACGGTGTAATCCCTCGATGCGGCGAGCGCGGCGAGTTCCCTGGCAATGCGTGACTTTCCCACGCCGGCCTCGCCCGCCAGGACGACGAGTCCGCCGCTGGTGCTGGTCTGATCGAGCGCAGCAGAGAGCGCGCCTAGCTCAGCCTCACGGCCAACCAGGACCCCGCACTGCATCGAACTCATCACGTCACTGTACCGTCGCTTTGAGTGATCGTTTAAGTCACACTGTGTGATCAATTTTTCGGCGGGTCCGGCGCACGACCTCAGCGGGCGGCGGAGTCAGCGAAAGTCAGGCCGGTCGGGCCACCAGATTGTCGCTGCGCCAGGGCCATCGTGCTGCACCCGAATCAGCCGGAGCAGCCAGCTTGCGATACCGGCGGTTCCCTGCATGAAGCCGACAGCCGGCTCGAGCTCAGGCGGGTCTTGCCGATGCTCGGTGTGCGCCCAGCGGACGCCGGACTCGTCATTGATACTGCGGTTGAGTACGTCGACGGCGAGCGTTTCGGCCCAAGCCAGCCACTCCTTATCCCCGGTCTGCTGATACCTGTCGAGCGCCATCTCACCGACGCCTGCGGTACCGCAGCACTGGCCGAGATTGTCCCAGAATCCGGGAAACAGGCGGGCTGGCAAGCCGCTGGACCGCACCCCCTGCCGGCTGGCCTGTGCGTACTGCGCCCAGCTTGCCTCGGGCTGGATCTGATCGAGCTGCTCGAACAGGCGCAGTGTCCCCGTCGCGCCATGGCACCACCCGTAGCTGAGGGGCGCCTGCGGGTTGGCCATCGGGATGCTCTGCGGCACGGCGAGCGTCCCGTCCGGCCGCGCGCCTATCTGGACCAGCCGCCGTGCCGCGTAGATGGCGATGTCGAGTAGGTCAGCCCTGCCAAGCACACGTCCCGCAACCGCGAAGGCGAAGCCGATTCCGGCCAGGCCGTGCGAGAAGTTGGGCTGGAATACCTGCAGATCGCGGCGCGGATACCAGTCAGGCAGGCCGTCGATCCACTGGGCCTCGGAGATGAGCTGGTCGGCCAGATCGGAGGCTGCCTGGCGGATGCTCTGGTCCCCGAGCGTGACGAGCACCAGCATGATCCCGGCCTGACCCGACATCAGGTCATACCAGCGCAACTGGGTGCGTTCGGCAGCCGCACGCGCCGCGATGGCGCGCACGAGTGCGCGTGCGTCAAGGTCGGCCTTCTCGTCGCCGCTGGCCTGGGCCCACATATGCAGGGCGACAGCTACCCCGCCCAGCCCGGTATACAGGCTGAGGTCTGGTTCATCCATCTCTGGCTCAAGCTCGCTCGCGCAGACCCGGACGTCGTCCGCGGCGAGGTGAGCAAGCTGGCGGAGACGTTCGGCGGCGGCGCCAGCGTAGTCGTCGAACTCGGTGAGGCCGCCGAGCTTCGCCTCAGCGAGTGCCGCCAGGATCCCGGCCGTGCCGAAGTACAGATCATCGGATAGCGGCGCGCCCGGTGCGCGCGTGGACGGCCAGGTCATGGCGCCGTTGACGGAGACGCCCGCGTCGGTTACCCAGCGCAGCGCCGCCCTCGCGGCTGCGCGGGCCTCGTGCTGGACGGTGGCATCATGATCGGTCTCCACTTAACCCATGCAACCTCATGCCCCTGCCGCCCCCGAGGCGGGGTAGCGACCGCTTCCCTGGCCGGAGACGGCGCGATTAGGCTGGCCGCGGCTTGGCAGGCGAGGAACTCAGGCGGAAGGCGGCCAGGTGCTGAACGAGGGCGTTGGCTCGTGGACCGCGAGGCGGGCACGCAAGACGCCAGACCGGGTCGCGATCATTCATGACGGCGCACGTGTCAGCTACGCCGAGCTGCACGACCGAGTGACCCGGCTGACCGCGGCGCTGCGGGCGCTCGGCGTGCGCCGCGGTGACCGCGTCGCGTACCTCGGGCCCAACCATCGGGCGTTCGTTGAGACGATGTTCGCGACCTGGTCGGCCGGCGGCGTCTTCGTGCCGCTGAACTTCCGGCTCGCGCCGCCTGAACTGGCCCACCAGCTCACAGACTCAGCGGCAGGAACGCTCGTCTACGCCCGGCCGTACGCCTTGGCAGTCGCCGGGCTCCGCGCCGCGGCAGCCGTCAGCCGCCTGATCGCCCTTGAGGGCGCGGAAGGCGACAAAGCGCTTGACTATGAGACCTTGCTGAGCTCCGGCGCCCAGGCATGGGCCGACGAGCCGGTTAGCCTCGACGATCCGTGCCTGATCATGTACACCTCGGGGACGACAGGACGGGCGAAGGGAGCTTTGCTGACCCACGGCAACATCACCTGGAACGCGGTGAATGTACTGGTCGACACGGACCTGTCCAGCGACGCGGTAGCTCTTGTCGTGGCGCCGCTCTTCCACACTGCCGCGCTAAACATGCTGAGCCTGCCAGTGCTGCTCAAGGGCGGGACGCTCGTCATCGAACCAGGATTCGACCCGTCAAGGGCGCTGGAGCTGATCGCCCGGCACCGGGTCTCTGTGCTGTTCGGGGTCCCGGCCATGTACGACGCGATGGCCGCGCTGCCGGATTGGCCGGACGCAGATCTGTCCAGCGTGCACGCCCTGCTGTGCGGCGGCGCCCCGGTTCCGCTGGCGACGATCCGCTCATATCTGGACCGGGGCCTCAGCTTCATTCAGGGCTACGGCATGACCGAGGCGGCTCCTGGCGTGCTGCTGGTCGACGCGGCCCACGCGGAGAGCAAAGCGGGCTCGGCCGGCGTGCCGCATTTCTTTACCGATGTGCGAATCGTCGGGCCTGAGCTGGCCGACGTGCCTGTGGGTGAGCGGGGCGAGATCGTCGTCGCAGGCCCCAACGTCATGCGCGGTTACTGGAACCAGCCGGAAGAGACAGCTCAGGTCATAGCTGAGGGAACGTGGCTGCGCTCAGGCGACATCGCGAGCTCCGATCAGGACGGTTACATTTATGTCGCCGACCGGGTCAAAGACGTGATCATCTCGGGCGGCGAGAACATTTACCCAGCCGAGGTCGAGAGCGCGCTCCGGGCGCATCCCGCCATCGCCGACTGCGGTGTGATCGGCGTGCCCGACCAACGCTGGGGCGAGGTCGGCAGGGCCGTCGTGGTTCTGCGGCCGGGAGCCGTGGCCGATGAGGCTGACGTCCTCGGCTTTCTTGACGGCCAGATCGCGCGATACAAGATCCCGAAGTCGGTGCGCTTCGTCGCCGAGCTACCGCGCACCGCTACCGGCAAGATCGCCAAGAAGCTGCTGCGCGAGACCCATGGCGCCGCCGGCACTCCTGCCGGGCTCGCCCATGAGAAGCCGGGCGACCCCTAGTGGAGCGGTAGCTCAGGAGCGCCCCGCTGAGCTTGCGTCGTCACCTGGCGCTCGGGTCAGCGGCTTGCCGAATCGCCGATCCATACGGTCTTGATGTTGCAGAACTCCCTGATCCCGTGCGCCGACAGCTCACGGCCATGTCCTGAGGTCTTCACCCCGCCGAACGGCAGCTGCGGATAGGAGGTGACGTTGCCGTTGATGAAGACCATGCCGGATACCAGGTCGCGGATGAACCTGGATCGCTCGGCCTCGTCTTCTGTCCAGGCGTTTGCGCCGAGCCCGAACTCGGTCCCGTTCGCGAGCTCGACCGCTTCGTCGATATCGCCGACCCGGTACAAGGTGGCGACCGGCCCGAAGACCTCCTCGCGGTGGACCCGCATATCAGGAGTGATCTCGGCCAGCACTGTCGGCGGGTAGTAGAAGCCCGGATCGTCGGGCGCCGCACCCCCGCACAAGACCTTGGCCCCGCGCGCCACGGCGTCAGCCACGAGCTTCTCGACGTCGTCTCGTTGCTGCTCAGATGCCAGCGGGCCCACGTCGGTGCTCTCTAGCATCGGATCACCGACCGTCATGCCGGCCATCTGAGCGGTGAACATCGGCGCGAACTCGTCATAGACCGCGTCGTCCACGATGAAGCGCTTCGCTGCGATGCACGACTGGCCGTTATTGAGGCACCGCGCGAACGCCGCGACCCGTGCGGCGGCATCGAGCTTCGCCGAGGGCATGACGATGAACGGATCGCTGCCGCCGAGCTCGAGCACGACCTTCTTGATCTCGCTGCCCGCGATCGCCGCGACCGACTGTCCAGCCGGACCAGATCCGGTGAGCGTTGCGGCGACGACGCGGCCGTCGCGCAGGACCGGCTCGACCCCGGACGAGCTGATCAGCAGCGTCTGGAACGCGCCCTCGGGAAAACCGGCCCGCGCGAAGAGGTCCTGCATGAACATGGCGGTCTGCGGCACGTTCGAGGCGTGCTTCAGTAGCCCGACATTGCCCGCCATCAGGGCGGGCGCCGCGAAGCGCATCGCCTGCCAGAGCGGGAAGTTCCACGGCATGATCGCCAGCACGGGGCCGAGCGGCTGGTAGCGGGCATACGCCTGCACCGCGCCGACGGCGCCGGCGTCGGCGGGCTCATCGGCCAGGAAGCCTTCGGCGTGGTCGGCGTAAAACCGGCATGCCATCGCGCACTTGGCGACCTCCTGCCTCGCCGCGGCTAGCGTCTTGCCCATCTCCATCGTCATCATGGCGGCGATCTTGTCCTGCTCACCGTCCAGGATTTCGGCCGCCTGCCGCATCCAGTCCGCCCTGGCGTCGAAGCTGGTGAGCCGGTAACTGGCGAAGGCCTTAGCCGCAGCCGCCAGCGCGCGCTCGACGCCCTCATCGCTCAGTTCCTCGAAGGTCTGGACGGTCTCGCCGGTGGCGGGATTGATCGTCTCGATCGGCACGGCTGCCTCCTTCCGTCGGCTCCAGCTCCCAGCCGGGGCATAACCTCGCCTCACCTAGCCCTGTGCCCGCGACCGGCCCGCCCACACGTCGCGTTCCACCACATTCTGGGACCTCTGCCAACCACTGCCCGCCTCTGTGGCCAGCGGGCCACTCTGAAGCGCGGTATGAATGGGCCATCCATCACCAGAAACCGGTATGGATGGCCCATTCATACCGCCTAGCGCGTGCTGGCGAGCACAGAAACGACGAAGCCGCCGTAGGCGATTACGATCAAGCCTCCCGCTATCCGGCGCAGCCCGTGCTGGAGGTACGCGAGTCCGAGCACAGCCAGGGTCAGCAGCGCGTACCAGATGGTGATCAGGATCGCCTGGCCGCTCGGCTGGCCCAGACCGAGGATGGTGGCAGGTAGCAGCAGGCCGACCACGACGTTGAGAGTGTTGCTGTTCAGCGCGGTGCTGAGGGTGGCCGCGCCACGGCCGCGGGCGGCCAGGTATATGGCCGCCACGGCGTTTGGCAGGCTGGTCACGGCTGCGAGCACGAGGCCGCCGATCACGATGTCGGGAATGGCGTATCTGGTGCCGAGGTCAGACGCCGCCCGCTCCATCGTCACGCTGGCAAGCACGACGACGACCAGCGCGACCGCCGCGAACACGACGTCCGGCCACCGGCCCCTGGCCGGACGAATGGCATCGAGCAGTTCCTGCTCTTCCTCGGTGATTGCCGAACGCAGCCAGGCTGCCCACCTGCCGGGGATGCGCAGTCGCTCCAGCCCGCGTCCTTCGGTCGCCAGGGCGGCGAGGTATCCGGCGAGGACCACGAGCGCCAGCGCGAGCCCGGCTGGGGCGGGCACAGCGCCGGTCACGACGAGCAGGCTGACAGCGGCGATCCAGACGGCAACGACACCGCCCAGCACCACCACCTTCCGGTGCAGGCTGATCCGCCCGGCAACGACCGCGCCGAGGCCGAGCAGCGCGGCAAGGTTGAAGACGTTCGACCCCAGGATGACACCGGCGCCGATCCGCTGCTGGTGGTGCGCGACCGCGGTGATGGCGGCGGTGATCTCGGGGGCATCGGCCGCCAGTGCCGCCACCATGCCGAGCAGCGCCTCTGACAGGCCAAGGCGTTCGCCGACTCGCTCCAGCCTGCCGACGAGCAGGAAGCTGGTAAGCAGGCTGACTGCGGCTCCGGCGACGAACGCCAGCGCGGCGACGCTGGTGGACACTGCCCGGCTAAGGCTTGCGTCCGACGCCGCCGAACAGGTCCGAGAACTCCGCGGTGGTCTCCTCGGCCGGCCGCCAGCGAGATGTGCGTACAAGCCCGGGCGCAGCTAGTTCCAGTCCGCGGAACAAGGCAGCGATGTCAATGCGGGACCTGGTCACCAGTGGCGCGGACGCGCGCCGGTACATGCGGGTCGCGCGCTCGGATTCCTCGGGCTGCCAGTCGTGGGTGGCGTGCGTCAGCACCAGGAAGCTGCCCGTCGGCATGGCGTTCTTGAACACCGTCACCAGCTCCTCGGGCTTTTCCTCATCGGTGATGAAATGCAGGATCGCCGTCATCATGACGACGAATGGCTTGCCGAGGTCGAGCAGGCGGCGAGCCCGGATGTCGGCGAGTATCTGCTCAGGAGCGCGAACGTCGCCGAGGATGGCCGCGACCCCGTCGCTGGTCGTGAGCAGGGCTTCGGTGTGAGAGTGGGCGACCTTGTCGTTGTCGACGTAGACCACCCTGGCGCCAGGGACGACGTCGCGCGCCACCTGGTGAACGTTGCTCATGTTCGGCAGACCGCTGCCGATATCAAGGAACTGGCTGACGCCCTGCTCCGCGCAGTATCGGACGGCGCGGCCAGCGAACTCGCGGTTCTGGCGCGCGATCCACGCGCTCTCGGGAAAGGCGGCCAGCAATTGGTCGCCGAGCTCACGGTCGACCGCGAAGTTGTCTTTCCCGCCCAGCAGGTAGTCATAGACGCGGGCGACGTTCGCGATTGTCGGATCGAAACCCGCGCCCACGCTGGATCCGGGGCTGCCTGCCACAAACTGAGCCTATCGAGGGGCGAGCTCGGCGGCGAAAGGACCGCGCCAGAGGCCGTCCTTAACTGCACCCCGAAGCCGATCTGACTGGCACGACCAGCGCCCGCAGCGGGCCGGCAAATAGATTGCCCGGGCCCGGGCCATGCTGTCAGATGGATCGGAGCGAAGGGAAGCCGATGTGCGAACGCCTCCAGCGGATCTGGATACGACGGTGGTGGAAACTGCCGCGGCGTGCGGCTGGGGGCTGCAGCTCTCCGGCCTGCGCTACGTGGCGCTTGGCGGCGGCAGCCACCACTGGACGGCGACGACTCAGGACAGTGTCACGTACTTCCTCACCGTGGACGACCTGCTCGACAAGCCCTGGCTTGGCAGCGACGCCGAATCAGCCTTCCGCGGCCTGCAAGGTACCTTCGGCACGGCTCGCGAGCTGCGCGAGCGCGCCCGGCTGGCATTCATTCTGGCCCCTGTCCCGTCGGCAGACGGCCAGGCCACACGCCGGATCACCCCGCACTACAGCCTGACGGTGTTCCCCTTCGTGCCGGGCCAGACCGGCCGCTGGGGCGATGACCTCGACCCGGCGGATCGTGACCGAATCCTGCGCATGGTCGCTGACCTGCACAACGCCACGCCGTCCGTCATGACGCTGGCCCGACGGCGCGACTGCGAGGTATACGAGCGGGAGGCCCTGGAGAAGGCGCTCTGCGAACTTAGCCAGCCGTGGGACGGCGGGCCGTTCGCCGAGTCCGCGCGGCAGGCGCTCGCCGCGCAGGAGAACGTCGTGACCCAGTGGCTGGCCGAATTCGGCCGGCTAGCCGCATACGTCGCCAGCCGAGACGCCGGGGTGGTGATCACCCACGGCGAGCCGCACGGCGGCAACGTCATGCGCGTCGGTGACGACCTGCTGCTCATCGACTGGGACACCGTGGCACTGGCACCGCCGGAGCGGGACTTGTGGATGCTGGATGACGGCGCGCCTGCGGCGCTTGCCGCCTATACGCAGGTGACCGGCAGAATGGCCGATGCCACCACGCTCAGCTATTACCGGCTGGCGTGGCGCCTGGCAGACCTCGCAAGCTGCGTCCGGGTCCTCTCATCGGCACATCAGCGAGACGGCACCACCGAGCGTGCCTGGGCATCGATGCAGATCATCCTCGATTCCGGGCCGTCGGGCTGGAACGGGCCCTTCCGTCACGTGACGAGGCGCGGATAGCGAACGCGTAACTAGGGTCGGCAAGAGCGATGGTCGCAGCGGCGCAGGCCGCGCAGATGGCCACCGCGCGAGAGAGACGGATGGCGCGGCTGATGTCCTCCGGCACCGGTGTTCTGCCAGCGCCGAGAAACGGCCGGCTGTCGGCGATGCCCGCATAACTGAGCGGTCCGCCCAGCCGAACGCCGAGCGCTCCGGCGAAGGCCGCCTCGCACCAGCCGGCGTTCGGGCTTGGATGCAGTGGCCCATCATGCCGCGCCATCAGCCAGGCTGTCTCGGCCGATCCGGACACCGACGGCGCGCACGCCGCGGTCAGCAGCGCGGTGAGCCTGGCAGGTACCACGTTTGCCACGTCGTCAAGCCGCGCGCTTGCCCAGCCGAAGCGCTCATACCTCGGGCTGCGGTGACCGACCATGGCGTCAAGCGTGTTCACGGCGCGATAGGCGGCCAGGCCCGTGCTGCCGGCCAGCGCTCCCCACAGCAACGGAGCCACGATCGCATCGCTGGTGTTCTCGGCCACAGACTCGATAACTGCGGTTGTGATCTGCGCCGCGTTCAGGTGTTCTGGATCGCGGCCGCAGAGGCCGGGCAGCAGCCTCCTGGCCGCCTCGATGTCCGCGCCGAGCAGCGCCTTGTGGACCTGCTCGGCCGAGCGGCCCAGCGACCTCGCACCGAGCACCATCCAGGTGCAGGCCGCCGTGAGGCACGTCCGCGCCGCGAGCTTGTCGCGGCAGCCGCGAGCGGCGAGGCACGCCGGCCCGGCTCCGATCGCGAGGCCACAGGCGGCGAACAGCGCGCCTCTGGTGCGGCTGTCGGCATAGATCCGGTGCTCGAGCCACTGCGCGGCGGCGCCGAATCCGGCCACCGGATGCCAGCGGCGCGGGTCGCCGAACAGGGCGTCGGCGATGAGTCCGGCGACCAGCCCGGCGGACGGCGACCAGTCAGGGCCCAAGGTTCCGCCTCCCGGCTTCTGGTTCCTCAGCCGGACGCGTGGTCTGCGGCGGCGCGGCGAGGACTGGCAGCCGGCTGCGGTGCCAGTTCAGCGAGCAGTCTCCGCACCGGCCGGTTTGATCGAGCTGCTCGTAGCCGCAGCATGTCCAGCGGGCGTAACGCGGGCCGTCTGGCGTTCGCAGCCACCGGCCCGAGGTAGCTACATCGACGGGGTGCGCCCAGTTATTGCGGAGCAGTGAATCGAGCGGGCGCTGCAACTGCGCCGACACGACGCTCAGCGCCCCGGCCAGAGCGGAGCCGACATTGCCGCGGAGCAGGTAGCCGCCGATGCGTACCTGACCGCGGATCGCTGTCGCGAGCGGGCCGAGGTGCTCCGCGCACAGGACCTGCCAGCCGGCGGTGGGAGTCAGGGAGCGAAGCGGCCAGGCGTCCAGCTGGGCAGGGCCCGGCTGGCGCAGCCGGAAACTGACCAGGCCGGCGCCAAGGTCGGGGACCGCCCCGCACAGGGCCGCTGACGCGGCATGGATCGATGTCAGCCTGGCCGCCCAGCCCTGATAGAAGACCGACGCCGCGATCCAGCGCTGTCGGGTCCGGAGGCTAGCCGCGAGGTCATCGATCATCTGGGTCAGGATGCCGGGATCATCAATCAGCGTGCTGGCCCGCAGCCAGCCGGCCTCGCCGGGCGTCGCGACGCTGGTCAGCTCGAAGTATGGTCCACAGGCAACGATGTCAGCGAGCGGGATCTGCGGCAGGGGGCAAGGCATCATCCTGGATCGGCGCGCCAGCCCGCCGGTCCTGACCGGACGAGAGCGGTGCGACCCGGCGCGGCCGGCACGGCGGCCGGATGCAGTATCGACGCGATCGCCTCGACCCCATCGACCAGTCTCGGACCGGGCCGGACGACGATGCCGTCGGCGTCAATTGCCCAGACCTCGCACTCCGGCAGGGCGTCGGCAACGGTCCTCGCCTGTTCTGCGGCTCCGGCCAGGTGGAATCCGCACGGCGCGGCGATGACGACGTCAGGACGGGCCTCGGCAATGCTCGCCCAGGTCGATTGCACGGACATTGAGGCAGGAGTCGCGGCGACCGGCTCGCCGCCGGCGGCGACAACGAGGTCAGGTATCCAGTGTCCCGCGGTGAACGGCGGATCCGTCCATTCGACGACCGTCACCCGCGGCCTTGGCAGGCCGGCCACGCTCGTCGCGACACGATCGATGCGGGCGCGCAGCGCCGCGACGAGTTCCGCGGCCCTGGCGGGGACGCCGGCGCGCTCACCAACGGCGCTGATGGAGTCCAGCACTTCCGCGAGCGTGTGCGGGTCAAGCGAGAGCACGTCGGCCTGGCAGCCAAGGTGGTCAAGGGCCGCGTCCACCTGGCCGGAGGGCAAGGCACACACCCGGCACAGGTCCTGGGTGAGGATGAGGTCGGGTTTCAGGGCTGCCAGCGCGTCGGCATGCAGCGTGTACAGGTCAGCACCCGCGGCGAACTGAGCGCGGACGTAGTTGTCGATCTCGCCGGGGGTCATGCCGCTGGTGTCGCGGCCGCCGACGACGACGGTTTTCTCTTCCCTGGCCGTCGCCGGCTCGTCGCATTCGAAGGTCACGCCCACCAGGTCCTGGCCAAGGCCAAGCGCGTACACGATCTCGGTGGCCGACGGGAGCAGCGAAACGAGGCGCACGAGGTCAGGATAGGGCGCTGCAAGGCGCCGCTATGCAAGGCGCTGCTCAAGAAGGGAACGCTCGGCGGGATTTGCCGTGAGACCGAGCGCGCGTTGATCGGCCCGCCTGGCCTCGGCGGTGCGTCCTAGCTGGCGCAGCAACTCCGCGCGCGTCGCGTGGTAAAGGTGGTACGAGTCGAGCGCGGGCTCCAGCGGGTCGGTGGCCTCCAGCGCCGCCTGCGGTCCGAGCACATGGCTGAGTGCGATGGCGCGGTGCAGCCTGGTGACCGGTGACGGCAGATGCGTAATAAGCGCGTCGTACAGCAGCGTGATCTGCATCCAGTCTGTCTCTGGCCAGCTCGGCGCCTCCGCGTGGCACGCCACGATGGCCGCCTGCAGCTGGTAAGGACCTGGCCTTTGCAATTGCGCGGCCTTGACCAGCAGGTCGGCGGCGGCTGTGATGGCTGCGTGGTCCCAGCGGGAGCGATCCTGATCTTTGAGCAGCACAAGGTTGCCCGAGCCGTCAAAGCGAGCGGGAACGCGAGCACGATGCAGCCGGATCAGCGCGAGCAACCCGAGGACCTCGGGTTCGGCAGGCATCAGGTAGGCAAGCATGCCGGCCATCCACTCGGCGTCCTCGGTGAGATCGCGGCGCTGCGGATGCCTGCCCCCGCTGGACAGATAGCCCTCATTGAACATCAGGTAGATCACCGCGAGAACGCCAGAGAGCCGGTCGCCAAGCTCGTCGTCGGCAGGGATCCGGTACGGGATGCCCGCGGTCGCTATCTTGCGGCGAGCTCTGGTCAGCCGCTGGACGATCGCCGCCTCAGAGACGACAAACGCGCTGGCTATCTCGGCAGTTGTCAGGCCGGCGACCGTCCTGAGCGTCAGCGCGATCCGTGCCTCAAGCGACAACGCAGGATGGCAGCAGGTAAACACGAGCATCAGCCGGTCGTCGTCATCTGCCTGCTCGACCGGAAACGTGAGTACCGCCGCTCGGTCGGCTAGCCGGCGGTCGCGGCGTACCAGGTCGATGGCCCGGCGCCGGGCGACGGTCCATAGCCATGCGCCGGGCCGATCGGGTATCCCTTCGGCGGGCCATTGCCGCCAGGCCGCGAGCAGCGCATCCTGGACGACTTCCTCAGCGAGATCAAAGTCGCCCAGAATACGCATCACCGACGCTGCAAGCCGGCCGGACTCTTCCCGGAACACCGCAGCGAGGGCGTCCCTGGCGGCTGCTACCGCTCCGTCACGTACGGGCGGATCTCCACAGTCCCTCGTCCTGGCCATGTCCTCGCCACCCGCAGCGCCTCGTCAAGGTCTGCGACATCGATCTCGGCGTAGCCGCCGATGCTCTCCTTGCCTTCGAGATACGGCCCGTCCGTCACCACCGGCGGCCCATCCGGGCCGAAGCGAACGCAAGTAGCGGTCTGCGGCCCTTGCAGTTGCCCGGTCGCCCCGATCTTTGCGTCGTGCTCCCCGAACCACGCACCGACCTGGGCGTATCTCGTGCGGAGTTCTTCTGGTGTCAATGCCTCGAACGCCGCGGCGTCCTCGGCGCTGCCGCAGAACAACAGCAGGTACTTCATGGCGTCACCTCCACCCTTACCGTCGAACGGCGGAAGCCGGAACTCGACAACGCGAGCCCATCCTGACTCATCAGGGGACGGCGTATTGGAGATACCGCTCGAAAGCGTCGTCCACGCCCGCGCGATCCTTCGTAGCAAGGAGATCCAGCAGCAGTCCGCGGGCGACGGCGACGGAAAGACGCGCGTCGGCGCGTGCGGTGCGCTCGTCGGCGCCAGCGCGAGCCAGCCTCTCGGCGATAGGCGCGACCCAGTTCTCGACGATGCCGTCCAGGAAGCCCTCGGTGCCTGGCCGTCCGAGCAGGGCATGCGCGTACAGCTCGAAGAACAGCCGCTCCTGCGGCCACAGGCTCGGATCGCTAATCCGCTGCCACGACCTCCTGGCGTCGGCGGCGGTGGGGCCCGACCCGAGCAGGGCCGCCTTCTGTTGTTCCTCGACCTGCTTGGTCACTGCGGCGAGGAGACCTTCGCGCGAGCCGAAGTGATAGATCAGCATCCGGTGACTGGTGCCGATAGCGGCGGCGAGCTCGCGCAGGCTGAGGTCGGCGATCCCGGCGCTGAGCGCATGACTGACGGCGGCGGCGAGCAGCCGGTCCCTGGCTTGCGAGGTGGCCATGTCTTAATGTACCATGCGGTACATGTTCCACTTGGTACAAAGGAGAAGCGCCGAGCCGCTGCTGGTCGAGGCCGAGGGTATGGCCAGAGCGTCGGCAGCCACGGTTTGGCACCTCGTCTCGGACGCCACCACCTACCCGCAGTGGGGGCCATGGAGCGACGGCGGGTACAACAAGCCTGGCGATCCTGCACGCGATGGCGTGGACGCGGTCCGCTGGTTCCGATATCGCCGTACGAAAACGGTGGAGGAGGTGCTGGCGGCCGAGGCTGGCAGGCGGCTTAGTTACACGGTCGTGAGCGGTCCTCCCGTCAGGAACTACCTGGCCGAGGTCACGCTCACTCCAGTCGCTGGAGGGACGCACATCCGCTGGTCGGCGCGCTGGGACCGGACCATCGGCGGCCGGATCGTGCAACGCGCCTTGAGCAGGTTCTATCCGGAGATGATGCGCTGCCTGATAAACGCCGCCGAGCAAGCTGTCCCGGCCAAATCGGGCACGTAATCCTGCTGCTGGCGCTGACCTGGCGGCCAGCGAGCGGGTTGCCTGATGGTCAGCCGGTATCGCCCTGAGCGGCCGGCGTCTGCGGCTCGGCGGCGATGGCGCACTCCGCGGCCCGCTTGAGGAAGGCTCTAGCCCTGCCGAACGTCTCTTCGATCGTGTGCCCTGCAAGGCAGGCTTCGTATTCGCGGTACCGGGATGCTTCCCAGGCCTGCCCCCGCGGCGGGAGCGAGGCGAGAGCGGGCTCGGGCACCGAGGCCCACCGCCAGGCGGCAACCCGGCCATCGCGGGGAGCGTTCGGTTCGATGAAGTCGGTGTGATCGACATGCTGTCCGGCCCGGTTCCTGACGAAGCGCAGCCCGGCTAGCGTGCCCTCGATCAGGTCGCGTTCCACGGCGGGCTGGCGCTCCAGCACCGCGTCGTAGCCGTCTGGGTGGTAACGCACCAGCGTGCCGTCCACGATCGTGACCCACCACACGGCCTCGCTGATCATCGCGAACGCCCGCGAGCGGTCTCTGGCCTCGCCGCGCAGCAGCCGGCCTATTGTGTCGCGCATTGCCGTCGCGGACCACTCCAGCGCGGTTCCTCCGGCAACCCGGTCGCCGACGTTCTCCCGGTTCCAGGCGACACGGCAGCGGGCCGAGCAGAACCTGGCGTGCTCCCTGCGCGGCTCGAACAGCGTGCCGCACTGGTCGCAGGCTCGGGTATCTGCCACGAGCCCATGTTACGGGTAACAAGCGTCGCGCCATATCAAGCGCGCTCACCACGGCACAGCTCGCAGTCGGCGTGCGGCTGCCAGCTAATTGCATTTGTGCTTAAATAGCTTCGTGCAAGCACGAGAAGCGGCGCTGCGAGCGCTTGCTCATCCGGGCCGGCGACGAGTTCTGGAAGTGCTCGCGCGCCGAGAGCGCACGTCTGGTGCGCTCGCTGCCGAATGCGGCTGGACGAAGCCGGCGGCGTCGCAGCAGCTCAAGGTGCTGCGCGAGGCCGGTCTGGTTGACGTCCGTGCCGATGGCAACCGCCGGCTATACCGTGCCAGGCGTGAAGGGCTCGCCGAGCTGCGAGCTTTTCTTGACGACTTCTGGATTGCCCGGCTGGCGGTGCTGGAAGACGAGATCAGGGCTTCGCGGTGATCGATCCGGCCGGGCGATTGGTGCACGAGATCGACGTCGGGCTGCCCAGGGACGAAGTCTTCGCGTTCTTCACCGATGCGAAACGCCTAGTGCGGTGGATCGGGCTGTCGGCTTCGCTGTCTGCCGTGCCTGGCGGCGGTTTCCGGTTCGAGATCCAGCCAGGGCAGTTCTGTGAAGGTGCCTACGTCGACGTTGTTCCGCCTGAGTTCGTGTCATTCACCTGGGGGTGGACGGACCCCGCCTGGCATCTGCCGCCGGGATCGTCGCTGGTGTCGGTCAGGCTCACGCCCACCGCTGGAGGCACCCTGGTCCGGCTCACGCACGATCGGCTGCCTGGCGACCTGCGCGCCATCCACGACGAAGGCTGGGTGACATTCCTGGCCCGCCTGCAGGCAGCGGCCGCTGGCGCTGGCATGCCCGCGTACCCCCCGGAAGGACAGCCATGAGGCCCGTAACCGTACAGATCGAGATCAGCCGGTCGCCCGCTGACGTCTGGGAGTACCTCGTCAACGCCGAGCACAACCCGGAGTGGCTGACGAACATGTCCTCCTGCCGGTGGCTTACCGAGTCACCCATCAGGATCGGCTCGCGGTATGAGCAACTCGCCCGCTTCCTGGGCAAGGATGTGCGGACAACGTTCGAAGTAAGCGCGCTCGAGGAGGAGAGGCTGGTCACGATGCGCTCGTTGCCCGGATCCTCGTTCCCGCTGACGATTACGCGCAAACTCGAACCGATCGACGCGCAAGGCTGCCTGGTGACCGAGATCGCGGGCGGCGACGCGAGCGGGTTCTACCGGGTGGCCGAAGGACCCATGCGGTTCATGGTCCGTCGCAATATCACCCGTGCATACCAGAAGCTGAAGCAACTGCTCGAGCGATAGCGCGAGGTTCAAGCGGTTCTTTGCTTATTGCCGGGTTTCTGCGGGCTCGAAACCGGCGACGCCTGCTCTGGTCATGGCTAGCTCGTCTGGCCCAGCACCGATTCCTAGTGCCGGCGGCAATCTTGACCTGGGCTCGATGCCGTTCTCGGGCCGCTACATTGTCTTGTCGCTGATCGCCATTGCCGTCATCACAGTCATCTTGTGGATCCCGGTGCTGAGCGACCACATCAACGCTGGCCTGAGCCGGACGGCGCGGATCTGGGTGCCGATCATGGTCCTTTCGGGAGCAGCCCTGCTCGCGCTCGGCCTGACCATCCATTTCGGCCCGCTCGCAATCACGGGCGGAGTGCTGATCGGCTTTGTCGCACTCGCGCTGTTCATCGACAACTACTAGCCGGGAGAACAGCGCGACAACCTAAGGTTGACGATTGACACCGACAACCTTAAGTTGTCGATGTGGATATCGATGTGGCCGCGCTGATCTCCGAGGTGCGGCGCGGGGCCGCTGGAGCAGCGCTCGACCAGATCGAGGCCGCTATCGCGGTCAGTGACGATATGCAGGCCGGGGCAGACGAGCTCATCGGGCACTTCGTGACGCAAGCCAGGCAGGATGGCTGCTCATGGACCGAGATCGGCGCACGCCTCGGCGTATCTAAGCAGGCGGCCCGGCAGCGGTTCGCAAGGTCGGCGACCGGTCCGCACGAGCCGCCGGCCAAGCCGCGGCTTGAGGCATGCCGCGAAGCCGCGCAGCGCGAGGCAGCTGCTGAGGGGGCCGCCGAGATCGGCAGCCATCATCTTCTGGTGGGGCTGTTCGAGGAGGGCCCGGCAGCGGCGATCATGGAGCAGAATGGCCTAAGCCGCGACGCGGTACGCCAGGCCGCGCGCGAGCTGTTCCCGGCCGCCGGTGAACCTGGCAATGCAACGCCGCCCGAGTCCGCCGAGGCGCGGGAGGCGCTGGCCGGGGCAGTGAGCCTGGCCCGCCGGGCGGGCGGCGGCCAGGTAGGCACCGTGCACCTGCTTGGCGCCCTGGCATTCGATCCGGGGTCTCGCGCGCGGCGGGTCCTGATTCACATGAACGCCAGCATTCCTGCGATCAAGGGCGCACTCGAGTGCTACGTCAGCCCGTCCAGGCGACGCCGCAGGCGCGGTAAGGCCGTTGACCACCGGTGCTCGTTCTGCGGAAAGGACTACGACAGTGGCGTGCAGATGGTGGCCGGGCCTGGCGTCTGGATCTGCGCGGAGTGCGTCGCGCTGGCGGGCGAGATCCTCGCCGAGCGGACGCGCAGGGAGTGAGCCAGACGTTATGGCGTAACGGCCTAAATCGCCCAAACCGGTTCACGGTTTGGAGTCTGGCAGACTGTTGGTTCACTCGAACGCCGTGGCATGGGGGCCGTCATGGGGGAGTCTGCCGTGATTACGGGCGACCCAGGCCTCGTGTTGCTGGTCGGCGCGGTCGTCGTGCTGGTCGCGGTCGTGGCGTCGAGGATCACTCACCAGGTCGGCCTGCCTTCGCTCCTGGTCTTCCTCGGGCTCGGCCTGGCGCTCGGAGAAGCAGGCCTCGGCATCCGGTTCGACAACGCCCAGCTCGCGCAGGCCCTCGGGACGAGCGCGCTGGTGCTGATCCTTGCCGAAGGTGGCCTGACCACCAAATGGTCGCACGCTCGCGCCGCAGCTCCGGCCGCGCTGCTGCTGGCGACCATCGGCGTCGCGATCAGCATCGGAGTGGTCGCGGTGCTGTGGCACTGGCTGCTGTCATTCAGCTGGCGGAACGCGCTGCTGCTCAGCGCCGTGCTGGCGCCGACCGACGCCGCAGCCGTCTTCTCGGTCCTGCGCAAGCTGCCCTTGCCGCCGCGGTTGTCCGGAATGCTCGAGGCAGAGTCAGGCCTGAACGACGCTCCAGCCGTGCTGGCGGTCACGTTGCTGAGCGGCACCGTCCTAAGCGCGCCAGGCCCGGAGATGGTGGTCGGGACCGTGGTCTTCGAACTGGCTGTAGGAGCGCTCATCGGACTGGCGGTCGGGCTGCTCGGTGCCGTCTCGCTCCGCCGGCTCGCGCTGCCTGCGTCCGGCCTGTACCCGATCGCCGTCTTGGCCTTGATCGTCGCCGGATACGGGGCCGCGGTGCTCGCACATTCGAGCGGCTTCCTCGCTGTCTATGTGGCCGCCCTGGTCCTTGGCAACGTGCGGCTGCCGCACCGGCCGGCCACCAGGGGGTTCGCTGAGGGAATCGCATGGCTCGCGCAAATTGGCCTGTTCGTCATGCTCGGACTGCTCGCATCGCCCAGGCGGCTGCCCGAGGTGATCTTCCCCGCCTTGGCAGTCGCGGTCGTGCTGATCCTGCTGGCGAGGCCGCTCGCCGTGTTGGTCTCCGCATTGCCGCTTCGGATGCCTTGGCGCTGGCAGGCTTTCTTGTCCTGGGCCGGGCTCCGCGGCGCCGTTCCGATCGTGCTGGCCACCATCCCGATGAGCGCCGGTGTGCCAGGTGCCACCCGCGTATTCGACGTGGTTTTCGTCGTGGTGGTCGTCTGCACGCTGCTGCAGGGGCCGACGCTGCCGTGGGTGGCGAGGAGGCTCAGCGTCGTCACGCCGGCCGAGCCGCTGGAGATCGACGTCGAGGCCGCGCCACTCGAGACTCTCGCCGCTGACATGCTGCAGGTGCAGATCCCCGACGGCTCGAGATTGCATGGCGTCGAAGTCTTCGAGCTCCGGCTGCCTGCCGAGGCCAACGTCGCGCTGATTGTCAGGGAAGGGCGCGGACTCGTCCCTGAGCCCGGAACGACCCTGCGGTCGGGCGACTGGCTCCTGGTCGTGGCCGCGCCGGCGGTCCGCGCCGAGACCGAACGGCGGCTGCGCGCTGTCAGCAGGGCGGGAAAGCTGGCCGGCTGGCTAGGCGAGCGCGGCCTCTGAGCGGCGAATCTGGCCCGACCCAATCAGCGGGCTGCGCTCACCCGACCCGCTCAGAGCGTCCAGCATGCAGCAGTGGCCATGCGGCGACCAGCAGCAAGGCCCCGCCGACAAGTTCCAAGACAAACGAGGTGATTGCCCACGGAGCTGACCAGACCTCCTGGAAGTTGAACAGCCCGACATAGATCGTGATCAACAACCCGGCTGCGGTCGCGATCAGGAAACCAGCGGCCGCGACGACGGCTGCCAGCCAGCGGGTGCCTAGCAGGAGCAGCGCGAGCAAGATGGCGACGACGCCCTGGGCTATGAACAGCGGACCGATGGTCGGGATCACGCTGTAGTCGTATTTGCCATAGAGAAAGAAGTGAATGATGCCCGAGATGGCGGTAAGGAGGGCGCCTATCACGATCAGCCCCGTCGCGATGAGGCGGGTGTTCGGCGTCGCGATCGCTTTCGGGCTCCTGAGCAGCAGCGTCATGATCGACTGGCGGCTCATCACGGGCCGGTGCGAGCTCGTACGTGTGGTCATGTGGTCAACCTTCCGGATTTGCGTCCGGCATTGGCCGGCTGCCTGCGGGCCGTGGTGCGGGCCCCGCTCGCCCCTGAACACGTAGTCCATACGTAATGGCGGGCCTGGCGGTTCAATCGAGCACCGGGCTACCTGAAATTCTTACCCACCCAGCACAGGCCCACCAGCCTGCAGCATGCGTCCTAGTGCCGCCGGAGCAACTCAGGCGCCGCCGGCGGTGACGATCATGTCCGTGACGAAGCCGGCCAGCAGGCCGAGGAGGACGCCGACATAGATGAGGTCCTTGCGGGTGCTCTTGAAAGCGACTCCAAGCAGCTGAATCACCACGTACAGGATCGAGCCGGCCGCAAGGGTGAGGAAAATCACGCTGACCGCGTCGCTGGTGAACTGACGGCCCACTGCCGTCCCGATGATGGTCGGGCCACCGCCGATCAGGCCCATCAGCAGCAGGAAACGCCAGGAAGGCCGGTCACCAGCGGCCGCCAGGGGAGCGACGATGCCGAATCCCTCGGTCGCGTTGTGCAAGGCAAAGCCGATCACCAGGACGGTCGCGAGACCGATCGCGCCTGCTGCGGCGCTCGCGCCGATGGCCAGGCCTTCTCCGAAGTTGTGCAGTCCGATGCCGACGGCGATCAGCAGGGACAGCCTGCGGGCCGGGGACCATCCGGCGATGCCTGCTCGGGTCGCCGACAGCTCACCGGACGCCATTGCGCCCGGTCCGAAGCGCTTGGCTCCCTTGGCCCGGCCCAGCCAGCGCTCGTAGTACACGAGGCTGAGCAAGCCGACGGTAATTCCCGCCAGGAACAGCGCGCCGTAGCCCAGGACGGGCCCAATCCCGCCGCTGCCGTCGTGCAGGTTGCCGAGCGCGGTGTCTACAGGCTCGAAGGCGTGCGCGAGCACATCCCAGACCAGGAACAACAGGATCCCGATGGCCAGCGCGTTCAGGAACTGGGAGAGCCCGGGCCGCGGCGAGCGAAGCTTTCCCATTGGCAGGCCGAGCACAATGGTTCCGCCGGCGATGAGACTCAGCAGCAGGGTCTGAGCTTCACTCATGGTCGAAGACTCCAGATTTGATCAGGGACACGGCCAGGCCAAGAAATTTAATAAAGTTAGGTTAGCCTAACCTAAGCTCCGGCCTGAGCGTGACGTCGGCCCCGGTATTCGCGGACTACGGCCGCGAACCCGAGCGCACCGCCCGGCACCAGCGTGACCAGCGCGGGTAGCTGGTACCGCCAGGAGAACTGGAAAACGTCCGAGACCAGCAGAATGAAGGTACCCGACGCCGTGAAGAGCAAGCACGCCAGCGCAAGCTGACGGACGCCAGAGTCTGGTTCCGGCCCCGAAGTGGACTCTTCTGAGCGTGCGGTCCGCCGGCGGCGGAGCAGGAGTCCTGAACCCAGGAGGCCGCCCGCGGTCAGCAGCGCGTACAAAGCGCCTGGCGTGTATCCGCCGCCAAGCTGATACCCGCGCAAGAACCCGGCCGCCGGATCCCAGATCGCCGGCTTGCTGCCCCCGTACTTCGCTATCACCCGGTCGACCTTGCCGGCCGACGTCCACGGCGGGAAATACGGATACCTGGTCTGGAACTGCCACCGGTAGACCGAGGTGTCGCCGACGCCGGTGGTGTGGTTCACCGTGAACAGCTTCGCCACGTCGGTGCCGTAGGCAACCAGCACGCGCAGCGACTGCTGACGGAGCGCCCTGTGGTTGAAGTCGGTGATCTGGGCGTCGGTCGTGGCACGCGACGGGTTGCGGTAGTAGGGGCGGATGGGCGATCCAGGATCGTACTCGAGCCAGTCAGGCCCGTGCGCCTGCTGCCTCGGCGTCGGGCACATCGCCCGTTCAGCGGCCGGGAGCCTGAGGGTCGCGCAATCGGCCGCGGCGGCCATCCGGCCGTAAAGCGAGGTGTCGCCGGTGTGGGACAGGAAGAAGTTGCCGGTTATCAGGAACGAGCCGGTCATGTAGGCCAGGATCGGAACCGCGAACGCCACGCACAACACCCCGGCCCTGCCGATGGCACGTCGCCAGCCCCTACCCAGCGCGAGGAGGTAGATCACGGCAGGGAGCAGCAGAGCCTCGCCTACCTGAGCCACGGTGGCTGACGTCCCGAGCACGAAGCCGGCCAGAACAATGCGACGCCACCCGGCATCGGGCTGCCACAGCAGGATGGCCAGCCCGGCGACGATCAGGGCCTCGAGCCACAGGTCGGGCATCAGGACCTGCTCGATCTGCACCTGGTAGGCGTCCAGCAGCAAAGGCGCGATCGCAAGCGCGCCGAAGCAGCGCCCGGCCCCGCGCCGCAGCAGCAACACGTAGATGACGACGGCCATCGCCAGGCCGAGCAGATGCTGGATGACGACGACCAGATTGAAGTTGCCGACGGCCAGGATCGCTCGCAGTACGCCGCCGTAGCCGAGCGGATCCATGCCCGGCGCCTCACCGAGCAGGTACCGGGGCGTGTCGATGTAGAACAGCGCGGGCCGGTACGCGAACAGGGCCAGAAGGCGAAGCACCAAGCCCAGCGTGAGCAGGACCGCCGCTGGCCAGTGACGCCGCACCACAGAGGCAGCGAGCCAGAGCCGGGTCGCTTGCCCTGGCTGCGACTCAGGCTTAGCGGCAAGCGCTCCCTGAGTCGTGCGGTCGGTGTCCTGGCTGGTCATTGCGGCGTCGGGTGGTGGCCGCCGCTGGAGTGCCAGAGGGCGAGAAAGACTGTTGCTAGCGCCAGCCATCGCGTCATGCGGTTCCGCGGAACCTGGGTAAGCGTGACCCACGCGATCGCTGTGTACCAGGCGAACACCCAGGGCGCTACCACGATCCAAGCGAACGTGACCGCGAACGGCGCCACGACCTCCCTGGGCTGGTCAGAGGAGATCCGCTGATAGACCAGCCACGCCACCACAAGCAAGGCAATTGGCCAGAGCAGGCTGATGGCCGAGATCATTGTGCCCTTGCTGACGCCGAGTCCCTCGCCGGCCATCTCGACCAGCCACCACGGCGATGGCAGTGAGATCCACTTGACCCCGCCGACGAGCGGCTTCAGCGCGCTAATCCCGTAGAAGCTGTACTGGAATGCCATCACCGCGATGGCGACCGCCGCGATCCGGGCCGTGCGCAGCCATTCGCGGCGCCTGAGCAGCGGCCAGGCAAGCCCGATGCCGATGAGGATGGCGTTGATCTTGATGCCGCACGCGAGGCCGATCAGGACGCCGATGAGCGCATCGCCCCACAGGCCGGACACGCGCCGCGCGACCTGGATCGAGCAGATCGCCGCCGCCGCCACGAGCGTATCGAGGTGACCGCCGCTGACGAGTTGCTGCAAGATGACTGGGTTCGCGACCCAGAATAGCGTTGCCCGGATCGGGTCGTCCGAGGTCTTCAGCAAGAGCACGCCGACGCCGATGAAGACCAGCCCGTTCAGGATCATCAGAACCCAGATGGTGGTCACCACGTGCGGCCCGCCGATGATGGCAGCGATCTTTTGGATCAGAGTGGCAAACGGTCCGTAGACAGAGGGCTGGGTCTTCCACAGGTCGCCAACGGCGACCGTGTACAGCGACTGCGCGCCGAGGAAGCCCCGCGGGCTGGTCGTGTATGGGTTGCCGCCTAGGGCCGCGATCCGCCCATAGGCCGCATAGCTGGCGGTGTCTGACGAGCCGACCGGAGTGAGGCTCACCATCACAGCGACCACGCCCGCGCTCGCCAGCAGCAGGTGCCGGGGGTTAGGCCGCCAACCCTGGCTGTGGGCCCAGAGCATGCCTGCCAGGCCCAGGCAGGCGAGGATGTTGCCGGTGTAGAGCATCACCGAGGCGAGCACGTTCTGATGCGCTAGCGACGGGAGCAGGGTCGACAGGGGCAGGCGAACCTGCAATGTCTCGGTGTTGGGCGCGGTTGCGCCGACCAGCATTCCAAGCAGCAGACCCAGCGCTGATATCGAGATCGCGACCTTGGGCTCAGACAGTCTGCTCCAGGCGAGCCTGCGGATGAGCTCGCTCATCACCCAGTCGACGGGTCCCTTGGCGGGCTTTCTTTCCGGGGCTTCGAGCGGGGTTGTGGCCTGCCGGCTTGTGCTGGCCTGTGGTTTGAGCCCGCCTGCCTCCGACTCGCTTGCCTCCGCATCGGCCCCGGCTGGGACGAGCGCCGGAACGCGGGCGTCAGGCGAGCCGTTCATGCTGGCACGGACGGCGGGCGTGTCCTCGCCGTCCGTCGGATGCATACCTGTTCGCTCCCGCATCTGCAGCACGTCCTAGCGAAGCGGATGGTGGCACACGTGGCCTCCAGGCAACACAGGTGGACGTGTTCTGGCGAGCCAGGACATCCATGGCTCGCGCTCAGGCGCCAGATCAGAACTCATGCGCCTGCCGGCCCGCGACAGAGGTCACCGACCCGAACGCCAGGGTACTCGGCGTCCGTTCTGCCGGTTCCACTCCCGCACCTACGAACAACGACCAGCGATTCCGCTGCGTTCCTTACTGACGAATGTACTTTATGTCGCCGCCAGTCTGGCACGAGCGCGGTTGCTAGCGCAGGGTTCAATGCTGACGTCGCCGCAACTTGGCGCGCAGGCGTTCCCTGCGGACGTCGCTGAGGATCGCCCTCGAGGCGTTGCGCGCCGGAACGGCCATCACGCCTCCTCCCGGATGCGTACCTGAGCCGCACAGGTACAACCCTGCGACGGGCGACCGGTAATCGCCATATCCGAAGATCGGCCGGAGCGAGAGCATCTGATCTGGCGTCATCTCGCCCTGAAAGATGTTGCCGCCTAGCAGACCGAAGCGCTCCTCGATGTCAGGTGGGGCGAGAACCTCGTCATGCAGCACCGAGGCGGCAAATCCAGGGCAGTACTGCTCGAGAGTCTGAACAATTCGCTTCAGGTAGGCCGGCCTCTCGGTGTCCCAGGTTCCGGTGGACAGCTCATAAGGGCCGTACTGCGTGAACGCAAGCGCGATGTGGCTGCCGTCGGGCGCGAGTCCTTGTTCATGCGCGGTCGGGAAGACCATCTCAAGGTAGGGATGCCGGGACCAGCGGCCGTACTTCGCGTCGTCCCAGGCCCGCTCGAGGTATTCCACGGACGGGGAGATGGCCATCAGGCCCCGGTGCAGCGGTTCTGGCCTGCTGCCGTCCCACGCGGTCGGCTGCGGCAGCTTGGAGAGCGCCAGGTTCACCTTGACCGAACCCGATCTGGTACGGAACCGCCGCACGTCGCGCACGACGTCGTCAGGCAGGTGCTGGAAGCCAACCAGGTCCCGATAGGTGGTGACGGGGTGCGCGCTGGAGACGACCCGGCCAGCTGCGATGAGGGAGCCGTCCTCTAGCTGCACTCCGGCGGCCCGGTCGCCGCGCACGGTAACCCGGCGCACGGCGGCGGCTGTCCGGATCTCCGCGCCGGCCGCCTGCGCGGAACGAGCCAGCGCCTGGCTCACGCCGCCCATCCCGCCGTGCACCCATCCCCAGGCGCCCGCGTGGCCGTCCACCTCGCCGATCCAGTGGTGCATGAGCACGTACGCCGAGCCCGGGCTCATCGGCCCGCACCACGCACCGATGATGGCCTGGGTCGCCAGCGCGCCCTTCACCCTGGCGTCCTCGAACCACTCGTCAAGGAAGTCGGCGGCCGACATCGTGAACAACCGGACCGCTGCTGCGATGTCGCGGCCTGTCCAGCCGCGCAGCCTTGCTCCGACCGCCGCCCACCTGGGCAGTTCGGCGAGCGCGAGGTTGGGCGGAACCACGAACAGCAGGTCCTTCAGCAAATGCGCGACCCGGTCGAAGTACCTGTCGAACTCCAGGTAAGCCTCGGCATCAGCGGTCGAGAACTTAGCGATCTCGGCGGCGTCGCGGGTCGCATCGCCCCACAAGGTCAGGCCAGAGCCGTCGGGGAACGGCACGAAGTAGTCAGGAGTGACTATCGAGACGCGGTAGCCGTGCCGTTCCAGGTCCAGCTCGCGAACGATTCGCGGCGGCAGCAAGCTGATCACATAGGACGCGCTGGACACCCGGTACCCCGGCCATGGCTCCTCGGTGACGGCAGCGCCGCCGAGCACGTCCCGGCGCTCGAGCACCAGTACGTCGAGACCGGCCTTGGCCAGGTATGCCCCGCACGCCAGTCCGTTGTGGCCGCCGCCGACGATCACAACATCCCGGGGCTCGCTGGTCTGCGACGCGGTCACCGGCTTGTTACCTCCCGAGGAGAGCGCGAGCCTCGGCCTGCACGTCGCGGGCCAGGTGGTCGACATCCGCGACAATGCTCGGATCAGCCACAAATCCGAAGTTGAGCGTGTCCGCGAGCGACACCACCGCGAGGCGCAGCGCATGGTGCTCGCGGATCTCAGCGAGGGTGTACATCGCCGTGACCGGCGTGCCGAGTACCCGGACGGGGCGCCGAGGACCCGGCACGTTCGACACGTTCAACGCGAAGGATCGCGGATGGGCTAGGACGCGCTCGGCAAAGTGATTGAGCCGCGCGGTTCTGGCCAGGCGGCGCATCAATGCGTCGAGATGCTGGGCGTCATGTTCCTGTTTGCGGATCCTGGTGGCGCTGCGGATGGCCGCGAGCCGGTCAAGCGGCTCCGCCGAGCCGAGCGGCAGGTCGAGGCAGAAGAACGAGTCGCGGTTGCCAGGCTCGAGTTCTCCGGCGGCGGGCTCCGCATGCATGTTGTGCAAGCTGACTGGAACCTTGACCCGCACTGCTCCGAGGTGGCCGTGGTGAGTCTCGATCCAGCGTCGCAGACCGCCGGCGACCAGTGCCAGCACCACGTCGTTGACGGTCGCGCCTGCGGCCGCGTGGGCGATGCTCTTGATGTCTTGCAGTTCGAGCGACACCAGCGCAACCGACCGTTGCCCGCCGATGCGGCCGTCGAACGGAGACCGCAGCCACGGGTGCGGGGCTTCCCGAGCAGCGCCCCTCAGCCCGCCGAACCTGCGGCGAGCCGGGCGGCCGGCCGCGGGCGCTGGTCTTTGATTCGCTACCGCCGCCGCCCGCGCCGCTGGCTCCTCGTCCCAGAGCACGGTCCCGGCCATCCGCATCATGGTGATGCCGTCGGCTAGCGCGTGGTGAATGCGCCAGATCAGTGCGCTGCCGCCGTCGCCGACGCGGGGGATCAGGTCGATCCGCCACAAAGGTCGGGAGCGATCCAGATGCTGGGCGAAGATGCGCGCCACGGCGGCCAGGAAGTCGGATTCATTGCGCTGGCCAGGCGCCTCGACAACATGCTCCCTTATGTCCATGCCCGGGTCAGCGATCCACCATGGCTCGCCGTTCAACTCGCTCAGGCGCAGGCTCAGCCTCGGCGCCGCCGGCAGCCGTTCGCCGATGGCCGTCCGGAGCCGCTGGACGTCGATCGCATCGTCGAGCCGCACGACCTTGCATGCGTGCCCGGCTACGAGATCGTTCTCGAGTTCCAGGATGGCCAGGTCTTCGCGCGTGAGGGGCCGGTCGCCGGCTACCGATTCCGGGACGCCTTCCGTGCCCCTGCGTGACAGCTCAGACACCTTCCGTTTGTACCCGTGAGCCCGCCTGGATACGTGTCAGTGCGGCACGGTTCCTGACGAGAACAGATCCCGTCAGGAACCGTGCTTGACCTCCGGGCGCCGGAGGTTATGGCAGGTTCGCGTCGATTCCGGTGACCGTTCCGTTAGCCGAGACGCTGATTGTCGTCGCCGACTGCTCCGACGCGGCGTGCCGCCACCACTGGGTGGCGAAGCCGGAATCGCCGCAGCCGATCGAGAACTTGACGTCATACTGGCCGGGCAGGAGGTCGACCAGCGAGTAGCTGCCGCTGCTCGTGGTGACCGCGACAACTGGGTTCAGCGTCTGGTTGAGCAGCGGATCGGGCGTCGGGTTGACCGGGGCAGCGGTTACGCATTCGCCCGCCACGGGCTGGCCCTGATGCGTCACCGTGCCTCGGATCGTACCGCCTTCCCCAAGCCCTGCACTGATGTCCGCGGTGGCGTTGCCGGCCGTAACTGTGACGTCTGTAGCCGTCGCCAGGGACTGCTGACCCTTGAACCACTGAGGCGCGAAGACGTGACCTGAGGAGCCACTGCCGCAGAACGCGTCGCCCAGGTACACGTGGTAGGTGCCCGCCCCGAGGTGGCCGATCTCGTAAGTGCCGTCCTGGCCGGTCTCTGCGATGGCGATGCCGTTGCCGGGGTCAGCCGGTACCGCAGCGATGCACACGCCTGCCTGCAGCTTGCCGGCCCCGTCGCGCACGGCTCCTGAGATGGATCCCGCTACACCGAGCTTGCCGTTGATCCCTGTCACCGCGGCAGGTGCCTTGACAGCTACCGGCATCGGACGCATGGTTTCGGCGAGCGGAGTCGCGCTCCGCTCGCACGGGAAGAACGCGACCTGGTACGAGCCAGTGCTCAGCCCCTTGATCGTGTAGTGGCCGGTCCGGTCGGCTAGGACAAAGCCATCAGATTCCGTTGTCGCATCGAAAGCCTCGACGCACGCCCGGACCGGCATTCCTGAGCTGGTCTTGACCACACCGGAGATGGAACCGCCCAGTGCGAGCGTCTCGTCAATCCCCGAGGCGGTACCGCCTGGCGTGACCGTGACGGGAGTACCGGTTTGCGGGCTCGCCTTCTGCTTATACCAGCGGCTCCCGTACGTCCGGTGACGGCAGTCAACGTACTGGATCACGTAGCTTCCTGGCGGCACGCGACTGAGTGAGTAAGTTCCGTTCTTCCGCGTGACAGTGAAGGTCTGCCCGAAGAAGATTTCGGTCCCTGACGATCCGGCCGCCCTCGCTTCAACACAGATGCCCGCCAGCGGCGTGCCGCTACGGTTGGTCACGGTGCCCGTGATGCTCCCGTTCTGTTGCAATGTCGCGTCGATGCCAGAAGTCACGACGCCAGCCGGAGCCGACACGGGGTTGGCGCTGCCCGGACCGGGCTGGCCCATGAACCACTGCACTGCAAGCTGGCGACCGCCGTAGAAGCAACCGAAGTTCACCGCGTACATCCCTGGCGCCAGGTTCTCCGCGGCATAGGCGCCACGGTAGGCGAATGTCAGGTTCCCGAAATCGAAGCCGCCCGGCAAGCTCGCCAGCGGCACGATGCTGATGCACAGGTCGTTCACGCGGTTGCCAGCAGCGTCGGTGACTGTGCCCGCAATGGTGGCTCCGGGTCGCATGGACGCGTTGATCCGCCGAGTCGTCTTGCCGGCGGTGAGGTCGATCTGCTTTGCAGCCGCGACATTCGTCGCGCCGCGGTAGAACTGCGGGGCGTAGCTGCCCGAATTGCCGCAGCCACCGGTGAACTGAATCTTGTACGGGCCGGATCTCAAAGCGTTCACCGAGTAGGTGCCGTCGCTGCGGGTGCGCGTGCCACCGAAACTGCGATGGCCTTGGAACTCGACGCAGATGCCTGCGATTGGATCACCTTGGCTATCGGTGACCACCCCGGTGCCGATGGCGCCAAGCGGCAAAAATGCATCGACGGACACGGTGTGGCCAAGGATGGCCTTGACCGAGCGCCGGGTCGGCAGGTAATTCCCTCTGTTTCTGCATCGCTGGAAGAAAAGCCGGTATTTCCCCGAGGTCAGGCCGATAAGGCGGTAGTTTCCACTCCTGTTCGTGAGCGCGAACGAGAAGACCGAGCGCCCTTCGGCGAACACGCAGATACCACGGAGCCGCTTTCCGCTTGGCCCGACGGCTCTGACAGTTCCGCTGATGACGCCTCCGGCCGGCATGACCGGGTCGATGTGCTGCACGATCTGCCCGCTCTTAATGACAATCTTGGTGGCGCCCGCCATGGTCTGGGAATGCCGCCACCAGACTGGCGCGTAGTTTCCCGGGTTGCCGCAGCGCGAGAAATGGACCTGGTAGGACGCGGGCGTGACCCCGTGCAGCACGTACCGTCCGTTGGCGTCCGTGGCCCGGTATCCGCCGAACACGAACCTCTTGCCAATGCGGCCGATCGCTTCCGCACAAATCCTCGGCAGCGGCTGGCCGTCCTTGTTCCGCACGGTTCCGTCGATCTCGCCGCCGAGCTCCAATTTCGCGTTGATGCCGCCGGTGGTCTTTCCTGCTCTGACCGGGACGGCCGTCGGCCTGCGGTGCGAGCTGTAGAACTCGACGCCGCGGTAGTACTGGCCCAGCCAGTTGGTCTTGCGGGTGCAATCGAAGAAGACCACGAGATAGCGGCCTGGCTTCAGGCTGCCGACCCGGTAGGTGCCAGACTTCGTGGTTTTGACCCGCGCGCCACGTCCCCCTCTTCTCGGAAAGGCGTCAACGCAGATGCCCTTGAGCGGCTTGCCTCTGCCGGTGACCTTGCCGGCGATTGCGCCGGTGCCTGGTGTCGAGGCTGACGTGCCCGCATGCGTCGGCCCTGGTAGAGCAGGTGCCGGGTTGGGCGCAGCGAAATTGACTCCCGCGGGCGTGGATGAGGTCGCGCGCAGCGTGACCCGTCCGGCGTTCCTGACCCGTCCGGCGGTAACCACAATGCGGGAAGCCCCGTCGGGAACGAACTTGCCGCCAGACCACTGATCCAAGTAGCGACCCGGTGCTGAACAGTCGCTGTAGTGCAGCGTGTATCTCCCAGGACGCAGGGCTGTCAAGGTATACCGGCCGTCGGGACGTGTCATCGCCATTGCTTCGCCCGACGGGCCGGATGCGACAACGCACGCGCCGACGAGCGGTTTGTGGCCGGTACCCGCGACGAAACCGGTGATGGCCCCGACGCCGCGGGGAACGCCTGGTGATGCGCTTGGAGTTCTCGCGCCTAGCCTCATTCCGGCTATTGCCGGCGTATGCCCGCCCGGCCGGTGCGTCCCTGACGTGCTCGCCTGTGCTGAAACAGACGCGAAGCCGCTGATCAATGCCGTGCATACCAGAGAAACAGAAATCAACCGAAGCTTCATTGTTGCCGCCACTCGCCGAAGTTTGGCTAAGTTATACACTTCGCGCATCTTGGGCGAAGCCAGATCAGATAACTCTTTCGCATGCAGTTGCACGCTGATCTGCCTCTTCCGGGGTCTTCTCGGGCGTTAGTTCCGGTAGATCGCCGTTACCGCTGAAATCGCTATGTGAGTTTGTCAGCGAATGCGTCCGGTCTTTCTCGAAGTCGGCCAGCGCCGGGGGCAGCCCGCAGGGGTCTGCCCCGATGGCGGCTGATGGAGATAGGAACATTCGGAGAAGGCTGCTGGGCGGCGCAGCCGGCAGGCAAACACGACGGCCCGCCTATTCGCAGCGACGGTTCCCGAGAACGGAGAACACGCTGTGAAGGTTGGCCACAAGCGACTAGCTCGCGCCGCTGCGTTGGCCGGAACCGCATTGGCCACCAAGGCCATTCCGATGACAACCGCAGCTGCCGCACGGGTCAGTCCCGCCATCCGCCATGGAGCTCTGGTTCTTGGCGGCAGCGCTGACGGCACTAGCAGCGGTGCGTCAAACACCCCCTTCGGACCAAAACGAGGCGCCGCACTGGACGGGGCCCGAGGTGGCTACCAGCAGCGCGCTGGTGGTTCAGGGCAGAACCAGGCGCTGGCTTGGAATGGGGCCAAGTGGACCGTCGGGTAGCCTGAGGTCTCTGACACAGACCGCGGAAGGGATCGCTGATGGGGGCGGCGGGCAGCTTCGTGGACGCTGTCGGGCAGCATGCTCGCCAGCTAGGCCGGTCCAGCAGGCATTGCCGAGCGCGGCACCTAGCCTGCCGTGTTTAACGAGTTCCTGCGGCTGGTCTCGGACGCGTCAGGCTGGGCGTACCTCATCGTGCTGGCGCTGGCCGTGTTGGATGCTGTGCTGCCCATCGTGCCGAGCGAGACCGCCGTCATCACGGCCGGAGTTGTGGCAGCTACCGGCGGGATGAATCTTGAGCTGGTCATCCTGGCCGCGGCCGTCGGTGCATTCCTTGGCGACAACACCGCCTACTGGATCGGCTACCGCTTCGGCGCTAGGGCAAGGAAGAGGTTCTTCCGAGGCGAGAAGGGCCAGAGATCCCTGGAGTGGGCAGAACGTCAGCTGGACAGGCGCGGCGGCGAGCTGATCGCGGTCGCCCGCTTCATCCCGGGCGGGCGGACTGCCGTGACGCTCAGCGCGGGCACGCTGCACTTCCCCTGGCGACGCTTCGCGGTATTCGATGCGATTGCCGCGGTGCTGTGGGCGGCCTACGCGGCGCTACTCGGGTATTTCGGCGGCCAGGCCTTCGAGGGCGCGGCCTGGAAGGGCCTGATCGTCGCGCTCGCCACAGGACTGGCGCTGACCGGCCTGATCGAGGTCGTCCGGTGGTTGCTCAAGCGGTACCAGAGTCGCCGAGCGGAACCGGTCGATATGCGTGAGGAAGAGCGCGCGCCGACGTCCGGTTCCAGCCGGCGCTGACTGGTTTCCGGCACCTCTTCTGCTAGCGCGAGCGCGCCCTGACGCGGGCGGGCGGTGCGGCCGTGCTGCCGCGGATCTCCAGGTGCGGCCGGGTCAGGATGACCGTCCCCACGTCACCGGGATGATCGATCCGCTCGAGCAGGCAGGTGGCGGCTTGGCGCCCCACGTCGAACCCAGCGCTGTCGACGGTCGTCAGCCACAGGTGCCGCAGCTGCGCGAGATAGGTGTTGTCGTAGCCCACGATGGACAGGTCTGTGGGTACTTTCAGGCCCAGTTCCTCGGCGGCGGTGAGGGCGCCGACGCAGGAGATGTCGTTGTAACCGAAGATGGCGGTCGGCGGCGACGGTGAGCTGAGCAGACGGACAGCAGCGCGGTATCCGCTCTCCTCTGTATGGTCGCCAGCCTCGATCGTCGCCGACGCCGTGAGCCCGTGCGCCCTCATGGTCTCCTCGAAGCTCCCGCGTCGCAGATCACCCACCTTGCCACGGCCGCTGATGTGCGCCACGACGCGGTGGCCCAGGCTGATCAGGTGCTCGGTCGCGATGTGGCCGCCGAGCGCATCGTCGTTCGCGACGACATCGAGGTCTGCTGTCTCGCCGTCCCGCGCGCCCGCCACGACCGTCGGCAGCCTCGCGGCGATCGCGCCGAGGATCGAAGGATCGGGCAGCGTGCCAACCGCGACGACGCCGTCAACGCGCAACTCCATGAACGATGCGACCAGGTCCTGGCCCGCTCGCCTGCTCAGGTGTCCGTCGGCCATCAGCATCGTGAGGCCGCGAGCTGACAGGGTGTGGTTCAGCCCGTCAAGCAGGTCGACGAACCATGGATTACGCATGTCGTCCAGGAGCACGCCCACGGTGTGAGTCCGGCGTTCGCTGAGGCTGCGGGCGGCGGCGTTCACCCGGTATCCGAGTTCTGCGGCCGCGGCGAGTACGGCCTGCCGCTTCGCTTGGCTGACGCTGCCCGCGTTGCGCAGCACCAGCGACACCAGCGATTTGGAAACGCCCGCTCGCTCCGCGACGTCGCGGATTGTCGGGAGGCGGAATTCCCGCCCTGTCTGCGGCATTTGGAACGCTCCACAAGCGATCGAGGGTGGATGCGATCAGCCAGCTGGGGCTTGACATGGAGCGTAACGGTGAACCACGCTGAATGTCACGGGTGGACCGGTCCAAAAGACTCGGCAGGCGATGGACATCAACAGCTCAGTGACCGGCGGGCGGATCGGCGTCGCGGTCATCGGCTTCGGCTGGATGGGCAAGGTACATACGCGGGCTTACCTGCGGCTACCACATCACTACCCGGAATTGCCGCTCCGCGCGGACCTGATTGCGGTAGCCGACGAGGTGCCAGGGCGGGCCGACGACGCTGCCGACCAGTTCGGGTTCGCCACCGCGACGAGCGACTGGCGCGATGTAGCCGCCGATCCGCGCGTGCGGGCCGTCAGCATTACCGCGCCCAATTACCTGCACCGCGAGATCGGCACCGCTATGGCGGCGGCGGGCAAGCACCTGTGGATCGAGAAGCCCGTAGGGCTCACCTCCGATGACGCTAGGGCCGTCGCAGCCGCGGCGGCCAGCACGGGCGTCTGTGGGGCCGTCGGCTACAACTACCGAAACCCGCCTGCCGTGGCCGCGGCTCGTGAGCTGATCTCCGGCGGTGCGATCGGCGCGATCACGCACGCCAGGTTCCGCTTCTTCAGCGACTACGCGGCGCATCCGCAGTCCGCTCTGACCTGGAGATTCACGCGTGATCGCGGCGGCAACGGCGTGCTCGGCGATCTCGCGTCCCATGCGATAGACCTGGCGCGTTACCTGGTCGGAGAGATCTCGTCGGTTGCAGCAGATACGGCCGTGTTCGTGCCAGCCCGGGCAATGCCGACCGGCGCGACGACCGGGCACATGCGCGGGGCCGGCGCCCCTGGTCCGGTCGAGAATGACGACTACGTGTCCTGCCTGGTCAGGTTTGCATCGGGGGCTCGCGGCGTAATCGAGGCATGCCGTGTCGCGGTCGGTGAGCAGAATTCCTACGGATTCGAGATTCACGGCCGCTCCGGCGCGCTGTGGTGGGACTTCCGGCGAATGGGCGAGCTGGTGGAATGCCGCGGCGACGACTATCAGGATCAGCCCACCCGCACAGTGCATGTAGGCCCGTCCCACGGCGACTTCGCGTCATTCCAGTCCGGGGCCGCGATCGCGATGAGCTATGACGACCTCAAGGTGATCGAGGCCAGCCGCTTCTTCCGCTCTATTGCGGAGGGCCGCGCGTGCGGAGCGGTGCTCGCCGACGCGGTCCAGGCGGCTGCCGTACTGGACGCAATCAGCCGATCCGCAAAGGAGGGCGCGTGGGCAGAGGTGACGTGATGGTACGGGTTGGCGTGATCGGAGCCGGCATCATGGGAGCCGATCACGTGCGCACCGTCCAGCGCTCGGTGAGCGGCGCGAACGTCGTCATGATCGCCGACATCGATCTTGATCGTGCCAAGGAGGCTGCGCAGGCGGCGCCGGAGGCTGTGACAACCAGAGACTGGGCCGACGTCATCGCGAGCCCGGAAGTCGACGCCGTCATCGTCGCCTCGCACGACACGACGCATGCCGAGGTGACCATCGCCTCCCTGGCGGCGGGCAAGCCAGTCATGTGCGAGAAGCCGCTGGCGCCCAGCGGCGCCGAGTGTGTGCGCGTCGTGCTGGCCGAAGAGGAGTTCCTCGCCGCAACGCCCGCGGCGCCGCTCGTGTCCGTAGGCTTCATGCGCCGCTTCGACCCTGGCTACCAGGAAATGAAGGCAGCCATCGCGGCCGGCGTCTGCGGAGTACCGCTGATGATTCACTGTTTCAGCAGGGGTGTGCGCTCGGTCCCCGGCGCGACCACCGAGTTCAGCATCACCAACTCGGCCGTGCATGAGTTTGACGTCGTACCCTGGCTCCTTGGTCAGCCGGTGGTGGCAGCCAGCTGGCACTCCCCTCGCGTCAGCGCCATGGCGAGCGGCCATCAGGACCCGCAGCTGATGCTGCTGCATACCGCCGATGGCGTGCTGACGACGGTCGAGAGCCTGATGAACGCCCGGTATGGATACGACATTCGGTGTGAGGTCATCGGCGACCGTGGCAGCGTCGGACTGTCGCACGGCGGGCATATCGTGATCGACACCGAGCGAACGCGTGCACGGAGTTACCCGGCGGACTGGCGGCTGCGCTTCGCCGACGCCTACCGCCTCGAACTGCAGGAGTGGATCGATGCCATCGGGGGAGGCCGACCGCCGACGCTGGCCTCGGCACGCGACGGGATGGCTGCGGGGATCATCGCCGACGCTGTCATCGCGTCCATGAAGCACGGCGGCTGTACCGTTGCCGTGCCGTCCTGCGTCGAGCCAGCCAGCCGCGATGACCGATGGTGAATCGGACCGCGATGCTGTCAGCGGCGCGGCGCGGTTGTTCACCGGGCAGTACGGCATCCAGCCAGACGGGATCTGGCGAGCGCCGGGACGAGTCAACCTGATCGGTGAGCACACCGATTACAACGACGGTTTCGCGCTGCCATTCGCGCTCGAGGCCGGCGTGATCGTCGCAGCTGGCAGGCGATCCGATAACCGCATTGTGCTGTCCTCTCGACAGCGCCAGGAGACGGCGACGAGTGCGTCACTGGACCTTCTCGCACCAGGCGCGGTGCGCGGCTGGGCGGCCTACCCGGCCGGGATGGCCTGGGCGCTGCTGTCCGCCGGGCACTCGGTGACCGGCGTGAGCATCGCGGTCGACGCCGACCTGGCACTCGGCGCAGGCCTGTCATCGTCGGCCGCCCTCGAGTGCGCGGCCGGCCTGGCGATATCCGATCTGTGCGGGCTGGAGGTGTCGCGCAGCGAACTTGCCGCCCTCGGCCGCCGCGCCGAGAACGACTTCGTCGGGGCGCCGACCGGGGTGATGGACCAGCTTGCGGTCCTGCTCTGCGAGAAGGCACACGCGCTGCTCCTGGATTGCCGCTCTGGGGATGGCGTTGCCGTCCCGCTAGCGGCCGAGGCGGCAGGCCTGAGGCTCATCGTCGTCGACACCCGCGTCCGGCATGAACTCTTCGACGGCGGGTACGGCACGCGCCGGCGTGCCTGCGAGCAGGCGGCCAGCGAGCTCGGGGTGCCCGCGCTCCGCGACATCTGGGACGTCGGCGTTCTCGGCAGGATCAGCGATCCTGTGGTGCGCCGGCGGGCGCGGCACGTGATCACCGAGAACCATCGGGTCCTGCAGGTGGCTGACCTGCTGCGGGCCGGCCGGACCGATAAGATCGGCGCGCTGCTGACTGCCTCCCACTCTTCGCTGCGCGACGACTTCGAGGTGTCTTGGTCGGAGGCCGACGTGGCGGTCGAGTCAGCGCTGGGCGTCGGCGCGCTCGGTGCGCGCATGACGGGAGGCGGTTTCGGCGGCTCAGTGATCGTGCTAGTCCCGGCAGATCGCGCTGCGACGCTGACCGATGTTGTATCCGAGCGCTTCGCGGCGCAGGGCTGGCCCCGGCCGCAGGTCACTACGGTGACGCCGTCCGATGGAGCCACCCGGTTGCGGTGAACCCGGCTGCGGCGGATTCACCAGATCTGAGTGGCCTCAGTCCAGCTGATCCTGGCCTGCAACTGCTCGAGATAGCCGTGGCGGGCCCAGGTGGCCTGCGGCTCAATGTCGCGCCGGGCCAGCGCGGCGCAGTTTTCGGCCGTCAGACGCTGCTGATCGGCGACGCGGGCGACGATGTCATCGGGGACGGGCATGCCGTAAGCGGTGCAGAACGTCTCGATCCGGCGACGGCGATCAGGCGGTTCCCTGATGCCGCATCCAGCGCATGGACTCCTCGTCGTCCCTGAAGGGCACGGCGTACTCGAGCGCGTAGGCGATGTCGAAGATCGGCGCGGCGGGCCTTGCCATGTCCCAGTCGATCAGCCCAGCGATCTCATCTCCTCGCCAGACCGCGTTCCACGGTCCGAAGTCGCCGTGGCAGATGATCTCGCCTGGCCCGCAGGTGCCCAGACCTGCCGCCCATTCGGTGCCGGGTGCTGGCCGGTAACCGCGGACGGCGTCGTGGTAGCGACGCAGGAACCCGGCCCATCGCCGCAGGCCGGCTTCGGGCACGATCCTGGCCCAGCCATCAGCCCCGGATTCGCCCTCGATCCAGCTGAGGACCTCATAGTCGCACTCGGCGCCCACGACACGCGGAGCGGGGAACGCGGCCGCCTCCAGGTGGCGCAGCAGGCCATGCACGGCCGCTGACCAGGGGCCGAGCGGACGCCGGACCGTGTCGCCGATCCGCACTACGCGCCTGGCCATGTCCTCGCCTCAAATGACGAGGCCGAGACCGCCGTCTACGACAAGCGTGTGCCCGGTCGCGTAGCGGGTGGTGATCAGCGCCATGCACGCGTCCGCGATGTCATCGGCGGTCGCGACCCTGTGCAGCGGCGCAACCAGTTCAACGCCGGCCTTCCGCTCATGCCAGTCCTCGGTCCACGGCGTGGCGACCAGGCCAGGCGCTACCGCGTTTACGCGCACTCCGTCGCCGGCGTGCTTGGCCATGATCGTCGTCAGGTGATCGAGCGCAGCCTTGGAGACGGCGTAAGGCAGCGAGCTGCCTGTCTGCCTGACCCCGGCCAAGGAGGTGATGTTGATGATCCAGCCGTCGTCTGCCCGGCGAAGGAGGGGGAGCGCGGCCTGGCTGACCAGGAAGGTTCCGACGACGTTCGTGCGCAGCACGGTGTTCCAGTGCTCGATCGTGAGTGCGTCGAGGTCGGGCAGCGGCACGTCCACGGTGACGCCCGCGTTGTTGACCAGGCCATCGAGACGCCCCCAACGCTCCTCGGCGGCCTCGACAAGCGCTGCTGCAGTGGCCGGATCACCGATGTCGCCCTGGACATACACGGCGTCGGGCAGTTCGTCGGCGACGCGCTTCCCCGCCTCGGCCGAGGTCGCCGAGTTGACCACGATCCCGGCTCCCAGACCAGACAGTCGCCGGGCCACTGCCGCGCCGATACCGCTCGATGACCCGGTGACGATAACGGCCTGGCCTGTGAGGTCCACACTTCCTTTTCGCATCGCGTGCGCTCCGGCCGAGACTAATCGGCAGCCGGCCTGAGGTGGCCGACTGCGGTGGGGGATCCGGGCGGCACTCGCCCCGAGGCTGTGGGCAAGCGAGTGGAGTCTGCCTTCGACCAATCCAGCCGCCGGCTGTGCCGCGCGGTACTCGCGATCGTTGAGCGTGGCGCTAGGCGCGATTCCGCCTGCCACATCGACCTCCATCAAGGGCAGCCAATTTGCCGACCGGCAAAGCTATCTTGCCATCAGGTTGACAGGTCTGTAAACCATCTGCAAACCTAGTGGTTGACAACGCTGTTAACCACTAGAGCCGGGAGAGCGAGATGCCAGGGCAGGAAAGACTTCAGGAAGCGCAACGGAGCGCAGGCGAGCATCTTGCAGCCCAGCCGCTGCGCCGCTCATGGGCTGTCCTGGTCGTGCTGTGCGCCGCTCAGTTCATGGTGATCCTGGACGTCACCGTCGTGAACGTCGCGCTCCCATCGATCGGGCGGGCATTGCACTTCGCGGCCGCCGACCTCCAGTGGGTGGTGACCGCGTACGTCCTGCTCAGCGGCGGCCTCGTCCTCCTTGGCGGGCGCGCGTCCGACCTAGCTGGCCGCAGGCGCGTCTACCTGGTCGGACTGGGCATCTTCACCGCGGCGTCGCTGGTCAGCGGGCTCGCGCCGACGGCCGGTGTACTCATAGCGACCCGCGCCGGTCAGGGGCTGGGAGCCGCCCTGCTGACGCCCGCGGCGCTGTCGATCATCACCGCGGTCTACTCGGGCGCGCAGCGAGCAGCCGCATTGAGCACCTGGGCAGCGATCGGCAGCGCGGGCGCCGCCGCTGGCGTGCTCGCCGGCGGGATGCTGACGACCTGGCTCGGGTGGCGATCGATCTTCCTGGTCAACGTCCCGGTCGGCGTCCTCGCAGGGGTGCTCAGCCTGCGCCTGGTCCCGCGCTTCGCGCCGGCGCCCAGGGCGGTCCGTTCGATCGACCTGCCCGGCGCCGTGCTCGCGGTCGCTGGCCTGGCCTCTGCCGTCTACGCGCTCGCTGGTGCACCCGCCAAGGGCTGGGGTTCGCCGCGCACGCTGCTGTTCCTGGTCCTCTCGGCCGTTCTGCTGGCAGCCTTCGCGCTGGCGGAGCGGGCGACGCGCCATCCGTTGCTGCCTCCGCCCACCTGGCGCAACAAGTCCCTGGTTGCTGGCGCCGTCGTGATGCTGGGCGCGACCGGCCTGCTGGTGGGCACGTTCTTCCTCAACTCCCTGTTCCTGCAGGAGGTCCAAGGTGCCTCTGCACTGCGAGTCGGGTTGGAGTTCCTGCCCCTCGTCGTCGTGATCGGAGCGGCCGCGCATCTGGCGTCGCGACTGATGCCGCGCGCTGGGTCGCGCGTCGTCGCAGCCGCAGGACTGCTGGTCATGTGCGTTGGGGCGCTCTTGTTGTCTACTGCATCCGCGCGGAGCGGCTACTTGACCGGATTGCTTCCTGGCCTGGTGGTCGTGGGCGTTGGCACCGGCCTGGCGTTCCCGGCCGCTTCGGTGACCGCGATGAACGACGTGACCGGCGACGGCGCCGGGCTTGCTTCGGGCCTGATGACCGCCGTGCACGAGGTCGGCGCGGCGATCGGAATCGCGGTCTTCTCGGCCATCGGCACGGCAGCAGCCGCAGGCAGGCTGACGGTCGGCGGACGGACGGCCATCGGCCTGGCAAGCGGCTACCGGCACGGCTTCACGGTCGCGGCGGGCATCGCCTTCGGCCTGGCCGTCGTTGCGTTCGTGGTCATGCCGGCCGTGCGGCCCACCGCGGACGCCAGGGTGGCGGTGCACTGACGTGGCCGCCCAGCGAATGGCCGATCACCAGCGCGCCATCGCCGAACGGAATGTCGACGCGATTCTCGACGCGGCCGAGGAACTGCTCGCGCGACATGCGCACACGACCATGTCGGCGGTGGCCAAGCAAGCAGGAGTGTCACGCGTCACGCTCTACGCCCACTTCGCGACGTGGGAGGCGGTCCTCGAAGCGGCCGTTGCGAGGGCCGTCGACCGGACGATGGCCGCGCTCCGGGCTGCCGAGCCCGACGAAGGCCCGGCCGATGAAGCCATCGACCGCATCGTCGCGGCCGCCTGGCAGCACCTGGCCAGGTTCGGCGCGATGTCGCAGGCAGTCGCCGAGCAGATGAGCCCTGAGGCGGTGGCCAGGACCCATCGTGCCGCGCACCAGACCCTCGGAGCACTTGTCGAGCGCGGCCAGCGAGAAGGCTGCTTCCGCACGGATATGCCCGCCAGCTGGCTGGTTACGGCGTGCATCGCGCTCATTCACACCTGCGTGGACGAGGTCCGGGCCGGCCGAATCAAGAACCGCGACGCCGTCGGCATCCTGAGGGCCTCCATCCGGGGGCTCTTCAGCGAGCCCGCGGAAAGGACCTGAAGTCGGCCTCGTCCTCCGCCGGGAACATCAGCTCCATCCGAGATGACTGGCGATGACCACAACGGCGCCGTCGAATCAGGCTTATTGCCTGAAAGCATCCCTGACGTTCTTGCTGGCATCCTTGACCTGCTCGCCGACCTGTCGGGCACTGCCGCGGACCCGCTCGCCCTGTCCTTCTGCCTGAAGGTACGGATCGTTCGTTGTCCGGCCCAGATCCTGTTTCGCGTGGCCCTTGCTCATCATGAAACGGTTCCTGAGCTTGTTCATGAAACCCACGAAATGCCTCCTCATCGGTGCCGCGAGAGCACGGCGCCCCGCGGCTGCCTTGAGGGCTGCCCCGCATTTCGCCATTAACTCAATGGCCAGCAGAATCGCGCCGCAGACCACGAGAGCGGGTCACGCGCCGTGCAGGTGCACGGACGTGCCGAGCCGCCTGGCTAGCTGTGCAGTGCGGCTCGCGTCATCCGGGCTGAACTCTGCGTTCACGCGGGTGAAATGCAGGTGCGTGCGCGCGTTGCTGGATGGTGCGGTCGGGCCGGCCGCGTCTGCGGCCGGCCCAACCAGCCGCAGGCGGGCACCGTTGGTCCAGGTCAGTTCGGCCACGTGCGGTGTTTTCGAGCCGGCTGGGGTGATCAGCTCAGCGCCGAGGAGTCGGGTGAAGAGCTTGGTTGCGCCAGAAATGTCAGCGACATGGTGCTCGACCCGTTCAAAGGCTGAGGCTGGCCCGGGTTCTGGGAGATCAGCGGGCGGGGCGAGTTCAGGTGTCGCGGACTGCTCGGCGAGCTGGATCACTATGCCGTGAGCGTCCCGGGGGTGCAGGAACGCCTCTTTCCAGGCGTCGTTCCACATGTCGACGCCGACTGGCTCGATCCCGTTGGCCCGCACGTCAGACAGGGTCTGGCGGAGGTCGGCGACGATGAAGGTGAAGTGGTGCGGACCAGGGCCGCGCGAGGCCAGAAAACGCTCCAGGAATGCCCCGTCGGCTTCGCCGACAGGCGTTAGCAGCTCGATCTTCGGTCCGGCGCCGAATCGCAACTGACCCCACCAGTAGCCAGGGGAGTCACCGCCGTAAACCCAGGTGCCGCCCAGCAAGCGGCCGAACAGCTGCCAGCCGTCAGCCAGCGTGCGGGTACCGATCGCGACGTGATCGAAGATCGTGCTCTGCACAGGCGCCCGCCCAGCAAGGAGCCGCTCGGTGCCACGTCTCACGTTCCGCTCCTAGTCGACCCATCACGACGAGGCGCAATCTTCCCACGAAGCGAAATGCGCGGCAGCCCGGGCTGTCCCTCATGGACGTGTCGGTCACAATTCAGCATCAAGTCGACTGGAATTCATGAGCGTGCAACCTACCGGTTCGGCGTCGAAGCCTCGCCCGGCGCGCTCTACAACCAGGTCATTAACGGCCACCACTACCTGACCCAGGAGGAGTTCAGCAACCGCGACTTCCTGAAGACGGGAAATGGATGCCTCCCGAGCGAATGACCTCGCTCACGAGGTTCCGGTGCCTTTGACCGAAGAGGCGTGACCGAAAGCGGCCCCGGACACAGTCCGGGGCCGCTTTCTTTTCGCGTTGTGCCGAGTCCGTGAGCTGGGCGCGCGAAAATCGAGGTATGGCTCAGTCAGTGCGCGTCACGATTCGGGTTCATCCTGGTGCGTCTCGCGCCAGGGTCGCGGCAATGCCGCCCGAACCTGGCCAGGATGCCCAGCTCGGAGTGTGGGTACATCAGCGCGCTGTCGATGGCCGGGCAACCGAAGCCGCAATTCACGCGATCGCCGACGCACTTGGCGTGCGGCGCCCTTCTGTCCGGCTGGTCCGCGGCGTACGGTCGCGAGTCAAGGTCATCGAGATCGCCGACCCTCCCGCCGACCTGCCCGAGCGGCTTGCGTGGCGGTCGCTCTAACCGCGCAGCACGATCATTTGCGATTGATCCACCGGCGGCCAATTTCGAAGGCGAGGCCCGCGGTTCCTTTCGCGATGTGCAGGGCAACGCTGGCAGGTGTCTGGCCGATCTCTGCGAGCAAGCCACCGGTGATGACCTTCACTCCGGGCGGCGGGACGAAGTCAAACATCGTCTCGTCGACCTCGGTGGTCAGGCCAGTCAACTCAATGCGCGTGATCAGATGCTCCTGATAGGAGCAGACCAGGCGCAAGCAGATTCCAAGCGCGCGGTCGATGAAGGCTTCAACCTGGTCACACATTATTGGCGTCCCTGACAACGGGCCCGAATGTATTGGGAGCCAGTCGAAAGCAGCCCTGAGATGCAGGGCGGGCCGGCCAGCAACCACCGTCTCGCCGATGACCGAGACGTGATAGAGCTCCCGCAGCAGCCAAGCGGGATCGACAATGATGGTGAGCTGGTATGGGAGCTGCTCAGCTGCCCGCACAGCAACCCGGTCAGGGTATGCCCGCCAGAGGCGCGTGCCGTTGCTGACGATCAGCGTGGGTTTGCGTCCTGCGTCGGTGATCGCCTCGATCAGATACCGGTCTGGCATGTCCAAGGCGAGCCGCGCCACCATGTACACGTTCTGAATGGGGTGGTCGTCGACGGAATCCCACAGCCACTGCGTCTTGCTGCCGAATTTGGTCGCCGCAACCGCTTCCCGGCCGAGCCTCGAGAGCGTCACGGCATCCGTTTGCTCGCTCAGCTGCGCCGCGAACCGCGGCGGCCGCAGGTCGCTGCGGTAAAGCAGATTGACGTGATCGTCGGTCAAGGCGGGTCCGGTATGCGTAGGCGGGCCGGATCCGACAGGAGAGCTGCTCTGCAGCAGCCCAGAGTCTTGTTCCATGTCGTGCGGTTCTGGCGGGATGACCGTGAGCCTGGTGAACTCGACGCTCTCGGTCTGCGACGAGCTGAACCGCTGATAGCGCAGGAAAATGCCCAGTTCGGCGTCAACGAGGCCGCTGACCTGCTCGGGCACGTGTCCGCAGGTTCGGCGGTGTGCGCCGGTAATGGCAATGACTGGTCGGCCGAGGAACTCAGTCTCTCCGTTGATCTGCAAGACAAAGTCGTCCAGGAGGCGGGTTGCCGGGACCAACAGTTCGGGGAGCCGCATATAGCCTTCGCTCTCACCGGCCTCCACCACATGGTCGCCCTCGGCGTCAGTGACCTCGCTCCGGTACCGGCCATCCGGGGCAACCTCGAAGACTTCGCGCTCCTCCCAGACCCGGGAACCGGATTCAGTGGTCCTGGACCGGAGCTCACCGGACAAGCCGAACCGAACCCAGGGCGAACGGTATATCAACGGAACCAGATCGCTCATTGAGACCTTTGGCGGCGTGATCATCGCCGCCAACAGTAGATGGCGCTCATGGCTAAGGAGCGGCAGTGACGGCTCCGCCGCCCCCCGCGGCAATGAATTGCCGCTTACAGGTCAGCGAACCGCGCCAGGGCGGCCAGCATCCAGCTGCGTTTCAGGTTGCTGCCGCGGTGACCGGAGTGATCGTCGACTAGCAGTTCAGCGCCAGGCCAGGCGCGCGCCAGTTCCCAGGCGGTGATGGCGGTGCAGCTGAGATCGAGGCGACCGTGGATCAGGACGCCGGGGATATCAGCAAGCAGTCCGGCGTCGCGAATGACTGCCCCCTCGTCCAGCCAGGCCCCGTGGGCGTAATAGTGCGCGCAGATCCGGACGAACGCCAGCGTATCCGCGTCGGCTGGGGTGCCGTGGTTCACCGGCTTCGCGTCCAGCTCCAGCGACAGGACGGTGTCTTCCCAGGTGCGCCAGACGCTGGCGGCCTTGTTCCGCACCTGCGGATCGGGGTCTTCCATGAGGCTCGCGTAGGCCGCGGGCAGCTCCTCATCTTTGGTGTCGGGCGGCGCGCCCGCGCGGAAGGCTGCCCATTCCTCGGGGAAGAACTGGCGCACACCACGGTAGAGCCAGTCGATTTCAGAGCGCCTGGTTGTCGAGATCGCGCTGAGCATGATCTGCGAGACCCGCTGCGGGTAGCGCTGGGCGTAGACCAGCGCCAGGGTGGTGCCCCACGATCCGCCGGTGACCAGCCACTGGTCAATGCCCAGATGTCCGCGCAGCCGTTCCATGTCCTTTACCAGGTGACCGGTCGTGTTGTGGCGCATATCGGTGGCGGGGTCACTGGCGTGCGGGATGCTGCGCCCGCAGCCGCGCTGGTCGAACAGCACGGCCCGGTAGCGCTCCGGGTCGAACATCCGCCGCATGTTCGGCGCGGACCCCTGGCCCGGCCCGCCGTGCACCATCACGGCCGGCTTGCCTTCCGGGTTTCCGCAGGTCTCCCAGTACAACTTGTTGCCGTCGCCGACATCGAGCATGCCGTGGTCGTAGGGCTCGGCGGGCGGGTACAGCTCGGTCACCGCGCAACGATATCCGCAAGCCCTTGCAGGACGGACCGTCACATAGCAGTGTCTATGTGCAGAGTTGGCCGATACTGGCGCGGGGGTAGATCTGATGGTGCAGCACAGTCGGCTGTGGCGCTGGGCGCTGGTCGTCGTGGTGGCGGCACTCGCTGTCGTGACGGCTCCGTTGTCGGCTAAGGCCGAGCCGACTACGCCGGTCACTTACCCGGCGTGGGCGAGCGCGACGATGTACACCGGTCAGGCGTTCGATACGTGTACGGCGCCGCCACTGACGACCATGCAGGCATGGATCGCATCGCCGTACCGCGCCGTCGGGATCTACGTTGGGGGAGAGAACCGCACGTGCGCGCAGCCCGAGCTGACCCCTGCGTGGGTCAGGGCAGTAGCCGATCTGGGTTGGCGGCTGATCCCGATCTACAAAGGCCTGCAGCCCCCGTGCGGCGGCAAGCCCACCGACGCAAAGATCGTTCCGTCCGCCGCCCGCGCCCAGGGGATCGCGGCCGCGGACGACGCGTCGCAGCAGGTCAAGGCGCTCGGCATGTTTAAGGGCGGTGCGATCTACTACGACATGGAGCATTACACGACCACCGACACGGCATGCCGGAACGCGGTGCTGACATTCCTGTCGGCTTGGACGAAGGAACTTCACCGGCTCGGCTACGTCTCGGGTGTGTACGAGAACCTGAACCTCGGAGCGCGCGACCTTGCCGGGGTTTACAACTCGTCGGCCTACGCGCGGCCCGACGCGCTCTGGATCGCTCGTTACGATCTCGATCCGTCCCTGACCGGGTGGGCCGGGATCGCCGACAGCCTGTGGGCCGTCCATCAGCGAGCTAAGCAGTACAAGGCCGACTTCACAGCCACCTACGGCGGAGTGAAGCTCGCCATCGACGCGGACGTATGGGATGGCCCGGTCGCGACTATGGCCTTCAATTACCAGGCGACCGCCGCGGTCCGGGCGCGAAGCGGACCGGGACCGTCCTATCCGCTGGTGAAGCAATATCCGAGCGGCGCGAGCCTAGCCGTTGTGTGTCAGGCGCCTGGATCTGCGGTCGGCGCGACCACGGTGTGGGACAAGCTGAACAACGGCAGCTACGTAACGGACAACTACGTGAGCACGCCTTCCAAGGTCGGTTATAGCGCGCCGATCACCCGGTGCCTGTATCCGTACCAGGTGACGCCAGCGAAGGGCGCGAACGAGCGGAGCGGACCCGGCGTCTCCCACCAGGTGACCGGCGCGCTGCCGGGAGGTGCACTCGCCTGGCTCTTCTGCCAGAAGGCCGGATCGAAGGTTGGCAGCACGTCGATCTGGGACAAGATCGATAACCGGCACTGGGTCTCAGACAACTGGGTGGCTACGCCGAGCATCACCAGCTACACGCAGCCGGCCCCTCGCTGCTGACCTGCGCGTTTGATTGTGCTCGCCGTAATTCAGGCACCCGCAGCCGCCCCTTCGATGACGGCCTGACCGCCCGCTGCTAGGCCGTGCAACTTCTGGTCGAGCGCACAATAGTCGACTCCCCAACGAACCAGGAACGCCTCCCAGCTCGCGACATCAAGCCACTTGTCAATGGTCACGAAGCGACCGGCCCGGCCAACGTCTCCGAAGAGCTCGGTGCCGACGTATCCGTCAGCACGCTCGAACAGTTGCGCCCACGCTCCGTCGGCCCGATAGGCCGCCAGGAAGGCATTGACCTTGCCAACCTCGACCTGGTATTCCCACACCCGGACATACATGAGCTCAACCAAATCAGCACCGCCTCAGCACGTAAACCCGCTAGCCGGCGGTGGTGTGCGCCGCCGGAAAATCTGGCGCCGAGTGGCCTTGTTTTGAACTCAGCGCGCAAGCGGGTCCGCTGGGCAAGTTCATTGGCGAGGTCTTCTGGTAAACATTTTCCGTGTGCCATCGCGCGGACGGGATTCGCTGTTAAGTGGCTGGTCTTGTGGTCACGTCAGTTGACCGGCTGAGCGACCAGCAGCTCGCCCGGGTACGGATGATCTACGATGAGGCATTTGCCGCGGACTTGCGGGTTCCGTTCGGTGAGCTGAGCCAGCCGGGTGATGGCGACATGATGCTCGTCGCTCTCGAGGGCACGATGCCTGCGGGCTTCGCTGCGTTGCGGTTGCTCGGCTCGGCGGACTGGACGTTCCTGCGTTACTTCGCCATTGGTCGCGAGCGCCAAGGCCAGGGGTTGGGCCGCGAGTTCTGGAAGCTGCTGCAGGTTGCACTGGCCCAGGAGGCGTGGCCCGAGCGCACTGTGTTCGAGGTCGAAGACCCTGGCGAAGCAGGCACTGGTCAGGCGGAGCGAGCGATCCGGGAACGTCGTATCAGCTTCTGGACCGCGTGCGCGGCGAGGCTGCTGCCCGCGCCCGGCTATGTGCTGCCCGATTACACCGGGTCGGGGATGACCGAGCCGATGTTGCTGATGGCGGCGACGCCAGCGGCGGATGAGGACCGGCTTATCGTTGGCGACCGGCTGAAGAGCCTGGTTCTGGCTATTTATACCGATCGCTATGGCATGGCGGCGGATGATCCGCTTGTCTCGCGCGCGCTCGCGTCGATAATTGCTTGACCCGACGAGGCGAAGGCACGAACGATGGTGGGCATTGAGCGCCTGCCGGGTCGGCGGGCCAACGTTCTCGCGTGAACGAGAGGAGGCGAAATGTCTGCCCAGCTCCGGACCCTTGTTCAGAAAGGTCGTCAGACTTGTCGTTCCCTCGCTCGTTTCAATGCGGACATTGCGGCGTAGCCGTCTCACTTGACGCGCCAGGCACGTCGCACCGCAACCACTGCCCGAGCTGTCTGTGGTCCAGGCACCTTGATCGCAATGCCCCCGGTGACCGGAAAGCTGGCTGCCCGGGCGGCATGGAGCCGATCGCGGTAACCGTCCGCGGTGAACACCGCTGGATGCTGATTCACCGCTGCACGCACTGCGGGCGGCTGCGGATGAACCGCACCGCCGCCGACGACAACGTATTGCTGCTGGTTCAACTCGCGGCGCTGCCGCTAGCCACGCCTCCCGTACCGTACTCGGGCCAGGTGGCGCCGGCCCCGCAGTTTGCCAAGCCCGCAGACCGGTCGGCCTGATCAGCGCCAGGCGGCGAGTAAGTTCGGTCAGGTTTCGCGCGCACGCGATTCCCGATCCGGCCGCGCGGGGCTCCCCAGGACGCTTCCGGCGTGCGCACGGGCCGCTGGATCGCGCCGGGACTTGATCAGGCTGGCGACGGTGGTGACAGCCAGAATCGCCGCGATGACCACCAGCGAGATTGCGGTGCTGATTTCGGGCACGCTGTGGCTGAGTCCGTGTGCCCAGTGCAAAATCAGCTTCACCCCGATAAACGCCAGGATCAGCGCGAGCCCGCCAGAGAGGTAAACAAGCCGGTCGAGCAGACCGGTTACCAGGAAGAACAGGGCTCTGAGGCCAAGCAGGGCGAAAGCGTTGGCCGCGAAGACGATGAAAGCCTCGTTGGTGACGCCGAACACGGCCGGGATCGAGTCCAGCGCGAACAAGATGTCCGTGCCTCCGATCGCGACGAACACGATGAACAGCGGCGTGGCCATAAACCGGCCGTCAACGCGGGTCGTCAGCCGGCTGCCATCGTAGGTGTCGGTGACCGGCAAGATCCGCCGGGCTGACCTGACCAGTGCGTTGTGGCCGATCTCAGGATCCTCGTTCCGGTGGCGGTAGAGCCGTACTGCGGTCCAGATCAGCAGCAGCCCGAAGACCAGGAACATGAACGACAGCAGCGACAGCAGCGTTGCGCCCAAGGCGATGAAGACAGCCCGCAGCGCAAGCGTGGCGATGATCCCGGCGATGAGCACCTTCTGCTGGTACTCGCGGGGTACCGCGAATGTCGACATGATGATCACGAAGACGAAGAGGTTGTCGACGGACAGGCTCTTCTCCACGACGTAACCGGCGAAGTACTGCGCGCCGAAGTCCCACCCAGAGATCGCGCCGACTATCAGCCCGAAGGCCACCGCTACCGCGATATAAAAGCCCGACCAGGCCGCGGCCTCGAGATAGCCGACGGCATGCGGGCGCACGGTCGCCACGACGAGGTCGAGGACGAGCAACGCGACGATCACGCCGATCGTCACAGTCCAGCCGGCCGCTGTGACCGTCACTAGGACCTCCGTCCCCGTCCTTCCTGACAGCGTTCTCGTTCCGTGCCGGCTGCTCCGCAGGACTCACGATCATGCCCGGCCGATCGCCGGCCAACCCGAGCGCTAGCTCCAGGTTCGCTGAGTCCTGCCTGGCAGGAGAGCGTTACGGCTCAGGACTTCTGGAGAAGAACACCCGATAATCAGTGGCATACCAGGGGCCGGACGCCCGGCAGCGGCGAGGGGTTGATCCGATGGTTCAGGTCATCGAACCAGGCGCCCTGGCGCACGCTCCTGCTCTGCATTCGGGAGTGACCCTGGGCGGAGCCGGCCTGATCGCGGTGGCCACCGTGGCCGGTGCGGCGATGGCCTTTCGCCGGCCGGCCAGGCGGCAGATCTGGTTCGCGGCAGCCGCTGGCGCCCTGCTCATCATCGCGGGGTTGCACCTGCTTCCCGATGCGTGGGCAGGCGCCCGCGAAGCCCGGATCTGGCAACCGTCCGTCCCGCTGGCGGCGATCGGCGGGTTCATCGCTGCGGGCCTTGCAGGCCTTGCTGGATGCGGCTGCCGGGAACACGCCGAGCGGGCCAGCGGAGCGGGCACGGCGGCGGCATTGGCTGTTCACCGCTTCCTTGAGGGATCAGCTCTCGCGTTGGCGGGCTCGCCGGCGATCGCGCTCGCGCTGGCAGTGCACGCCTTCGGAGAAGGCCTGGCAACTGGCGCGCTGCTCGGGCTTCAGCCACGCCGCCTCGCGCCCTGGCTCGCTGTGATGTGTGCCAGTCCGGTCATCGGCGCGGTCGTCGCCGGGGCCTTCCCGACACCTGCGGCCGCCGAGCCCGTGTTGCTCGCACTGGCCGCCGGCGTCATCGCGCAAGCCGCCTGGGTGAGTCTGCGTGCGGCCTTCCCGCGCGGTCGTCTCAGCCAGCTACCGCTCACGCAGGCTGCCGCAGTGACCGCAATGGCGGCGGTGATCACCGCCCTTGCCGTGAGGGCGATTGGCTGAGCCCAGCCACCGAGCTGCCACTGTCGTGGTCATGTCGTAGCATGCTTGTATGAGTAGCAAGGAGCGGCTGTCGGCGTCAGTTGACGCGGATCTGATGGCGGTGGCGCATGAGGCTGTTTCTCAGGGACGGGCCGAGAGTGTCAGCGCGTGGGTGAACGAGGCGCTGAAGTTGAAGGCGGCCCGTGACCAGCGGCTGCGTGCGGTGGATGAATTCGTCGCGGCGTTCGAGGCCGAGCATGGTCAGATCACCGAGAACGAGATGCGCGAGGCGGCGCGCAGGGCAAGGGGCCGTGCCGTGGTGATCCGCGGCGATTCCCGGCGGCACGGGGCAGCCTGAGGTGTTAGTGCTGGACGCGGGCGCATTCGTAGCGGTCGAGCGCGGAGATCGGGACGTCGTGGCGCTGATCAAGCGGGAACGCGAAGCAGACCGGACTCCGGTCAGTCATGGCGGAGTGGTCGCGCAGGTGTGGCGTGGCGGCACGGGGCGCCAAGTTCCGGTGGCCAGGCTCCTGGCAGGGACAGACATCGCTGCGCTGGATGGTGCCCTGGGGAAGCGGGCTGGCATGCTACTGGCCCGGCTGGCACGCGGCGCCAAAGCAGATGCGATCGACGCCGCGGTTGTGTGTCTGGCCGCCGATGGAGATGACATTCTGACATCTGATCCTGGCGATCTAGAGGATTTGGCTCAGGCCGCGGGCGTGCACATCGAGCTCATCCCGATCTGAAGCGGGATCCCCGGTCGCCCTGCACGGTCCGACCTTCCACTCAGCCTGCCGGCGATTCGGACAATTGGCATCAGGATCGGAGCGGTTTAGCTGAGAGGTCCAACGCTGTAGCGCCTGCAGCGTCTACGCCCGGATGGGAAGGCATACTGTGGCCATGGCAGCGTGGAAGGACCTGGAGCAGGCAGAGCCCGTATTCGCGGCGCGGGTGCACCGGCTCTTCGATGCGGGCAGGCACAAGACGATCGCGACGTTGCGGGCCGACGGCTCACCTCGGATCTCGGGCATCGAATGCGAGTTCGCCGGCGGTGAGCTCAAGTTCGGGTCGATGTCCGGGGCGCGCAAAGGCGCGGATCTGAAGCGGGATCCCCGGTTCGCGCTGCATGGTCCAACGTTTCACCCCGTGGAGGGTAAGGAGACCGAGTGGCCGGGCGAGGCGAAGATCTCCGGTAGGGCGGTTCTCGCCGGCCTGATCGACGACGGCCCTGACGGAGATCTGTTTCTGGCTGACATTTCCGAGGTCGCCATCACCCGGCTGAATCCGGAGGCTACCTTGCTGGTCATCGAGTCGTGGACGCCGCAGCGTGGGCTTTGCGTAGTAGAACGCGAATGACCTGCCCCGGCTACATCGGCTCTTGCGGCGATGGGTTGTCGTTTCTGCGGGTGGTGGTTCGTTTGGTGCTTTTTCCCAGAGGATGTGGAGCTTCCGACGCTGGCAAGACGACAGTGACCTTGGTGCCAGCGCCTAGCTCGCTGACGATGTCAAGGCTGCCGTGGTGTCCTCGAACAACTTCGGCGACGATTGTCAGCCCGATGCCGCTGCCGGCGTAGCCGGAGGTCCGCGGGCTGCGGAAGAACCGTTCTGACACCCTGGGCAGGTCTTCTGGTGAGATGCCGATTCCGGTGTCGCTCACGGTCAGCAGCACATGCTGTCCGCTTAGGTCCTGTGGCCTCGTATCGACAAGCACAGTTCCGCCGGGGGGCGTGAATTTGAGCGCGTTGGTGAGCAGGTTGACGGTGACCTCGCGCATCCTGGGGCGATCACACATGACGGGCGTGTCGATCAAGCGTAGGCGGAGAGAGATGCCGGCGGCGTCGAACGACTCGGCGAGGCTGTCGGCTGCGTCTTGCGCGATGGTGGCGAGGTCGGAAGGGGTGAGCTTGAGCTGGAGGGCGGCGGCTTCGGCCGACGCGAGCCGTTGCAGGTCGTCGACCATCCTTGCCAGCCGCAGCGTCTCATCGCGCAGGGAGGAGAGATTCTCTGGCGTCGGCTTGGTCAGGCCGTCGAGCATGGCCTCGTGCCCAGCCTGCAGGACGGCGACGGGCGTGCGCAGTTCGTGGGCAACGTCGGCCACGAGGTTCCTGCGCAGCCTGTCCTGGCGGTCCCTCGCATCGGCCATTTCGTCGAATGCCGCGGCCAACTCGCGGATCTCGTCGAAGCCGCCGATATCGCCGGCGCGAGCTACCGGATTGCCGCGACCCCGGGCTCTTGCGGCCTTCATCAACCGGTCGAGGGATCCGGTGATCCGGTGCGAGAGGAGCAATGCCGCAACCAGCGCGATGAGGGCGGCGAGGCCGGCAGCCGTGATCCAGGCGGGCCAGCGCTGAGCCTGGAACTGCTCGATTGCCCCGGCGAGGCCCCCGTGCCCGAACCTGAGGGTAACGCTGCCGACCTGCCGTCCTCGCAGGTCGATGGGCGCTGTGAGTTCCGGCTGCCCGCGTTTGGACGCGAAATCTGGTGAGGCGTGGATCACCTGTCCGGCCGCGTTCCGCACCAGTGCCGCAGCGCCGGCTTTGCTGACCAGCATGGTCAGGGCCGCGAGGTCGGCTCGACGCCAGCCGGCGTGATCGTAGGCAGCAGCAGCGGTGACAGCTGTTGCCGTCACCGCGGCAACGCGCTGCTTGCTGATGAGCTGATCGATATCCCTGTTGATGGCCATGGACCCGGCAATGACGGCCACCGCGACTGCGGCGAGCGCGACGGCCACGAACACCAGCGTCAGCCGGAGGCCAAGCCGCCCGATCCAGGGCCGGCTAACCCTAGCCACCTTGGTGCAGGACCGGACCAGCCTCTGCTGTGCAAGATTTCAGGCATTTCATGGATCCCCCGATGCCATCTGCGATGTTCAGGCACCTGAACGTTCTTTAACTAGACGAGAGAGCGGTGTTACCCACGGTGAGAGCGCTCAACCCCAACAGCCACGCCACGCATCTAGCGCCGGCCCACCGCGGCTCCCGTCAGTCAGGTCTGCCGGGGTGGTTCAGGGCCACCCATGTTCGCTAGTGACAGTGCCCGGATAAGCGGTGCTCAGCCGTCTCCCCAGTCCTCGACGTGCAGCGCCACGTGGTCGATACAGAACCGAGCAGGTTCCGGGATGAGCGTGGTCGGCGGGCACGGCCGCAACGTCATCGGAGGCCGCGGCGTCTGCGTGAAGTCGAAGTCGTTGATCAGATTGCCCAGGATTGACTCATTCTCGCGGACGTCGGGCCTCGGGTCGCGCCGGCCGTCGGTCGCCGGGTTGAGCCGTGCGCCACCCATGAAGTCATCCTCGATGAACTTCAGGTACGCGTCAGTCGTCAGCACCTGATGGTCGATGAAGCCCTTCTTGGCGTACGGGCTGATCACGATGCCGGGCACCCGGATGCCGTAGCCCTGGGCGTCGACCTTCGGCGGTACCACATGGTCGTAGAAGCCGCCCCAGTCATCCCAGTTCACGAAGATCGCCGAGGACTTCCAATCCGGCCCCCGCATAACCGCGTTGACCAGCTTGGTCACAAACCGCTGGCCGGTGCTGACCAGGGCCGGCCCATGTTCACTGTCCCTGAAGTCCGGCGCCACCCAGACCACCTTCGGCAGCGTGCCCTCCTTTGCCTGCTTGTAGAACACTGACAGCGGGCGCAAGCTGCCTAGCTGCTTGTCCTTGTGCACGGTAGTGAAACCCGGGAGCGGGTTCCAGTGAACCGACACCCCGTTTCTGTTCTTCAAGTCCACCGTGACGGCGCCGTGGTCCAGGTAATAGCTCCAGGACACGTGATGACGATGGAGCATCCAGGTGAGGTCGGTCCACGCGAACGGGGTCTCGCGGCCGGGGATGCGCTCCGGGGGCATGTTCGAGCTACGGCAGCTCATCGGGTCGCCGGTGCGGGTGCACTTGGCTGACCATCCCGATACCTGGTACAGATGAGCGGGCAGGCTCCAAGACCCCGGCGCCTCAAAGAAACGATCCTGCAGCACGAAGTTCTGCGCGTACTTCCAGTAGTTCGGAATGTCCTTGGCGACGTGGTAGCCCATCACGTCGGGATGGCACTTGGCGGGCTTGGGCCTGCACAGCATCCTCTCGGCCACGGCGACGAAGCCGTCCATCTTCCCGCCGTCGACGTCGTCTATGAACGGCTGTTGCGAGTGCGGGTTATTCGCGTTGCTGTCGTGGTGGTCTACCCACGGCCTGCGGCAGCCACCATTGCGTGGATCCTTGATGCACACGCCAGACGGAATCCCGTCGGCACCAGGGAACTTGCCGAAGTACGAATCGAACGACCTGTTTTCCTGCATGATCATGATGATGTGCTTGATCTTGTGGATGTTCGGGTCGATCTTGACGGCGGGTCTGTCCCGCGCCGCCTCGGAGTGCGTTGCCGCCGACACACCGACCGTAATGCTGCCCGCCACAGCCAATGCTGATGCCAATGCGATTCGGCCGAGCTTCATCCGATCCTCCGCACTTCGCTGGTCGATCATCGCGGTACTGGCATGGCGTCGCGCCGCTCGCGCGGCTGCCAGCTGGCGACGCGCGGTCTTGCGCTTGCACAGAGTGTTTAGCCAACCCAATCACACGAGTCGTTGGCACGTCCGAGACTCACTAAGAACCGGTTAAGTTCACAGACTCCCGCAACGGCAGGATGACGTTGGTCGTGAATGACGACGGCGGTGGGCCCGGCTCTGTCCGGCTCGCTTCGGCGGCGGGTCGCTGGGTACTCGCCGTAGCGGTGCTGGGCGAAGCGATGGTGCTGCTGGAAGCGACGGTGGTCAACGTGGCGTTGCCCGCGATCGGCCGGGATCTCGGTGCAGGCGTCGCGGGCCTTCAGTGGACGCTGAACGGGTATGTGCTCACCTTCGCGGCGCTCATCCTGCCGGCCGGTTCGCTCAGTGACTTGTATGGCCGGCGTCGGATGTTCGCCGTGGGCGTGGGCGCTTTTGTGGCAGCTTCCGCGCTGTGCGCGGCCGCCCCGACAATTCAGCTGCTCGTCGCAGCCCGGATTGTTCAAGGCGTTGGCGGTGCTCTGCTGACTCCAGGCAGCCTTGCCATCATTGACGCGGTCTTTCATCCGGACGATCGCACCCGGGCGATCGGCGCGTGGGCAGGCCTGACCGCCGTCGCGGCCGCGGGTCGGCCCTCCCGTCGGCGGCTTCCTGACTGATGCACTGTCCTGGCGCGCGGTCTTCCTGATCAACCTTCCGGTCGGGGCCTTCGTCATCGTCGCCGCGGTTGCCCGGGTTCCGGAATCGCGGGACCCCACCAGTGTCGGGGGTCTTGACCTGCCCGGCGCTGCGCTTGCCACGCTGGCCATATCCGGTTTGTGCTTCGCGCTGATCCAGGCCTCCGGCGGCCTGACCGCAGCCGTCATTACCGCAGCTGTGGTCAGCCTGACCGCCGCTGGCGCCTTTGTGGTCGTGGAGCGGCACAGCAATCACCCGATGCTGCCATTGGAATTGTTTCGTTCCCGCCAGTTCGCCAGCGCCACCGTGCTCGCGCTGGTGACCTACGCGGCGCTTGGCGGCGTGATCTTCCTGCTCTCGGCGTTCTTGCAGATCAGCCTTGGCTACACCGCTCTGCTGGCTGGGGCCGCGACGCTGCCGGTCACCATGCTGCTGCTAACACTGTCCACACCATCGGGGGCGCTCGCCCAGCGCATCGGACCGCGAATCCCACTGACCGCGGGCGCCGTCCTGACCGGCGCTGGCCTGCTGCTGATGGCACAGATCCACCCCGGCGACAGCTACTTCGCCGGCGTCCTGCCTTCGCTTGTCGTCTTCGGGGTCGGACTCGCCGCGCTGATCACGCCCATCACGGCGACAGTCCTCGCGAGCGTCGACGCTCGTCACTCAGGCGTCGCATCCGCCGTCAATAACGCCCTGTCCCGCCTCGGCCAGATGGTTGCGGTCGCGGTCCTGCCACTTGTGGCAGGGCTTTCCGGCGCAAGCTTCAGCCAGCCCGCCAAACTGGCAGCCGGCTTCCCGGTCGCCATGAGGGTTGCTGCCGGTGCGTCATTCGCTGCCGCGCTGCTGGCATTGATCACGATTCGTGACGACGTACTGAGCCAGCCAAGAGCTGATAAATCGTCAGCGACTGAACTCCCGCCGTCTGTTCAGCGGCACTGTGCGGTGGCCGGGACCCCGCTCGCCACCGCATCCAGTCGGGAGCCGCCCTCCCGGCCGCCAGCGGCCAAAGGGTAGACGCCGCAAACTAGGGTCCGCAAAGCTCGACCAGCCTGCTGACCGTCGCCCAGTTGCGCGCCGTTCCGGCCACCGAGGCCGAGGTCGGTCCGCCTGCCCTGGCGAGTACGCGCCGCAACTCGCTGGGCGGGTACCCGTCCGGGGTGTGCAGGTAGACCGCGCGGCCGAGCACCTGTGCCGCGTCCCGGCTGCCCTTCGCCCGCACTTGTCGCTCCGCGTCCGCTACCCACGCGGCCAGCCCGGGTCCGGGTACTTCGGGAAGGAAAATCGCATGCAGCAGCCTGGGATTCGTCTCGGCCGGATACGGGTTGTCGCGCAGGCAGCACGCGAGTTCCTCGCGGGAGAGCACCACGGCGCGGGCCCGCACGCCGATGCCGCCGCCGATGGCTCGCTCAAGCTCGGCAGCAAGCGTCGCGGCGACCGCGCAGTTCGCCGCCCCCATTCCGTGCGGCTGCGGAGTGAACAGCAGGTTCCCGCTCTGGATGTAGGTCGCGACATCGGTATGTCCGAGCGAGGTTACGAGCTCTCGGAGTTCGGCCATCGAGACCTTCTTACTGCCGAGGTTGTTAACCCCGCGCAGCAACGCGACGTGAGTAGGCACGCCAGCATCTTGCCAGGTTAGGCGGGTGGTCGCCGGTTGCCGGTGTAGCGCATCAGGTACTCGCCGGCCAGGACGGCCAGGCCGACGGCGCCGATGAAGAGAATGAGCACCCCGACCGTGTACAGGTCGGCCGCGACCAGTCCTAGGGTGCCGACGACCAGCCCGAGCAAGATGACCAGCGCAACGGCGCCCGCGTTCCGCCTGCTCATTTCTCTTCTAGGCACCTCTCGCAGACAGTTACGGTGCTCCTCACGTGTACCCGAAGCGGGTTGGCGGTACACATAGCGCGACGGACATGCGGCCCCTGTGGACTACACGGAACGGAGAACGCGGATGGGCGGAATGGCGCACATTCTGGCCGCTAGTCCGGTGCCGGCGCGGTCTCAGATGGGATCGTCGCTAGGGTTCCACATCATCCTGGCGTGCTTCGGCGTTGCGTTCGCGGCCGTCACCATGACGGCGGAATGGATCGGGATAAGGCGCGGCGACGCGGCGGCGCTGCTCCTGGCCCGGCGCTGGTCGAAGGTGATGGCGGTCCTGGTGGCGGTCGGCGCCGTGTCGGGAACGGTGTTGTCCTATGAGATGGGCCTGCTGTGGCCGGGCCTGATGGGCCGTTTCGGGGCGGCGATCGGCTTGCCGTTCTCGCTGGAGGGCATTTTCTTCTTCCTGGAAGCTATATTCGTCGGCGTTTACCTCTACGGATGGCAGCGGCTATCGCCCTGGGCGCACTGGTGGAGCGGGATGCCGATCGTGGTGGCCGGCATCCTGGGTGCCTTGTCGGTGGTCGCGGCGAACTCGTGGATGAACTCACCCGCGGGATACACGCTCAGCCACGGCAAGATCACCAAGGTCGACCCGGTGTCGGTGTTCTTCAACGCTTCGACGCCGTATGAGACCGCGCACATGGTGCTGGCCGCGTACATGGTGACCGGGTTCCTTGTGGCAGGCGTGTACGCGGTGGGGCTGCTGCGCGGCCGCCGGGACCGCTACCACCGGCTGGGCTTCGCCATCCCGTTCACGCTGGCCGGCATCGCGGCCCCGCTGCAGGTGATGATGGGCGACATCATCGCCAGGTTCATCGCCAGCAACCAGCCGATCAAGTTCGCCGCGATGGAGTACGTATCCAAGACCGCGCACAATGTCCCGGAATGGGTCGGCGGGGTCCTGATCAACGGCAAGGTCTACCTCGGCGCCGCGATCCCGTCGTTTGACTCGATCCTGGTCGGGTTCTCGCCGCACACCCGGGTCATCGGCTGGGACACCGTGCCCTCTTCGCAGCGGCCGCCGCTCGTCTCGCTGATCCACCTCAGCTTCGACCTGATGGTCGGCATCGGCTTCTTCCTGCTCGGGCTGGCGGCCTGGCAGGCTTGGTGGTGGTGGTTCCACCGGCGGCTGCTGGTGACGCGCTGGTTCCTGGTGCCCTGCGCCCTCAGCGGTGTGGCGGCCGTGGCCGCGATGGAGGCGGGCTGGGTCGTCACCGAGGTCGGCCGCCAGCCGTGGATCGTCTACCGCGTGCTGCTGGTCAGCAACGCCGTCACGCCGGCGAGAGGTGTCCCCGTCACTCTCGTGGTGATCCTGGCCCTGTACGCCATCTTGACGGTGGTCTCGATCGGCGTGCCGCTGATCATGTCACGGCGGTGGCGTCAGGGAGCGCCAGCTGAAGAGGACGCCGAACAGGTTCCGTACGGACCCGCGCCCGCCGGGTCCGAGGCCAGATGAACCCCTCGGCTGAGGCTATAGCCGTTGCCACGATCTTGTTCGTGGTGATCGCCGCATACGCGCTCTTCGGCGGGGCGGATTTCGGCGGCGGGATCTGGGATCTGCTGGCCGGCGGCGCCGAGCGCGGCTCGGCTCCCCGCGAGCTGATTGACGAGTCCATCACGCCGGTCTGGGAAGCCAACCACGTCTGGCTGATCTTCATCTTGGTGCTGTTGTGGACCGCGTTCCCGCCAGCGTTCGCGGCCATCATGACCGCGCTGTTCATTCCGCTCAGCTTGTCGCTGCTGGGAATCGTGCTGCGCGGGGTCGGCTTCGCCTTCCGGCATACCGCGCAGCGGCTGCGGATGCAGGAGCTCACCGGCGCGCTGTTCGCCGCGGCCTCCCTGATCACCCCGTTCTTCATGGGAACCGTGGTCGGGGCTGTCGTCACCGGTCAGGTGCCCGTGCATCCCGCCGGCAACGTCCTGGCCGCGTGGACGTCGCCAACCGCCATCCTCACCGGGTTCTTGTTCGTCGCGGCTTGCGCCTACATCAGCGCGGTGTTCCTCGTCGTGGAGGCCCGCCAGCGGGAGCGCACGGACCTGGTGCGGTACTTCGCGTTGCGCGCTACGGCGGCCGGGATGGTTACAGGCGCGCTCGCAGGCGGCACGTTCTACGAGCTTTCCGCCAGCGCGCCGCGCCTGTTCACCCGGCTGACCGGCATCGCGTTGCCGCTGGTGGCGATCTCGATCGCCGCGGGGATCGCCGTGCTTGCCCTGCTCTGGCTGCGCTGGTACCAGGCCGTGGCCTTGCGGGTCACGGCCGCCACCGCCGTGGCGACGGTGGTGTGGGGCTGGGGGCTGGCCCAGTACCCCTACCTGCTTCCAAGGTCGCTGTCACTCGCCGCCGGCAGCGCGCCGAACGCCTCCCTGGTGGCTGAGTTTGTCGTGGCTGGCCTGGCGGTCCTGCTGGTGGCACCTGGGTTCGCCCTGCTCTATTACCTGCAGCAACGGCGGATGCTGACGGCAGCGGAGACGGATTCTGATGTGCGCCTTGCAGCACATGTAGAACAAAGCGCGCTCGGCCGGTCCGCTCCCGCACCGGCACGGGCCGCGAGTCGGACAACGACGGCGGTTGTCCTGGCCATGGTGGCCATCAGGGCGATCAGGAACGCGGTCAGCCCAGGGCGCGGTCGAGGTTAAAGGCGGCGCTGATCAGCGCGAGGTGCGTTAGTGCCTGCGGAAAGTTGCCCTGCTGCTCGCCGGTGAGGCTGATCTGCTCGGCGTACATGCCCAGGTGGTTGGCATAGGTCAGCATCCTTTCGAACGCCAGTTGCGCCTCCTCCATGCGTCCTGCGCGGGTGAGCGCCTCGACATACCAGAACGAGCAGGCCGAGAAGGTGCCCTCCATGCCGCGTAGCCCGTCCGGGCTGACCCGTGGGTCGTAACGGTAGACCAGCGAATCGGTCACCAGGCTGGCCGACAGCGCATCGAGGGTGGACAGCCACTTAGGATCGGTCGGCGCTATGAACTTGACGAGGGGCATCATCAGGACGGCGGCGTCCAGGACATCCGCGCCTTCATACTGGGTGAAGGCGTTGAGCGCCGGTGACCAGTCCCTGTCCATGATTCGGCGGTAGATCGCATCGCGAGCGGGCCGCCAGCGTTCCAGGTCTGCCGGCAGGCCCCTGCGGTTAGCCATCCGGATTGCGCGTTCCATCGCCACCCAGCACATGAGCTGGGAGTACATGAACTTTCTTGAGCCGCTTCGCGTTTCCCAGATGCCTTCGTCTGGCTGGTCCCAGTGCTCCGACAGCCACTCGGTCCGGGTCGTGACCGCATCCCACTGGGCGCTGGAAATGGGCTTGTGCCAGTCGTCGTAGAGGTAGACCGAGTCCATGAGCTCGCCGTAGATGTCGAGCTGCAGCTGCGTGGCTGCTGCATTGCCGATCCGTACCGGCTGCGAGCCCCGGTAGCCGGCCAGGTGCGGCAGTTCCTGCTCCGGCAGGTCGGTGCTGCCGTCGATGCCGTACATGACCTGCAGCGGGCCGGAAGCGCTGGCTTCAGGCGCTGCTGCGTGCCGGAGGATGAAGCTCATGAACGCCTCGGCCTCGCCGGTGAAGCCCAGCCGCAACATGGCGTAGACGCAGAAGGCCGCGTCCCTGACCCATACGTAGCGGTAGTCCCAGTTCCGCTCGCCGCCGAGCTGCTCGGGCAAGCTGGTCGTCGGCGCCGCGACAATGGCGCCGGTCGGTGCATACGTCAGCAGCTTCAGCGTCAGCGCCGATCGGTGCACCACCTCCCGCCACCGGCCCCGGTAGCGGGACGCCGACAGCCAGTTCCGCCAGAACGCGACCGTCGCGTCCAGCAGCTTCCTGGCCTCCGTGCTGGAACACGTGCCCGGCGCGGACCCGCCGCTCACTTCCTCCAGGGCGAACACCGCCGATTCGCCCTCCGCCAGCTTGAACTGGGCCGTGACATCGCGGCGATCGTGCGTCACCGGCATCGTCGCGGTCAGGCCAATGGACCAGCCGGACGCAGCGAAGACGACGCCATGCTCGACCTCGTTGAGCTTGTGCGTTTCCGTCCCGTAGCCAAATCGGGGCGCGATCAGCGCGCGGAACGGCATGACACCCCGTACGCACGCGACCCGCCGGATCACCCGGTGCCGATCCGGCTCAGCCGTGTCGGCTATCGGCATGAAGTCCTGGATCTCGCCGACCCCGTCCTCTGCGAAGAAGCGGGTGATGAGCACGTTGGTGTCGGGGAGATAGAACTGCCGGGTCTTCGCGGGCACGCTCGCGGCCAGCTCAAAACACCCGCCCCCGTCCGCGTCCAGGATCGATCCGAACACACTCGGGGCATCGAATGACGGGCAGCAATGCCAGTCGATCGTCCCGTTGGTTCCGACCAGCGCGACGGTTTGCAGGTCGCCGATCATCCCGTGTTCGGAGACCGGCAGATAACCAGACAGGCCAGCGATGCCTTAGCCTCCATTCACTTTCGGTAGCTGCCATACCGGAACTCTTCGGCAAGTCCGGGTTGAGACGGCAGCCAGCCGAGCTCGGTTCGTGCCTTGGCCGCGTCGGTGCCCTGGTCGAGCAGCAGAACGTCGGCGAAATCGCCGAGGCGTGTCCTGGCCTCATCGTCGGAGCCAGCGACCGCTCCTGGCGCGCCGGCCGCTACGGCGGCCGCGTCGGTGAGCTCCGGGACGGCAGGGTTCGATCCGTCACCGATGACGTAGCGGCCGCTGGCCGATTCATCTTCCAGCGCGCGCCGGAAGAAGTTGGCTATGTCAGCGACGTGCACGGTGGACCAGTGCTGTTGACCGGTGCCGAGCATGATCAGGTTGCCGCCGTCGTCGCGGGGGAGCCCAGGAGAAGCCCTGGAACGGCTCCTCCGCCGTCACCGTAGGCGACGCTGGAGACGATCACCACGCCGCGCATGTCCGGCGCATCGAGTATCCGGCGCTCGATCGGCTCCCGCCAGGCCACCATCGCTGGTGCCCTGAACGGAGACTCCTCGGTGATGGCCTGGTTGTTCCCGTAGACCCAGTCGCCGCTGATGTGCAGATAGGGCTTGCCGGTGCCCGCGAACGCGTCGATGGCTGCGTCGGCCACCGCCGCATCGAGCTTCGCGCTGGTCGCGTCGCCCGGGCTGGCGGTGTGAATGGCGGCATCTGCGCTCCTGAACTCGCCCGCGACCGCGGGCCGGTCATACAGGTCGACCACCGCCGGAGTGGCGCCAGTGGCCGCGATCTTGGCGGCCTGGGTGTCATTGCGGGCGAGCGCGGTCACCTGGTGGCCGTGCTGCTGGAGTTCGGTCAGTATGTGAGATCCGATGAAACCGGTCGAACCAGTGAGCGTCACGTTCATTCCGGCATCCTCCTGTACTCATCGGTTGCTATGCCGTCGAGTCGGCCGTCGACGCCAGCAGCTCGCGAGCTTCTGTATCGAGTTCGACCTCGGCGGCGGCCATGTTCTCCTCCAGATGGTGTGTCGAGGACGTGCCCGGGATGAGCAGCACGTTTGGCCGGAGGCTGAGCAGCCAGGCCAGGGCTACCTGGGCAGGCGTGTGACCGAGGCGCGCTGCGATCGCGGAGACTCGTGGGTCGCCAAGAACCGGATTGCCCCTGGCGAAGGCCGAGCCAAGCGGGAAGAACGGCACGAACGCGATCCCGCGTGCATGGCACTCCTCGAGCACGGGCGTGGAGGCGCGGTCGGCCAGGTTCATCGGATTCTGGACGCAGGCGATCTCGGTCACGGCAAGCGCGTGCAGGAGGTGGCCGCGGGTGACGTTGCTCAGGCCGACGCCGCCGATCAGGCCTTCCTCGCGTGCCTTCGCCATGGCGGCGAGCTGGTCGTCGAACCGCTGGTCCGGCTCGGCGTTGTCCATCACGCGCAGGTTCACGGCGGCAAGCTGGTCGATGCGCAGGGCATGCAGGTTGTCCTCGATGCCCTGCCTGAGCTGGTCCGGCCGGTCGTAGCGCAGCCATCCGCCGGAGTTGTCGCGCTGTGCGCCAACCTTGCTGACCAGGGCCAGACCGTCACGGTAGGGATGCAGCGCAGCCCTGATCAGCTCATTCGCGACATCGGGACCGTAGTACTGGGCGGTGTCGATGTGATCCACGCCCAGTTCGACCGCCCTGCGGAGGACGGCGATGGCGGCATCGCGGTCTCGCGGCGGCCCGAACACCCCTGGACCTGGCAGCTGCATCGCGCCGAATCCGACGCGAGCCACCATTGCCGTCCCGAGGGCATAGCGGTGCGGGCTACGACTAGTCACGGGTATCACGACCTTCCTGGACGATTCATGTCCGACCCGTGTCCATGTACTCATAGTCGAGCCCTGGCCGACGAACCTGGATCGCCAGGATCTGGTGATCGCGCTCTTAGCCGTTGATTGTTCCCATCGTGAAAGTTCCTATTGCTCCTTCAGCAAGCGGTCGGTCAGGACGATCTGGATGACCGCGTCGACCGTGTCCTGACGAGCCCAGTCGCGCTGCAGTTCGCAGGCGAGCGAGACCCAGCTAGTCGGCTGCGCGCCAGCTTGGATGACGCGGTCCAGGCCGGCCTGGTGGGCTACGGGGGAGGTGCCGCCGATGGCGTCGACCACTGGGTAGACCTCGTACCCCTCGCGCAGCGCGTCCAGGGCTGTAAACGCCATGCAGATCTCGGTCCACAGCGCGCAGATGATGAGCTTGCGGCGGCCGGTCGCGTGGACTGCGTCCAGGAACTCGATGTCTTCCCAGGAATTGACCGTGGTCCGGTCGTGCGGCTTGTCCTCTGTCAGCAAGCTCGCCAGATCTGGCAGCGTGGGCTGTCCGCGGCCAGTGGCGACGCTGACGGTGGAGTGCACGACCGGGACGTCGAAGGCCTTGATGGTCCTGACCGTGGAGACGGCGTTCTTGAGCAGCAGGTCGCGATCCATTGACCGGACAGCGCCAACTTGCGCGGGGCTGGTAGTCAATGAGCTAGAACGCCGCGTTCTGCGGTGTGATCAGATGATCAGAGAGCTGATCGCGGACTGGCGCGCTGGTCATGCGGGCCTCCCCAGGATGGCGGTACCGAGTCGATGCGCCCGACGTTATAGATCATCTGGGTGAACGGCTCTCACCAGATTCCAGTGATTCGCCGCGCTGAGGAAGCCTGCGGGACCTCGACGAGCGCGAACTGCCGAGGCTGCTGTATCTCAGCGAGGCTTACGTTCGGGCAGCCTGCCGGCGGCCCAGTGGCCGTGCAGCACATGAGCCCATGGCAGCGGCCAGCGCGAATCACCGGGATCTGGTGATGAATTCTCACCTGTTACGTAGCGATGCTGACCGGGTTGAGACCCGCGCACGGCCTTCAACAGGGCGTGCCTGAGAGATATGGGAGAAGCCGTGACTTCACCAGCCGCCGGCAACGGCAGCGACCTGCCTGACTACGCGCCTATTCCGCGGTCCGCGCTGGGCCCGGCCCTGAACGACCAGGGCTACTACGTCGGCCGGGTGGAGCGGAACCTGTATTGGGTGACCGACGGGGTTTACCAGTCGGCGTTCATGACCACGAGCGACGGCGTGGTGCTATTCGACGCGCCCCCGACTATCGGGGGCAACCTGCGGCGCGCCGTTGACGAGATCGCCGCCGAAAACGGGGTGACCAACCGGGTGACCCACTTGGTCTACTCCCACCACCACGACGACCACACTGGCGCTGCGTCGCTGTTCGACGGCGATGTGGTCCGGATCGGGCACGAGGAAACGCGCCGACTCCTCCGCCGCGACAACAACCCGGCCCGACCCGTGCCGGAAGTGACGTTCGCCGACCGGTACACCCTTGAGGTAGGCGGGGAGCGCGCTGAGCTGGCCTGGCACGGGCCGAACCACTCGCCAGACAACATCTACATCCACTTTCCCGACCACGACACCCTGATGTTCATCGATGTGGTCAACGCCGGCTGGGTGCCGATCTACAACCTCAACCTGTCCGAGGACGTGCCCGGCTACATGGCGGCCCCGGCGACCGTCCTGGATTACCCGTGGACGCACTTCATCAGCGGGCACCTCGGCCGGCTCGCCACCCGCGAGGATGTCGCCGTGCACCAGCAGTACATAGCCGACATCGAAGCTGGCGCCAGGGAAGCACTGGCCACGGTCAACCCGGTGCCGTACTACATGCATTACGGGGAGAACTTCTGGGCCGGAGTCAAAGCCCACCTCGACGCCGTCACGGACCAGATCGTCGGGCCTGTCGTCGCCAAATACACCGGCGTGCTGGCCGCCGCGGACATCGAGGTTTTCACCCGGACCACCAGCTTCGCGATCATGCAGTCGCTGCGCCTTGACTCGGGGCCCAGCGGACCGGTTCACCCCTGACCAGTCGCCGGAGCCTGTGCCGGGGCCGGCAGGCCCCGGCACGGGCCAGCGCAGACCGACCTGCGTAGGTTGCCACCATGACGGCACGCGAGCATTCGGTGCCGGGAACCCTGCCCACGTTCATCGGCGTGCGCGGCGCCCGGCACAACAACCTTCGCGACATCGACGTCGACGTGCCGCTCTGGCGGACCGTCGCCGTTGTCGGCGTCTCCGGATCGGGTAAGACGTCGCTGGCGATAGGCACCTTGTACGCCGAGGGCATGCAGCGATACCTATCCGGCCTGAGCACCTACAGCCGCCGTCGGCTAAGCCAGGCGCAGCGTCCTGACGTCGACCGGATCGATCACCTGCCGCCCGCGCTGGCGCTCCGGCAGCGGCCGCCGATTCCTGGTCCGCGCAGCACCGTAGGGACGATGTCCGAAGTCCTGAACGTCCTGCGGCTGATCATGTCGCGGCTCGGCTCGCACCTGTACCCGAACGGCCACCGCGTCGGTCCTTCGATCGCGGCGTTTGCCGAGGAGATCGTCTGCCCCGTCTGTGGCGCGCATTTCGTGCACCCGAGCGCGGAGTCCTTTGCCTTCAATTCCTACGGCGCGTGCCCGGCCTGCCAAGGACTGGGCGTGCGGTCTGAGGTCGACGAAGGAACCCTCGTGCCCGATCCGGACAAGACAATCGAGCAGGGCGCTGTGCTGCCATGGAACTCCGGCGGGCGGCGGCTGTCGATGTTTGCGGCCGGCGAGCTCGGGGTGCGTCTCGACGTGCCCTACAAATCGCTCACTGACCGCGAGCGGGAGATCGTGCTCCACGGCGCGCCCGTGCAGCAGCAGGTGACCTTGCACTCGGGCCGGAACGAGCGGACGGTGCGGCTATCGGTGAATTATGACAACGCCGTCGCCGCTGTCGAGCGCTCGCTGCGCAGCGACAACGAGCGCACTCGCCGGCAGGTGCAGCGTTTCGTCATCACCCGTACCTGCTCTGTGTGTCACGGCACCCGGCTGCGGCCTGAGGCGCTGACTTCGCAGCTCGGCGGACTGAACATCGCCGAGATCGCCATGCTCAGCCTGACCGAGCTGCGAGGGTTCGCGGCCAGCCTGCCAGCCGGGTTGCCTGACGAGCTCAGCCGGGTGACCACGGGCCTGCTTGCCGAGTTGAACGGGACGCTCACGCCACTGCTCGACGTCGGGCTGAGCTACCTGACCCTGGACCGGGCCGGCGCCTCGCTCTCGACTGGCGAGCGGCAGCGGATCGAGCTCACCTCGACCGTAAGGGCCAGCACCACCGGCATGCTCTACGTGCTGGACGAACCGTCCGTCGGATTGCATCCAGCAAACGTCAGCGGCCTGCGCAAGACGATCGCCGCGCTGGCCGAGAACGGCAATACGGTGATTGTCGTCGAGCACGAGCGCGACCTCATCCGCTCCTCAGACTGGGTCATCGAACTCGGGCCAGGAGCCGGGGCACAAGGCGGCCACGTGATCGCCGCAGGGACCCCCGACAAGCTCGAAACCGACCCGCAATCGATCATCGGCCGCTTCCTGGCCGGCACGCCCGGGGTCTCCGGGCCTCGCGCCAGGCTTGCCCAGCACGACGGGCAGATCGAGGTCGAGATCGCGGACCTTTACAACCTGCACAACCTCACCGCCGCCTTCCCGGTGAACCGATTGACCGCGGTGGCCGGGCCGTCGGGGGCAGGCAAGACTGCCCTCGTGCTGGACAGCCTCATCCCGGCAGTGCGCGCGGGGCTCCGGGGCCAAGCCATGTCCGGCGCCTCGACTTGCCGGGCATTCGGCAGGTGGTCCAGATCGATGCTTCGCCGATCGGGCAGAACGCGCGCTCAACCCCGGCGACATACTCCGGGGCATTCGACGACATCCGCGGGCTGTTCGTAGCCTCTAGATACGCCCAGCGCCGGCGGTGGAGGCCTGGCCATTTCTCGTTCAACACCCGCGAGGGCCAGTGCCCGACGTGCCGAGGCCTCGGACACATCGACCTCGATGTTCAGTACCTGCCTGACATCAGCGTCCAGTGCCCGACCTGTCACGACGCGCGCTACAACGACATGGTTCTGGCAGTTCAGGTCGACGGCTTGACCATCGCAGATGTCCTTGGCTTGAGCGTGCATGACGCTCTTGAGCGGTTCGACGGCCAGGCATTGATCGCAGCTGCGCTGCGGCCGGTCGACGATGTCGGCCTCGGCTACCTGAAGCTCGGCGAGCCCACTCCTTCGCTGTCCGGCGGCGAGTCGCAGCGGCTGAAGATCGCCTCCCGGCTGCGGAGCAGCCAGCGCGGCGCCCTGTACATCCTCGACGAGCCGTCAACCGGCCTGCACCCACTCGACGTGGCAACCCTGGTGAGCGTGTTCGACCGGTTGCTCGACGCCGGAGCTACGATCATCGTCATTGACCACGACCTGGACCTGCTGGCCGCTGCAGATCACTTGATCGACATGGGTCCAGGCGGCGGCCCGGAGGGCGGCCTCGTCCTAGCCAGCGGGACGCCTGACGACGTCGCACGTGATGCGAGCAGCGTGACCGGGCCGTGGCTGGCCGAGTACCTGGGTCTGGTGGCGGCTGGCCACTGACGCGGCCAAGATGTCCCGACTCGGTCCGTCATGAGCCACAGTAGGGTTGCCGCTCGTGGCCGCATCCCTTATCGCTCCTGGCGGGTCTGTCCTGACACGCTGGCGCTGGACGATCACAGCCGCGTTCGGGTTGGGCGGGATCACGGTCTCCGCGTGGGGTCCGCGGCTGCCCGCGATCAAGGCAGGTCTCGGCATCGGCACCGCCACGATCGGCTTGCTACTCGCAGGAGTTACGGTCGGTGCCATCCTCGGCTTGCTCGCCTCAACGCCGGTCCTGCACTGGCTGGGAAGCCGCCGGGCGATCGTGGGAGCGCTGTTGCTCATCGCCAGCGCGATGACAGCCATGGGACTGGCGCTCATCGCCGTCTCCGTTCCGATGCTCGCGGTCGCATTCGTGCTGGTCGGCTTCGGGATTGGCCTCCTCGATGTGCTGATTAACGTCGAGGGTGCCGCGGTGGAGCAGGCTGTAGGCCGGACCGTGATGCCGATGATGCACGCAGCCTGGTCGATAGGGGCGGCGGCCGGATCGGGGATCGGGGCCGCGTGCGCGGCGCTGGACGTCTCGCCCTCTGAGCAATTCATCGGCGAAGCCGTCCTCATCGCGGCGGCGCTTGCCGGCGCGAAGGGGATCCCAGCCGGGAACCGCGCAGAGCCAGCACGGCCGCAGCAGGAACGCGGCGCAAAGTTCCGCCAGTGGCTGCACGGCTGGCTGGACTGGCGACTGTTGCTGATCGGTGTCGTCATGCTCGGTGCCGAGCTCGGTGAAGGCTCGGCGAACAGCTGGCTCACGCTGGCAGTACGGAGTGATCACGGGCAGGGAGCCGCGGTCGCAGCGCTGTTCTTCACCGCATTCGCCGTCGGCGAGGCCCTGACCCGGATCCTCGGCGGGCCTATCGTCGATCGCCTCGGCCGCGTCATGACCATCCGTGTCACGGCGGCTCTGGGCGTCATCGGCGTGGTCCTGTTCATTAATGCGGGCAACCTGTGGATCGTCCTGGCCGGAGTTCAGCTTTGGGCAGTCGGCGTCTCGATGGGCTTCCCGCTGGGCATGTCCGCGGCTGCTGAGAGCGGGCCCGATCCGGCCGCCCGAGTCAGCGTCGTGGCCTCTATCGGCTACTTCGCGAACCTCGCCGGACCGCCTGCGATCGGATTGCTCGCCGAGTCAGCCGGGCTCCTGAACGCGCTATGGCTCATAGCGGCCCTGTTCGTCATCGCCTTTGCCGCGGCCGGCTCTCTCCGCCGGAGAAACAACAGCGCGGCGGATGCCTCATGACGTCGGTCCGGTCCGACGGCGTTAAATCAGGGTCACCCGGGTTTTAACTGGGGGCCATCTCGGCGAGAGGGAGCAGATGCCCGCCGGGTTGGACGCGCTGCAAGGTGGCTGCAACCTAAGGTTGCCGGGCCCGACGGGTGCGTAGGCGGGGTCGCCCGCTAGTCCCCCCGGGGAGGCTGGGTGGTTATCCCCGTAGACCCGACCGGCCTGAATCACCACCCCAGGCTGGTCGGGTCCTTTGCTGCCACGAAGGTGAGGATCGTCGGATATGGAGACCATCGGGTTCGTTGGCCTGGGGCACATGGGCGGGAACATGGCCGCGCGCTACCTTGGCGCCGGCTACCCGGTCTACGGCGAAAGCCGGGATCGCGAGGAGGCGCGGTGGCTCACCGACCAGGGGCTGCGCTGGGTTAGCACCCCGCGAGAGGTCGCTGAGGCCGCTGACGTCGTGATGACGTCGCTGCCTGACGACAAAGTCGTCGAGTCCGTCGCCGCGGGACGCGACGGAATCCTGGCCGGCCTGGGCGAGGGGAAGACCTGGGCGGACCTGAGCACCCTGAGCCCGGGCGCGAGTCGCGAGCTCGCCGCGCGTGTGCGCCGGGAGGGCAACGGAGCCCAGATGCTCGACACGCCCGTGTCAGGAAGCGTTCCGCAGGTCAAGACCGGGACGCTCGCCATCCTGGTTGGCGGCGACGCCGATGCATTCCGGCGAGTAGAACCTGTCCTGCGCGTCCTCGGAACACCGGTGCATGTCGGCGGCAACGGCCAGGGCCTCGTGCTCAAGCTCGCCATCAACATCAGCCTGGCAGCACAGATGCTGGCATTCTCCGAAGGGCTGCTCCTCGCCGCCAGGGACGGGATTGATCCTCACCTGGCGGCCAAGGCGATAAGCGACAGCGCGATCGGCTCGCCGATGCTCAAGGCGCGTGTCCCGCTGGTGCTCGACCATCCTGAGGAGACCTGGTTCGACTTTTCGCTGATGCACAAGGACATCCGCCTCGCGCTGGCCGCAGGGCGCGAGCACGATGTGCCGCTGCCCTCCGCACATGCAGCGGACGAGGTGCTGACCCGCGGCACCGACCTCGGCTACCTGCACCGTGATATCGCGGCGATGTTCGCCGTCCTTGGAGCGGACGCGAGCGCGGCATCGTCCTAGTACCCGAACTTCGGGAGTGGTGTCCATTTAGCCGCCGCTGGGCACGATGGAGCCGACCCCCGGAACGCTCACGCGGAGAGGAGACCGTTATGACCGCAGCATCAGCTATGCCGAACGTTGTCCTCGTGCACGGGGGATTTGTCGATGGCTCGGGCTGGCGGGGCGTCTACGACCTGCTCACCCGGGACGGGTACCAGGTCTCGGTGGTGCAGAACCCGAATCTGTCGCTGGAAGGCGACGCCGCCGAGGCGCGGATGATCATCGACGCGCAAGACAGGCCGGTCGTGCTGGTCGGCCACTCCTACGGCGGCGCTGTCATTACCGAGGCCGGAACCGACGACAATGTGGCGGCGCTGGTCTATATCAGCGGGTTCATGCCTGACGCGGGCGAGTCGGTCAACACACTCCTTGCAGGCTTCCCGCATGACGCTCCGCAGCCGCCGATCCTCCCGCCTAAGGACGGCTTCTTGTTCCTGGACAGGGACAAATTCCACGCATCGTTCGCAGGCGACCTGCCCGCCGACCTAACCGCTTTCATGGCCGACTCGCAAGTCCCGTGGGGCGTAGACGCCCTGAGCGGGCAGATCAGCACGCCTGCTTGGCGGTCCAAGCCGAGTTGGTACCTGCTCACCACCGAAGACAAGATGATCCCGCCGCCAGCTCAGCGCACCATGTCCGGGCGTGCTGGCTCGATGACCGTCGAGGTGCCTGCGAGTCACTCTGTTTACGTGTCTCAGCCGGCCGCGGTGTGCGCCTGCATCGAACAGGCGGCGTCGGCGGTCGCCGCGCAATAGCCTTCGTGTCACTGATGGCGTCGGTCAGCCTGCCGACATCTTCGTTTCCTCCGCTGGCCGTCCGATTCTTTGGCCTCGGCACCGCATCGGCACGGGGCTCTGGCTGATGTACCTGACCTTCGCGGTCGCGCTAATACATACTCGACTACAACTTCCGCTCTGACCCTGGGTCGTGATGTCGCGAGACGAGACAGCCCCGGCGATCTGTGGCATGGGAGCCGGCCCGGAGCTCAGGTCGTCAGGCGTCAGGAACGCTGCGCCGAGGGAGCTGGGCGTGGGCGGCGAGCACTCGGTACGTCAGATACGCCACCTGGCCAACCTGCTCGGCCTTTGACAGCCTGAGTTGCGCGGAAGTCAGACTGCTGGTGAACACCGGCTTACCGCTCGCCAGCACCACCGGCACGACGCAGATGAACATCTCGTCGAGCAAGCCTGCTTGGGCGAATGCCGTGGCCAAGCCTCCGCCGCCAGCGATCAAGATGTTCCTGCCGAGCGCGGCGCCGACCATCTCCTGGTGCACACGGCGGACATCGCCGCTGACGAAGGTGATATCAGCGCCGGGCACCCTCGGTAGCTCCCGGTGGGTGAACACCCACACCGGCCGGCCGCTGTGCGCTTCCTGCCACCTCTCCGGATGCTCGAGCAGCGCAGAGTCGCGCAGCACGCTCTCATAGGTGACGGCGCCCATCGCTACGACGCCGACCTCACTCGCGAACTGCGAGATGTCCCGGTCGCTCGGGTCAATCTCGTACAGCCAGTCAAGCGAGTCGTCAGCGCCAGCGATGAACCCATCGATGCTGGTGGAGACGTAATAGATCGTCTTGGTCATAGGGATCAGGTCTCCGACGCTTCGTCGGCGAGCCGCGGGTGTGATGTCGTTGCTTGGCTGAGGAGGTCGATGATGATCCTCTGTTCGGCTTTGGCTGCCGGTGACCCGGCTCCGCCACGCCCCGTTGTCCGGCGTGACAGATCAGACGGGGTCGAGCCACGGTCATTTGCCGCCTCTGGGTCGGCGCCCGCGTGCAGGAGCGCCTCGACCGCAGCCGAGCATCGGTTCCTGACCGCGCGGTGCAAAGGCGTAACGCCGCCCAGGGCTGCAGCATTCGGGTCGGCACCTGCGCCGATCAGGTACTCGATGACCGCCTTCTGGCGTGTCGGATTCCAGTTTGCCGCGCCGAGAACGCCGGTCACCGCAGAGTGCAGCGGCTCGGCGCCGCGGCGGTTGCGGGCGCGGACGTCGGCGCCGCGCGCTACCAGCTCCCTGGCCATGTCCCCGTCGTATGCGAACGCCGCCGCATGGACCGCGGTGTCTCCTTCGTAAACCTGGGCGTGACACTGGCCGATGAAGAACTCGTCGCGGCGCGCCAATCGATCGGTAGCCAGCGACGGCACGGCGTTCAGCAACCTGCGGGCGAGGTCACGGTCGCCGTCGGCGATCGCGACTAGCAACTGCGCCAGTCCCGCGGTGTCAATCATGCGGCACGCTTGTTCGCTTATGACTCGCACCGAGCTGTGCGGGTGCGGCCGATAGCTGCCGTTCAATAACCGCCGTGTCCTGCGTGTCCTCCCAGGTGCGCAGCGCCTCCGCCATGCCCGCCACCGAAGTCATGGCCGTTGCCAAGTCCGCCATGAGCCTGGCTATGGCCGACATAGGTGCGGGCGATTTTTGCGCAAACGCCTAGCCAGCTGATGGCAAAGAGATCATCGCGTGACCACTCGACCGCAGATTCGTCGCGCTCAGCAGATTTCGTGGCGTCCGCGCGGAGCCTGACCGCTGCCGGGCCGCCGAGCCCGAAGACAATCGCATAAGCAGCCAGTTGAGGCGAAGTCACAGCATCACCTGATGCTGACAACCGGCGTAGCTCTCGCCGGAAGGAATTGATCTGCTTGACTAGTTGCTCGCCGTGCGGGGTGCGCTGGTGCTGCCGCCAGAGGCGCAGCCAGCCTCGGCGGACCGCATCACGGTAGAGCTGTGATCGCGTCCGGTTCAGGGCTGGGATCAGATCCTGGCCAAGCTCGCCCAGCCCGGCCCGGGATCGCCCGGCGAACAGGCCGTCCAGCAATGTCCGCTCAAACTGCGGAAGACCGCTCTCAGTGTCGGCGGAATCGCGCAGGTCTGTCAGCAGCCAGTCACGATCATCATCGCCAGGGATCTCCTCAATGAGAATGACGCCCCGCTGCGCAGGATCAACCAGCTTCCAGGCATTGCGCCGCATGGACGAGATCTTGGTGGCCAACTTCATGGTGTTCCAGGAGGTCGTCAGGAGGTCGCGCGCTGGCGCCAGGAATTCCGCGAGAAGCGCGGCGTCAGGCTCGCGGATCGGCATGCCAGCCTGCTCGCGCAGCGCTTCGGTGGTGCCAACCAGCCTCGCCGCGCGCCCAGCATCTCCGCGCTGGCTGAACGCGCCGGCCAGGAGCTCGATGATCTCGATGGTCAGCTCGATGTCACCCAACCCGGCGATGCTGGCCGCCTGGCTATGCAGCGAGGCATAGGCCTCGTCGGCTCGCCTGGTGCGCAGCATCGCCGCGGCGAGGTTGGAGTGGATCACTGCGCAGCCCATATGTTCCCGAGCCTTTCGTCGATCGCACGCGCCCGCTCGAGCAACTCAATGGCATGGTCGCAGTTATTGTGGCAGTGATCTCGAACACGGCCAGATTGGAAAGCGCGGTCGACTCGCGGGTCTCGTCGCCGATTTCCCGCGCGATGTCGATGCTGTCCCGCAGCATGGCGCGCCCCTCGTTAGCATCGCCCAGGGTCCAATGGGCGACACCTAGGCTGTTCAGCTCCATTGCTGTCTTGTTCCGGTCTCCTGTCTCACGCCGGATCTGCAGGCAGGTGGTCAGCGCGTCTCTCGCCTCGGCGGTCTGGCCTTGCTGAAGCTGCAAAACAGCCAGCCCGTACAGGGGGTTGGCGAGTTCCGGCCCGCCTGCGGCGGACGCCAAGACCGCGGCCCGCCGCTGCCAGCCGTGGCCTTCGGCCGTGTAGCCGAACGCGTACCAGAACCAGCTCATGGCCTGGCAGAGCCTGAGACCGATGGTCAGCCGGTCGGGCGGCGGCGGCTTCCCGTCGGCGGCCTGCCCCAGGCACCAGGCGAGCGCAGCCCGGATGTTCTCCAGGTCGGCCTCGATGCGGTCGCGGGCGGCGAGGGTTTGCGGACCCTCAAGCCGGGTCGAGAGTTCTTCGGCCAGATCGGTGTAAAACGACGCATGCACGCTTCCGACCTGATCGAGCTCACCGGACTCGTACAGTTTGGCCCGGGCGAAGGCCTGCACGGTCTGCAGCATGCTCACACGAGGCTCGCCGTCCGGCCCGTCGGCCACGCGGAGCAGCGCAGCGTCGGCCAGCTCCGCGACCCGGTCGAACGCGTCGTCGCCACCTGCGGTCACCGCCGGGATGGCCGCCAGGTCGCAGCCGCCCGAGAACGCTCCGATCCGCCGAAATGAGGCCTGCAGGCCAGGGCTGAGCAGGTCGTAACTCCAGGAAATCGTGTTCCGCAGCGTGCGATGGCGTTCCGCCCGTCCCGCGGACCCTGCCTCGAACTCCAGGCTGCTATCCAGCCGGGCCAGCAGTGCACGCGGACTCAGCAGCCTCGACCGGGCGGCCGCGAGTTCCAGCGCAAGCGGCAGGCCGTCGAGCCGGGCGCAGATCGCAGCCACGTCGTCGGCGTTCTCCGCGGTCAGCCGGAAGTCGGGCCGTGCCATCCGCACGTACTGGACGAAGAGCTCAACCGCGCCTTCCTGCTGGCCGTGAGGTAGCGAGCCAGGCAGCGGCAGAGGGCCCAAGGGATATTCGTGCTCTCCTGGCACGTGCAGCGGACTCCGTGAGGTGGCGAGCAATGCGATGCGCGGTGCCACGCCGAGCAACTCGGCGATCACCTCCGCAGCGTGGGGCAGCTGCTCCAGGTTGTCGAGCACAAGCAGGGCGTGCAGGTCCGCGATGTGCTCAAAGAAAGTCGGGGGAGAGCGGCCATCACCGGTGATACCCAGGGTCTCGGCGATCGTCGTCCACATGACCGACGCCTCGGTCACGGGCGCCAGCCGCACGAAGAAGACCCCGTCCGGGAAGCGGTCAGCCGCTGATTCGGCAGCGGCCAGGGCCAGGCGGGTCTTGCCGACTCCGCCTGGCCCGGTCACGGTGACCAGGCGAACAGCACCGGCGCCAGACAGCAGAGCCTGCACATCGCGGAGTTCTGTGCTGCGCGCGATGAACGGTGTCGTCGGCCTGGGCAGGCTGCCCCGGTTGCCGAGGCTCTTGAGCGGCGGAAACGTATCCGGCAAGCCGGGGATCATCAGTTGGTACAGATGCTCGGCCTCGGCAATGTCCTTGAGACGGTGCCATCCGAGGTCCGCCAGGCTCAGGCCTGCAGGCTCCTTGCCTTCCTGGCCGCTGCAGGGGAACACTCGCAAGCTGTCCCGCGATCAACTGGTGGATGGACTCAGACATGACCACCTGTCCGCCGTGTGCCGACGCTGCGATCCTCGCGGCCCGGTGCACATCCATGCCGACGTAGCCGTCCTGGTGCCGGGTGGGCTCCCCGGTATGCAGGCCCATCCGGATCAGCGGCACCACGCCCTTCGGCCAAGGGTGCCTGGCCAGCGCCCGCTGACCTTCAGCACAGGCGGTCACCGCGTCAACGGCCGAGGCGAATACTACGAAGAAGCTGTCCCCCTCGGTCCCCATTTCGGTTCCCTGGTGCGCGGCGAAGGCGCTTCGCAGCAGGCTGCGCTGGGCCGACAGGAGATCCCCGTAGGAGGCCCCGAGCCGGCCCAGCAACCGCGTCGAGCCCTCCATGTCGCTGAAGAGCATGGTCACGGTCCCCGTAGGCATCCCCATCCGGGCATTGTGCTGGCCGTTCGCTTACGTCGCAAGCCTCGCCGGGCAACTCGGTAACCGCCTATGAAGCGACCGGACGGCCTGCTCAAAGTGCGCCGGCCATGAGACAAATTGGCTGCATCACGGGGCGCCTGAGGCGTCCAGCCAGTTAGCTCCGAACTCGGTGCCCGAGCGACTTCACGAGATCAGCTGAGTAGCCGGGATATGCCGCGTAGTTGACGACCGCGCCTTTCGCCCACTGCCTCCACGGCATCTGGTAGAAGGTCCAGCCGTCGCCGAAGGCCATCTTGCGGGGGGTGCCGGTCACGTGCACGACATCGGCAGTCTGGTTGATGTCGTAGAACCACAGGGCATCCGAGGGCGGTTGCCTGATGCATCCGTGGCTGCAATTCGCCACTCCGAGGCACCACTCGGCGCCAGGCGTCTGGTGCAGGTAAATTCCCGAGTTCGTCAGCCGGACAGCGAGCGGGACCGGTTCCCGGTACCAGCCGGGCGCGCCTTTGGGCACATTGGGGTTGGTCATGATGACCAGCCGCGACTTGTCCATCGTCAGTGCGGTGCCGCTTGGGGTGGTGTAGAAGATCGCGGTGGCGTCCCCGCCGCTGACGCCGTAGCTCCGCGCGACCTTGCCGTCGATCCGCACGGTCATATGGTGCGTCCTGATGTTGACGTAGCTGATCTGCGACTTGCCGATCTTGAATTTGTAGGTCAGGTTCTTGGTGCCGTACACCCCGGCGGCCGCTCGCACGCCTGCCAGGTGCGCATGCAGCGTCACCGTCTGGTGCGGCGGCCAGTAGCCGTCGGCGCGGTAGACGATCTGCTCGTCAGTGACCCACCGCCAGGCTCCGGGTACTGGATTCTGGGCCGTGACCACGAGCGCCTTCTGAACTGCCGCCTTATTTCGCACTGCCTGGCTGAAGTTCACGATGATCGGCAGCCCGACGCCGTAGGGCTGGCCCTGGTTGGCCGCCAGGGTCCAGTCCAGCGATGCCGAGAATGTGCTACCGGCCCGGAGTGTCCGGAAATTGCTGGTCGCGGTCACGGACTTGCCAGCCGAGTTCTTGGCCGTTGCCTGCGCCATGTACCGGGTGCCGGGCGTCAGCGCCCACCGCGATATCCACTGGGTCGCCTGTGGGTTCATCCGACCTGCGACGTCCCGCCCGGCCGTACGTACGGTGACGTCGGTCAGGCGGCCATCTTGGGCCAGAACGCGGATGGGCAGGTCTGGGCGCACATGCCTGGCCCCGGCGGCTGGCGTGATCGTGACGACGGGAGCCGCCACCGAACCATGGCCTTGGCGGGATGCGGGCTTGTTCCCGCTAGTGCTCCCGTTCCCGCCGCAGCTCGCGGCGACGAAAAGGGCGACACCGCATACCGCAGCGGTGGCGCCGCGGGCGGCAATCGTCCGCCAAGCACCTGCCATTCTGGCCATCCACTACTCCCAGAGCCCAAGGCACGGGCCGCCCACGTCTTGCCCGATCTTAGGTATTGTTGCCGTCAATCGGCCAGTCGCGAACCAGCGGGACGGCGACCGCACTTGAGCGTACTAGTTACGGACAAGTCCGCGCGGCAGTGAGCGCGCCGGGATCACCGCCGGAGTAAGTTTCCGGACCTCCGGAATGCGGATCTCTATCGCCGCATGTCACATGGTGTCGGCGGCGAGACTGAGGCGTTCTGGCGTTCTGGCGTGGGGCAGCGCTTGGGCGGCCGCAGTTAAGATCACGCCATGCCATTGCGGAAGAAAGGCACGCCGGAACGGCTTATCCCGTTGCGGCCATTGAGCACCCTCAAGGTTTGCGATCGCGAGGTGCTGGCAGTCGCGATCGGCCCGGACAGCAGCTGGCTGGCGACAATCGACGACGCTGTGGTGCGTACTTGGCTAGCTGATGGCCGGCTGCTCGCGGACCTGGTGACGACGTGCCTACCGGCGGCTTGCATCGCGATCGCGCCGGACGGCACCTGGCTGGCCACCGGCGACCTAGCAGGCACAGCGCGGGCTTGGACACCGAACGGAGCGCTGCTGGCTACGTTCACCGGCGACAAGGAGGCCGTGACGTGCATTGCGATCGCCCCGGATAGCTCATGGCTGGCTGCCACTGACCTGGCGGGGACTACGCGGACGTGGACCGCGTGCGGAACTCCACGTGCCACCTTCACCCCCCACGAGAATGTCCCCGACACGGGTTACGAACATGTGGTGACCTGCCTTGCGATCGCTCCGGATGCCTCCTGGCTGGCTACCGGCGACATGGCCGGCACGGCGCGAATCTGGACCCCTGACGGAACCTTGCGCGCCACGATGGCCGCCCACGAGGGGCAGGTGCGCACTTTGAGCATCGCCCCTGACGGCACCTGGCTGGCCACAAGCGGCCCTGACGGGGTGGTTCGGATTTGGGCCGCGGACGGGACACTGCTTACGGTCATTACCGTTCACGCCGGCGAAGTTGTGGGAGCGGTGCTGATCGCTCCGGACGCCACTTTTTTCGTCACGGGCGGAGCCGACGGGAGGGTACGGACCTGGAGCCGTGAGGGGGACCTGCTCGCCACCATCAACGGCCCCGAGGGCGAGTTGTCCGTTATGGGCCTGGCCCCCAGTGGCAGTTGGTTGGCCACCGGCGACGACGAGGGGATTGTGAGGACCTGGGCCGCCGACGGCACCCCGCTGGCCAAGTCCAGCGGCAAGCACAAGAAAGGTGTTAACTGCCTGGCGATCGCCTCGGACGGCACCTGGTTGGCGACGGGCGGCGTCCATGACGGCACGGTCCGGATCTGGGCCGATGACGGTGCCCCGGAGTTCAGCCGAGCCACGGATTAGGCACCAAGAGCAAGGGCGCGACGGTGAATGCCGCCCTGCGCCGGGTCGCCTGGCTTCTACGCACACACGGTGGTGAGTGCAAGAACGTCTAGCGCCCAGCTGGCGATGGAGTGAGCCTGCAGTCGCCTGACCCGCTGCAGCAGGCTCACTCCCTCCTCCCCGGCGCGATGTCATCGCGGGTCAGAATGCATTGCCGTGGTCGGCAAAAGCGTTTCATCAGGAGTAACCTGACCCCATCGTGGTAGCGTTACATGTAACGGTCGGGGAGGATGCCGTGACGGACGTAAGCTCGAAGGGTCGGGTGAGGGCGCACCGAGCCCGCTTGCGCGCCCAGGGTCTACGCCCCGTGCAGATCTGGGTTCCGGACGTGGCTGCGGAGGGATTCGCGGCAGAGGCGCATCGGCAAGCGAGGGCGGTGGCCGCGAGTGAAGCGGCTGAGGATGACCAGGCGTTCGTAGAAGCGATCTCTGAGTGGCCGGGTGAGTGAGGCGCGGCGAGATCTGGACGGTCTCCGGCGGGCCCGAATATGCGGGAAAGCCGCGTCCGGCAGTGATCATCCAAGATGATAGGTTCGACACCGATTCGGTGACGATATGCCCATTTACCACCGACCCGACAGACGCTCCGCTGTTCCGCCTCCCGATCGAATCCAGCAGGGGGAACGGATTGGACGCTGTCAGCAGAATCATGGTCGACAAGGTGAGTACCGTACGCAGGACCAAGCTAGGCGCAAAGGTCGGCGCGCTGGACGATGCCAACTTGGTTCAGCTGAACCGGGCGTTGGTCGTTTTCCTAGGCGTCGCAGGCAGCGCGTGAGATTGCCCCTTTGGCCAGCCTCGGCCGGCAGGATGGATGAGGCGAAAGGCAGGCATTGTTCGACGGCGAGCCGGTCATAAGTATGGCCCTGGCAGCGGTAACGGCTGCGGCATGTCTCGCATCAGCCGCCGCATGCACGTTTGTGGCGGGCGCAGGCATGCCGATAGCCGATTCCGTGGCTTGTTCGTGTTCGACCGTGGCGGCCTCAGCGGGCCATGCGATCGCTAGCCGCGGATCTGTTTCAGCAGCTTGCGGCTGGCCAGGGGCCCGGTAATGATCAGGTGCCTGTCGGTCAGCTGGTAGCGGTCGCCTGCGGCCTCCGGCGTGCAGTATGGACCAAGGATCTCGCGGCGGCGAGCCAGCAGCTGATCGAGCCCGCCGACGGCGACCCGCTCCCAGTACTGGTCGAGTACGAGCTGCCCCTTGTAGTTCTCAAGCCAGACCGGGTCGTTGGCGACCGTGCTGACGCTGACAACGAGGTCTAGGTCGTGCATAGCCTCAGAGGAAACAACCGGTGTATTTGAAGCACGTTATGGAAGCTCTCGCCCCTCGTCGCTTCCGCGGGTTGTTGACCCAGCCGGTGGGCGTGCTGGACGATCCGGCATGTGCCCCAACTAATTGAGTACCGCTGGCGCGGGCCGGTCACCGACACGGAAATGGTGGCCCTTGTTGCAGCACATGGCGGGCAGTCGGCGGCCGCGTGGTGGGATCAGGTCCGGCCTTACAGCCTTGGCTGGGTAACGGCCCGGATGCCGGGTGGCGGCCTGGTCGGCTTCGTCAATGTGGCGTGGGATGGAGGCGATCACGCCTTCTTGCTCGATACCAAGGTCGCCGGTGAGCATCAGCGGCGGGGCATCGCTACCGAGCTTGTCGGCCACGCAGTCCAGCACGCAAAGGCGGCTGGCTGTGAATGGCTGCACGTGGACTTTGAAGAGCACCTGGCGGCGTTCTACCTTGATGCCTGCGGCTTCCGGCCCACTCCAGCCGGGCTGATCCATCTGCCAACCTGATACTTGCCAGGGACCGCATCACTTGGGCCGCCCGCTATCGTGCCGTCAGGAGGGTTCTTATCATGAAGATTGCGCCCGGTATTCACCGGATCGGTGACAACAGCATGATCAACGCCTACCTGGTCGACGAGGCCGGCGAGGTGACCATCATCGACGCCGGAGTGTCCGGCTACTACCGCGACATCGACCGGGAACTGGCCGCGATGGGCCGTACGCCCGCCGACGTCCGGGCGCTGGTGCTCACCCACGGGCATTCCGACCACATCGGCTTCGCGGAGCGACTCCGCAGCGAACGAGGAATCCCGGTGTCGGTTCATGAGGCTGACGCCGCTCTGGCCCGCGGTGACGTGCCGAACCCGGCGAAGGGCTTCGGCCACATCAAGCTCGGGCCCCTCCTCGGCTTCTTGTGGTTCACGATGTTGCATGGCGGGTTGCGCACGCCCAAGCTGCAGCAGGTAGAGACCTTCGGCGACGGGGCAACCTTGGACGTCCCGGGAAGCCCGCAGGTCATCTTGACTCCCGGCCACACACCCGGCAGCGCGGCGCTGCACGTTGCGTCGCTGGGGGCGTTGTTCGTCGGCGACGCATTCGCCACCTACGCGGTGACGACGGGCGCCCGTGGCCCACAGGTCGCGCCGTTCACCGCCGACGCCGCGCAGGCAGTCAATTCACTGACGCGCCTGGAGAACATCTCCGCCGATCACGTGCTTCCTGGGCACGGCGACCCCTGGACCGGCGGCGTCGACGAAGCTGTCCGGCAGATACGCCAGTCCCAAGGTAAAAGCAGTTAACGGTGAACTGGGCTCCCGCACCGGTCGCACTCCGAAGCCATTGACCAAGACGACAGCGAAACGGCGCCGCGCCCGGAACTGACCCAGATGTGTCAGGCTCGCACTGGCGTCTTGAGGAAGGAGCTCAGGGCCTCGGCCATCTCCGCCCGGACGGGCGCTCCGGATATCACAGCGTCGACCATGGTCAGGGAAGTGTGGGTGTGGCCGCGGGCCAGGATCTGCCGGACCGGGACGCCGGCCGCGGCGAGGGCTTCGGCGTAGGCGTCGCCCTCGTCCCGCAGCGGATCGAATTCGGCGCTCACCACCACGGCCGGGGGCAGGTCGGTCAGCGTGCCCCGAAGCGGCGCGGCCTTCGGGTGCGCCCGGTCCGCGTCGTCCGCGTAGTGACCCCAGAACCACCGCATAAGGGCGGCGGTCAGAATGAACCCGTCGCCGTTCTCGACGTAGGACGGGCGACCCAGGTCGCCGTCGGTGACCGGGGTGAGCAGTAGCTGGCTGGTAATGACCGGTCCGCCGGCGTCGCGCGCCAGCTGGCACGTGACGGCCGCGAGGTTCCCCCCGGCGCTCCATCCGGCCACGGCCAGCTGCCCAGGTATACCGCCGAGGCTGGCGGCGTTGGCCGCGATCCACTGAACTGCGCCGAACGCGTCGTCCACGGCCGCAGAAAAGCGGTCCTCGGGGGCGTGCCGGTAGTTCGCTGAGACGATCACCGCGCGGGTACGGACGCAGAGATCCCGGCAGAACGGTTCGTCCGCGTGCTGGCTGCCCAGGACCCAGCCACCGCCGTGGAAATAGGCGATCAGCGGATGCGGGCCCGCCGATGGCGGCCGGTACAGCCGATAGGCGAGGTCGCCGGCCGGGCCGGGCAGCGTGCCATCGCTGATCTCGCCTACCGCCGGGCCAGGGGGCATGGTGGCGGCGGTGGCCTCGGAAAATGCCCTGGCATCGGCAGCGTCCATCGTTTCCATGGAGGGCAGTCCGAGCGAAGCGACCAGGTCCAGCACCATCGCCACGTCCGGCTGGACCCGGCGGATCACCCCGTCATTGCACTGTGCCCCGGCCGGCCCGTCGAGCCTGAACCCGATCAGGCCGTTCTCGGCGACTTCCTGGCAGGCGCGGCGGTAGGCGTCCACGCCGCCGATGTAGGGCAGGAACACCCTCGGCTTTCCGGGCACGTTGGCTCCCATGTACCAGGAGTCCGCACGCGGGTGGAGCGTGATGTCAGCGCAGTCCTGGCTGTGGCGCACCCATCCCGTCTCGGCGAGCTGTGTGGGCTCGATCCGGTCGAGATTGTCCGCGCGCATGCGCTGCAGGCAATCGGCGACCCAGTCGACGTGCTGCTCGATAGAAACGGCCATGTTCGACAGCACCGAGGGGCTTTGCGGGCCGGTGATCATGAACAGGTTCGGGAACCCAGTCGTCATCAGGCCGAGGTAGGTAGTCGGGCCTTGTGCCCACTTGTCCTTGAGGGTCACCCCGTCCGATCCGGTGATGTCCACCGACACCAGCGGTCCGGTCATGGCGTCGAACCCGGTAGCGAACACGATCGCGTCGAACTCGATCGACTCGCCGGCCGTTTCGATGCCGGTCTCGGTGATCGTCACGATCGGCGTCCGGTGCAGGTCTACCAGCCGGACATGGGGCAGGTTGAACGTCTCGAAGTAGCCGGTATCCAGACACGGGCGCTTGGTGCCGAACGGATGGTCCTTCGGGCAAAGCGAGTCGGCTGTGTCCGGGTCGGTGACGCTCGCGCGAATCTTTCCCCGGATCATCTCGGCCACGACCTCGTTGGCAACCGGGTTGATGCCCTGGTCGCTGAACACTCCGAGGATCGCGAACAGCTCGCCGGCCCGCCACGCGTCCTCGAACCGCTGCCGGCGGATATCGTCGGGCGCAGTCACGCCGCTGACGTCGGTCAGCTCGGCCGGCATCCCGCCCCGGGACCACCGGGCGGCCTCACGGTAGCCGTCGCGATCCGCCGCGATCTGGGCGAGGCGAGACGGCGACGGGGGGCCGTTGTGCGCCGGCGCCGAGAAATTGGCCGTCCGCTGGAACACGGTCAGATGGGCGGCCTCCCGGGCAATCTCAGGGATGCACTGGATCCCCGAGGATCCGGTGCCCACCACCGCCACCTTCTTGCCGCTGAAATCCACCCGCTCATGGGGCCACATCCCGGTGAGATAGACCTCGCCCCGGTAGCGGCCTGCGCCCTCGATGTCGGGCGTCTTCGGCAGAGACAGGCACCCGCTGGCCATGACGTAATAGCGGCAGCTCACCTCGTCGTAGCTGCTAGTGCGCAGGCACCAGCGCCGGCTGCCCTCATCCCAGGCGGCAGCAGTGATCCTGGTGCCGAACCAGATATCGCGACGCAAGTCGTAGTGGTCGGCAACGTGCTGCAGGTAGGCCAGGATCTCCGGCTGAGTAGCGTACTTCTCCGACCAGATCCAGTTCTTCTCCAGCTCCGGATCGAAACTGTATGCGTAATCGGTCGTAGGAATGTCGCAGCGGGCGCCGGGATAGCGATTCCAGTACCACGTCCCCCCGACATCGTCGGCCTCGTCGAACGCCACGACGGAGAATCCCAGCTCGCGCAGCTTGTAGAGCAGGTACAGGCCAGAGAACCCGGCACCGATCACCGCCACGTCAACCTCAGCGGGCAATGCTGCAGACCCGTTGCCTGACCTTCCCATCTGATGTCCTCCCGCCGCGCTCGGAGCGAATCGCCAGGGTTTAACCCAGCTTCACTATCGACCCCGCTGCTATCAACCGTCCAGATCGAACATGCATAGATCAGCGGGAGGACTGAACCCGCACGATGCTGAGAGCGCGCCGACCGCGCCGGTCTTTTGCCGTCAGCCGGACGCCGAACCGGGCCAGGGCCGCCTAAATCCGTTGCTTCCTCCGCGCCAGCGCCTGCATGATCCAGGTCATGCCCAGCGAAGAACTCCAGGCCGTGCGAGAGCTGCTCACCGGTGCCGATCTTGGCAGCTTGACGATCGCCGAGCGCCGCCGAGCGACGGCGTCCTTTGCCTCGCCGCCTCCTCCGGGCACGGCTGTCGATCCGGTCGACGCGGGCGGTGTCCCGGCCGAGTGGCTTGCCGCGCCTGGCGTTCGCCCGGGCCGCGTGCTGTTGTACTTCCACGGCGGCGGATACCAAATTGGCTCGCCCGCAACCCTGCGACATCTGGTTGGGCTGCTCTCGGCCGCGACCGGGGCACGTGCGCTCAGCGTCGATTACCGGCTGGCGCCAGAACACCCGTTCCCAGCCGCCGTCGAGGACGCGGTCGCGGCGTACCGCTGGCTGCTGGCCAGCGGCACCGATCCGGCGCTGATCGCCGTCGCCGGAGACTCCTCAGGCGGCGGGCTCGCGCTCGGCGCGCTAGTGGAGCTGCGTGACGCGGAGGAGCCGATGCCAGCCGCTGCGGTGCTGCTGTCGCCGGTGACCGACCTCGCCCTCACCGGCGAGTCGCACTGCACTCGCGCCGCGGTCGAGGTGATGCTCAAACCAGAGGGGATGCTGGAGACCGCGGAGTTGTACCTGGCCGGCGCCGATCCGCGGCACCCATACGCCTCACCGCTGTATGCCGACCTGCGTGGGCTGCCACCCATGCTGATCCACGTCGGCGACGCAGAGGTGCTCCTCGACGACTCCACCCGGTTCGCGGCAAAGGCCAGCGACGCCGACGTCGAGGTGTCGCTCGAGATCTGGGATGAGATGCCGCACGTGTTCCCGGCGTTTGCCGGGCTGCTGCGGGAGGCCGATCAAGCGATCGAGCGCATTGGCGCCTGGCTGGAGCAGCGCTACCCGGCAACACGCAACTCGGCAGAGGATTAGGCATCCGTCCATTGCGCGGCGCTAACGGGCCGCCCGGCAGATCCCAAGGATCGGCTGCCCTGCTGCCCGTCGGTGAGTCGTTGACTATTGTCGGTTGGCAAATACTTCGCCGGTGCACGGATCATCGGGCCCAGATCAAGGCACAGGGGGACTCACAGGAGCGCCGACGGCAATCTGGCTCAGCGTCAGGCTTCTTCACGCGGCAGAAGTGTGAAATGGCCGCCACCTAGCGGCTTGACTGCCCGGAAGTCACGTTCGTTGAAAGACAGCAGGCGCGTGGTCCGGAACCGTTTCGCAAGGATCACTACGGAAGCGTCTGCCAGTCCCAGTTCAAGGTCAGAGTACTGCTCATCCAGCCGCGCGGCCATCCCGTGCTCCTCAGCTGTCAGTCCCTCAACCAAGAATCGCCCGGCCGCGATGTCGCGCAAGAACGCCGTAGCAGCCTCGGCCGTGCCGCGGGTCCGGATGAGGTAGTCCGCCTCGGCTGACACCGGAGCTGGTACCACAAGCTTCCCGTGCTCGGCCCGCAGCATCTCGCCGACCCGGGCATGAAGCGGGTCGCGCGCATCGCCGAGCGCAACCAGGGGAGCGGCGTCGATGATGAGGGTCACGCGCCGAACCCGGTGAGCAGCTCCTCCTCGGGCACGTCTGCGACCGACGATCCATCTCCTGCCCAAGCGCCGTCAAGGGCGAAGTCGCGAGGAGCAGTATGCGCGTTCTCATATGCCGCTAGCGCGGAGCGTATGACGTCCGCCTGGCTGCGGCCCTCTGCAGTGGCAAGTCGGCTTAGCCTCTCGACGTCGGAATCGTCGAGATAGACGCTGGTCTTTTTCATCCATGTAGGGTATCACGTAGGGCATGAACGGCGTCCGTTGCTCGATGATCTTTCGATTAGCGACAATCTGTTCTTTCGAACCGCGGGGCACCAGTCTGCGTCAGGCGCTGGACGATCCTTCTCTGCGAAGGCTTTGCTTAGCTCTTCATCCGTCTGCTGCGGCCGTACAAGCGCTCCGGTCGACTCGAGTTACCCGGCCTGCGGGCAGGTTCCACCGGCAATCGGCTGCGACCCCGAGCGCTCCGCTCCGGCTATTAGCGCGCAGCCATCAAGTAGCGCGCGATGCCCGGCGCCAGTTGGCCGCCCGGAAGCCAACCGCTGCGGCTAAGCCAGGGTTCCTGGCCGGGCGGCCGCGGTCGGCTGGCTTAATCGCGCAGCTTGCGCAGGATCGCGGCCAGGGAGGCCCGGTCGGCCGGAGTGAGCCGATCGAAGGCCCGATCCGATTCGCTGCCGCGGGCCTCCCGGATGCCGTGCAGGACCTGCATTCCGTGCTCGGTCAGCTCGACCAGCGTGGCCCGCCGGTCGTCCGGATCGGGCCGGCGCGCGGCCAGGTCGCGCGCCTGCAGCGCGTCGATGACCTCGGTCGCGGACCGCGCTGCGATCTTTAGCCGGTCCGACAATTCCGACAGCCGCATGGCGCCGTCCCGGCGCAACACCCGCAGGGCGCGGAACTGGGCCGGAGTGATGTCCCAGGGGGCCAGGGTTTCCTGGGAGGTCTCCCGCAGCTGGCGCGCGACCGCCCAGAACGCGTCCGAGAGCGACTCATCGCCGCCGGCATCAGGCCGGGACTCCGGATCGCGATCCTGAACCACCGGAATAGCGTACCAGCTTTTCCTGTTGTACCCTCACATTGAGGTTACCTCAGCAAGAAGCTCCGACCCGATGACCTCTGCAAGCCGCGAAGGCTCGCCCGACAGCAACAGCAAGCCCCCGGCGGAATCGAGTAGCACGTGGCGTCGCCAGAAATTAACCGTGAACTCAGGAGAGCAGGCCGAGGCGGCGGACCCCGGACGGTCACCGCCGCCGAGAAGGCGCAGGCCCGTGAGGTGTCGCTGCGCCGCATTGGCCGGCTCTTCGCCCCGTACCGCTGGCAGCTGGCCATCGTCACGGTCATCATCGCGGCCTCCTCCGTGGTCGGGCTGGCCTCCCCGTTCCTGCTCCGGGCGGTCATCGACAACGCCCTGCCCGAGCGGAACGTGCGGCTGCTCGCCTGGCTCGTGACCGGCATGGTGGGCGTGGCCGCCGTCACCTCAGCTTTCGGGGTGATCCAGGCTTGGATCAGCACCAAGGTCGGCCAGCAGGTGATGCACGGGCTGCGAACCAGCGTATTCGGTCACCTGCAGCAGCAGTCGATCGCCTTCTTCACCAGGACCCGGACGGGCGAGGTCCAGTCCCGCATCACCAACGACATCGGCAGCATGGAATCGGTCGTGACGTCGACGGCGACCTCGATCGCCTCGAACCTCACCACGGCCGTCGCGACGTCGGCCGCCATGGTCGCGTTGTCCTGGCGGCTGTCGCTCATCTCGTTGGTCGTCATGCCGCCCTCGATCTACCTGTCCCGCAAGGTGGCGCGCATGCGCCGGGCGATCACCACGCTGCAGCAGCGGGAACTGGCCGACCTGAACGTCACCATCGAAGAAGGCCTGTCGATCAACGGCGTACTGCTGGCCAAGACAATGGGTACCGGACTTTCACTAGTCCGCCGTTTCACTGCCTCCTCGGCCCGCCTCATCGACCTGGAGCTGCAGTCCCAGCTCGCCGGGCGGTGGCGGATGGCTTCACTCAGCCTGATCTACGCCGCGATCCCCGCGGTCATCTACCTCGCGGCCGGCCTGCCCATCACCGCGGGGGTGATGACGATCGGCGTGCTGATCGCGTTCACGACCCTGCAGAACGCGCTGTTCCGGCCGCTGACCGGCCTGCTCAGCACCGGCGTCTCGGTAGTCAGCTCGCTGGCGCTGTTCGCGCGGATCTTCGAGTACCTCGACCTGCCGGTCGAAATCAGCGACCCGGCGCACCCGGCCGAGATAGACCTGGCCGCCATCTGTGGCCACGTGATCTTCTCCGACGTCAGCTTCCGGTACCTTGGCGCCGACCGCGATGCCCTGACGGGCATCAACCTGGACGTTCCAGCTTGCAGTACGGTCGCCCTGGTCGGCGAGACCGGCTCCGGCAAGACCACCCTGGCGTCGCTGATCTCCCGCCTCTACGACCCGGCCAGCGGCAGTGTCCGCATAGACGGCATCGACGTGCGAGATCTGCGGCTCACCGATCTCGCCTCGATCGTCGGCGTGGTGAGCCAGGAGACCTACTTGCTGCACGCCACGGTGCGGCAGAACCTCCGCTACGCGCGGCCCGGCGCGAGCGACGCCGAGATCGAGGACGCTGCCCGGGCCGCCCAGATCCACGAGCTCATCGCGAGCCTGCCCGAAGGCTACGACACCATCGTCGGCTCGCGCGGACACAGGTTCTCCGGCGGCGAGAAACAGCGCATCGCGATCGCCCGTACGCTGCTGCGCGATCCGCGCGTGCTGGTCCTGGACGAGGCCACCAGCGCGCTGGACACCGAGACCGAGCGCGCAGTCCAGCAGGCCTTCGACCGCCTCGCCCGCGGCCGCACGACCATCACCATCGCGCACCGGCTGTCGACCGTCCGCAACGCGGATCAGATCGCAGTCCTCGACCACGGCCGGCTCATCGAGGCCGGCACGCACGCCAGCCTGGTCGCGGACAACGGCCGGTACGCGGCGCTAGCAGCCTGAGCAAGGCCGGTCCGGTCGCGGTTACCCGGCAATCCGGCCGAACCAACCCGCGGCATAGGGCAAGATTGAGGCGAGGAAGATGATTTGCGGAGGCCGACCGCAGACATCGATTTCGCCAGCATCCGGATCCTGAACGACGCTACATCCGTACGCAAGCTGGTCACCGAGATTGCCGCCAATGCCCTGCCAGGTGAACTGGACGGCGGCTCTCGCCATCGAATACTTGCCTGCCACGCTGAAGTGCTGTGGCAATCTTCTCGGCCAACCGCGTGGCTATGCGGCTCGGCAGGCCGAATACCAGGGCGGACCCAGCTGTCTGGTCGCGGCCCAGGAAGACTCTCTAGCAGGACTATCGCGCGACCGGTTGCTGCAACTTCGGCACCCGCCCCACCGCTATCGCCAAGCTCGTCGCGTATGCTGCCGAAACCGTCCGTGCTCACCACCGTGTGACTGGCCGCCAGCTTCTGACGGCAGAACGTGCGCTCGCCAGATGCCTGCAACCCGACCAGCACTAGAACTGACCAAGGAACCGAGGAGCGCGAACGAGGATCCTGCCGCCGACCGGGCCGCAACCAAATGCGAAGCGCCTTTAGTGCACGACTACCGGAGCGGCCTCGGATGTCTCGGCATCGAGAAGGTGCGATTCCTCATGCTTTCGGGGAAGGAACATGGCGGCGACGATGGTGATCCCTACGAGCGCGAAGGCCACCCAGTACGTGTGGGCAAACGCGTTCGCGGCCTGGGATAGGCCCTCGTTGATGCCGGCCTTACCGCCGATCCGCGCGGCGATCTGCGGGTCATGCCGGGCCGCTATCGCCGGGTAGGCGAGCCTGGCATCTTTCAAGCCGTTGGTGAGAATTACCGACATCACCGCGACTCCGATCGAGCTGGCGATTTGCTGGGTGATGTTGAGCAGCGTCGAACCGCGGGCGACCTCTGCCGCGCGTAGCGTCCTGAGCGCCGAGGTCATGATCGGCATCATCGTGGCGCCCATGCCCAGACCCATGATGAACAGGAGTCCGAGCAACACGGGATAGGACGTGGTGGAGCTGATCTCGGTCAGGCCGAACATGCCCGCAGCGATGAAGACCAGGCCGAAAGGCACGATCCGGCCGATCGGAAACCTGTCGGACAGGGTACCGGCGAGCGGCATGGTGAGCATCGCACCGATGCCCTGCGGCGCCACCAGCAGGCCGGCCCGGAGCACCGACTCGCCGCGGATCTGCTGGAAGTAGGTGGGTACCAGCAGCAAGCCACCGAAGAATGCCACCGCGAACAAGAACATCGTGACGATGCTGACCGCGAGGCTGCGATTGCGAAACAGCCGCAGGTCCAGCAAGGGGTGCTTCGGTTTGAAGGAGTACAGAACGAAGGTGATGACCAGAGCCAGGCCGATTAGCGCGGGGACGAGCACCTTGGGGGTACCGACCGTGCCCTCTGCGGGGATCGAGGAGACGCCGTAGAGGAAAAGGGCCAAGCCAGGGGACATCATCAGCACGCCGAGGAAGTCGAAGGACTCCGACGGGCGCGGGGAGTCCTTCGGCAATGCCACGAGCGCGTAGACCAGCGCAATCGCGCCGATCGGGACGTTGATGAGGAATATCCAGTGCCAGCTGGCACTGTCGATCAGCCAGCCGCCGAGGATCGGGCCGCCGATCGGTCCGAGCAGCATCGGTACGCCGAGCATCGCCATAAGGCGGCCCATCCGCCGTGGGCCGGCCGCCCTGGTAATGATCATCATTCCCAGTGGCATCAACATCCCGCCGCCAAGGCCCTGCAGCACCCGGAAGCCGATCAGCATGTTGATGTTGGAGGCCATGGAGCACAGGGCGGAGCCAGCAGTGAACAGTGTGAGCGCGGTCATATACAGGCGCTTGGTGCCGAAGCGGTCGGCAGCCCAGCCCGTGACCGGGATGACGGTGGCCAGCGCGAGAGTGTAGCCGGTCACCGTCCACGCCACCGTGGAGTAGGGGAGCGGATGACCGACCGACCCGAACGTGGTCTGGAATGTCGGAAGGGCGACGTTAACGACCGTGATGTCGATGATCGACATGATGGCGCCGAGGACAACGACCCCCGCAATCTTGAGGATGTCGCCGGTAATCCTGTCGCTGTCTGCGGCACTTGCAATGTCCGTCATGAGCATCTCCGACTTTCTGAACCCACAGGGCGACTGGGCGACACCTGACGCACCGCACCAAGTGTTCGAACGACCCAACTGCTAGGGAACGTCACAACTTCCGTAGATCATCCCGAGAAGCAGTGTAAGGAACCTCTCTGTCGGGCTGCCGCGGCGGGAGTGGCCGGTCGGTGGGCACCCTGTCCGATGCCCCGGCGAGGGCCGCGAACGTCTTGTACCAGTCGTGCGCCGTGAGCGCCTCCTCGGTGACGACGCTGGACGGCCTGCTCGGCAAGAGCGAGACCACCGGCCGCGAGGCCGTGCTGTTCTTCGGGCCGGACGGATCGCTGATGTCGGTCAAGTGGCACAGCATCAAGATGTGGCTTCGTTACTCCGAGGGCATCGACCAGCCGATCCTCAAGCCTCAGTTCCCGATGTTCTTCGACCTCGCCACCGACCCCGGCGAACACTTCAACCTGTTCAGCACCAGGCTGGACATGGGCTGGATGTTCGGCCTCACCATGCAGGCCGTCGGCGAGTTCGAGAAGAGCGTCGCCCGCTACCCCAACATCAAGCCCGGCCAGGAGTTCACCGGGTATAAGGCAGCCGCAGTGTCATGAGCAGCCAGGCTCCGCAGCTCGAAGTGCTGCTCGCCTGCTTCGATGGCCATTAGCGGGCCGCTAAGGTCCGTCATCCGCTCAGCGAGCAGATCAAGGCGGACGGTGCCGAGATTCTTACGAGGCCGTGTTCGCAGTCACGCCGAAGGGCGAGGCGCGGGTCTACGACCCGCGTCGGGTCGTAGCGGGCACGCTGACCCCGCCGCTGTACGTGATCGTCGGGGCGCGATCCGGGGTGAAGGTCGGCCTGCCCGTCCTCGGCGTGCTGGCCCTGGCCGTGATCGGGCCGACCGCGGGGCGGTGGTAGTTGGACGTGTCCTGCGACGTGCCGCCCAAGCAGTTCATCCGCGGTGAGTGGTTCGTGTCGATCGCGGCCCTGACCGGAATCATCTGGGTCCTGTGCGACGCGCAGGCCTGCCCATCTGGGCGCCTTGATCGCGTTCGCCGTCGGCTACACCCTCCGCCTGCTGGCCCTGTACTTCGGGTGGGAAGAGCCCCTGGGCAAGGAAACCGAAGGGCGTGTACCGGCATGACGACGGGCGCCCGCTGCTCGGCCACAAGCTCAAGGGCAAGTTGGTGCGCGAGATGGCCTACCTCGGCCTGACCGTGGACCGACGCAGCCGGCACGGACGGCAAGTAACTTGCTTGAGTCGTCAGATCCTTAGCCCAAATCATGATTACTGGTGAATTGATCAGGCCGGCACCGCCGTTTCAGGCCGGGCGTGAGATCAGGCGGAAGCCCAGGTGGCTGGTGGAGGTGTCCACGGCCTGGGGCATGCGCGCGGCGGGCCGGTAGCGGCGGCAGTAGTTCGGCGCGCACAGGTGCGAGCCGCCTTTCATCACCCTCCGCGGGATGTGGTGCCGGCCTGCCGGGTCGGCGCTGATCTCGTGGCTGCCTGGCCCGGCCGGACTGCAGCATGCGGGCGGCGAGGCATGGCTGTGCGGCCGGTACCAGTCGCTGGTCCATTCCCAGACGTTGCCGATCATGTCGTAGAGCCCGTAGCCGTTGGCCGGGTACTGCCCGACCGGGGACGTGCCGGTGCGTCCGCCTTTTCCGGTATTGCGCACCGGGAACTCGCCCTGCCAGGTGTTGGCCATCCCCCTGCCGCCGGGAGTGAACTCGTCGCCCCAGGCGTACTCGGCGCCATCCAGCCCGCCGCGTGCCGCGAGTTCCCACTCGGCCTCGGCCGGGATCTGCTTGCCGGCCCAGCGGGCGTAGGCCTCGACGTCGGTCCAGGCGACGTGCACGACCGGATGGTCGGGCTTGCGCTGTACCGACGTTCCTGGGCCCTGCGGGTGGCGCCAGTCGGCGCCGGGGATCCATGTCCACCACGCGTACGGGCTGTTCAGGCTCACGGGGTGATCCGGCTGGACGAACACTGATGAGCCTGCCACCAGCAGTTCCGGCCTGGCGTCGGGGTACTCTTCCGCATTTGGCACCTGCTGGGCGAGGGTGACATGCCTGGTGCTGCGGACGAACCGTGCGAAATCTCGGTTTGTGACCGGATAGCGGTCGATCCAGAACCCGCTGACAGACACGTTGTGAGCCGGTGCCTCTTCGGGATAGTGGGCGTCCGATCCCATGCGGAAGGTCCGCGCCGGGATCCAGGACATGCCCGCGTGCGGGGCGGGGCCCGGCGCGGCCGGGTAATCGATCATCTTCATGGCGTGGTCATCTCCGGATCGTCCAGCATGCCTCGCAGCCGTCTCGAGCGCGGGCATACTGCCCAGCCCTGTGACTTATCGCCATCCTTCCCCTGCCGGCCAAGCCCTTCCATCGCCCCTCGCGGGTGATCTACCGAGCGGCCTGGCTCGCCGCCATTAAGCTCGCGCAGCGCGTCCAGGCTCGAGCCGTTCACATGCTGACGCACCCTGGCGCGCTCAGACCTCGCGGCGCGGCCCCCGGTCGCCCCCGAGAGCGAAGCCGAGGTCACGCTGTCGTCGTCCACATCGCCCTCTTTGCCCGGCGGGGCGCCGTATGCGTGGCCTCGCACCGGAAGCCTGTCCGATCATGGACCCGCCATCCGATACGGGCGATGCCGCAGGTTGCGCGGCCAACCGACTATGCTGACCATGCTGCACGTTCGCTGGTGAGCCCAGCGCCGGTGCGCCCGCGGACCACAAGGACGGCCCGGAGGATGCCGCCTTGAGCGACAGGCGCTGGCGTCGGCCCGCTCGCCGACTCTGGGACAGCCGGTGGTTCGTTCCTACGCTGTACGTGCTCGCGGCGCTGGACCTGAGCGTCGGCCTCATGCGCTGGGATGAAACAAGCCCGATCACGCTGGCCGGGTCGATCAACGGGTCCAGCGCTACCGCCGCCATGTCCGCGCTGGGCAGCGGCATGCTCGCCTTCACAGGGTTCGTCACCTTGGTCATATTGCTCGTCATCCAGTTCGGCTCCAGCCAGTTCTCACCCCGCTTCGTGGCATGGTTCCGCCGCGACCCAACCCTGAAGTTCGCTCTCAGCACGTTCAGCGCAACGTTCATCTTCGCCCTGGTGTCCACCGTCCAGATAGGCCGCGGCACCGCTTCGTTCGTGCCGACCAAGACCTTGCTCGCAGCACTGGCCCTGACGCTGCTGAGCATCGGTATGTTCCTGGTGCTCATCGACCGCACATCCAACGGCCTGCGCGTGGCATTCGGAGTCCAAGGTGTAGTCAGCGAAGGCCGCCAGGCCTTCGACGCCGTATATCCGGACGGGACGCCAGCGCGGAGGCCGGGCAGGACGCAGTGCGATCGCTGCGCGGACGCACGCCTATCCAGACTGTCCGCCAGGGTCCGGTGGGCACAGTGGTGGTGGCCCTAGACCGAACCGGGCTCGCCGGCCTCGCAGAGCAGCACGACGCCCTCATCGAACTCACACGCGCGCCTGGCGACCATGTCCCAGCCGGAAGCGCGCTGGTCCACGTCTACGGACCACGGCCGCTACCCAAGCGGCGGCTGCTCCGCCGCATCGTGCTCGGGGACGAGCGGATCATTGACGACGACCCGGCCTTCGTCCTCCGGATGCTGGTCGACGTCGGGATCAAGGCATTGTCCCCGGCAGTCAACGACCCCACGACCGCCGTGCAGTCACTGGACCGCATCGAAGACCTGCTCCGCTACGTGGCGGCAAAGCACCTGTCCATCGGGATCATCCCCGATGGCCATGGCGCGGTCAGGCTCGTCTACCCAACCCCGACCTGGGACGACCTCGTCGAACTCGGGCTCGACGAAATCCGCGCCTTCGGCGCCGGGCAACACCAGGTTGCCCGCCGCCTCCGGGCACTGCTCGACACCCTGCTCATCGAGCTCCCAGAGAAGAGACGCCCGCCTCTCGTCGCGCAACGCCGCTGCTTGACGACGCCGTCGCATTCGCCATCCCCGAGAACCACCGCGACGACGCTCTCATCCCAGACCGGCAAGGTATCGGCATGTCACATGGTCCGCGGCCAGATCGGCAATGACCGCGGCCGCGAGACCAGGCGTGCCGAGCCGGTGTCCGGTATGCCCGGCCAGCGGCCACTCGCACCCATACTCACCTATCGTCGCCAATCCTCCGTGCCAGGAGGGCAGGGAAGCGACGCTCGGAGGACAGTCTCGGTCAGACGACGCCGGCCAGTCCGAGCGCGCCGTTGAGGATCAGGATCAACCCGGCGACCACCAGCCCGCCGACGAGCAGAGTGTGCCGGTGCGCGCGCAGCCAGCCATCGAACGCCTTGAGCTTGCGCGTGGTCGCATCGGGAGCGATCAGGTAAAGCGCAAAAGGCGCCCAGACACCGAGTACGTAGATCGCCACGATAAGTGCCAACGCACCCGCGATGGCCGCGTCGCCAGCTTGCGCGGTAGCGACCACCTGCACCGCAGCAATGAAGGTTACTGATGGCGCGAAGATGAGCAGGCCGGTGATAAACGCGGTCAGTGGCGAGGGTCGGGCCATGAGCCGCGACATAAGGCCGGCCTTCTTCGTCGCGCTGAGGGTCGGCTTGGCCTTGCGCCGCCCATTGATGATTCCCGCTGCGAGCGCCACGACCCCGAGGCCAAGACGCAGACCGTAGCGGGGGGTGCGCTGCTGAGGATGACTCAGGTGGCCGCTGTGCAGCGCCAGGACTACGATCACCCCGATGAGGGTGCTCATCACCACGGCACCCGCCAGGTAGAACAAGGATGTCTTTCTGGGACTGGCGGAGCCAAGGTACACGGCTGCGACCACTATGGCCGTCGGCGTCAGCGCCGCCAGGAACGCAAGGCCGCTCGCCTGCTCGAGCACCAGTCCCCTCCTGCCCGCGACCCGTGCGCTGCCGGGCCGACGACCATGATCACGCGACACCGCTCAGTCACAGGCATGACTGTGGGGGCTGGAATGCGCGCGCACATCACACCCAACGGGTGACTATGCCCGCGGGCCAGTCAGAAGCACCTCGGGCACCGGGCACTGGCACCGTTGCCCGCTTGGATGCCACGCCGCGGCCAGCAGTCCAGCAGGACGGCGAGCATAAGAGGGCAAGTAAGGCATATGGCCGAGCCGGCATGGACGGGTCTCGCATCCCACTCTTGGGGGGTATGGGGGCGGAGACCGGCGGGAGGGCGGCTCAGCGTGACGGGCAGTGGTGGACCAGCGCCGTGATGCAGATCGCTTCTTCGCAGTTCAGCGATATCTCGGCAGATCAGGAAAGGCACCTACGGCTTGTCCGGCAGCCAGCTGGGCCGGATGGTACGTGACCAGTTCCGCGCCTACCGGGCCACCCTGCCCGACGACCGCCGCAAGCTGCTGGAGCGGTTCCAGATCGTGGATATGGCGCGAAAGGTGGTCGGCGTCGGCAGCGTCGGCACCAGGGCGTTCATCGTCTTGCTGCAGGGACGCGACCAGCACGACCCGTTGTTCCTCCAGGTCAAGGAGGCGACGGCATCCGTACTCGAGGGCCACCTGCGCAAGAGCCGCTACCGGGAGCCCGGTGAGCGCGTGGTGCAGGGCCAGCGGATGATGCAGGCGGCCAGCGACCCCTACCTGGGCTGGACCAAGGGAGAGCAGGCCGGCCGCCATCTCTACTGGCGTCAGCTGCGCGACATGAAAGGCTCGGCCCTGGTCGAGCAGATGCGACCGCTCGCGCTGGAGTTCTACGCGCGCACCTGCGGGTGGACACTGGCGCGGGCCCACGCCCGATCAGGCGACCCGGTCGCCATAGCCGCCTACCTAGGTGACAGCGACGCATTCGACCGGTCGATCGCCGACTTCTCGCAGCGCTACGCCGACCAGAACGAGCAGGACTACGAGAAATTTGTCAAGGCGATCCAATCCGGCCGGATCGAAGCGCGCGAAGATCTATGAGATCAGACACATGATGCCCGGCGCTCGGCACGCTACTGGGGTCTGGCGGCGTTACCTCGAGTCATCGCGGCCGAAAGCTGGCTTTCGTCCGGCAAGGTTCCGAACCAGGCAAGGTGGCGTAGCCGCGACCATTCCAGCGGAGCCTTCTCTGCGTGAGTTCCGGGCCGGTTCCTGGGGACCAGCACCCTCAGCGCCTGCGGTCTGGTCGTGCAGACGACGGGCGTGGGCATCATGATCGTCTCGCCGTCGATGCCGACCGGGATGTCGTCTGCCTCGGTGTCGACGGTGACTTTGCTGGCGGTGAGCACGGTCAGGCCGCTGCCGCGCCTGCGGCGGATGAGGTCGACAGCTTGGCGTGCGCTTCGACCATCTCACCCGAACATATTCGCGCGGCAAACCGTTCGATCAGCCATGGCCTTCGGCACGCCTTGCCTCCGGTGACGTTGCTGGGCGGGACAGGAACCGGAGCCGGGCCGCCCGGGCATCCCAGGCGTAGATCACCGCTGTGCCGGCGATGACGTCGTGCAGCGGCCGGCGCTGTCCGCCGACAAGGATCCCGGCGAATCCGAGGCCGAGAATCATGAAGCTGAACGGAAACGCCACCGTGCGCAGCACTGCCGGCCTGACCGTCCCCAGCACACGTCAAGCGCCAGGCCGGGCTTGGGACCAAAGGACTACTAGCCCGGCACGAACGACCCTGTCCCGGAGTACTTGCTGAGCCGATCGTAAATCTCAGAGACGTCTCAGAGGGCGTCTACGGGGATGAATTCGGGAGGATTCAGATGTCCTATCCGCTTCTCGATGTGTTCTTGGCCATGTTTGTGGTTCTTCCTGTTCGTCCTGTGGATCTTCCTGCTGGTCAGGGTGATCGCGGACATCTTCACGAGCAGGGACCTCAGCGGCTGGGGGAAGGCCGGGTGGCTGGTCTTCGTCATCTTCTTGCCGTTCCTGGGGGTGTTCGGTTACCTGATCGCACGCGGCAGCGAGACGGCCGATCGCGAGGGCAGCCAGGCGCAGGAGCACGGCCGGATGCACGGCCAGACCGACAGCCGCGCTGACGCGCTCGCCAAGCTCGCCGATCTGCACGACAGCGGAGCTTTCAGCGATGCCGACTACCAGCGCAGCAAGGACAAGATAGTCAGCGGAACGTCCTCCTGACGAAGGTGGGTTGGCGGCATTCCCGCGGGCTACGACGCCCGGACAAGCGGAGGTGAACCTGATGAGTGCGATGACCCGGCGCCGGCTGGCGCGAATGTCCCTGGTCCTGATGCTCGGAGCGGTTGTGCTCGTGCTGGCTGTCGCCGGGTGGCGCAGTCTCACTCTGGTGGCCTTCGCGGCGATCGGCGTGTGCGCCGTCGTGGCGGGCGCGTACTGGTTCCTCTCGAGCCGCGGCCCGGTCCGCTGGATGGCCCTGGTCCTGGCTGTCGCCGCTCCAGTGCTCATCCTCGTGTCATTCGCGCTCGCGAGCCTGCTCTGGGTCGCTGTCGTCGCGGTCGCCCTCATGGTTCTGGCGGCCGCGGCGGCGAAGGCCGCGCTCACCACAGGCGATAAGAACGCGGCCATGCCCACCGCTGCGGCGGCACGGCCGCGGCAACCGTTCCTGATCATGAACCCGCGATCGGGCGGCGGGAAGGTCGCCAGGTTCGGGTTGCAGGACAAAGCGGAAGCCCTCGGAGCCGAGGTGGCGCTACTGGAGGGCCCGGGCACCGTGGACGTCGCGGCGATCGCCCGACAGGCCGTGGCCGATGGTGCCGACCTCCTTGGCGTGGCGGGGGGCGACGGTACCCAGGCCCTGGTGGCCGGCATCGCTGCCGAGCACGACCTGCCGTTCCTGGTGATCAGCGCCGGCACCCGCAATCACTTCGCGCTGGACCTCGGGCTGGACCGCGACGACCCCGCGACCTGCCTGGACGCTCTGACCGACGGCGAGGAACTGCGGATCGACCTGGGCGTCATCGGTGGCCGAACATTCGTGAACAACGCCTCGTTCGGCGCCTACGCCGAGGTGGTGCGGAGCCCGGCATACCGGGACGACAAGCGCGGCACCACCTTGCAGATGCTCCCCGACCTGCTCAACGGCCACCAGGGCGCCCACCTTCGTGCCAGCGCCAATGGCATCACCATCGACAACGCGCAGGCCCTGCTGGTCAGCAACGACCGGTACGCGATGACGGATATTGCCGGACTCGGCCGACGGCTCAGGCTCGACGAAGGCCAGCTGGGCGTCATCGCCGTGCGGGTCAACAGCGCCCGGCAGGCGGTCGCGCTCCTGCGACGGGGTAACGGCACCGGGCTGACCAACCTGACTGCCGAGGCGATCACCGTCGACGCGGACGTGCCAGAGATCCCCGTCGGCGTCGATGGCGAGACGGTCATGATGCCCACCCCGGTCCGCTGCGCGATCCGCCCCGGCGCCCTCCGCGTCCTCGTCCCCAAGCAACGGCCAGGCGTGCCCGCAGCCAAGCCGCCCCTGGAATGGCCGCGGCTTCGGCGGCTCGCCGGATTCCACGCCCACCCGGACGGCGAGCCAGCGACATCCATCCGGGCGGCCTAGCCAGCGTGCCGTTCCGGCGGATGAACTGCTAGAGCGTCACGACTATGAGGTCCCAGGCTGGGTTCACCCAGCCCGGGGGATGCCTGCACTGTGGCGAGGCGCTCGCATTGTGCGTACGTCAGCGGAGTCCCCGCGTCTAGTTACGGGCGAAGAGCAAGTACGCAAGTGCTGGCAGACCCTCACGACTTGCCCGCCAACAAGGAGTGCTACTGCTGCGAAATCACCACAACGATCGGAGATAGTAGACATGGCAAAGACGAAGAAGGCCAAGCAGAAGCAGCACGAGGAGGATGGCCGCGCCGAGGCAGACGCAGCGCTACAGGGGGTCGGTAGCGGCCCGCTTAAGAAGATGAAGCGCAAAGAGTACGAGCGGGAGATGCGACTTCTGCATGGTGAGCTCGTGGCCCTGCAGGAGTGGGTCAAGGCGTCCGGGGCCAGGATCTGCATCGTTTTCGAGGGCCGGGATACCGCCGGGAAGGGAGGCACGATCAAGCGGATCACCGAGCGGGTGAGTCCGCGGGTGTTCCGCGTCGTCGCCTTGTCGGCCCCTACCGAGCGTGAGAAGTCGCAGGTCTACATCCAGCGGTATCTGTCGCATTTCCCCGCTGCGCGCGAGGTAGTGATCTTCGACCGCAGCTGGTACAACCGGGCGGGCGTGGAGCGGGTGATGGGATTTTGCGAGCCAGAGGAGACCCAACGGTTCCTCGGGCTGGCGCCGGGCTTCGAAAAGCTCATAGTCGATTCCGGGATACTGCTGCTCAAGTACTGGCTGGAGGTCAGCGCTGACGAGCAAACCCGGCGCCTGGAAAGCCGCATCCACGACCCGCGGAAGATCTGGAAGCTGTCGGACCTGGACCAGATGTCCTACAGCCGCTGGTACGACTACTCCCGGGCCAGGGACGCCATGTTCGCCGCGACCGACACCCCGTGGGCGCCCTGGCACGTCGCCCGCACCGACGACAAGAGGCGCGGCCGACTGAACATCATCAGCCACCTGCTGAGCCAGATCCCGTACAAGCCGCTCGCCCAGCCCGACGTCACGCTGCCCAAGCGGCAGCGCGCAGACGGCTACACCGAGCCTAGCCTGCCGATGCGCTACATCCCGACGCCGTTCTAGGGCTGACCCGTCAGACAGGAATAGATCGCGTCCGGGCCGGTTCGTCGCGCCGTTGGCTCGCGGCCGCCGCAGACCTCGAGGCCTTGCCCTGGAATTGCCTGAACTCATGTTCCCTCCGCATTCAGAATTGGTGCTCAGGGAGTGCGGTTCTCGACTGTCTCGCCATCTTGCTCACCCTTAGCGGATGAGGTTCGCGCTGCCCAGCGGGGCAAGGATCGGTTCTACGGAGGTGCGTTGCACAACTCTGCTGCACGTTGAGGGGGATGTGTCCTGACCAGCGACGACCGTGAGCGCGAGGTCGAACGGCTGCGCGGCGAGGTCAGCACGCTGAGAACTCAGCTCGCCACCGCGCAGGCCGAGGCCGAGGCCCAGGTGACGGCGGCGCGGGACGCGCGCGCCCGGCAGGACCCTCCCAATCCGGGGGACCGGCGGCGGCTCGGCTGGCGCGGGCCGGTGGCCACGTTGCTGATCGTGCTCGGCTGCGTGCTAGCCCCGGTGTCGGTCCTGGCGGTGTGGACATCGAACCAGGTCTCCAATACCGACCAGTACGTGGCGAACGTCTCGCCGCTGATCACCGAGCCGGCTGTGCGCAACGTCCTGACCGACAAGATCAGCACGGCCGTCACCAAACAGATCGACGTGCAGGGCGTCACCAAGCAGGTCGCCGCCCAGCTCGACAGCAAGGGCCTGACCAGGCTCGGCTCGCTGCTGTCCAGCTTCTCAGGATCCATCTCCAGCGGCGTCAACGGCTTCATCCACTCCGCCGTCGCCAAGATCGTCGCCAGTCCCCGGGTCGAGAAGCTGTGGGTCCAGGGCAACCGGCTTGTCCACCAGCAGCTGGTGCTGGCGCTGGAGGGCAAGAAGAGCTCCATCACGGTCGCCAACGGCCAGGTGGTGATCGGGCTGGGACCGATCATCGACCAGGTCAAGCACAACCTGGCCGCCCGCGGGCTGACGATCGTGAACAAGCTCCCGCCGGTCAACCCCACCTTTCCGGTCTTCTCCGCCAAGTACCTGGTCAAGGCCCAGTCGCTGTACCGGGCGCTCAAGACGCTGCGATGGGTGCTGCCGATCCTGGCCCTCATCTTCCTGGCGGCGGGGATCTACATCGCGCGGAACCACCGCCGGGCGCTGATCGGCGCCGGCCTCGGGCTCGCCGCATCCATGGTCGTGCTCGGCGCCCTGCTCGCCATCGGCAGGACCATCTACCTCAACAAACTCCCGGCCAGCAGCTCCGCCGACGCCGCCGCGGCCGCCTACGACACCCTCGTCCGCTTCATTAAGCAAGGACTGCGGGTCCTGTTCGTCATCGGCCTGGTCGTCGCCCTAGCCGGCTTCTTCACCGGGCCGTCCGTCACCGCCGTCCGCATCAGGAACGCGTTCAAGTCCGGCCTGGCCGCGGTCCGCGGCACCGGCGAACGAGCCGGCCTCGCCACCGGCCGCGTCGGCGACTGGGTCTACCGCTACCGCCACGCCCTGCGGATCGGCGCCGCCGCCATCGCCGCCCTGGTTCTCGTCTTCTGGACCAACGCCACCGGCCTGACCGTCCTGATCATCGCCATCATCCTGCTGGCAGTCCTCGGCCTGATCGAGCTGATCGGCAGGCCAGCCGCACGGCCTGCCACCGCCGGCACGGCGCACCACGACGGCCCACCCTGACTGACGCCGTTCAGCGTTGGGCAGCGGCCTGGCGCCGACATGGTCCGCCACTCCGTGCCGCTGATGAGTGCCAGGTCACCCGCAGGGGGTGATGCCGCAGGCTAGCGCCCCAGGCAGGCTGGATGACATTCACGGCTAGCTGTGAGCGCGCCCTTTGGCCGGATGCACCTCGAGCGCGGCATCGACTGAAGCAGCGCAAGCCTGAACCTCATGGAGATCATCACCCGCGACACCGACCAACGTGCACGGCGACTCGTCACGTCTAGGAGCAGGCATGATCCCGCATGCGGGCTTTGATCCCTTCAACCACGCCAGGTTCCCGAACTGCCGGGACACCAGGTACCTCGGCGCCGCGATCTTCGTCCGCACCGGGCTAAACGCTCGCGCCCACATGAACGCGAACGCGGGGAATCAGGAGACCACGGCCGACTTCGTCTGAGTCCCGATCCTGAGCGGAAGGCGAAGGAGCTCGGAGTCGACCAGGTCTTCCCGAACACGGGGCGGATCTGGACGTTCAACCAGGGCGAGGTCCAGTACGGCTACCGCTCGCCGCGCTCGAGGGGCTGCAGGCCGAGTCGTTCGATGCGCGGACGTGGGCGGCCATCGCGTCAGCTCACGCCGCCGCTCGCAGCGAATTCACCGATATTCCTGACATCATCGACGCCAACTTCCGGCGCCGGTTCACTGCTCAGGAGCAGGCGGACATCGAACTGGTCGTCCGGACGATGACCTGGATGAACCGGGACAGCAACACGGTGGACGCCGCCTTGTCACGCCTCGAGGGCCAGCCAGTGCCAGGAAGTAGCGTATCCGCCGAGCTCACCGCGCTCCTGATATACGGCATCTTCACGCCCGTAGTGCTCGTGCTGGCGAGCATCAAGCAGCCCGGCCGCCCGATCTCCATGATCCGCAGGGTACGGCCGTTCTTTCGCACGTTCGAGGCGCGTGGTCCAAACACGATCTCCGGTCCCGGGCAGGATTTCAGCGCCGCCCACATGCAGGACTACCCGGCCGGGACGCCACCGCCGGGGCCTGCAACTGAACAGCAGCCTGACCGCTTATCACGGCCACCCAGGCACCAGTCCACCTGCGTATGGTGGTCGGCTGGCCGCAGATCATCACGCACCGAAGCGCCTTCAGCGTACGCCCGAGTGATCGTTCGTCCTGCCTTCCGGTGACCATCGTCCCCACAGCCCCCGGCCGCATCTGCGCACAGTGGTACTGGAGTGAGAAAAGTTGCTCCCGTTACCTGCGGGAAGCCTGAGCACTTCGTACGCAACAGAGGGGGGACGTCATGGACATCCTGTGGTGGATATTGATCGCCATCGTCTGGATCGCAATCGCGTTCTGGCCCGCACGCGTCGCCGGCCGTAAGGGGCACAGCTTCATCGGGTACTTCGTCTTCAGCCTGTTCTTCTTCCCAGCAGCGCTACTCGGCGCCTACCTGGTCCACGACCGGACCCACGGCCCGCCCATCGCTGCAGCCGTCCGCTAGACCGGCGAAGTGTCGTGAGGTCGGCCGTAGGCGCAGCCGCGTAACGGCCGCTTCGCCTACTGAGCGACAGGTGGACGGTCATGCTGACCTCATCGTCCCAGGGGCGTGCCCTTAGCCGACAGGTCCGGGCGGTGCCGATCCGGCGGCGTATTCCTGCATCGGGACGTCTCCGGCTGTCCATGCCTTCATCACGGGTCGATGACGCGCCATGATTCCTCGGCTTCGTCGCCGCGGATGAACAGCATCGGGTCGCCGCGGAGCATCTCAAGGAGCAGATGAGCGTAGGCGGTGAACCGTGGCGGTGTGGAGCGCGCCTCGAGTTGCCGGATCTCAGCGGTTCGTTCGGGGCCGTTGAGGGTGGTAGACAGCCGGACGTTGAGGTGCCGGGCGGAAGCGAGGTCAGTCCCGAACGGCTTCTCGATGGAGACGGCATCCTGAGCGCCCAGCCCGGCGTCGGCGAGAGCAGGCAGCACTGACTCCAGGAGGAACGGGGGCAGCGCGAGATAGACCAGCGTGTTCGGATGATCGGCTCCGAATAGCCGGCTCACGTCCTGGGCGCGGGTGACGTCGGCGGCCTGGAACGTCAGCATCCTGACGACGGCATCCCTGGTGGCGGACGGCACGGCCGAGTGCTTTTCCAGCTCGGCGGCGATGTGATGGCGGAAGTCGTCGGTGGACCAATCGGTGTTGGCCGAGCCGGCGACGGTGAACCCTGGCGGCAGGAGGCCAGCCTCGGCGAGCTGAGCGATCGCGGGCATCAGCAGGCGGCCGGTCAGGTCGCCGGAGGCTCCGAAGAGGACCATTCGCTCGATCATCGCGGGTCGCCTTTCTGATGGACATCAAGCCACGGTTACCCACGACGTGGACCTGCGCCTGGGCACCGAACGGCAACACCACCACTGGCCCGTCCGGGGTGTTCACTGCGTGTGGTGCTGGCATGTCGCGGATACGGTCGAGCAGCCGCGCTGTTTCGCTGCGGGCGAGCTGAAGCCAGCGCTCTGATGCGGACGCGTTGTCATGTGCCGCCGCTTCCGCGAGCACCCCAGTTGCCTTCTGCCAGGCTTCGGCGAGGTAGGGCAGCGGCAATGCCAGCGGTCGCCCGCGCGGTGCCGCGACCGCCATGGCGGTCCCGAAGCAGGTGTCGGTAAGGCCCTCTGGAAAGTGCCCGCAGCTTCTCAGGCGCCACTGTTGCCCACCGCAACGCCGCGGCCGACCTCTCGCCGTGAGGTCGAGAGGAATCAAGGCCGAGCCAATCCACCACTCCAGCGGCTGCCGTCACTTCCGCCGACGTCACTACAGGAGGCGACCCGATCGCGGGCAGGTCACCGTCTGGCCATGCCGGGGCGAGCCGGTTCACCGCCCGGTCCATATGGGTGAGGCAAACGGTTATCAGGTCACCCAGCCCGAAGCCATGGCGGGACACGAGCGTCGGATCGGTGGCTACAGCCACCAGTTCAGCAGTTCGCAGGCCGCTACAGGCCGCTCCAGCATGCCGGGATACAGGCGGTAGATCCAAGAGGTGGCTCCGCTCGCTTCTTGGCCTGCCTACCCATCAGCTCTCCGCGTCGCGGCTACCTTCCGCGCTCTCATCATGAGTTCGCCACCCGCCAGTCACACCGAGGTCCGTGGACAGTACCGGGACGGCAAGCTCGTTCAAGAAGCCCGCCGCCACTCCGTCCCGATGCCAGGCGCCGGATACCTTGCGATCCGCCGGATGCCCAAGGCCGGCCTATCGTCACCGTCAGGCCGCATGTCGGTTTCTGCGGGCCTGCTCCTGGCGCTGGTATACGCGAAATTGCCGTCGTACGCCGTAGCGTGGCCCGCACCTCACAGGTCGGGCCGAGCACGGTGACCGCGCAGCCGATGTCATCTGCCGGCACTGGCCGATTTGTTCTCCATTTTGCGGGGCGTATGGGGGGCGGAGACCGGCGGGAGGCGGCCTCTGATGACGGACAGTGGCGGAACCAGCGCCGCGTGACGTGCAGCGTTTACAGGCCAGAGCCAGGTTCGGCAGGTCGCGGATGAGCGCCCCCAGCAGGATTCGAACCTGCGCACACGGCTCCGGAGGCCGCCGTTGCCATCAGGCGAATTTGCGCCGCTGACCTGGCAGGGCAGGTGCCGGGCAGGCGCTCATAGCTGAGGTTGTTCCGAGCATGTTCCGGATCATGGTCAACCTCGCATCAGGGAGCGGTTTTACAGTCCGTGACTTCTTAGCAACTGGCCCCGGCCGTGACTTGCTCTAATGCCGTTAGCCTCGCCGCGTCCCTGGTGCTCATCCCACGGATGTCCCACACGCTGCGCTATGAGCGGCAACACGGTTGTCGGGGCGTGATCATAATTCACTGATGGAAATCTCCAAGCCAGCCAGGAAATCGATGGACATAGCGGCGTATGCGCAGCGCGTGCGGGAGAGCCGACAGGAGGGCCGGTGTTTCATCTGCAGCATTGTGTCCGGCACCGACAGTCAAGCCCATCTGGTCGTCTACGAGGACACCAGCACGATCGTGTTCCTAAGCCTGTACCCCACACTGCTCGGATACTGCCTAGCCGCCCCCAAACGCCACATAGAAGACTGGGTCCGCGAACTCGATGAGCCGCAGTTCCTGGCCCTGCAGCAAGTTGTGCACCGGGTCGCCCGGGCGGTAGCTGCGGTCGTGCCGACTGAACGGATGTACAGTCTGAGCCTGGGCAGCCGTCAAGGCAACGCGCACCTGCATTGGCACATCGCCCCGCTGCCCCCCGGCGTGCCCTATGACCAGCAGCAGTATCACGCGCTCATGGGCGAAAACGGCGTCCTGGACATCGATGACAGTACCCAGGCGGCCCTCGCACGGGCTATCAGGAATCACCTGTGACCGCCGCGCAAAAGACACCGTTCCCGCTGCGCGACTGCTGGATGGTTCGCCATAGGCCAATCCTCGTCGGGTTTCTCTGGGACGGTTTATGCGTCAGCGGTCTTCGGGGGCCAGGATGTGACCCACCACTCAGAGGCGATTGAAAGGCCGCAGAGCCGTAGTGTTTCTCGCTTGTCCTGGTCGAGGTGGGCTGTAACCACGACAGCCTGAATGGCCCCGCGTTCGGCGGCGTGCTCGATCGCTGACCTCAGGAGCTGTACGCCCGTGGTGGTCCATCGTCCCGGGGCGACTACGAAATCATCGATATCGCAGGTCTGACCACCGGGATCGAAGACGGGAGGGGCCTCCGCTAGCGTCGCGATGATAAACCCGACGATGGTGCCGGATTCTTCGCTGACCAGAGTGATCACGTTCTGGTCCGCGACTAGCCGCGCCAGGTGGGGTCGGTGGACCTCTTCGGCGTGTGCTGCGGGGCGCCAGAATACGGGCTGGTATCGCCAATATTGGCTGCGCCGCTCGTTGGCCATCGCAGTGATGGCGTCCACGTCGGCCACCCCGGCGGGTCTGACGTCTTCGGTCACCGCGCTAGTCTGCCAGTTCTGTCCGTTTGCTCGTAGGCGCCGAAACCAGGTGAGCGGTCAGCGGGTCTTGGGTCGGCGCAGCCGATCGCGTGCGACGCGACCGCAGGGAGCGC
>DATAEH010000277.1:0-5283 GCA_036258115.1 Streptosporangiaceae bacterium
TGCCCATGGTCGTCATGGCCACCATTGTGGCATCGCCCAGCCACCGTCCAGGAAGCGACGGGGCATATCGCAATATGGCAATAAAACACCCGCAATGCATAGTGCGACGCGCTTGCACTGTTATCCTCCAGCCAAGCAAGCGTTTGGTTGGAGCGCCGCGCCCTGACCGCGCCCGGCGCCCGCCCGGTTGGAGCGCCTCGCTGGCGCTCGGGTTTGGAACGCGAGCATGAGGCATGACCGGGAGGCGCGGATGGGCCGGCTAGACGGCAAGGTGGCGCTGATCACCGGCGGTGCCCGGGGCATGGGCAAGTCACATGTCAGGCACTTCGTCGCCGAGGGCGCCCAGGTCGTGTTCGGCGACGTCCTTGACGACCTCGGCCAGGAGGTCGCCGACAAGCTCGGGACGCAGGACTGCCGCTACCTCCACCACGACGTCACCAGCGAGGCCGACTGGGCAAGGGCCGTGGCGACCGCCACTGCCGCGTTCGGCCGGCTCGACATCCTGGTGAACAACGCCGGCGTGCTGGCATTCGGCTTGATCAGCGAGATGCCGCTCGCGGACTTCCGCAGGATCATGGATATCAACGCGGTCGGCTGCTGGCTCGGCATGAAGTCGGTGATCGAGCCGATGAAGGCCGCGGGCGGCGGTTCGATCGTGAACATTTCCTCGATCGAGGGCCTGACCGGCGCCGCGGAGTCCTCCGCCTACGCGGCGAGCAAGTTCGCCATCCGCGGCATGACGAAGTCGGCCGCGCAGGAACTCGGCCGGTTCGGCATCAGGGTGAACACGGTGCACCCGGGCGGCATCCTCACCAGGATGGTCCTGGAAACGGCCGGCGGAATGGATCCCGAGCGCGGCGAGCGCTACCTCAAGGCCCTCCCCCTCGGCCGGTTCGGCAAGGCGGCCGAGATTTCGCCGCTGGTCGTGTTCCTCGCCTCGGACGAGTCGTCGTACTGCACAGGCAGCGAGTTCGTGGCTGACGGCGGGATCCTGTCCGGGCCTGGCTACTGACCCGCAGCGGAATCCGCCACGAGGGACTGTTAGATCGGAAGAGGAGATAGCCGAACATGGCCCGCGACCTGACTCTTGAAGGCAAGGCGGCGATCGTCACCGGGGCTGCCAATGGCCTTGGCCGGGCCGAAGCCATCGCGCTCGCGGCGGCCGGCGCGGCCGTGGTGCTCAACGACCTGGCAGGACCCGGCCTGCATGAGGCCGCCAGTGAGATCACCGCGGCCGGCGGGCGGGCAGTCGTGTGTGAGGGCGACGTCGGCGAGTGGGCAACCGGCGAGGCGATGCTGGCCGCGGCTCTCGGCAGCTTCGGCGGACTCGACATCCTCGTGAACAACGCGGGAGTTCTCCGCGATCGCATGGTCTTCACGATGTCGCCGGAAGAATGGGATCTCGTCCTGCGCGTGCACATGCGCGGTCACTTCATCGGCACCAGGCTGGCGACCGGGTACTGGCGCGAGCAGAGCAAGCAAGCGGGCGGACCGGTGTACGGCCGGATCATCAACACCTCGTCAGAGGCGTTCCTGCTCGGCTCATCAGGCCAGCCGAATTACGCCGCAGCTAAGGCCGGGATCGCCGCGCTCACGGTCACCACGGCGCGCAGTTGTGCCAAATACGGGGTCAGGGCCAATGCGATTTGCCCGCGGGCGCGAACGAGCATGACGGCCGACCTGATGGGAACAGCGCCCGAAGGCACCGACCCGCTCGCGCCAGAACACGTCGCACCGCTGGTCACCTATCTCGCGGGGCCGGCTGGAGCCTCGATCAACGGAGAAGTGTTCGTCGTGCATGGCGGGGTGGCCGCCGTGATGGACCCGCCGAGAGTGCGGGAGGTCTTCCGGGCCCGCGACGGCGACATGTGGACACTCGACTCGGTGGCAGACGCGATCGGACCCTCCTTCAGCGGAGACGGCCTGTCCGCCGGTTTTGCCTGCGAGGACACATTGTCGCTGGCCAGCGAGACGATCGGCTTCGGCGGCGGTTCGTGAAACAGCGCGACCGGGTCGCGATGACGGCGCAGGAGGCGGCCGACTACCTTGCGGCAGGGCGCAAGGTCCAGCTGGCGACCAACGGCCAGGACGGCTTCCCCCACCTGGTGACCATGTACTACGTGATGACCGGCGGGCAGATCACGTTCTGGACCTATCGCAGGTCGCAGAAGGCCCTCAACCTTGACCGCGACCCGCGGATCTCGTGCCTGGTCGAGGACGGAGAGGAGTATTTCGACCTGCGGGGAGTGCTGGTCCAGGGCGTGGTGCGACGGATCGAAGACCCTGACGAGATCGCCGTGATCGGCAGGCAGATCACCGCGGTGGTCGGCACTGCCATGGCCGGTGCGGGCGCGGACGCGCTGACGCAGTACGTCGAGCATGCCGCGCGCAAGCGGTGGGGGTACCGGGTCGAGCCTGGCAGGCTCATTTCCTGGGATCACTCGAAGCTCATCGGCGGCTGACGCCGCCTTGGCGTTCGGGGCTGACGCCGCCTTGGCGTTCGCGGCTGACGCCGCAGTGGCAAGCTAGGCCCTGGCACGGAGCCCGAGTCAGAAGAATGCACCGAAGGAGCAGCCATGCCCACCCGCACCGCGCGCACGATCTGGAACGGCGGCCTGCAAGACGGCGGCGGCACCGTGACGCTGGTCAGCTCGGGAGTCGGCAGTTACGAGGTGAACTTCCCGAAGCGGGCCGCCGACAACGCGGACGGGACGACTAGCCCAGAAGAGCTGATCGCCGCCGCGCACAGCGCGTGCTTCGCGATGCAATTCTCCGCGCTGCTCGGTGCGGCCGGCGGCAGCGGTCAGTCGCTCGACGTCAGCGCCGACGTCTCGCTCGGGCCCGACGCCGCTGGCGGCTTCCGGATCACCGGCATCGTCCTGAATGTCAGCGGCTCAGCCGATGGCGTGAGCGCCGAAGACTTCGCCAGGATCGCGGCGGAAGCCAAGAGCACCTGTCCGGTCAGCAAGGCTCTCGCGGCAACCGACATATCGCTGCGCGTCGGCTGATCAGTCAAACTGGCCAGGTTTCCTGGCGGCAGCCCATGTCCCAGAACATCCACTCGTACCGGCTGGTCGCCCTGAAGTGGTGGTGCACGAGGCGCCGCTCGCTAGCGGACAGTTCGGGGCCCATCTTGTCGGTAACCGCGATCACGTCCCTCACCTCGGCGTCGAATTCGTCGCCGCCGTAGGTGTCGATCCATTTTTGGTACCGGGGATTCGGTGAACCCCGCCCGAGCAGGTGCTTGCCGACCTCACCGTAGATCCAGTAACACGGCAGCACGGTTCCTACGCCTTCGGCGTAGGAACCGCCCTCCGTGTTCGCCAGCAGGTAGCTGTTGTACGCCAGCGTCGTCGGCGCTTCTTCGGCCGCGTCGACGGCCGCCGGGTCGATATCCAGATCACCGAGCAACGTGTCGTGCAGGCTCATCTCGACCGCCACGATGCCGGCAGCGTGCCTGGCGAACATCTCGGTCTGCGCCGGGTCGGGCGCGTGAGTGGCCACCGCCGCCAGCGCTTGCGCGTACCGCCGCAGGTAGAGCGCATCTTGTACGACGTAGAACGTGAAGGCGTCGGCCGACAGGCTGCCATCAGTCATCCCGGCAAGAAAAGGATGCGCCAGAATGGCCGCGTAAATGTCGGTGATGCCGTCCCACAATTCGCCGCTGAAGCTCTGGCTCATGGATCTCCTTCAGGTGCTCCGGGACATTATGACCCACATGGAGCTCGTTAGACGTCGGCGAAATGGGCCTCCCCGCCCGAGTAGGAATAGATCTCCGCGCCGTCGATGAACACCCGTACCGCACGGCTGAGGACGTCAAGGGGATCGCCTGACCAGATGACAAGGTCGGCGTCCTTGCCCGGCTCGATCGAGCCGAGCCGGGCGTCGATTCCGGCGATTCTAGCCGGGTTGATCGTGAGCGCCCGCAGCGCGTTCTCCCGGTCAAGGCCGTCCTTGACGGCGAGCGAGGCCTGGTGCACCAGGAAGTTGATGGGCACCACCGGATGGTCCGTGGTGATCGCGATCGTGACGCCCGCGCTGGCCAGGCGGCCAGGGTTCGCCAGTGACCTGTTCCGCAGCTCGACCTTTGACCTGCTCGTGAACAGCGGGCCGATGATCACCGGCGTGCCGCGTGCCGCGATGAGATCGGCCAGCAAATGGGCCTCCGTGCCATGGTCAATGACCAGGTTATAGCCAAACTCATCGGCGATCCTGATCGCCGTCGCGATGTCGTCGGCCCTGTGACAGTGCTGACGCCACGGGATCTTCTTGCGGAGCACCAGGCCGAGCGCTTCTAGCTTGAGGTCGCGTTCGACCGGCTTGCGCTCGGCCTCTGGCTTGCGCTGCTCGGCGTCGATCCGCTCGAGGTAGTTGGCCGCGGCGACGAGCGCGCCGCGGATGACGGCGGCTGTGCCGAGCCTGGTACTCGGGGTCTTCTTCTGCTCGCCATAGACCCGCTTCGGGTTCTCACCGAGCGCCGACTTCATGCCCGACGGCTGCCGGAGCACCATCTGGTCGACGGTCCTGCCCCAGCACTTCAGCGCCACCGTCTGCCCGCCGATCGGGTTCCCCGAGCCGGGGTTGACGTTGACGGCGAGCACCCCACCCATAATCGCGTCGCGGAAGCCCAGATCGGCCGGGTTAATCGCGTCGATGGCACGGACCTGCGCGGTGACCGGCTCCGTCATCTCGTTAGTGTCCTGGCCGGCCCAGCCCTCGGCTTCTTCGCTCACCCCGACGTGGGCGTGCGCATCGATGAAGCCGGGCAGGACCCACCCGCCCTCGGCGTCGACCACCTGGGCGTCGTCAGGGACGGTGACCGACGCGCCGACAGCAGAGATCCGCCCGTTCTCGATCAGGACCGTTCCTTGCTCGATCTCCTGACCAGTAATCGGCACTACCCGGCCGCCAACAATCGCCACCGCACCGTCAGCCATTTGACCTCCTTGTCGTATGGATGAACGGCATCCGGGCGAACCCGACCGACCCGACCCGAATCGCCGGAACTACCCTAACGAGCGCGCTGCCGACTGCAGCCGGGTGACCTAGCACGACTGGCTGACCTGGCGCAGCTGCAGCCGGTGACCGAGGAGAGCTTCAGCCGTGCTGGCGCCCGAGCACGAGAACGCCGGATGTGGCGAACATGCCGCCGTTGCCGACCACGACGCTAATCTCCGGGCCGTCCACCTGGGCCGCGGCCTCGCCGCGAATCTGCCGGACACCTTCCTGGATCGCGAACATGCCATACATCCCAGTGTGGGTGTAGGACAGCCCGCCGCCGTT
>DATAEH010000278.1:0-1735 GCA_036258115.1 Streptosporangiaceae bacterium
CAGCAAGCGAGGCGCCGAGACCGTTCGCGTACGGCGACAACAGTGCTGTCGGGGTGGCAGATCTCCGCGCTTGGTGTCGCGATCTGCGTCAATGGACGTCGGCCCACACCTTGCGCATGGTCGCGTAGCACAGGCCGGTGAACACGATCAGGAACAGCATGGTCTTCAGCCCGGTCTGCTTGCGCTGCTCCAGGGTCGGCTCGCCCGCCCAAGCGAGGAAGGTGGCGACGTCCGACGCCATCTGCTGGACTGTCGCCGCCGTGCCGTCCGCGTATGCGATCTGATCCTCGGCGAGCGGTTGCGGCATCGCGATCCAATGGCCGGGGAAGTAGGCGTTGTAGAACAGACCTTCGCGCGGCTCGACATCGGCCGGCGGCTCCTCGTAGCCGACCAGCAGGCTGTAGACGTAGTCCGCGCCGCCGGCGCGCGCCTTGGTGATCAGCGACAGCTCCGGCGGCAGGGCGCCGCCGTTGGCAACCCGCGCCGCCTGCGGATTCGGATAGGGCGGCGGAATCGGGTCCGCGGGCACGGCCGGCCGCTCGAACATCTCGCCGCTGTCGTCCGGCCCATCGGTCACCGTGTACTCGGCCGCCAGCGCCCGCACCTGATCCTCGCTGAACCCGAGATCCGCGAGATTTCTGAAGTTGACAAAAGTCAGGCCGTGGCAACCCGAGCAGACCTCGCGATAGACCTGGAAGCCCCGCTGCGCGGCGGCGCGATAGAAGTTGCCGAAGAGGCCCTCGTGCTGCCAGTCCACCTCGATCGGCTCGGGGGCCTCGGCGATCTGGGCCGAAGCCACAAAGGAACTCGCGGCGAGGAGCAGCGCGGCAGCCCCGAGGGTGCTAAGGCGTGACATCGGCATCCTCATTCGGCGGGGCTGGCGGCTCGAGACGGCTCGAGCACCGGTTCGCTGATGCTCCTGGGCAGCGGCCGCGGCCGCTCGAATCGACCAAGCAGCGGCAGCAGGACCAGGAAGTGGAAGAAGTAATACGCCGTGCCAAGCTGGGCCATCGTCACATAGGTGCCCTCGGGCGGATGCGCGCCGAGATAGCCGAGCAGCACGCAATCGAGCACCAGGACCCAGAAGAACCACTTGTAGACCGGCCGGAAGCGCGCGCTGCGCACCGGCGAGGTGTCCAGCCACGGCAGGAAGAACAGCACGATGATCGAGCCGAACATCAGGATCACGCCCAGCAGCTTGGCCGGGATGAACAGCACGTCGAACGTGATGGCGCGCAGGATTGCGTAGAACGGCAAAAAATACCATTCGGGCACGATGTGCGCCGGCGTCTGCAGCGGATTCGCCGGGATGTAGTTGTCGGGATGGCCGAGCAGGTTGGGCGCATAGAACACGAACAGCGCCAGGACGATCAGGAAAACGCCGAGGCCGAACAGGTCCTTCACCGTGTAGTACGGGTGGAACGGCAGGCTATCCTTGGGCGATTTCTTGTCGATGCCGAGCGGATTGTTCGAGCCGTGCTGGTGCAGCGCCAGCATGTGGACAATCACGACCCCGACGATCAGGAACGGCAGCAGATAGTGCAGCGAGTAGAAGCGGACGAGAGTGGGATTGTCGACCGAGAACCCGCCCCATAGCCAGGTCACGATGCCTTCGCCGAACAGCGGAATGGCCGAGAACAGGTTGGTGATCACGGTCGCCGCCCAGAAGCTCATCTGGCCCCAGGGCAGGACGTAGCCCATGAACGCCGTGGCCATCATCAGCAGCAGGATGACG
>DATAEH010000279.1:0-6302 GCA_036258115.1 Streptosporangiaceae bacterium
CGGACGCCTCGGTCACAAACCGGCTAACGGCCTTTCTCGGCCGCCAGCCTTGAACCCTGATGCGGCGCTCAAGGCGCTCGCCGAGCCCAACCGCCGTGCGATCCTGAGGCTCGTCGCCACCAACGCCCGGCCGGTCAATGACATTGCAGGGCATCTCGGCATAACACCGCAGGCCGTCTCGCGTCACCTGAAGGTCCTGCATGAGGCCGGCCTGGTCGATGAACACCGCGAGGGAACCCGTCATCTGTTCGTGGTCAATCCTGACGGATTCAGCGCGGTCCAGGACTTCCTCGCCGACTTCTGGGCCGAGCATCTTGGCCGGCTGAGAACCACGCTGGCAAGTCCGGAGAACTCTGCGCATGAATGAGGTTGGCGACTCGACAGAGCCGTTCGCCACCGAAGTCGACCTTCCCGCCCCCGTCGAGGAGGTCTTTCGTCACCTGACTGATCCGGCCGCAATGGTCCGCTGGATGGGCCAGCACGCCAACCTTGAGCCAGTGCCCGGCGGCGCCTTCGAGGTCGACATCAACGGCGTACCGGTCCGCGGACACTATTTGGAGGTCGACCCGCCCCGCCGCGTGCTCGTCAGCTGGGGCGTTACCGGAAACCTCGATTTGCCACCCGGCGCCACACAGGTCGAATTCACCCTCACCCGTACGGTGGACGGCACCCGCCTCCGGGTCGTTCACCGTGGCCTCCCACCCCAGCAGGCATCTATGCACGCCACTGGCTGGCAGCACTTCCTTGATCGGCTGGCGAGCGCGGCGCGCGGAGTCGACCCTGGCCCTGACCCTTGGGGCCAGACGTGACTGCATGCCACTAGCCCTGCAGCGCGGCGGCGTGATTAATGGCGACCGGGGTACCCCGTGAAGGGCCGGCCACCGCCCGGGAGCTTCGGCCCGTGAACGCCAGGTAACCCTCGCATCGCATTGTGGGTTACTTCGAGATAAACAGTCGGTCTTTATCTGGTCTGTCTTGTTGGTCGCCTGTACGGTCGGGTGAAGCGACAGATGATGCCCCTCGACTGTCCACTCATCTTCATACCGAAGGAGCGCATTACCATGGCGTTCTCGGGTTCGACGCGCCTCCGCCGTGAAAGGTTCTCTGGTTGGCTTGCGGGAGCGACGGTGCTGTCGCTCTGCATCTTGGCCGGCGCGTACTGGGCACCCCAAACTGCTCGCGCCGCTGGTCCGAGCGGCCGAGTTGTTGGCCATCCCGACCTTAAGAGGGCGACAGTGCTCCCCAACGGTCGGTACGTCCGACCGGCTGGGATGCAGTACAACCTCGGCGATTTCTCGCTTGGGCTCGCCATCGCGCCGAACGGCAGATGCGCGGCGAGCACTGACGAAGGGTGGGGCAACGGCCGGCCTGTCCCGGCCGTTCCGAAGGTCAACCGAGCAGGTACCGAGCCGGACGAGGGCGTGACGGCTCTTAACCTCGTCACGGGGACGAGTCAGTTTGTCACCGTCAACTCCAAGCCGGCCCAGAACTTCATGGGCATCGGGCTCGCCTACAGCAATGACGGCACCTGGCTGTACGCGACGAGCGGCGGCACCGACGCGGTGTACCAGTTCAACGTCGGCTCTGATTGCGGACTCACCTACGCGGCAACCGTCGCCCTGCCATCCCAGGCGCCTCCCGCCAGCACATCTAGCTTTACCGGCGCGAGCGCTGCCTATGATCGCGGCCTGGCAGTGGCTGCTGACGGCACAGTTCTGGTGACGACCGAATACGGACGTGCCCTGAACGCCGTGTCAGTCGACGCGTCTGGCAATCTGACGACTGCCAAGAAGGCCGTCGCCTTCGGGACGCCGACTATCGTCCCGCACAACACAAACATCCTGAACTTCCTCAACCCGCCAACGCCCAACGACACCAATCCCTCGTACCTGTATGCCGTGGCAACAGCGGCTAACCCGGCTACCGGCCACGTACGGGCGTACATCACCGCGGAGGGAACCGGCCAGCTCATAACCGCCGACTCTGACGGTGCCAACAACTGGACTCAGGGCCCGACCGCCACTGTGGGTGATCACCCCACCGGCCTGGCAGTGAGCCCGGACGGCCGCGAGGTCATGGTGGCGGACGCCAACAGTGACCAGGTCTCCATCGTCGGCGTGAACGCGGATGGCACACTCGCCCCGCCTGTTAACGTCACCCTCCACGGGGCGCCAGGGGAAGCCACCGGTTCGGCCCCGGACGCGGTCGCTTACGACGGGAACTCGCGCGCCTACGTCGCGCTCGCTGGTGACGACGCGGTGGCGGTGCTCGACCGTGACCTGTCGGGCTGGCACGTTGACGGATACGTGCCGACCGGCTGGTACCCGACAGCGGTCGCCGTCAGCCCTCGCGACCACGCGGTGCTTGCCGTCTCGGCCAAGGGTCTCGGCAGCCGTTACCCCGCGCATGACCCGTCCTACCCGTATCCGGTCCCGTTTGCCGCGAAGTCCGGATCTCCTTCGCTGCTCCCCAACTCGATTTTCCCGCAGACACCCGACCCGCAGGTGCAGCTCCAGGGGCTTAACTACAATGACAAGGCCAACATGCCGTCGCTTCTCAGTCGGTTCTGGGTTGCTGGCCCGCAGCAGGGCAGGAGCGGCAGTTCGCACCACAACGAGCACCTGTCCACGGACAGCGCCTTCGTTGCCTGGGCCATCAAGCACTCGGGTGCCGAGTTCCGCAGCCCGCACAATCCGGTGCCCGACGCTGCCAACGCTGGCCAGTCGCCGATCAAGCACGTCCTGTACATCGTGCGAGAAAACCGCACCTACGACCAGGTCTACGGGGACCTGGCCAACACCCGAAAGGACGTCAACGCCGACCCCGCCTATCAGTATCTGGCGTCGGCCACTCCGCAAGGCCACGCGATCGTCAGCCAGTTCGCCTCAAATGACAACTTCTTCTCAGACGGCGAGGCGAGCGTGCAGGGTCACTGGTGGACGACGTCCGCGAACGTGACCGACTGGATCGAGAAGGCGTGGCGCTTGAACTACTCGGACCGCAATCGCGGAACGGATTTCCTCTCGCCGGTCGCCGAGCCCGAGCGGTGCAGCCTCTTCCAGAGCGCCCTCGCCGCGCAGAATCAGTCCGGCGGATCCTTCACGCTTCGCAATTACGGCGAGTTCTACGGAGCCGTCACGCCCGACGGCAACGGCCTGCCTGTGAACAGCCCGTGCAGCCCCTTCCTCGGACCCAACTCCGCCAGGTATACCGGGCCGGTTTACACAGACACGACACCAATACCATGCACCGGAGCGAGTCCTCCCGCCGGATGCGGAGTGATCAACAGCCTCCTCTCGGTCGGCAACTTCCCGATCTACTCCTACACCGATCTCGGGTACCCGAACGCCATCAACGGCGACGCCAACCTCAGCGTGGACGACCGGCTGGGCGCCGCTAACTTCCTGAAGGACATCGGCGTCAACCCCGATGGCAGCCCCGCAGCGGCCGGCCCCGCCAACGGCCACGGCCTAGCCAGCTTCAGCTACATGGTGCTGCCCGAGGACCACACCACTGGTCTGGGGGCCACGTTCACCCCGCGGGCAGAAGTTGCCCAGAACGACGCCGCGCTCGGCGAAATCATTTCCGCGTTGTCGCACTCCTCGTACTGGTCCTCGACCGCCGTGTTCGTCGTCGAAGACGACTCACAAGACGGGATCGACCACGTTGACGGGCACCGCAACGTCCTGCTGGTAGCGAGCCCTTACACCAAGCACGTATCGGCCAACGGCAAGTACGGCGGGTACATCGGCCACCAGCGTTACGACCAGGCCAGCGTCATTCGCACCATGGAATTGATCCTGGGGCTTCCCGCCCTCTCGTCCTACGACCAGAACGCTCGGCCGTTGTACGACCTGTTCCAGAACAAGGACCAGGCCTCTCAGCTCACCTCTGCCGACCTCACGCCCCTCAACCTTGTCGCCGACCCGTCGTTCATCAACGAGCGAGTCGCCGATCTCCCGCAGACCGCGGCTTTGAAGGCCCTGGAGCGAGAGTCCAGGGCGATGCCGAAGGGGGAGGACACACAGGGTCCGATACTTGAGCAGATCGACTGGCAGGCGACCACCCGCCGGCCGCTCCCCCCAGCATTGAAACGGGAACTCGCCGAGGCGCGTAGCGCGGCGGCCGGCGACTAAGGTCAGGAGTTGCCCCAGCGCCCTGCGTGCAGTGCGACTTTATCGTGGCAGCCCGGCTTCGGCGGCGGGACTAGCGTCGTGGCCGGGCATGGTTTGAGGATGAGCGGCGGCCGCGGCGCCTGGGCGAAGTCGAAGTCGTTGATCAGATTGCCCAGGATGCCAACGTTCTCGCGGACGTCTGGACGCGGGTCAGGCCGGCCATCGGTCTTCGGGTCCAGCCTGGCGCCTCCGAGGAAATCGTCCTCGATGAACTTCAGGTATGCATCAGTGGTCAGGATCTGGTTGTCGACATAGCCACGCTTGGCATACGGGCTGATCACCAGGCCAGGCACCCGGAATCCGTAGCCCTGGCCGTCGACCACCGGTGGCACCACGTTGTCGTAGAACCCGCCCCAGTCATCCCAGGTCAGCAGGATCGCGCTGGACGTCCAGTCCGGGCCGCGCATGATCGCGTTGATGATCCTCGTGACGTAGGCCTGCCCGGTGCTGACCAGGGCGGGGCCGTGCTCGCTGTCACGGAAGTCCGGCGCGATCCAGGTAACTTTCGGCAGATCGCCGATCTTCGCCTGCTTATAGAAGATCCGCAGCGGGCGGATGCCGCCGGTCTGGCCGTCCTCGTGGACGTCGGTGAACCCGGGCAGCGGATTCCAGTGAATCGAGACCCCGTTCGGGTTGCGCCCTGACAGGCTGACCGCGCCGTGATCGAGGTAATAGCCCCAGGACACATGATGCCGGTGCAGGAGCCAGGTCAGGTCGGTCCAGGCGAACGGCTGCGGCTCTTCAGGCCGCCGCTCCGGCGGCATGTCGGTGCTGTGGCAGCTTTCCGGAGCGCCTGTTCGGGTGCAGTTGGCTGACCAGCCGGATACCTCGTACAGGTGCGATGGCAGGCTCCACGAGCCGGGTGCTTCGAACATGTGGTCTTGCAGCACGAAGTTCTTCGCGTAGGCCCAGTAATTCGGAATGTCAGAGCGAACGTGGTAACCCATCACATCGGGATGACAGGGAGCTGGCGCTGGCTTGCAGGTCTGCTTTTCCGCCATCGCGACAAAGCCGTCCATCTTCCCCCCGTCCAAGTCGCCCTGGAACGGTTCTTCGGCGTGCGGGTCGTTCCCGTTGCTGTCCCGGTGATCGGTTTGCGGTCTGCGGCAGCCGCCGTTTCGCGGGTCCGGCAGGCAGACTCCCGCCGGGATGCCGATTGCCCCGGGGAACGTGCCGAAGTAGGAATCGAACGACCGGTTCTCCTGCATGATCACGATGACGTGCTTGATCTTGTGGATACCGGAGTTCTGGGTCGCGACTGGCCGGTGCGCGGCAACCTCGCCACTTGAACGCCCGGCGCTGGCGATGAACGCGTCTTGGCGTGCATGCGCGGCTAGTGCGACAGTCATGGCCGCGCCCAGAGCAAAGCCAGCAACTGCCGCCGCAATCCGGCGCGATTTCATCTCGTCCCCGCACGTCACCTCGCGTGGAGAGTTACTGGCCATCCGTTGGTCAGGGCAAACGCCGCTTCGATCCGGAGTCGGCAAAGAAAGAGCCGCATCTCTTCGGCAGCTCTTGACGTGGTCTCGCGCTGCGCCTGCCGGGTGCCTTACCGGGGCTCTGAGCGCGGGCCCGCTGGGCGAAGCAGCCAGCCGCCGATATGGGCTAGCGCGGGGTCCTCACCGCCGCCGAAGGTGACGCCCAGCGAGATGACGCCGTACGGGGTCCAGTAGGCCGGGCCGGCGATGTGCGGCGCAGAAGGTGCGGTGGGTCCCGCCTGCCAGGTTCCGGTGGTGAGGTCGTAGATGTAGCAGATGCCCGCGGGCGGATCGACGTGGCCGGGGAGTCCTCCGACGCCTGTGGTGTAGGTCACCACGATCGCGCGCGCTCCAGCCGCGAAATTCGACGGATAAGGAACGCCGGGCGGCGGCTTCAGCCGGACAACGCTCTGCTCGGAGCCGGGCCGCAGCAGCGCGGCGCTGCCGTCAAAACCTCCGAGGCAGATTGCTCCGCAGAACGAACCCGCTGCCAGGATCGCGCCGCGGACCTGGGTCAGCTGAAACTCGGACTTCGGCCCGCCAGGGCCGAGCAGGACCTGGATCCACCCCGCTGTCGTCAGGCGCAGCAGTTCCGCGAAGCCGGTTTCGTAGGAGCCGGGCTGTCCGTTCTCGTCCGTGTGGTGCGTCA
>DATAEH010000280.1:0-24069 GCA_036258115.1 Streptosporangiaceae bacterium
CACCTCGCGTGCGGTGTTGGCACGGATGGCCAGCTCGCCGCGGCCGGTACAGGCCGCCGCGCCGACCCGGTTGTCGCAATAGTTCCCGGCGCCGATCAGCGCCGAGTCGCCGACCCGGCCCGGGTACTTCCACGGGTATCCACTGGTGCTGACGCCTACGGCGAGATTGCCCGCGGCGTCGAGCGCGATGACGTTGACGGTTCCCCACGGCCCCTCGTGCGGTCCGCTTGGCGGAGAGGCCGACATCGCAGTAAGCCGCTCGATCACCTGGCGGCGGTAGGCCAGCTCACCGTCACCTTGTCGCTCGGCCACGGCCTCGACGGCGTCCGGCTCCAGGCCTTCCTGCCACAGTTTCCTGGCCTCATCGGTGAGCGTCTGGCCGCGCTCGATTCCGATCTCTTCGGCGAAACGCTCGGCGCCCGCCCCCACCAGCAGCAAATGCTCGGGCAGCTGGTCGCAGACGGCGCGGGCGATCGAGATCGGGTGCGGGAACCCCATGACCGCGGCCACGGCGCCAGCCTTGCGGGTGGCCCCATCCATGATCGATGCGTCCAGCTCGACCTCGCCGAGCAGGTTCGGCAGGCCTCCGACGCCAACGTAATGGTCGGCCTCGTTGGCCTCGGCGGCGCGGACCGCGACCTCGACCGCGTCCATCGCGCTCGCACCTGACCTCAGCAGTTCCATAGCCGCGACGAGGCCAACCTCGCCGCGCTCGCTCGCGATGATGACCGGGGTGGCGGGCAGGGCTACTCCTTTCCTAGGCGCGGCCGCGGGACGGGCGCAACCTCAGCCGGCTCCGCCTTCGCCGCCACGGCCGGCGCGCCGCCGAATGCGAAATGGCAGGCCGCCTGGTGGTAGGGCTCGCCCGGTGCGAAGGTCAGCGCCGGGTCCTCGGTTTCGCAGATTGGCTGCGCGATCGGACACCTGGTCCTGAACCGGCAGCCCGCGGGGATCCGGAGTGCGCTCGGCGGGTCGCCGACGACCGCGGGGCCGGTGTCGGCTTCGCCGCGCGCCTCTGGGGTGTCGGCAAGCCGCGGGATCGCTTCGAGCAGACCCTTGGTGTAGGGGTGCTTCGGGTCCGCGAAGAGCTGCTCGGTGGGCGCGACCTCGACGATCCTGCCCAGGTACATGACCGCGACCCGGTTGCAGAGGTGCCTGACGACGGCGAGGTTGTGGGAGATGAGCAGCAGCGTCAGTCCGAGCTCGCCCTGCAGGTCACGCAGCAGGTTCAGGATGGTCGCCTGCACGCTCACGTCGAGGGCGGACACGGGCTCGTCAGCCACCAGGATGTCTGGCCGCAGCGCCAGGGCCCTGGCGATCGCGACGCGCTGCCGCTGACCGCCGGAGAACTGCCTGGGATAGGCCTTCATCGCGTCGTCGCCGAGCCCGACCAGCGTGAGCAGTTCCCTGCAGTAGCTCTCGGCCTCCTCCGACGGCACGACGTGATGCACCTTTACCAGCTCGCGGAGCATGCCGCCGACGGTCAGCCGCGGGTTCAGCGAGGAATACGGGTCCTGGAAGACCATCTGGATCCGCCGCTGGTCGGCCCGGGACCGGCGGGCCGGGAGCCGTCTGCCCTTGTAATCGATCTCGCCGCGGTCGGTCGTGCGCATCCCGGCCAGCGCGAGCGCGAACGTCGACTTGCCAGAACCTGACTCGCCGACGAGGGCCATCGCCTCACCGCTCGCGAGCTGCATGTCCACGCCATCGACGGCGTGCAGGAGGTGCTCTTCGTGCTTGATCCGCGCGGCCAGCGCGGACCCGACAGGAAAGTAGACAGCCACGTCCTTGGCGGACAGCAGCGGCGTCCCGTCCTGGGCTCCGGCCGAGTCCTGCACATCCTGCCCCTGCGCGGTCATGATCCTGCCCGTTCGGCGGCGAGCGCTTCCTCGGTGCGCTCATAGTGCAGGCAGGCCGTCGAACGGCCGCCCGGCAGCTCGCGGAGCGGGGTGGGCAGCACCGTGCAGTCCTCCTCGGCGAACTTGCAGCGCGGGTGGAACCTGCACCCGGACGGCGGCGTGACCAGGCTCGGCGGCGACCCGGGGATCGGGACCAGCGACTCGCGCACGAATTCCACGTCGGGCGCGGACCTGACCAGCCCGAGCGTGTACGGGTGCCGGGGATTGAGCAGCACGTCACGAACCTCGCCGGTCTCGACAAGCTGCCCGCCGTACATGACAGCGACCCGCTGGCACAGCTGGGCCACGACCGGAAGATCGTGGGTCACGAAAATCAGGCTGACGCCTGACTCCTTGCACAGCCGCGCGAGCAGGCGCAAGATCTGGTCCTGGATCGTCACGTCAAGCGCGGTCGTCGGCTCGTCGCACAGGATGATCTCCGGGTCACAGGACAGCGCGATCGCGATCATGACCCGTTGCCGCATGCCGCCGGAGAACTCGTGCGGGAAGGCACGGAACCGCCGCTCCGGGTCAGGGATGCCCACCCGGCGCATCAGCTCGAGCGCCCGATCCGCCGCCTGCGCCTTGCTGAAACCCAGGTGAACGCGCGGGCCCTCGGCAATCTGGTTCCCCACCCGCATGACCGGGTTGAGGGCGCTCATCGGCTCCTGAAAGATCATGGACATCTTCGGGCCGCGGATCCGGTTCATGTCGGAGTTGGACAGCGGTACCAGGTCCACGCCGTCCAGCACGATCTGGCCCGACGTGATCTTCCCCTCGGCCGGCAGCACGCCGAGGATCGCGCGCAGCGTCATGCTCTTGCCCGAGCCGGATTCACCGACCAGTCCCATAGCCTCGCCGTTGGCCACTTCGAATGAGACGCCGTCCACCGCCCCGACGGTGCCGTGCTTGGCGGCGATCTGGACGTGCAGGTCGCGGACCTCGAGCATCTGCCCGGCGGTGGCCGGGCCGAATCCCGGCGGCTGGGTGTCTGCCGGCCCGGTCATGACTGACCCGGCCTGATCAGGTCGGCGAGCCCGTCACCGATCAGCGAGAGCGCGAGGCCGACGACCACCACCGCGAGCCCAGGGAACGTGGTCAGCTGCCAGTGCGTGGTGAGGAAGTTCTGGCCGTCGTTGATCATGGATCCCAGGTCCGGTATCGGTGGCGGAACGCCGAGGCCGAAGTAGCCGAGCGTCACGATCGCGAGGATGTCCTGCACGATGTCGGACATCGCGTAGATGATCGCCTGCGTGATCACGTTCGGCAGCAGGTGCCTGGCGATGATCCTGACCGGTGACAGCCCGCCAGACCGCGCAGCGACGACGTAGTCCTGGCGTTTGGCAACCAGGATCTCGCCCCTGATGATGCGGGCGTAGGAGACCCAGCCGACCAGGGTGATCGCGATGTAGATGCTGCGCTCGCCCGGGCCGAGAACGAAGACCAGCGCGATCAGCAGGACGTAGAACGGGAACGCCACGACGACATCGACCAGGCGCATCAGCACGGTGTCGACCCAGCCGCCGAAATACCCGGCGATGCTGCCGATGACCGTCCCGATGCAGAACGGGGCCACCACCGCGATGAACGCGATCCGCAAGTCCGTGCGCAAGCCGTAGAGCAGCCTGCTGAACGTGTCCCTGCCGGTCTGGTCGGTGCCCAGCCAGTGATGGGCGCTGGGCCCGAGCAGGCTCTGCCCGAGGTTCTCTTTGATCGGGTCGTAGGACGTGAGCAGCGGTGCGGCGATCGCTGCGAACAAGATGATCGCCAGCAGGATCAGCCCCGAGGCGAGCGCTGGCTGGCGGTACCAGCGCCTTGTCCGGCGCGGCAGGGCGTGCTCAGTGGGCTCCGCGGCCAGCGCCGGCTCAGGGAAGGAGATCGCGCTCACCGGTCGAACCTGACTCTCGGGTCGAGTGCCGCGTAGGACAGGTCAGCGAGCAGGTTCACCAGCACGACAAGGATCGCGAACACTAGGGCGACTCCTTGCACGACGGGGAAGTCGCGCTGGAAGACCGAGTTGATCATTAGCTGGCCGATGCCAGGGATCGCGAAGATGTTCTCGATGATCACGGTGCCGCCCACTAGGAAGCCGATGTTGATGCCAAGCACCGTGACCGCGGGGATCACCGCGTTGCGGAGCACGTGGCGCAGGAATAGCCGGCTGGCGGGCACGCCTTTGGACCTCGCCGTCGTGATGTACTCAGCGCCGAGCACATTGAGCATGCTGGCCCGCAGCGCACGGATGACTACAGGAGCGAGCGCGATCGCCACAGTCAGCGCCGGCAGGAACATCGAATGCAGGTGGCCGAAGAAACCGTCTCCGTAGCCGCTGACGGGGAAAGCGCGCACCTTGATGGCCAGCGCGTAAACCAGCAGGATGCCAACCCAGAATGGCGGCATCCCGAGGCCGAGCAGCGGCACGGCGCGGACTACCTGGTCGCGGACCGCGTCCTTGCGGGTCGCCGCGATGGTGGCCAGCGGCACGCTGATGACCACGGCGATGACGGCGGAGTAGACGATCAGCCAGAGTGTCGGCGGGATCCGCTGGAAGATAATCGTGGCCGCGGATCCGCCGTAATACAGGCTCTGGCCCAGATTGCCGTGGAGCAGCCGGTCCATAAACAGCCAGTACTGACTGACCAGAGGCCGGTCCAGCCCCCATTGCTTGTGCAAGATCGCAATGCGCTGCGGGGTCGCATGAAGCCCCAGGATGGTCCTGGCTGGATCGCCAGGGATCAGGTGGATCATGAAGAACGCGACGATGGTGACGCCGACGGCGACCGGGATGAGCATGAGCAGCCGCCGGACGACGAAGGTCATCCGTCCCACGGGCTACCGCCTTCCGTGCCGTGTCAGCTCGGGGGCACGACCCCCCGAAGCCACTCGCCGGAACCCGGCGGCGCGCTTGCGCGCCGCCGGGCCTCCTGCGGTCCTTTGAGCAGAAATGATCACTTGCTCAGCCAGACGTTTTCCATATGCATGTTGCCGAGCGGTGTCACGAAAAAGCCGTGCACGTTGCTCGTGGTGGCGTACGGATAGGGCGAGTAGTACAGGTAGGCCATGAAGGCGTCGTTGGCAGCGCCGGTTTGGATCGCGTTGTAGAGCTGCTGGCGCTTGGCGACATCGGTCGTCGTCTCGGCCGAGTGGGTGTCCTTGACGACGGCCGGGTTGTTGTAGGCGGTGAAGAAGGACTTGGCGCCCGACTTGGGGTCGACCGCGAACGTCGCGAGCTCGTCGGGGTCTGGGATGTCCATCGTCCACAGCGTGAGTGACGTGTCGTACTTGAGCTGCTGGAAGTCGTTGTTGGCGACGTTCGGGTCCAGCTGGACGATCTTCATCTTGATCCCGAGCGGCTTCAGCTCGGACTGCAGGATGGTTGCGATTGTCTTGTAGTCCGAGTTCCCGGCAGGAATTGTGGTCGTTGTCGTGAACCCGTGCGGGACGGTCGACTTGGCCATCTCGGCCTTGGCCTGCGCGAGGTTGAACTGCAGGCCGGGGGTGTTCGGGTCATAGAAAGGAACCTGCGGCGGGAACAGCGAGTTGGCCGGCTTGCCGTTGCCGAACAGGACGGCCTTGACCAGCGCATTCCGGTCGATCGCGAACGAGATCGCGCGGCGGACGTGGACGTCCTGGAACGGCTTGTGCGTCTCGTTGAACGCCAGGTAGTTGGTCTGCGTCGAGTTGAACAGGTTCATGATCACGCCGTTGGTGGTCTTCAGTGACGAGACCGTGGACCAGGCGGGGAACTGGTCGATCTGCGCCTGGCCGCCCTTGAGCTGCAGCTCCCTGGTGTTGTCATTTGCGACGTCCGTCCAGGTGACGCTGTTCAGGTACGGCTTGCCCTTCTCCCAGTAGAGCGGGTTCCGCACCAGCTTGAGGGCAGAGCCCTTGTGCCAGTAGGCCCACTTGAACGGGCCGGTGCCGATCGGGTGGTTGTAGAACTGGGTCTCGGTCTCGCCCCCGTAGTTGTTCGGCACGACCCCGTTCGCGAAGAACGACAGGTCCGCCAGCAGCGGCGCCCACGTGAACTTCAGGTGGATCACGACGGTATCCGGGGACGGTGCGTCGACCGACTTGATCGCCGAGTCGATGTAGGCCCAGCCCTGCGTTGCCTTGCGGTTCTGGTCGATGGAGAACTTCACGTCGGCCGAGGTCATTGGCTTGCCGTTGGAGAACTTCACGCCGTGCCTGAGCTTGAACGTGTAGGTCTTCTTGTCAGGCGAGACGGTGTAGCTGGTCGCCAGCTGCGGCTTCACGCTCTTGCCGTTGTTGGTCACCGTGTACAGGGTCTGGTAGATCTGCTCGAAGATCCAGATCGAGTTGTTGTCAAAGACGGTGGTGGCGTTCATCGACTGCGCGTCCTGCACAGCAGCGAAGACGAGGTTGCCGCCACGGACGGGCCCGCTCTGGCCGCCGCCGCCATTGTCGCCACCGCCGGACGAGCCACCCGAGCCGCAAGCGGCGAGAACGAGGACGGCGCTGACCGCGATCAGTGCCTTCCTCACGGTGCTTGCCCGAGCGCGCGCGTCGGACAAACCGCCGCGCGGCCGCTTACTGAATCGAGTCACGGATTAGCTCCCTAGATGCCGACGGCCGGGTACCGGCCGATCCAACGGCAAGCCACGCCGCTCGCCCGGACAGTGCTGCTGTTGAGCGCGCGCGTCGGAGGGAGCCGCCGCGCCGCTGGACAAACCTTTGTCCAGCCTAATCTGGCGAGGATCAGGCGAGTTGGCAAGTAGCAGGTGATATCTAGACCGACGGAGTTATCGTGTTGTAACGTTCCGAGCCGTGCATTACGTGGTGCTTGGCTGCGGCGCGATCGGGGGAACGATCGCCGCCGGTCTGGCCCGCGACGATCACGATGTGCTTGTCTGCGACGCCAATCCTGCCGTGGTCAGCGCTGTGCGCGCGAACGGCATCAGAATCGAGGGCCCGGTCGAGAAATTCACGGCCGCAGTGACGGCCGTTCATCCGGCCGAACTGCCCGAACGGCTGGACGGGCCGGTGCTGATCGCAGTCAAGGCCCATCACACAGCCGCGGCCGCTGCGCTTGTGGCTGGGCGGCTGGCCGGCGATGGCTTCGTGGTGTCGATGCAGAACGGCCTGAACACCGCCGTGCTGGCCGACGCGGTCGGAGCTGACCGCGTCGTCGAGGCGTGCGTGAACTTCGGCGCCGACGCGATCGCGCCCGGGGTGATCCTGCGCGGCAACCGTGCGACGCTGATGGTGGGCGAGACCGACGGGTCGATCACCGACCGGGTCAGGCAACTGGCGGCCGACATCGCAGACGCCCAGGTCACCGGCACCGTCCTGGGCTACCTGTGGGCGAAGGAAGCATACGGTGCGATGCTGGCGGCCACGGCCGTCAGTGACCTGTCGATCGCCGACGCGCTCGCCGACCCTGCCTATGCGCCGCTGCTCAAGGAGATCGCCAGGCAGGTGCTCGTTCAGGCGCCCGTGCCGCCCGTGCCGCTCGACGGCTTCGACCCCGATGACCTGGACGGCTCGCTGCAGCGGCTCGTCGAATTCAACCGCGGTTCCGCGAAGACGCACTCGGGGATCTATCGCGACCTGGCCGTGCTGCACAGGCCGACAGAGGTGCCGGCGATCCTGGGCGACCTGGCAGGCGATGACGCACCGCTGATCCGGCGGGTCATCGAGCTCATCGCGGCCATCGAGCAGGGTAACCGGACGTGCAGCCGGGCCAATCTCGATTTGCTGGCCGCGTACGAACGGATGTCCAGGCTCGGCGAGCCTCTGAACGCCGTCGCGACGGTGATCGGCGCGCCCGACCGCGCGGCCGGCGGGCCGCTCGCCGGGCGGCCCGTCGCGGTGAAGGACATCATCGCGATCGCGGGTGTGCCGACCAGATGCGGAAGTCCTGTGCACGATCCCGCTCCGGCTCCAGCGGATGCCACGCTGGTCAGCCGCCTGCGGGCGGCGGGAGCCGAAGTGTTCGCGGCCACCCAGTGCCTGGAGTACGCGGCCGGTTTCGCGCATCCGGCCATCGGAGACACGCGCAATCCCGTCGACCCTTCGAAGACCTCGGGCGGGTCATCGGGCGGCTCGGCCGCGCTGGTCGCGGCCGGCGTGTGCGACCTGGCGGTCGGTACCGACACCGGCGGGTCGATCAGGATTCCCGCGGCGTACTGCGGCATCGTGGGGCTGAAGCCCAGCTACGGACTGGTTCCGGAAGCGGGTGTCTTCCCGCTGTCGCCGCGCTGTGACCACGTGGGGACGCTGACGTCGACGGTCGCCGGCGCGGCGGATTTGCTCGCCGTGCTGGCCGGACGCCCCGACATCGCCGGAGCAGGGAAGATCGGCGGTTCCGCCTGCACCGTGGGCGTGCTCGCCGCGCAGCTTGCTGATCCGTCAGTCACTCCCGAGGTCGCCGACGCGCTGACCGCTGCCGTCGCCGTGCTGGAGCGGGGCGGCTGGCAGGTCAGGCAGGTGCAGGCGCCCTGGCTGGATCAACTAGCCAGGTGGGAACAGACCCTGGCGGTGATCGTTGCACGCGAAGCGCATCTGGTGCACGCGCGCAGGGACACGGCCGGTTATGCCGAGGGCACCCGCGCGCTGCTCGATTTCGGCGCGACCGTGACCGACGCACAGTTCGAGGGTGCGCTGGCGGAGCAGGCCGAGCTGACCGCCGGGGTGCAGCAGAGTATGGCAGGGCTCGACGCGCTGATCGGGCCGGCGGTGGGCTACCAGGCGCCGGAGCAGGACCCGCCGTTCGGCCTGGGCGACGACAACGCCGAGGGCCGGTTCACCGGGCCGTACAACCTGACCGGTCATCCGGCACTGTCGCTGCCAGTTCCAGTGCCCGCGGGCAGCCTGCCCGTGGGCATGCAATTCGCCGCACGCCGCGGCGCGGACGCCACGCTGCTGCAGGTGGCCGCGGCTGCCGAACGGCTTCTCGCGGCCGGGTGACTCGCAACGGCGTGAGCCAGGAAGGACCTATCGATGCCCACAACGCTGACTCGACGGACCATGGACCTGGCCGGGCTGGACGTTCCCATCGTTGAGGCGACTGGCGCGAGCGATGGCCCCAAGCTGACGGTCATCGCAGGCGTGCACGGCTGCGAGTATGCCTCGATGGCGGCGGTCAGGCAGTGGTCTGCCGGCCTGGCCGGCCGCGATCTGCGCGGCCGGGTCACCATCGTCCCCGTTCTGAATCTGCCGGCTTACCGTGCGCGCAGCCCGTTCGTTGTTCCCGAAGACGGGAAGAACCTCAACCGTTGCTTCCCGGGCGACGCGGGCGGCAGCCTCGCCGAGCGGCTGGCATATGCAACGTTCACCCAGCTCATCACCGGCAGCGATGCCCTGATCGACGCACATTGCGGCGACCTGCCCGAGGCGCTTGAGCCGTTCACGCTGTACGAGGCCGGGCCGAGCGAGAAGAAGGCGCTCGAGATCGCGGTCGGCTATGGCCTCGGCTACGTGATCAGGCAGGAGGTCGGGCCGGGCCGAGCTGTCGGCGGGACGACCAGCGCTGCCGCGGCGCAGGCTGGCATTCCCGCGATCACGGCCGAGGCCGGCGGGTGCGGGCTGATCGAGCAATCCGCCGTCGACCTGCACCTGCGGGGCCTCGACCGGGTGCTGGTCACGCTCGGCATGGACGCCTCGGCGGGGACGGGCCGCGATGCTGCGGCAGGTAATGCGCCCGCGGCGCCGACGATGCTCAATCAGTTCATCTGGCTGCGCTCGCAGGCCGATGGCTGGTGGCAGCCTGCCGTCGGTCCCGGCGACTCGGTCGCCAAGGGCCAGCTACTCGGCACGGTCAGCACGTTGGACGGCATCGAGGTTCTGCAGTCGATCCATGCACCCACGGCCGGCGTGCCGATGTTCATCACGAGCTCGCCAGCGGTGGAGGCGGACGGCTTGCTGCTCGGGCTCGGCGCGGCCTGAGTGGCTGGCGGTAGACCGGTGTTGTCGCTTAGGCGACTGTGGGCGCTGCGCCGGTGTCGCTGACCATCGGGCGGCCGGCCGCAGCCCAGTCCTGCATGCCACCGCCCACGTTCAGCGCCTGCCAGCCCGCCTCGACCAGGGCCAGCGTGACGCGCGCCGACCGAGCCCCTGACCGGCAGATCACGTAGATCGTGTCATCCCGCGGAATCTCTGCGCTGCGATGATTCAGCTGCGCCAGCGGGATGTGCGTGGCGGTCGGCGCGTGACCGGCCGACCATTCGTACGGCTCACGTACGTCGAGCAGCCAGCCAGCTTCCGGCACAGCGGACGCTGGCACTTCGGGTACCGACTGGGCGGTCGTCATCCTCACTCCCTCGTAAGCGGCTCGTTCGCGGGCCGCCATCAGGTGGTCGTTGACCTCTTAAATGCTAGGCCACCCCATCCATACCGCCCGTCAGGTTCTGCCCATGTCCGGTTGGCGTAGGTTTTGGGACGTGGTGAGCATTCGATCCGCGGTGCCAGGCGAGATGGCGGAGGTCGGCGACATCAGGATCGCGGCATATGTCAGCGGCGGATTCATTTCGGCTGACTCTGGCTACGCGCCCGCGTTGCGCGGGCTCGGCGCCGACGGCAATTGGGAGGTCCTCGTGGCCACCGTGCCCGCTCACGGTTCGCAGCGCGACCCGGGCCCCGCGCACGCCCAGGTCGAGCGGATCGTCGGAACGATCATGCTCCAGCCCTGGCCGCACTCTGGCGAGGTCGTAACGGGTCCCGATGAGGCTGAGATCCGTGCGCTTGCCGTCCGGCCAGAAGCACAGGGTCAGGGCATCGGCAGGACGTTGCTGCGCTACCTGATGCGGCGCGCGATTGAGCTGGGGGTCCGCCACCTGGTCCTGTGCACCGAGCCCAGCATGCGCGTCGCCCATCGCATGTACGAGCAGGAAGGCTTCGTCCGCCTGCCGGAGCGCGACTGGTCGCCAGCGCCCGGCACCACGTTGCTCGTCTACGGCATGCGCCTCACAGTGGCGCAAGCTCAGGGCACGAAGCCTCGATTACCGCCGCGGCCGTTCCGCACCGCGCCGTCCGCGTCTGAACCGGTCGCGGCGTCCACATCGTCGCCGTCACCCGACGCTCCTTGCGCCTTCGCGGCGGCCTCAGCCTCGGCACGAGCCGCCATCTGGATCTTCCGCAAATGCTTGGACATCGACCTGAACACGAAGAACAAGATCACGCCCATGCCGAAGATGACGAGGAACGCGACCGTGCCAGGCTGATCCAGGATCCCGTGCGAGACGGCAAGATCCGTCACAGCCGCACCTTCTCTCGGATTCCTGCGAAGAGGTCGTCCTCTGGCTTGTCAGTATCCACCAGTGACCTGGCCAGATGATAATCCTCGGTCGGCCACGCCTCACGCTGGACCTCGACGGGGCAGGCGAACCAGCCACCATTCGGGTCGACTTGCGTCGCGTGGGCGATAAGCGCCTGGTCCCGGATCTCGAAGTAATCGGCGCACGGGATGTTCGTGGTGATCTCGTGCTCGGGCCCCGCGGGTTCGTCATCTTCCTCGTCGGCCCAGGCCTTCAGCCGTTCCTCATACACGGACTCGAGTCCGTGCTCGATCATCTTCTCGTGCAGGGCGGTGAACCTGGCGCGGTGGAAGGTGACGAAGTAATAGAGCTTCAGCGGTTGCCACGGCTCGCCGCAGTCCGGGTAGCGGTCCGGATCCGCGGCCGCCTCGAACGCTTCGACCGACACCTTGTGCGTCATGATGTGGTCGGGGTGCGGGTAGCCGCCGTTCTCGTCATAGGTGAGGATCACGTGCGGCCGGAACTCGCGTACGGCCCGGACCAGCGGCCCGGCCGCGACCTCTAGCGGCTGGAGCGCGAAGCAGCCCTCGGGCAGAGGCGGGAGCGGGTCGCCTTCTGGCAGGCCTGAGTCGACGAAGCCGAGGAACTGCTGGCGCACGCCGAGGATGTCGCGCGCCGCCGCCATCTCTGCCCGCCTGATCCCTGGCAGGTTTGCCCTGACCTCAGGCCGGTCCATCGCCTTGTTCAGGATGTCGCCGCGCTCGCCGCCGGTCAGCGTGCATACGAGCACTTCGACGCCTTCACCCACGTACCGCGCCATCGTGGCGGCGCCCTTGCTCGACTCGTCGTCGGGATGAGCGTGCACAGCCATCAGCCTCAGCGGACCGTCGCCACCGCAGGCCAGCGAGGCCGGAGACATCTCATCCGTCTCGTTCCGCGCTGGCGCGCAAACATCGGAAGCAGGTGCTGACGACATCCCGAATATCCCTCTCGACGGCGGTGTGCAGGCGGCAGTGCGCAGACGGCACTGTCTTCCGGCCGATCACGACGCTCCGCGGCCTGCGGCTGGGCCGCGATGCGCATGATTGCCCCGAGTCAGAACACCCAGAACCGGTTCCGGCATTCCGCGCGAGGTCGTTCCGGGTGTGCGCCGACCGGGTTCCCGGGTTAGCTGTGATGCCGGTGCCGAGCTTGTCGCGTAGTGGTCAGCCGAGGGCAAGTTATCAGTTTTTGTCACATTTTAATAACCGTCCAGGTTGGGGTGATTTGCCGGACCGGTGACCGTCAGGTCTCGTGTTTGTGTTCGAAAAAATTATCTGACCTGTTGATGGTTGAATTGAGTCGGAAGGACAAAGTAGTCTCGGTAGATTACCCCCTCACAAGGGGCCCGCATCTGGGCCCGGCGGATTAGTTCAATTCCGCACAGCGGATATGAGGAGTGCTTGTGACCGAGACCCGCGACGACACTGTCACGTGGCTGACGCAGGAGGCTTTTGACCGGCTCAAGGCTGAGCTGGACTACCTGTCTGGCCAGGGCAGGATCGACATCGCCAAAAAGATCGAGGCGGCTCGGGAAGAGGGCGACCTGCGGGAGAACGGCGGATATCACGCGGCCAAGGAGGAGCAGGGCAAGCAGGAGGCTAGGATCCACCAGCTCACCCACATCCTGACCCACTCCAAGGTCGGCGAGCCGCCGCGGACCGATGGCGTAGTCGGCCCTGGCATGACGGTCACCGTCCGCTTCGAGGGCGACGACACGGAAACGACATTCCTGCTTGCGTCGCGCGAGGAGAGCGGGGCGCCGATCGACGTGTACTCGCCGCGGTCGCCGCTGGGTGCGGCGATCTCCGGCAAGAAGGTCGGCGAAACTGCCTCCTACAACTTGCCGAACGGTAAACCGCTGTCGGTCGAGATCATCGACGCGGTGCCGTACGGCGGCATGTAGCGGCCCACCGAACAAGCGAACGGCCCGGGCCACAAAGGTCCGGGCCGTTCTGCCTTGGTTCAGCCTCTGAGCCTGGCTGGCTCAGCCGGTGGGCCTGCCTGGCTCAGCCGGTGGGCCTGCCTGGTTCGGGGCCGCTCAGCCGCTGATCGCGTCGGCGACCAGCTCGGGCTCGGGCGCCGGAGTGCCGCCCTGCGCTGGCGTGTCGGCCCGGCCGCGCAGCGGGATCTCCTTGACCAGCCAGGCGAGCAGGAACACGATCACCGAGGCCGGCGCGGCCCAGATGAACACCCTGTCGATGCCATGGCTGATCGCGCCGAACAGCGCGTGCTGCACCTGCGCAGGCAGGTGCGCCACCGTGACCGGGTTGAGCTGCTGGAAGCTGGACGCCTTGATCGGCGCCCCAGGCAACTCGGCGTGCAGCTCGCCGATCAGCGCCCTGGTGAACAGCACGCCGAAGATCGAGACCCCGATCGACCCGCCGATCTGCTGGAAGAACGCCCGTGAGCTACTCGCTACGCCCATGTCCCTTGGATCCACGCTGTTCTGCGCGATCAGTGTCGTGACCTGCATCAAGAAGCCCATCCCGATGCCGAGCACCAGGAAGAACGCCCCTGTGGTCCACCGCGAGGTGCTCGCGCCGATGGTAGACAGCAGCAACATCGCCACGGTCATGACCGCGCCGCCGGCGATCGGCAGGGCCTTATAGCGGCCGGTCCGCACAGTGATCCGGCCAGCGATCAGCGACGTGGCCGTCGAGCCGAGCATCAAAGGAATCAGGAGCAGGCCGCTTATGGTCGGGGAGGCGTGCTGCACCGTCTGCTGATAAAGCGGCAGGAACGTCATCGCGCCGAACATCGCCAGGCCCAGCAGGAAGCTCATGCCGCTTGCCAGCGAGAAGTTGCGGTTCTTGAACACGTGCATTGGCAGGATTGGCTCGACCGAACGATTCTCGACCCAGATGAACGCGGCCACTGCCAGGACGGCGATCGCGATCAGCGACAGGATCGTCCCTGAGCCCCACGCGTATTGCGTGCCGCCCCAGGTAGTGACCAGGACGATGGCCGTCGCGCCGATGGCCAGCACGGCAGCGCCCAGGTAGTCGATTACGTGCTGGATCTTGTGCCTGGGCAGGTGCAGCGTCGCGAAGATGTAGGCGAGCGCCACCGCGCCGATGGGCATATTGATGTAGAAGATCCAGCGCCAGGACAGCGTGTCGGTGATGTAGCCGCCAACCAGCGGTCCCGCGATCATCGCGATCATCATCGCGGCCATCATGTAGCCCATGTACTGGCCGCGCTCGCGGGGCGAGACCAGGTCACCGATGGTGGCCAGAGCTCCGACCATCAGGCCGCCCGCGCCGAGTCCCTGCAGCGCGCGGAACGCGATCAGCTGGTCCATCGTGTGCGACAGGCCCGACAGCGCCGAGCCCGCCAGGAAGATCAAGATCGCAGCGACCAGCAGCCGTTTACGTCCATAGAGGTCACCGAGCTTGCCGTAGAGCGGCGTGGTGATAGTCGAGGCGAGCACATAGGCGGTGACCACCCAGGACAGGTGGCTCAGGCCGCCGAGGTCGCCGACGATTCTGGGCAGGGCGGTGGAGACGACGAGCTGGTCGAGCATTGCCAAAATCAGCGCCAGCAACAGTCCGGGCAGCACGATCATGACATCGCGCCTGCGCCCGAACGCTGGCGCCGACTGCTCGCCGGCTACGGCCTCAGCCTCAGCCATATCTATGATCCTCCGTGTCTGTGTCCTCTGGAGCGCGCGCGTCGGGCACGCCGCCGCACGGCCGCTCGGGTGTAACCTACTTGCCGACCGGCTAGTATCTGACCGCAAAGCAGGATAAGCTCTTTACTAACCGGTCGTCAAGTAGGTTACTCCCGCAGGGGAGTAAGTCTTTCGCCGGCATCCGGTCGTGCGCGACAGTAAGAAGCAGCGCCGGAAGAGCAGAGGCCCAGCCAACCCGCGGGCCGAACAGATGGGCAGGCAACAACGATGAACGACATCGCCGAGGCCACGGTGGCGAGCGGGCTGCCCCCGCGCGCCGACACGGCCCCGGCGGAGGGAACCGGCGGCAGTGGGACGCCCCATTCCGACGCACGCTCCCGCACGGACACCCGCGCCAGGATTCAGCACATCGCGGTCGAGCTCTTCACAGAACATGGCTACGAGGGCACCTCGCTGCGGGAGATCGCCGAGCACCTCGGCGTGACCAAGGCTGCGCTCTACTACCACTTCAAGTCGAAGGAAGACATCATCCTGAGCCTCGTCGAGGACTACAAGGCGCAGATGGACGCGCTGATCGGCTGGGCCAAGGAGCGCCCGGGCAACGCCGATACCCGGCGGGAGATCCTGGACAGGTACATGCACATCGTTGCCCAGCGCAGCCAGGTGTTCCGCATGATGCATCAGAACCAGGCCGCGCTGAACACGATGGCATCGGCGTTGCGAACACTCAAGAACGCGCCGCTCCAGCTTGCCGATCAGCTGGCCGGACCTGACGCGTCGCTGCGCGAGCGGGCGCGGGCCATGATGGCGCTCGGCTCGATGAGCGTCGGCTGGATGTTCCTGGCCGACCAGGTTACCGACCGCGACGAGCTCAGCCAGATCGTCAGCGCCATCGCCGCCGAACTCGTCGATCCCCTCCCCGAATACGACAGCTAGGTGCCGTCAACCGTCCTGTTTGGACGTCGCCGGCACTTAACTGTCATTGGAACGGCCGAGGCCCGCCGCGCCGCTCGCGGCGGTGGCGAGGACCAGCGGGGTTGTCCGGTAGCCGACCGCCGTCGCCAGCGCGATCACCGTTGACGTCCGCAGTACCCCGGGAACCTCGACGATCGCGTCGATCACCCGCTGCAGATCGGCGTTGTCGCGCGCCACGACCCGGCACAACATGTCGCCGGGACCCGTGATCGTATGCCCCTCGAGGATCTCGCCGATTCCGGCGAGCCGCTCGGCCACCTCGTCGCGGCCTCCGGACTGCCTGAGCTCGACCGTGACGAACGCGGTGACAGCGTGACCAAGCGCAGCGGGATCGATGTCGGGCCCGAACCCGGTGATAATCCCGCGCGCCTGCATCCGGTCGAGCCTGGCCTGGACGGTGCCGCGCGCGACGCCGAGCCGCCGCGACGCCTCGAGGACCGCGATTCTGGGCTCGGCCGTGAGCAACTCGATCAGGCTTGCGTCAAGCTCGTCAATCACAAGTTCCAGCCCCCTGCGACACCCTGCCTAGCAATGACAACAGATTCCGCCAAGAAGTAAACAACTTGTATAGCATAAATGGGCCCAGTTGCACATGTTGTCCGCGAGGTCGATGCTGCGTAGAGATACTGCATCCATCCGCCCGCCGGCCAACCAGGAGCCAGACATGACGACGCAGACACCGGCTCAGCACCCGTCGATCGGGCATCCCGACGAATTTCCCGTCACAGGCATGGACGCCGTCGTCTTCGCCGTCGGCAACGCCAGGCAAGCGGCGCACTACTATTCCACCGCCTTCGGCATGACGGTCGTTGCCTATCGCGGCCCTGAGAACGGGTGCCGTGACGAGGCGGATTACGTGCTCGAGTCGGGCTCAGCACGGTTCGTGCTGCGCGGTCCCGTGCGCCAGGGAACCGACCTGGCCAATCACGTCGCCGCGCACGGCGACGGTGTGATCGACCTGGCCATCGGCGTCCTGTCGGCCAGCGAGGCGTTCAGCTACGCGGTCAGCCACGGTGCCACGCCGCTTGAGGAACCGCACGTCGAGGTAGACGAGCACGGCAAGGTCGTCCTCGCGGTGATCGCGACCTACGGCGACACCAGGCACACTCTCGTCGAGCGGGCTAACTATTCGGGCCCTTACCTGCCCGGCTACATCAGGGCCGAGCCGCTCATTGCGCCCGCGGCGCCCTTCTTCAACGCCGTCGACCACTGCGTGGGCAACGTCGAGCTCGGCCGGATGGATGAGTGGGTCAGTTTCTACCACCGGGTCATGGGATTCACGAACATGAAGGAGTTCGTCGGGGACGACATCGCTACCGAGTATTCGGCTCTGATGAGCAAGGTCGTGGCCGACGGCTCGCGAAAGGTCAAGTTCCCAATCAACGAGCCTGCGGCCGGCAAGAAGAAGTCACAGATCGATGAGTACCTGGAGTTCTACGGCGGCCCCGGTGTCCAGCACATCGCGCTGACCACGGACGACATCGTGGCGGCCGTCAGGCATATGCGGGCAGCAGGGGTGAGCTTCCTGTCGACCCCGGACAGCTATTACGAAGCCCTCGGCGACTGGGTGGGCGAAACCCGGGTCCACGTCGATGAGCTCAGGGGGCTGCGAATCCTGGCAGACAGGGACGAGGACGGCTACCTCCTGCAGATCTTCACCAAGCCGGTGCAGGACCGGCCTACCGTCTTCTTCGAGCTGATCGAGCGGCACGGGTCAGAGGGGTTCGGCAAGGGCAACTTCAAGGCCTTGTTCGAGGCGATCGAGCGTGAGCAGGAGCGCCGGGGCAACCTGTAGCCGAGCGCGGTCGTCCGAGGTCCGCTCACTGTACGTATTTGAACTACTACTGATCGTAATCATGGCGGCATGGGCATGATCTGCCTGTGGCTCTGCTCGCGCCTGCGACCGCACGGACGACTCCACTGGCCCAGGCCAGCACGGTGCTGGCCGCCCCGTGGCGGCGATTCCTCGCCTTCGTCATCGACGCTCTCATCCTCACGCTCGTAACGGGCGCCCTCTGGGGCCGGCTGCTCGCCTCGTTCGCCAACCAGCTGGGCAACGCCACGAGCATTCCTTCCTGGCGGCCTGGTGCGCACGGCGCTGTGGGTCGGGTGCTCAGCCACACAACAGGGCCTTACTTGCTGGTGCTCGCGCTGACCGTGATCCTGGCCGTCCTGTATTACTGGCTGCTCACCGGCTACTGGGGCACGACGATCGGTAAGCGGACGCTTGGCCTATGGGTGGCCGGCGAAGATGGCCAGTGCCCGATCAGCCTGCGCAGGTCCGCCGTGCGCGCGCTCGTCTTTGTCGTGGGCGGTGAGGTGCTGGCCCTGTTCTTCTTGATCGATAATGCCTGGTTGCTCGGCGACCGACGCCGGCAGGCGCTGCACGACAAGGTGGCGAGGACCGTGGTTGTAATGCGGCGGCCGGCTGCCGCGAAATAATGGCGGATCGCCGGGTTAATTCCCCGTCCAGTAGCGGTCACCAGCAGCGATGAGGGCAGCCGCGCCGACCAGGCCAGCGCTCTGGCCGAAAGCGGCCGGCACGACGCGTACCTGCCTGGTGAAGTCGAGCCTGGCGTGCACCGCGAGCGCCTCCTGCAGCGGGTCGAAGAGCAGCGCCCCGGCCTGTGAGAGGCCGCCGCCGATTGCTACCACCTCGAGGTCACACAGGCTCGTCGCGGACGCGATCGCGATGCCCAGCGCGCGGCCCGCGTGGCGAAGCGCTTCCATGGCCACGCCATGGCCCTGGGCGGCATCGGCCGACAAGTCCTTAGCCGTCATCCCCGGCTGATCGGGCCGCCAGCCGTGGCTTTGCGCCCACTCCGTGAGCGCCGGGCCCCTCGCGATCGCCTCCAGGCAGCCGCGCCCGCCGCAGGCGCAGGCCGGCCCGTCCGGGTACACGACGACATGGCCGATGTGGCCGGCGTTGCCCGAGGATCCTGCGATCAGGTGATCGTCCAGGATCAGGCCGCCTCCCACGCCGGTGGAGACAACCATGCCGAGCACGTTCCGCCAGCCTCGGCCTGCCCCGCGCCAATGCTCACCTGCCGCCATGCAGATCGCGTCGTTATGCACCCGAACGGGTCCGCCGCCGGTGCCGAACCTGGCGGCCAGCCGCTCTCGCAGCGGGAAATGCCGCCAGGCTGGAATGTTCAGCGGCGATACGAGTCCAGCCGGCCACTCCATCGGGCCGCCGCAGCCACAGCCAATCCCGGACAGCTCCGCCCGATCAGCGACCTTGGCGTCCTCGAGCACACCGAGCAGCAGGTCCTCCAGGTTGCGCCACAACTGCTCGCCATCGATGTCGCGGCGGGTGGGAATCTGGGCCCAGGTGATCAGCCGGCCACTGGGATCGGTGACACCGGCCGCCATCTTGGTGCCGCCGATATCGACGGCCAGCACAGGCCCGCTTTCGGCCATCATGCGTCCTCCCAATGTGCGGACCACGTCACGTGCGACATAGTGTCGAATGGTGCAGCCACACCAACAGACATCATTGGGCCAGTCGTCATCAGTCTCCGGGCAAGCTACCGCCCCTGAAGTCAAGACCCTCCGTGAGCTCCGCGCAAGCGGTCACGTGTTCCGGAGCGTCAAGGACGAGATCCGGCAGAACCTGCTCGCCAGGCTGCGGAACGGTGAAGATCCATTTCCCGGAATCCTCGGGTTCGACGACACGGTGCGCCCTCATCTTGAGCGGGCGCTGATCGCGGGCCACGACGTGATCTTGCTAGGCGAGCGCGGGCAAGGTAAGACCAGGCTGATCCGCACGCTGACCGGCCTGCTCGACGACTGGTCCCCGGTCGTCACGGGATGCGAGATCAACGACCACCCGTTCGAGCCGGTCTGCGCGAGATGCCGCAGGCTGGCCGCAGAGCTCGGCGATGACCTGCCGGTCAGCTGGCATGGCCGTGATGACAGGTACGGCGAGAAGCTGGCCACGCCTGACACCAGCGTCGGTGACCTGATCGGCGACATCGACCCGGTGAAGGTGGCCGAAGGCCGGACCCTCGGGGACCCGGAGACCATTCACTACGGGCTGGTCCCGCGCACTAACCGGGGTGTCTTCTGCCTCAACGAGTTGCCGGACCTGGCCGAGCGGATCCAGGTCTCGCTGCTGAACGTCCTCGAGGAGCGCGACATCGCGGTCCGCGGCTACGCGCTCCGGCTGCCGCTTGACCTGGTGCTCGTGGCTAGCGCGAACCCCGAGGACTACACCAACAGGGGCCGGATCATCACCCCGCTGAAGGACAGGTTCGGCGCCGAGATCCGGACCCACTACCCGCTCTCGCTCGATGACGAGCTCGCGGTTGTCGAGCAGGAAGCAGAGATCGCCTGGGGCGGCGACAACCCCGACGCAGTCTTGCCGAGTCACCTGATCGAGGTGATCGCCAGGTTCACCAGGCTGGTGCGCTCGTCGCCTGCGGTGGACGCGCGGTCGGGCGTCAGCGCCAGGTTCGCAATCGCAGCCGCCGAGGCCGTGGTTGCGGCCGCGGTCAGGCGGGCCGCGATCACCGGTGAGGACCAGCCGGTTGCCAGGATCTGCGACCTGCCCGCCGTGGTGAGCACGCTGCGGGGCAAGGTCGAGTTCGAGGTCAGCGAGGAGGGCAGGGAGGCCGAGGTGCTCGAGCACCTGCTTCGCCGCGCGACCGCTGACACCTTCCGCGCCCACCTCGGCAGCGCGGACCTGTCCGGGCTGGTGACCAGGTTCGCCGATGGCGGCAGCGTCGAGTCCTCGGACATGCTGCCCGCCGCCGAGCTGTTGCGCAGGATCGGCGAGGTGCCGGGCCTTGCCAAGATCATGGAACGGCTGGACGGAGACGGCGGTGAGTCGTTCGGCCAGGCAGCGGCCGCGCTGGAGTTCGCGCTCGAGGGCCTGTACCTGATGCGCAGGATCTCGAAGGACACCGTGAACGGCGGCGCCATCTACAGTGGCTGATCGGGCTGAACGCAGCGGCCGCTACCGGTACGGCGAGTACCTGGGTGGCCCCGACCCGCTTGAGCCGCCGTATGACGTGCGCGGTGCGGTCGACGCGCTAGGCGAGTCGGTGCTGGGCGGCGACGACCCCGCCAGCGCCCTGCGGGACCTGCTCAGGCGCGGCCTGTCCAGCCACCGCGGCCTGGACGACATGCTGAGGCGGGTTCGCGAGCGGCAGCGCGAGCTGCGCAGGAGCGGCCGGTTGGACGGGATCCTCGAGCAGGCAAGGGCGCTGCTGGACACCGCGATCGGCCAAGAGCGCGCCGAGCTCTTTCCCGACCCGAGCGATGACGCCAGGATGCGCGAGGCAGAACTGGACTCGCTGCCGTCGGACACCGCGGGCGCTATCAGGCAGCTCTCTGACTACCAGTGGCGCAGTCAGGCCGCTGCCCAGACCTTCGAGCAGCTGAAGGAGCTGCTCAAGCGCGAGGTGCTGGACAGCCAGTTCCGCGGCATCAAGGAGCAGATGTCGCAGCCAGACCCGGAGGGCATGCAGCGCATCAGGGACATGATGTCCGCTCTCACGGACATGATCCAGGCCGATGCCAGGGGCGAGCACACCCAGGAGGACTTCGACGCGTTCATGGCCAGCTACGGCGACTTCTTCCCCGATTCGCCGGAGAACCTCGAGCAGCTCATCGACTCGCTCGTACGCCGGATGGCCGCCGCACAGCGACTGCTGAACTCGCTCTCCGATGAGCAGCGATCCGAACTCGCCGGGCTCATGGCGCAGGCCATGGAGGACGCCGGTCTCGCTCAGGAAATGGCGCGGCTGGCCGACGCGCTCAGGGCCCGCCGTCCTGATGTCGACTGGGACGGCCAGCGGGGCGAGCGGATGACGGGCCGCGATCCGCTGGGGCTTGGCGACGCGACGACGGCCCTTGCCGAGCTAGCTGACCTGTCCGAGCTGGAGGATGCGCTGCGGCAGGACTATCCCGGCGCCCGCCTTGACGACATCGACGAGGAAGCGGTCAGGCGGGCGCTCGGCCGCCGGGCGGTCGACGACATGGAGGCGCTCAAGCAGATCGAGCGCGAGCTACAGCGGCAGGGCTACCTCGTGAACAACGAGGGCAAGCTCGAGCTGACGCCCAAGGCCGTGCGGCGGCTCGGTGACACCGCGCTGCGCCAGGTCTTCGCGAAGCTAGCCGAGGGCAGTTACGGCGACCACGATCAGCATGACGCTGGTCAGGCGGGTGAGCTGACCGGTTCTACCAGGCCGTGGCGGTTCGGTGACGAGCAGGCCATCGATACCGCGGCCACGGTGCGCAATGCCCTGCTTCGCGGCGGCGTGCCTGGCCCGGCAGCCAACGCCACCGAGGGCGGCACGCGCACGGCGGTGAAGCTCTCGGTCGGCGACTTCGAGATCGGCGAGACCGAGCGGCGGGCGTCTGCCGCTGTGTGCCTGCTGGTCGACCTGTCCTACTCGATGGCGCTGCGCGGCACCTGGGCCGCGGCCAAGCAAACCGCCCTCGCGTTGTATTCCCTGGTCAGGACCAGGTTCCCGCAGGACTCCCTGCAGGTGATCGGGTTCTCCGACTACGCCAGAGAACTGCGTGAAGCCGAGCTCGCCGGACTCGGATGGGACATGGTGCAGGGCACCAACCTGCAGCACGCGCTTCTGCTGGCCGGACGATTCCTCGAACGGCGGCCAGAGGACGACCCGATCGTCCTGATCATCACCGACGGCGAGCCCACCGCTCACCTGCTCAGGAACGGCCGTCCCTACTTCGACTGGCCGCCGTCACCCGAGACTCTCGAGCTCACCATGGCCGAGGTCGACAAGATGACCAGGCGGCGGGCCACGCTCAATATCTTCATGCTTGCCGACGACGAGCGGCTGACCTCCTTCGTTGACGAAGTGGCCAGGCGCAACGGCGGCCGGGTGCTCAGGGCGATGCCCGATAGCCTCGGCGAATACGTGGTCAGTGACTTCCTGCGGTCCCGCAGAGAACGTCAGCGCTAGCGCGACAGCATCCAGCTAAATAGCGGTCAATCGAGTCTTTTTCCGGCGCTTTCCTGAAGTAGCCCATTCTCGCAATGTGCTGGTAGTACGTTTCGGCACGTAATCAACTCCCCAACTGGCGGGCCGCCCGCCGGGGGCACTCAGGGGAAATAACCAGCTCTCCCGGCGCCGCGGTGCGGCCCGCGGAGGACTCTGCCTCCTAAGGAGGAAGTTGTGAGTTCCGAAACTGTCTCAGGCGGCGCTGGCTCAAAGCGGCCGGTGGTCCTCGTGCTGGCGATCATCGGCGTCGTCTTCATCGTCCTGGCCATCCTCTTCTTCGCCGGCGTCGGACTCGGCCCGCTGAACTCGATCGGCCACTCGGGCAAGGTCAATCACGGCAGCCACGGCATCCGCGGATCCGTCAGCGCGGTGATCGGCGTTGTAGCGCTCGCTGGCGCGTGGTTCGCCAATAGAAGATCCCGCTGAGACACATCCAGCCCCACCGATGAACCCCTGATGGGCCCATAGCACGCCCATAGCACCACCAGGGGTTCATCGTTGTGCGCGCGGAGGCGGCGGCGCACCCGCATGCGTGAATGTGGAATTGGATTGGTCTGGTTCTAGACTCGGCCCATGTCCTTTTCGCAGCACCTGGTCCTGTGGCTGCACGTGGCTTTCGTCATCTTCACGATCGGCCCGGTCACGCTGGCGATCATGTCGACGCCGCGTCACATCAGGAAGCGGGATATTCGCATTCTGCGTTACCTGACCAGGATGACGCTCGTGTTCGGAATCGGCTCGCTCGGCGTGCTGGTCGTCGGGATCGTGCTGGCATCGATGCTGGGGAAGAGCGGCAAGCCCTGGATCATCATCTCCGAGACCTTGTTCGTCGTGACCATTGTGCTGCTCGGCCTGATCCACCGAGACCAGCGGCACGCGATCAAGTCGCTCGAGACTGCCACGGCGACCGCCGCGAGCGCAACCGCAGCGGCCAGCCAGCCAGGCGACCTGGTTGGCAGCGCCGCTGCCGCCGCTGGACTGCCAAGCGAACCAGTCGCCCAAGCTCAGGCCGCCCAAGCACAGGCGACACAGTCTCAGCACCAGCAAGGCACCGGACCCGGGCAGGCCGCGGTCGCAGACGCCGAACCCGGCGGCGAGCAACCGAGCGGCCAGCCGGGTGGGCAGGCGGCGGCTGGACAGGCGGTCGGCGCGCCGACGCCGGCCGCACAGCAGGCTGCCGCCCACGTTCCCGCGGCTGACGCCGCGGCCATCCCAGCCCACATGGCGAACGTGGAGCGCGGCCGGATTGCCATGATGGGCGGCGTCGTCAGCGTGATCTGGCTGGTCGTGCTCGTGCTGATGGTCTGGAATGGCTGATCCGGTGAACAACG
>DATAEH010000281.1:0-4716 GCA_036258115.1 Streptosporangiaceae bacterium
ACGATGGACCCGCTTACCTCGACAAATCGCCGGCTGCCGGTCTTATCCATCGCCGCGATGATGCTGTGCACGCTATCCCGGATGACGGTGGTCGGGCCGGTACCGCGCGGGCCCAGCGCCGAGATGACGGCATCAGCGTCCCCGACGGCCTGCGAAATCGATGCCGGGTCCATCACGTCGGCGGTGATGACACGCAGGCGCGGGTGATCAGGGATTGTCAGCCGCGACGCATCGCGAGCGACGGCCGTGACGTCGTGGCCCGCGGCCAGCGCCTGAGCGGTGATAGCAGTTCCGGTGGTGCCTGTCGCGCCGAAAATCGTGAGCTTCATGGCGTGCTCCTCCCCGTGTGGAACTCTGAAATTCATATCGTACGTTGACCGTAACATATGGAATCAGTAGCAGTATTCCTGGGGGGAGGCGTTGATTCCGTTCCGGGGCTTGCGGGAAAGCCTGAACTGACTAAACATTCAGTCCATGACGGAGGCTGCGCCAGGGCGGGCGCACGAGCGAGGAGGCGGGGAATGAGCACAGGTGCCGGGCTTACCCCAGATGCGCAATCGACGACGCTGTACTTCGGGCCGTGGTACCGCAGGTCACCGTTCTTCGAGGCGACATTGCGCTGGGGCTGCACGGCATACGACATCTACAACCACATGTACCTGCCTGCCTACTACGACGAGCTGGCCGCGGAGTACTGGGCGCTCGTGAACGACGTCACCCTCTGGGACGTCGGGGTCGAGCGGGTCGTGGAGATCAGCGGGCCGGACGGATTCGCCTTGACGAACGCGCTGACCTGCCGTGACCTCACCAGGTGCGCGGTCGGGCAGGGCAAGTACGCGCCGATCATTGCCCCGGACGGCGGAATCGTCAACGACCCGGTGCTGCTGCGGCGCGACGAGAACACTTTCTGGCTATGCCTCGCCGACGGTGACGCGCACCTGTACGCCGTGGGCCTCGCACACGGCCTCGGGCTCAACGCCACGGTCTCGTTGCCCGAGGTCTATCCGGTTCAGGTTCAGGGGCCCAAGGCCCGGGACCTCATGCGCGACCTGGCTGGCGAGGCCGTGCTAAGCGTGAAGTACTACTGGAGCCTGGATGCCACTATCGGCGACATCCCGGTCGTCATCAGCCGCACGGGCTGGACCGGCGAGATCGGCTACGAGGTGTTCCTGGCCGATCCCGGGCGCGGCGACGACCTCTGGGAAACGATCATGGAAGCCGGGTCGCGCTACGGCATCAGGCCGATCGCGCCATGCGAAGCGCGCCGGATCGAGGCTGGCATCTTCAACTACAACTCCGATTTCACCCTTCGTAACAACCCGTTCGAGGTCATGGGGATGGAACGGCTGGTCGAGCGGCAGGATGCCGACTACGTCGGCAAAGCTTCGCTCGAGCGGATCCGCGACGAGGGCGTGACGCGCAAGCTCGTCGGTATCGAGGCCCCAGGCGACCCGTCCTATTTCGAGCTCACCGAGCCGCGGCCCGCGCTGGCCGGCGGCGAGCCCGTCGGCCAGGTCACAGATCTGGTCTGGTCACCGCGGCTCGAGCGCGCCATCGGGTACGTCTGGGTGCCGATTGACCTCGCGGGCCCTGGCAATGACATTGAGATTGAGTGGAAGAACGGCTCGCGCACCGCGGCTAAAACCGCATCGATACCGTTCATCGACCCGAGGAAGAGCACGCCGGCGGCCTAATCAAGGCAGCAATGCCATAGCGGCGCGGGCCGCGTCCTTCTCGATGCGACGCCACGGTCGGCCCGCTGCGCGGGCGATCGAATAGAGTTGCTGCTCCGCCACGGGCAGGCTGGTCACATCGACGGCGTGAGCCTGCCATCCGCATTGCCGAGCTGCCGCGAGTACCGCCTCGCGGTAAAGCATGCCCTCGGCCGCATGCATCCAGGCGTGCGATCGCACGACGTCGGCCAGGCGCTGGGGGACCGAGATGGCCTTCACGACGACGCCGACGCCAAGCACGGTGGCGGCCGCCGGCAGCAGTTCGGCCATCGCGCGCAGACCTGCGACGGCCGCCTCCTCGGCCGCTCGCTCAACCTTGCCGATCAGATCTTCGCCATCGGCGAGTTCCAGGCCGGCGGCTAGGTGATAGGGCTGGGCGGGCAAGTCGCCTGAAATCAAGCTGAGTTCGCGCCGCACGGCGAAACCCGGCGCGCTAGCAAGTCCATCCAGCGCTACCAAGACAACCGAGCCCGTCCTGGTCACTGCGCCCACGGCAACGCGCCCGCTTGCCATGACGCTGACGGTAGCCAGCTTGCGCGTTGCGGGGCAAACGCGGCCGATCCGGGGCCGCGACTGCCCACGCGGCCACCAGGCCGCCGGAGTTCGTCACGAGGTGCAACATGATGGGCGCGGCCAGGCCACCTGAACGTTCCCGCAGCCACGACAGGAACGTGCCGCCCGCGGTTGTCGCCGCGACACCCGCGCATACGCCAGCGATGACATGCCTGCGGCTGTCGGCCAGGCCGTTGGCGCGCAGGGCCTGCAGGGTGGGGCGGAGGTGCCAGATGCCGAACACGGCGCTCGTCAGGGCGATGGCGGCGTTGTTGTCCATGAGACGGCGGAGTGCCGCCTGAAGCACACCGCGGAACGCGATTTCCTCCCACAGCACTGTGCCTACTGGAATGCGCAGGACGGCCTGGTAGGCGACCGCGCGCCCCTTGAGACCGGCGACCCGCTTGTCGGCGAGGACCGGGCGGGTCGCCGGTAGCGCGGCGACGAGCACCCATCCAGCCGCAGCCGCGGCCGCGGACCACCGTCCTGGCCGTCCGAGCCGCCAAGCGCCGCGCCCGACGCCCAGATCGGCGGCAGTCAGGCCGCTCGCCGCGGCCACCGGCAGTGCGATACCGGCGGCGCAGGCATTAAGCGGTACGTACCACCGGTCGTGCCACGCTTGCCTGCCGAGCACGTTGTTGTAAAACGCGAGGATGGCGCACGTCGCGATCGCAAATCCCGCATCGCGGCTGCGCGAGGTCATGGGCATCGTCAGCCCCCTGGGTGTACCAGGCCGGTCTCGTAAGCGAGAACCACGGCCTGCGTGCGATCACGAAGCCCAAGCTTCATCAGAATCCGGCTCACATGGGTCTTCACGGTTTGCTCGGCAACGAACGGACGGTTGGCGATCTCGGCGTTCGAGAGGCCCCGCGCGACAAGGGCCAGCACCTCTGACTCCCGCTCCGTGAGGCCATCGAGCTGCGCGCGGCCAGGCGTGCGCGGCGCGCCCATCCTGGCGAACTCGGCGATGAGCCGCCTGGTCACACTAGGGGCGAGCAGCGCGTCGCCGCCCGCCACCAGCCGCACCGCGTCAGCGAGTTCGCGGGCCGAGGCGTCCTTCAACAGGAAGCCGCTGGCACCAGAGCGCAGCGCTTCATAGACGTAGTCATCCAGATCGAAGGTGGTCAGCACGAGCACCTTCGGCGGGTCCGGCATCCTGGTGATCTCCCTCGTCGCCTGAAGACCGTCGAGGACCGGCATCCGGACGTCCATGAGGATGACGTCGGGACGCAGATCCGCGGCGTGCGCGATCGCCTCGCGGCCGTTGATGGCCTCGCCAACTACGTCAAAGTCGGGCTGGGCGTTCAGGAGAACCGAGAATCCCGACCGCACCATCCCCTGGTCATGGGCGACCACGACGCGGATAGTCACTGCGGCTCCTTGACGGCGGTATCCAGCGGCAGCGCGGCGGTGACCAGCCACTCGTCATGGATGGTCCGGCCAGCTGAGAGATGTCCTCCCAGCATGGTGGCGCGCTCGCGCATGCCGATAATGCCGTGCCCGCTGCCACGAGGAAGCGCGGCGCCATCGTTGTTCCGCACCGCCTGAGCGCCGCTGTTGCGGACCTCGATGACCAGGGCGGACTCGCCGTAGTGCAGGCGCACCTGAACCGAAGCCCCTGGGGCGTGGCGCATCGTATTGCTCAGCGCTTCCTGCTCGATCCGGTAGGCGGAAAGGTCAACTCCCTCGGGAAGCGGCCGCGTGGTGCCGGATATCTCGCAGGTGACAGTGACACCGCCGTTGCGGGAGCGGAGCGTACAGCGCTCCGATCGCGTGCACAATGGCCTGCGCTCCATTGTGGATGTACGCGATCCCGGCGCAGACTTGCCGTAGCAGTGAGCTTGCCGAGATGCTAGGGCGCGCGACCGGACTCAGGCTCGCGATACAGCCGCCGCGTTCTGATGTGCCGTCGCGATTTTGGTGCGGGATATTCGGCGGACCCAAGTCCTATGGTGACCGCGCCCCCTCAGTGCGGCGACCGGCCGACTGTCAGCGATGTCCAAGCCGAGGCCGGTCGATCCGGCGCTTGACATGCCGCGCCTGGCCGGGTCGGCGTGCGGGAAACCCGGCCCGTTGTCTGATACCACGACCCATGGGCTTCCAGCCGCGCGAGGCGAAACGCGCACCGATAGCGCGGTCCCTTCCGGGGTGTGCGCAAAGACGTTCTCGAGCAGTATGTCGACGCACGCGGCCAGATTCTGAGCGGAAACCCGGACAGGCAGGCTGGTAGGGGGCATTTCAACCGCCATCCAGCGCTCCTGGTCCTCGGCTAGCGCAGCCCAGTAGGCGGCGCGGGCACGCACCACGGCGGTGGCGTCGCAGCCCGCGTCTGATCATGCGCAGGAATGGCTGAACAGATTCATGAATCCCACCCCTGCGACGGCGCTGAGCAGGGTTGCGCGCCAGGTCAGGGTGGAGAGCCTGCGCAGGC
>DATAEH010000282.1:0-3174 GCA_036258115.1 Streptosporangiaceae bacterium
ATGCCGTCAACATCACGGCCCGACTCGCATCGGCTGCGGCTGCAGGCGAGGTGATCGTTAGTGTGGCAACCGCCGAGGCGGCAGGCATCACGACCGATCAACTCGAGCGACGCACCGTGGCGATCCGGGGGCGCATCGAGCCTATCGAGGTAGTTGTTCTCCCCCGGCCAGACAAAAAACGTGCTAAATGAGCACCATGCCTGCACCACCCGGCAGACAGCAGGGCGGCCAGCGGCCATCCGGCGGCAATACCTTGTAATAATCGTGGCGCCTAGCCACTGATGTTCTCAGGGCTTCCCGTTTCGTTTGGCCTGTTCGAAGTCGCCGCGGATTGGAGCTGTGTCGTAGACGATGTGGAGGCTGGCAATCAGCCCGTCCTCTGTCAGCTCAGCGATGTCGACGATTGTGGATGAAGCCGACGTACCGTCGGCAAGTACCCAGGTGAAGTCGAACCAGAACGCCACCGCCTCCCCGTCGTCGCGGAAGACGCGCCGGAGCGTGAGCCTTAATTCGGCGCTGTCGGCAAATAGCGTCGGATAGAACTGGCGCGCTGGCACAGCGCCGTAGAGCGGTGAGTGCACGATCCCGTCGGGTGCGAAGAGGGCCAAAACACGCTCGGCGTCGCCGACCTCAAGCGCTGCGAGATACTCATCGATCAGTTCCATTACCACACGCTACTGGAGGATGCGGTCTCGGTCGTCGGTCTGATCGCGGACTCTCCAACATGACGACACTACTGCCCATGCAGTCATGAGCAGTCAGGAAGAGGGACGGTATTGGCGCCGTCAACAGACTGACCAAGAAAACCCTTTCGTCGAGGCGTGACCCGACGACAAGCCGCCGACTTGATCTTTGTACTGACCGCCCGGAGTGCTATCGATCTTTCGTTCTAGACGCCGGCTGGACACATCAGCAATCGGTGCGATGGGTAAGCCGAACTCTTCGTCACGACCTCCAACTTCTACCTAGGTAGATCCATGCGCCGAGCCATGCAGCGACAACACCGATCAAGATCTTTGGAAACGTAGTGTGCGTTCCACCTCCGGACGCCCGCTGACCCGTCGCCTGCTGAACAGCCGAGCCGGTCCGAGATGCGACAGAGGCAAAGGCGCCAGTTGGGCGGCAGATTTGTGGCGTTCAGCGTGCGAACACTTATGCCCGAGAGCCGATGCATGGCTGAATACATGGACAGAGCAACCGTTTATCCGATAGACCTCCAAAGGAGGGGTTGGGCGCCAGGCCAGGACTGGGGTTGCTGCACTCTGGGGGTTTGGGTCTCCCCATGGAGTAGGTTCGGCGGATGTTGGAATCGCCGTGATCGTTGCGAACGGTTTACATCAGCGCATGCAGTCGGCGGCTGTGTCTTCAGCGGAGTGGGTTGCCGGCCACAAGAGAAGGAGTGGGTGGACGCCAAGCTGTTAAGGCGTTCAGCTACCCCGATCCCGAGCAGGGACTCCAACTCCAGGAACCTGGCCGCCCGGTTGCAAAACAGCCACCTGAGCGGCCGCCTCGCTGGCGAGGGACCGGCGGAGATGTTCAGGTGTTCGATCGCCCGAGTTCTCTCACGGCCGCGCGGAAGACGGTGGGGAGCGCTGCGGCGGCGGGAACGATGGCCTGCCGGGCCCACGCTGGGCGGGTTGCCTGCACAAGGGCGTGCGTCATCGCGGCATATCGCCAGCTGGCCTGGCGCCCGGTACGCTCGTAGGCGTGCGGCCGACCGGCTTCGACCGCTGACACCGCCGCCCGTGCCTGCGCCATCCCGAGCGATATCCCTTCACCGGTCAGCGCATCGACGTAACCCCCGGCATCGCCGACGAGAAGCACCCTGCCAGCGACTCGGCGGACGGCTCGCTGCCGGAGTGGGCCGGCCCCGCGCACTCGTGTGGCGACAGAGGCGTTAGCCAGCCGCTCTCGCAGCTGCGGGAACTCGTTGAGCTGCTCCTCGAACGGCACCCGGCGGGCGCTTAGGACCGCAACCCCGACGAGATCTGCCCCGACGGGCGTGACATACGCCTCGCCATAGCTGCCCCAATGCACCTCCACATGGCTGCTCCATGGCCGTAAGTGGTAGTGCCGGCGTTGACCGAAGCGCTGTGGTCCGCGGGTGAACATCTCCAAACCGAGCGCGCGACGCGTCGGCGAATGCAGGCCATCAGCTGCCAGAAGGTAGCGGCCAGAGATGTCAGGTCCAGGCGTGTGGCCGGGTCCCTGGGTTCGGACGCGCACCTCCTCGGACGACTGCACCACCTCGCACGCCGCCAAGGGGAAGACTTTCACGCCAGCGGCTGCTGCGGCCGATCGCAGTGCCGTGTGGAGCTCGGTGCGGCGGACGCCTCGGCCCCGCCCTCCGCTGAAGTCAGCCTCTGCCTGCCGCCGGCCGCAGACGTAGCGGATGCCGACCAGATCCCAGCCAACGGGGTGGACACCAAGGGCAGCCAGCGCATGGACGCCGCCGGGCATCAGACCTTCGCCGCACGCCTTGTCGATCGCGCCCTCTCGGGGCTCGAGCACGACAACCGATAAGCCACTTCTCACCGCATACAGGGCAGCCGCCAGGCCTACCGGGCCGCCGCCCACCACTACCAAGTCGCTGGCCCGCCTCCTCATCGGAACGCCGCTTCCTTACCAGCGACCGTGGCCAGCGCCCGCTCTTCGACCTGGATCCGCCTGGCGAGCAGGGCTGCGTTGAGGACGGTAAACCCGGCAGCCGTGGCCCACGCGGAGTGCACGAGCGGTAGGGCCGCGCCCTCGAGCACCACAGCCAGATAGTTCGGATGACGCAGCAGGCGATACGGACCGTGGCTGACCAGTGGAACACCCGGCACGACAATGACCCGGGTGTACCACTGCCGCCCCAGTGTGGCGATGCACCACCAGCGCAGACTCTGCGAGGCAATGACTACGACCAGCGCTGCCCAGCTGAGAATCGGTAGGAATGGGCGGTCTAGCATCCACACCTCGGCCACCGCGCCGACCAGTAGAGCGGTGTGAAGCGCCACCATCGCAGGGAAGTGGCCGCGGCCGAACTCCTCACCGCCGAGTGAGAACGCCCAAGCCGCATGCCGTTTTGACACGGCCAGCTCCACGAGCCGTTCGATGCCGACGGCTAGCACCAAAGCCGTGAAGAGGAGTTGTGACGTCACGCCTCAGCCGCCCTGACTCTGGCCGATCCAG
>DATAEH010000283.1:0-5566 GCA_036258115.1 Streptosporangiaceae bacterium
CGCCGATCTCCTCGATCAGCCGCCGCGCCGCTCCCGCCCGGTCGCGCCACCAGCCATCGGGGCGGGAACCGACCACATTGGCGGCATCAACGATGATCGTCAATGGCGTGAGCGCCGAACGAAGCGCGGGCCATTGCCCGGCGAATCCTGGGTGCAACGGGAGCCGCTCGACCTCAGCCACGGGAACCCACGCGACCTCGCTGGTCTCCTCGCTGACCGCGGCCGCGGCCAGCGGCACGGCCGTGTTCGCGAGCACGGTCTGGTAGGTCCAGCCGCCGTGGTCGTCGTTGAGCACGCCGTGGACCCGGACGGGTCGCGGGTCGATCGCGCATTCCTCGATCGCCTCGCGCAGCGCCGCCCGGACGACCGACTCGTGACTGTCGCGCGCCCCGCCGGGTGGTCCCCATGAGCCGCCATAGCTCCCCCACCAGCTTCGCTGCTGCAGCAAAACGGCCGCTTGCCCGGCGTCATCGGTCGTGGCGAGCAACAGCCCGGCCGCTCCATGCCGGCCCCAGTGCCGATGGCCGCGGCCGCACCGGGTCCAGCCGTTCCCATCGTGCACGGTCATTGCTGCTGACCATAGCCGACCGCGGCCCGTGACCATAGCCGAGAGCGGCGAGCCAATGCCCGCGTCCCGCGCCGTCGAGGCGTCCGACCTAGGCTGGGTCCATGGAATCGTCGCTGACCGGATCCCTGACAGAAACCCTCGCCGACGCCCTGAGCGGTCCGCTGGCCGGCCCGCTCGGCAAAATCGCCAGGCAGCGAACCGCTCCCCTGATCCTGGAGCTCGATCTCACTGAGGGGGTGATCGAGGTCCGGCCGCCAGACCCGCTGTCGGCGGTCATGACCAGACATCAGCCAACGGTGAGCGACATCCTCAGCGCCTTGCGCATTGCCAGGACCGACGACCGGGTCAAGGCGCTGGTGGTCAAGCTGGGCGGCAAGCCGATCGGGCTCGGCATCGTGCAGGAGCTGCGTGAGGCGGTCAAGCGATTCCGCGCGGCCCGCAAGCCGACCTGGGCCTGGGCCGAGACGTTCGGCGAGTTCTCGGCGGGCAACGTCCCGTACTACCTGGCGACCGCGTTCGACACGATCTTCCTGCAGCCGTCTGGCGACGTCGGGCTGACCGGACTGGCCGTCGAGCGGGCATTCCTTCGCGGCGCCCTCGACAAGCTCGGCGTGCAGCTAGAGGTCGGCGCCAGGCACGAGTACAAGAGCGCGGCCGAGCAGCTCACCGAGCGCGGCTTCACCGCCCCGTCCCGCGAAGCCACCGAGCGGATCGCGCAGTCGGTTACCGAGCAGCTGATCGCCGCCGTCGCCGAACGCTCAGCGATCCCCGGCGACAAGGCACGCGAGCTCGTCAACGGCGGGCCGTATCTGGCCGAGCAGGCGCTGGAGGCCGGCCTCGTGGATGCGCTCGGCTACCGGGACGAGGTCTACGACGCCGTCCGCAAGCAGGTCGGCAACGACCCGATCCTGCTGTATGTCGGCCGCTACCACCGGTCCAAGGAGATGGCCAACCGCGCTAAGCAGCTGACCTCGCCGCGCCAGGACGCCGTCGCGCTGATCCAGGCGACCGGCGCTATCAGGCGAGGCAAGAACGGCCGCAGCCCGCTGACCGGGAACGCGATGGGCTCGGACAGCATCAGCTTCGCCCTTCGCGCCGCGACTGCCAACCCGCATATCAAGGCGATCTTGCTTCGGGTGGACAGCCCCGGCGGGTCATATGTTGCCTCCGACGCGATCTGGCGTGAGGTGGTCAGGGCGCGCAAGGCGGGCAAGCCCGTGGTCGTGTCGATGAGCAACGTCGCCGCCTCCGGCGGATACTTCATCTCGATGGCCGCCGACGCCATCGTCGCCCAGCCGGGAACGGTGACCGGTTCGATCGGCGTGATCACCGCCAAGCCGGTCGTCAGCGACCTGCTCGGCAAGGCGGGCGTCACGACGGACTCGATCGTGCTCGGTGAGCATGCCGCGATGTTCTCCACCTCCAAGCCGTTCACCAGCGAGGACTGGCAGATCGTCGACGCCTGGCTGGACCGCATCTACGCCGACTTCACCGGCAAAGTGGCTGCCGGCCGCGAGTTGTCCGCCGAGCGCGTGCACGAGCTGGCCAGGGGCCGGGTCTGGACCGGCGCGGACGCGCACGAGAACAAGCTGGTCGACGAGCTAGGCGGTCTCGAGGAGGCAGCCGACATCGCGCGCCGCAAGGCGGGCCTGCCGGTCAGCGCCCCGCTCGTCCACTTCCCGAAGATCGGTCCCCTCGACCGGATCCGCCCGCCGAGCAACAGCGAGGACCGCCGCGCCGCCGCGGCCGCCATCGCCGCAGCCGGTCCGCTCAGCCAGCTCACGGATCTCGGCCCGGTTGTCACCGCCGCCGGCGCCGCGCTGCTCACCGAGAGCTGGGGTCCGGTCTGGCAGTTCGCGGCCCGCTGCGGCCTCCCGGCGACCGGCCCACTGCTGCTTCCCGGCAGCTGGACGTTTCATTGACACAACCAGACGCGGTGGCTGACTCGCCGCACGATTTCGAACTCGCTACGGGGGCATTCGCAAGCGGCGTCACATTGGTCACGATCGCTGACGGCCGCGAGGACGTCGGCGTGACCGTAAGTGCGTTCTGCACCCTGTCAACGAGTCCGCCGCTGATCATGATCTCGCTGATCAACGGGTCCTACCCGGCCGACCTGCTAAGCAGGCTGGACCGGTTCGCTCTGACTGTCCTGGCGGCCGGCCAGCGGATGCTGGCCGGCCGCTTTGCCGCGACGGGCCGACCAGGTGCACGGCACCTCCTGGACGACATCCCGCACCATCGCGGGGCGGCATCGGGGGCGCTGATCGCCGATGACGGTCTGGCCGCTATGGAGTGCGAGGTGACCAGCCGGGTCCCGGCGGGTGACCACTTGCTGGTGATCGCCCGCGTGCTGACCGTCGACAAGGTCGCCTCCTCTGGCCTGCCGCTGATCAGGTTCCATCGCCGGTACGCCTCGCTCGACAGCGAGTAATTCGGTGGAGCCCGTCAGCGGCCACGGCTAGCCTGCTTCGATGCTGAGGCTGCGGCCGCTCGGGCCCGACGACGAGGCGGCGTTCCTGGCGGGCCAGGACGCGCTAGCCGCCGAGGGGCACAACTTCGGGCCGCGCCTGGAACCAGGAACGACCTGGAACGACTATCTGCGGATGCTCGCCGACAACCGCGCTGGGGTGAACCTGCCGGAGCGGCTCGTGCCCAGCACGTTCCTGGTCGCCGACGTCGACGGGCAGTTCGTTGGCCGTGTCACGATCAGGCACCGTCTCAATGAGTTCCTGCGCGTCGAAGGCGGCCACATCGGCTACAACGTGCTCCCGGGTTTCCGCCGCCGCGGCCACGCGACAGAGATCCTGCGCCAGGCACTGATCGTTGCCCGATCAATGGGCATCGACAGGGTGCTCGTGACGACCGACGACGACAACGTCGGCTCGATCGCGGTGATCGAGTCCAACGGAGGCAAGCTCGACTCGGTCCGGCCGGCCACCGGCACGATGCCGGCGCACAGGCTCTACTGGATCGACTAACCCCGGGCTAGGCAAGACGGGGCTACTGCTTGCGTCCTAACGGCAGTCACCTTGTGTCATCGGACCAACGGTTGCTCGCGAAGGGCGCGCATGACCTCCCGGCGTTCCTCGCCGGTCAGCGCGTCGATGTACAGCTCGCCGCGCAGGTGATCGGTCTCGTGCTGCAGGCACCGCGCGAGATCGCCATCGCCCTGCACCGTCACCGGCTGCCGATCGAGGTCGACGCCGGTGACGACGGCGTACGCGGCGCGAGTCCGGTCCGCGCTGACTCCCGGAATGGACAAGCAAGCTTCGCCGCCTGACTGCTCGCCGCGGGTCTCGGCGATGACGGGGTTGATCACGTAGCCGAGGTGGCCGTCGACGTTGTAGGAGAAGACGGCCAGCCCGGATCCGATCTGATTCGCCGCCAGCCCGGCCCGGCCCGGTACCTGCACGGTGTCGAGGAGGTCTGTGACCAGCTGGGCCAGCGCGTCGTCGAACCTGACGACCTGATCGCTAGGGGTCCGCAGCACCGGGTCGCCGATATAGCGCAATGGCCGCACGCTCATCGCGCCGCTCCGGCGCTGCCGTGGCGGCGCTCGCCTTGAGCGCGATGCTCGCTGTCCGCCGCGAGCTTGCCGATCCGGTCAAGGACGAGCTGGTGCCACGCGAGCTCGGCCTCGATGCGCAGCCGCGCGTGCTCAACGACCAGGTCATCGGCGACGGTCTGGTCCGGCCAGACTCGCTCGCGATGCTGGGTGAATCTGGCGGCCTCGGCGCCAAGCGTCCTGATCCGGTCCTCCACGTATCCCCGCAGCGTGTCCTCGTCCAGATCGCCGCTCATCGCCAGCGCCAGGTCAACGGGGTCAGGACGCAGCCCGACTTCGGCGAGCGCCTCAGCACGAAGTACCCGCAGCTCGCGCAGGCCCTCATCGGTGATCGCATAGACAGTCCGGGCAGGCAGGTTCCCCGATTGCTCCGTCCTGACCGGCTCGATCAAGCCTTCGGCCGCGAGCCTGTGCAACGCCCCGTAGAGCGATCCCGGCCTCACGTCCGACCACATGTCGGCGCGGTCAAGCCGCGCGTCGCGCCGTAGCTGGTGCCCGTACATCGCGCCGTGCTTCGCTAGCGCCCCAAGAACAAACAGCCGAGTCGGGTTCACCGGGCTAGTAAAGCACGACTACTCATATTTGACTACTGGCGCAAAGAGTGTCGGCTGGCGGATGGTGAGATCAGTTTTGGCTGTAGGGGGTGCCGCGCAACTCGGTCGCGGGAGTTGTGCCGAACTCGCGCAAGATCGCGGTCTCCCTGGCCAGGAGCGCACGCTCGGCGGAGAGCCTGCGCAAGGCATCGGGTTGCGCCAGCAATCCCTGCCGCACATTGAGGTCGATGATCATGGATGCGGCGACAAGATAGGAGAGCAGGATCGGTTCATCCGGCAGGTCAGGAACACTGATCGTGGCCGAGCCACGGTCGGCGAGCACGTTCAGGTAGCCGCGAAACCCGCGCTGCACCGCCGACGCGGCCAGTGCCGCCCCGGCTTCATCTCCCGTTGGCTCCCCTAGCAGTTCGATCTCCCCGGTCAGGTACGGCCGCGACTCATCAACGGTGTGCAGCTTGAACCGGTCCGTTCCGACGGCCACGATGTCGTACTGGCCGTCGTCGCCCTCGGTGATCTCACGGACCGTCGCAATGCAGCCCACGTCGTGCAGGGCCGAGACGCCGCCGATGCCAGTCTCGCGCCCCTCGCGGATCGCGATCACCCCGAAACGTCGTGGCTCTTCCTCTGCGAGCAGGTCGCGGATCAGCTGCTTGTACCGGTCCTCGAAGATGTGCAGGGGCTGCACGAGTCCCGGGTAGAGCACTGTTCCGAGCGGGAACAGCGGCAGCTTCTCGTCCATTGGTAGTCAGGGGCGCCGGTGCCGTAGGTTGGCCCGGTTTCCCCATCCCCCTTTCAATCCGTACGTGCGGTTTTCCCGCATACGGCTTACCGACGGTCTTCTGGACATGGTTACGCCGCCCTCGGGTATCGGATGGT
>DATAEH010000284.1:0-2335 GCA_036258115.1 Streptosporangiaceae bacterium
ACGATGGACCCGCTTACCTCGACAAATCGCCGGCTGCCGGTCTTATCCATCGCCGCGATGATGCTGTGCACGCTATCCCGGATGACGGTGGTCGGGCCGGTACCGCGCGGGCCCAGCGCCGAGATGACGGCATCAGCGTCCTCGACGGCCTGCGAAATCGAAGTCGGGTCCATCACGTCGGCAGTGACGACACGCAGCCGCGGGTGATCAGGGATTGTCAGCCGCGACGGATCGCGAACGACTGCCGTGACGTCGTGGCCCGCGGCCAGCGCCTGAGCGGTGATGGTAGTTCCGGTGGTGCCTGTCGCACCGAAAATCGTGAGCTTCATGGCGTGCTCCTCCCCGTATCGAGCTCTGAAATTCATATCGTACGTTGACCGTAACATATGGAATCAGTAGCAGTATTCCGGGGGGACGCGTTGATTCCGTTCCGGGGCTTGCGGGAAAGCCCGAACTGACTAAACATTCAGTCCATGACGGAGGCTGCGCCTGGGCGGGCGCACGAGCGAGGAGGCGGGGAATGAGCGCAGGTGCCGGGCTTACCCCAGATGCGCAATCGACGACGCTGTACTTCGGGCCGTGGTACCGCAGGTCCCCGTTCTTCGAGGCGACGTTGCGGTGGGGCTGCCAGGCATACGACATCTACAACCACATGTACCTGCCCGCCTACTACGACGAGCTAGCTGCGGAGTACTGGGCGCTCGTGAACGACGTCACCCTCTGGGACGTCGGGGTCGAGCGGGTCGTGGAGATCAGCGGGCCGGACGGATTCGCCCTGACGAACGCGCTGACCTGCCGTGACCTGACCAGGTGCGCGGTCGGGCAGGGCAAGTACGCGCCGATCATCGCCCCAGACGGCGGAATCGTCAACGACCCGGTGCTGCTGCGGCGCGACGAGAACACGTTCTGGCTATGCCTCGCCGATGGCGACGCGCACCTGTACGCGATGGGCCTCGCGCACGGCCTCGGGCTCAACGCCACAGTCTCGTTGCCCGAGGTCTATCCGGTGCAGGTTCAGGGGCCCAAGGCCCGGGACCTCATGCGCGACCTCGCTGGCGAGGCCGTGCTGAGCATGAAGTACTACTGGAGCCTCGATGCGACCATCGGGGACATCCCGGTCGTCATCAGCCGCACGGGCTGGACCGGCGAGATCGGCTACGAGGTATTCCTGGCCGATCCCGGGCGCGGCGACGACCTCTGGGAAACGATCATGGAAGCTGGGTCGCGCTACGGCATCAGGCCAATCGCGCCATGCGAAGCGCGCCGGATCGAGGCTGGCATCTTCAACTACAACTCCGATTTCACCCTTCGTAACAACCCGTTCGAGGTAATGGGGATGGAACGGCTGGTCGAGCGGCAGGATGCCGACTACGTCGGCAAAGCTTCGCTCGAGCGGATCCGCGAGGAGGGCGTGACGCGGAAGCTCGTCGGTATCGAGGCGCCAGGCGACCCGTCCTATTTCGAGCTCACCGAGCCGCGGCCCGCCCTGACAGGCGGCGAGCCCATCGGCCATGTCACAGATCTGGTCTGGTCACCGCGGCTCGAGCGCGCCATCGGGTACGTCTGGGTGCCGATTGACCTCGCGAGCCCTGGCAATGACATTGAGATTGAGTGGAAGAACGGCTCGCGCACCGCGGCCAAAACCGCATCGATCCCGTTCATCGACCCGAGGAAGAGCACGCCGGCGGCCTAATCAAGGCAGCAATGCCATCGCGGCGCGGGCCGCGTCCTTCTCGATGCGACGCCACGGTCGACCCGCTGACCGGGCGATCGAATCGAGTTGCTGCTCCGCCACGGGCAGGCTGGTCACATCGACGGCGTGAGCCTGCCATCCGCATTGCCGAGCTGCAGCGAGTACCGCCTCGCGGTAAAGCATGCCCTCGGCCGCATGCATCCAGGCGTGCGATCGCACGACGTCGGCCAGGCGCTGGGGCACCGAGATGGCCTTGACGACGACGCTGACGCCAAGCACGGTGGCAGCCGCCGGCAGCAGATCCGCCATCGCGCGCAGACCTGCCGCGGCTGCCTCCTCGACCCCTCGCTCAACCTTGCCGATCAGATCTTCGCCATCGGCGAGTTCCAGGCCGGCAGCTAGGTGATAGGGCTGGGCGGGCAAGTCGCCTGAAATCAAGCTGAGTTCGCGCCGCACGGCGAAACCCGGCGCGCTAGCAAGTCCATCCAGCGCTACCAAGACAACCGAGCCCGTCTTGGTCACTGCGCCCACGGCAACGCGCCCGCTTGCCATGACGCTGACGGTAGCCAGCTTGCGCGTTGCGGGGCAAACGCGGCCGATCCGGGGCCGCGACTGCCCACGCGGCCACCAGGCCGCCGGAGT
>DATAEH010000285.1:0-4224 GCA_036258115.1 Streptosporangiaceae bacterium
CACGTCTTCGATGGCCAAGAGCACGGGAGCCTCCGGCGACGACGACTCCACCATTAGCCGCAGCACGCCCTCGGCCAGGACTATCAGCCCGCTGTCAGACCTCTGGGCATGCTCGCCAGACCATTCAGGAACCAGCGACCCCAAGGACCGGCCGGAATGTCGTAAGCCGCGGCGATGGCTCCAACCCGATACGGGCGGCAGCGAGCAGAGCCTCGCGCAGTGGACGGAACGGAACGTCCCCGGCGGTCTGGCTGCAACGGCCAGACAGGACGGTCCCGCCGGCGTGCCGGACCCAGTTCGCGAACTCCCTGACTAGGCGGCTCTTGCCGAGCCCGGCTCGCCCGTGGACCACGAGCATCTGGCCGCCCGTCCGCCATGCGTCCTGAAGTTGCGCGAGCTCACGGTCGCGTCCGATGATGACAGGACTGAGCGTGCTGGCGGCGCTCGAGGTCCGCGCCTCGTGTCCCACAACCAGCCATCGTACGTAAATGCCGGATGATGAGGTCCTAGCTGGTTAGGTACCTCGTTCCTTGTCGTGGGCTCTCACGAGCTAGGCGTGCCCAGGGCCGATGCGATCTCCTCGATGGCCTCAGCCTCGCCTGGGCTTACGCCGCGCCCTTCCTCCCGGTGTGCTGCCGCGACCTTGTTAGCGAGGGCGAGGACGAAATGCCGGTAGCCGTCGAGCTCGTCAGCCGTGGCCTTGCTCGCGACCGCAGTGACCGCGCCCCGGATGTTCTCTAGGCCGCTATCCCTGAGTTCTCCGGACGAGTGGTAAATCGTGTGGTCTATTTCGGGTTTAGCCTCGACGATCTCGTCGAGGAGCTCGCTCTGCCCGTGTTGAGCGCGCGCATCGACGTAGGCCTTTGACAGCGCGATTGACTCGCGAATCGTGCCGCCGCGGGCGGCTGTAGCCACGATCATGCCGGCGCTTGGCGGGCCCTCAAGCACCGCTTCCCATTGCTCAGGCGAGAAGGCAGCCTTCGTCGTCATCGGACACCTCTCCTCATGGCAGGAACTATGGACTTGCGGCCGGAAGGAGGAACGCTCGGGCGTGTCGCGTATATCCCCGACTGGAGGCCGCCGACACCGCTCTGGCCGACCGAGCTGAGCAGACTCGCATTGCGGGCGTAATTGAGCCCATTTGACGGAATTCACGATCGCCCTTCATTCTGTATCGGCTGATGTCGCCGCAATCAGGAGGAATGGATGACCGCATCGGCCCGTTTCGACACGATACGAACCGACCGGCTGCTGATGCGCCGCTGGGTCGAGTCGGACCGCGAGCCGTTCGCTGCGCTCAACGCCGACCGCGAGACCATGAAGTACTTTCCCGCGACCATGGACCGCGCCGCCAGCGACGCGTTCATTGAGGTAGTCGAGGCACGATTCGAGCATCAGGGATACGGGCTGTGGGCCCTCGAAGTCACAGACACCGGCCAGTTCATCGGCTTTACCGGCCTCAACCCGATGCCCGATGACGTGCCGGGATCCGGCGGCGTCGAGGTTGGCTGGAGATTGGCGAGGTACGCCTGGCATCTTGGTTATGCCACCGAAGCAGCCGAATCCGCTCTGGACGTGGCCTTCCGGGGGGTCGGCCTGGCGGAGATCTGGTCGATGACCGCGGTGCTCAACGAGGCGTCCCAGGCGGTGATGCGGCGGATCGGGCTTACCGAGGTCGCCAGGTTCGACCACCCGCGGATTCAGATCGGCGATCCGCTGCGGCCGCATGTGACGTATCACCTGAGTCGACCGGAAGGCTAGGATTTCGGCCGTGACGGACTGGGCAACGGCGGCGTCGCTCGCGACGGCCGGCGGCACCCTTGTCTTGGCGATAGCCACGTTCGCGTCCATCAGGTCAGCGAACAAATCGGCACGGACGGCGGAACGGGCCGCGAGGATCGCCGAGCGATCGCTGATGGCGGGCCAGCGGCCGCTGCTTGTCGGGTCGCGGATCGGAGACGCCGATCAGGAAATCCAGTTTGCTGAGGGCAACGTGCTCCAAGTGCCCGGCGGTGGCGCCAGCCTCAAGATCGCGGACAGCGCCATTTATCTGGCGGCATCGGTCCGCAACGTCGGGACCGGCCTCGCCGTGCTGCACGGCTGGCACAATCTGCTAGAGCGGCCCAACGAACGGACACATCCGCCACTTGAGGAGTTCGTCCCCAGATCAGGGACATTTACGTTGCGCCCGGTGACAACGGCGTCTGGCAGGGTGCATTCCGCGATCCCGATGCCGAGATCTTCAAGGCCGTCCGCACTGCGATCGAAGCTTGCGACCTTGTGGTGCTGAGTCTGCTGTACGGCGACTTCGAGGGCGGGCAGCGCGTGATCTCGCAATTCTCGCTGCGGTATCAGACAGGCGAGCCGTCCGACTCCACCGGTCGCTGGCTGGCGTCCGCCGCAAGGCATTTCAATGTTGATCGCCCGGACCCGCGGTAGCGGGCCCGCAGGCGTTTAGGTGCGAGCGATGTCTATCGGCGGCCATGATTCGCGGCTCAGCACATCAGATAACTACCGGGCCTTCGCACGAGAAGCTCACGGTCGCTCCCCCGCCTACGAATCGCTGGCCAACTCGGTTGCCGGTGACGAGAACGTGCTGAGCTTCCTGTCGTCCCTGCCGCAGCAGAAACGGCAGCCAAACCTCCTGTTCGCCTCGGCTCGGTACCTTCTGAACAAGCCGCCGTCGATGAGCCAGCTCCGCGCGCTGGTGGACCAGGACGCGGTTGGGCTTGCGCAGGTCATGCTCGCGCACTGGACGCAGACCAATGAGCCTGCTCGTTGTGCCACGATCTTGCCAGCGCTCGCCGGGCTCCCCGGACCGCTCTCGTTGATCGAGGTCGGCGCCAGCGCGGGGCTCACGTTGCTGTTTGACCGGTATTCCTACGATTACGATGGTGCGCTACTGAGCGGATCTGATGCAGATGCTCCGATGCTGCGTTGCTCGCGTCTTGGGAATGTGCCTGCCCCGATCCCCGAGCGTATGCCCGAAATCGCCTGGCGGGCCGGCCTAGACCTCAATCCGCTCGACGTCACCAGCGAAGAGGACATCCGATGGCTGTCATGCCTCGTGTGGCCAGGTGAGGGCGATCGGCAGGAGCGCCTCGACGCCGCCGTCGTGTCAGCCCGCCGCGACCCGCCAGCGGTCTACCGGGGTGACCTTCTCACCGACCTTCCGGAAGTGGCAGCGCAGGCACCGCGGGAAGCAACGCTCGTTGTCTATCACTCGGCTGTACTCGCGTACGTCGCCGCCGAAGATCGGCGGCGGTTCGCCGAGACAATCAGGTCGCTGGGCGCGATCTGGCTATCGAATGAGGCACCCGGCGTCATAGCAGACATCTCTGTTCACATGCCGGTCCGTCCCGAGCACAATGGCGCGTTCTTGCTTGTTCGCGACGGCCGCACGCCGCTCGCGTTCACCGACGGCCACGGCACCTGGCTGCAGTGGCTGGAGGGCCCGCTCTGATGGAGCCGCCTCCGCTTGTGCTGGCGGCCTTCGGGGTGGCCGGGAGCATGCCAATGGCGCTAGACGGTGGCCAGGGCACGTCGTGGCGCGCCGGAGATCTGGTACTCAAGCCATCAGATGGCGATCTCGCCGAACTCGCCTGGCAAGTGCGGATCCATCTGGAGTTGGTCTGTGACGGCTTTCGGCTAGCGAGGCCGCGTACCGCCGCAGATGGTTCGCTGCGGGTCGACGGGTGGTGCGCGAGCGAGTATCTGGCCGGCGCGCACGAGCCTGGCCGCTGGTCAGAGACCATCGCCGTGGGAGATCGGTTCCATCGCGCGTTGGATCCCATGCCGAAGCCGCGGTTCCTGGACGACCGCTCCAGCGCGTGGGCAGTCGGCGACCGCGTCGCCTGGGGCGAGATATCTTCCGCCGAATTTCTTGAGGTCCCGCACCTTCGCGCGCTGGCCGCCGCGGTCCGGCCGGTGGCGGCTCCCAGCCAGATCATTCATGGCGACCTCTCCGGCAACGTTTTGTTCCACGAGGAGTTGGCGCCAGCGATCATTGACTTCTCGCCGTACTGGCGGCCAGCCTGCTACGCGTCGGCGATCGTGGTCGCCGACGCCCTTCTCTGGGAGGGCGCAGACAGACAGATTCTCGACGAGGTCAGGGATATTGAGGACTTCGGCCAGTACCTGCTTCGTGCTCTTATCTTCCGGCTGGTTAGTGAGTGGCTTCTTTCCCGGCGCGAGTCACGCGCAGGGGCGCTGAACAGCGGGGCT
>DATAEH010000286.1:0-3481 GCA_036258115.1 Streptosporangiaceae bacterium
CAAATCGCTGGATCAGGAACGCGTCCCCGAGCGTGAGCACCAGGCCGATCGCCGCTACCGATTCGGCGGTCGCTGCCAGTCCCCTGCGGGCGATTGCGCGCGGCGCAGCCAGTACCAGGGCCGTCGCCGCGAGCAGGATGGCGCAGCGGCCCAGCGAGCCGATCCTCGACCAGTCCGCGGCGGTGAAGATCGTGATGGCGATGGCGACCAGGGACGCGCCAGCCGCGAGCAGCAGTCTCGCGGCGGTCCGGCGGGACATCTCGTGCCGCGGCCCTGCCGCCGCAGCCTCCTGCGGCCCCGGCAGGTCCTGGGCTGGCGGGCGCTGCTCCGGCCGGTCCCGCAACGGCGGGCAGCGCTGATACCGGGTCGCCCCGGCCTCGCGTGCCTGCCTGGCCAGCCTGGTGAGTTCGTCAATCAGTGCCGCACGCCGGCTGATCAGCTGCGTCCTGGCGATGTCGACGCGGGCGAGCTCAGCGTCGATCCAGCGCAGCTCGGCGATTTGCGGGCCGGCCAGCCAGATGCCGCAGGCGGGGCAGTGCGGAGTGCCCGGCGCGACGGGGCTGAGGCAGCCTGGGCAATGCAACCCGGTGGATCGGGGGGAGCTGACAGAAGTGTGCATGCTGCCCACGGTGCCGTTCCTGGCGGCCGACCATAACCGTCGCGCTACTCAGTTCCCGCGACTTGCTACCTAGCCCGAAGCTGAGTACGTACGTATCTGACATCGAAAGCCGGCCAGAGCCGGAACCAGCCGATACGCTCATTGGCGTGGTCATTCTCACTGCCCGGTAACGCGCCATGAGCCTGCAAGCGCCGCTGTGGCGCTCGATCGCCGTCTTTCGGTTCGCTTCGCTCATTTACGCGGCGGTCTTGCTCGCCCTAAATCCCGTCTTCTATAAGGACTGGGGCTGGGCGTGGGCGGTCATCGGCGCGATGACGGCCTGGACGGTGGTGACAACCGTGCGGTACGCGTCGCCCGCGCGCCGGACGTGGCTGCTGCTGGGGACCGATCTGGTCATCACGGCCCTCGCGCTGTTGTCGACCGCGATCCTGCAGACCCCTCAGGCCCTAAAGATCGGAGTAATGCCGGTCACCGCGACCTGGCTGGCCGGCCCGGCGCTGGCCTGGGCCGTTGTCGGCGGGGCCAGGGCAGGCGCCGCGGCTGCCCTGGTGATCGGCGCCTGCGTGGTGTCGCTCAGGTGGCCGATATCAGGTAAGCACTCAAGCACGGTGCTAGACGGGCCGATTATCTTGCTGCTGGCTGCGGCGCTGGTCGGCTACGTCTCGATGCTGTCGGCTCGCGCCGAGCGGGCCCTGCAGCGTGCCACCGAGATCGAGGCGGCGAGCAGGGAACGGGAACGGCTGGCCCGCACAATTCATGACTCTGTTCTTCAGGTGCTGGCCATGGTGCAAAGACGAGGCGCGGAGGCTGGCGGCGAGGCAGCAGAACTCGGACGGCTCGCTGGCGAGCAGGAGGCCGCCCTGCGCGCCCTGGTCACCGGTGACGAACAGGCATCCGCAGGGTCGGGCGAGCTCGATCTCAGCGCGCATCTCAGCAGGGAAGCATCTGCCCTGGTGTCGGTGATCACGCCGGCCGAGCCCGTCATCCTGACCGAGCAGGCCGTGACCGAGACAACCGCCGCGGTCAGGGCCGCGATCGACAACGTCAGGCGCCATTGCGGCGCGACCACCAGAGCGTGGGTGCTGGTCGACGACGAGGGTGCGGCAGTGACCGTGACGATCCGCGACGACGGGCCTGGCATCCCGGCCGGCCGTCTCGCCCAGGCCGTGGCCGAGGGCCGGCTGGGGGTCAGCCAGTCCATTAGCGGGCGCCTCCAGGACCTCGGCGGATCGGCCGATATCAGCAGCACTCCGGGCGCCGGAACGGAGGTCCGGCTACGGGTGCCACGAGCCGCCCTGCCGGCTTAGGGTGGCGCTGTGGAAATGGCCGATAGTGGCAGCGAGGCGGCCATGCGCGTCATGGTCGTCGACGACCATCCGATGTGGCGTGATTCGGTCAGCCGCGACCTCACTGAGGCAGGCTTCGAGGTGGTCGCGGCGACCGGCGAAGGAGCACAAGCGGTGCGGATCGCCGCATCGGTGCGGCCTGACGTGGTCGTGCTCGATTTGCAGCTGCCGGACATCTCCGGCGTTGACGTCACCCGCGGCGTCCTGGCTACGTACCCGAACGCCAAGGTGCTGATCCTGTCTGCCAGCGGCGAGCACCACGAGGTGCTCGGCGCTGTGAAAGCCGGCGCCACCGGATACATCCTGAAGTCCGCGAGCCGCGCCGAGTTTCTTGACGCGGTCCGGCGGACCGGCGCCGGCGACGCGGTGTTCTCTCCTGGCCTGGCTGGCCTCGTGCTCGGCGAATTCAGGCGCCTGGCCAGCGACCCGGCCCCCGATACCCCGCGGCTTACGGATCGCGAGGCAGAGATCTTGCGGATGGTCGGGACCGGGATGTCCTATAAGCAGATCGCCGAGCGGCTAGTCCTGTCCCACCGCACCGTGCAAAACCACGTCCAGAACACGCTGAACAAGCTGCAACTGCACAACCGCGTGGACCTGGTCAGGTACGCGATAGAGCACGGCCTGGACACCGGACCCTCGTAAGGATCACCGGGAGCTGTGTCAGAGCGAGTAGCGCGTGCCGACGCTGTTGGGAATGTACGCCTCGCCGAAACGAACCGCCATCGCATGACCCGCGCGCCAGCCGGTGCAGTGCGCGGGAACGAGCACGCCCGGGCTCAGCGCGGCGAGATCGTCGAGGACTTTCGGGATCAGCGGCTCGAAGATCGGCCCCTGCAGATGGAACCCGCCGATCACGGCATAGAGCGGCTGATCGCGGGCCAAGCGCGTGGCGTACCGGCAGATGTTCACCACGCCGGCGTGGCCGCAGCCGGTGATCACGAGCAGTCCTTTGCTGGCCACATTGACGATCAGAGCCTGGTCGTCGAGCACCAGGGGATCGGGTGCCCAGCGCCCGCCGAGCCACGCCTGTTGCGGCGGGAACCCGGGCTCGTAGCCGGTCACCCGCGGCACCTCACCAGTCACGAGCACCGAACCATCGAGCAAGAAACTCGGCTCGCGCTCCTCGATAATCTCAAAGCCGGCACCAGTCAGCGCCTGCCGGCTTGTCGTGGGCACCTCACGCGGTTCGCGGCCGGGTATCACCATCCGGCGGCGGCGCCAGAAATGCGGGTGCAGCACGACCGGCATGCTGGTGCTGCCCAGCACGCGGATGAGGCCGTCCAGCCCGGTCGTGTGATCGAAGTGGCCGTGACTGCAGACGATCGCCTGGATCGAGCCAGGGTCCACGTCCAGGCGGCGCATGTTTTCGACAACGCCGTCCGGGCTCGGCCCGGTGTCGAACAGCAGGCGACGTGACCGCCCGCCCTTGACGACCGTGACCAACATGGCGAATCCGTGCTCGGCGATGAGCGCATCCACGCTCCAGCCCTCTGCCATCAAAGCTGCGGGTCGC
>DATAEH010000287.1:0-8068 GCA_036258115.1 Streptosporangiaceae bacterium
GGCCGGCGCGATCGCCTATGGCGTCGGCACGGTCATCTTCCTCGGCGGTCACCGGGCTGTCGGGCTGATGGCCACGCACAGCAACCCGATTCAGGCCACCAACTCGATCGCGTTCACGATTGACAGCATCGACCAGGCATTCGACGTGACCGCCTATGCGCTCTTCTGCGCCGGCCTGCTGGCGTTCGCGTGGATCGCCTGGCGCCAGGGCCGACGCACATGGCCTGCCTACACGTCGCTGCTCGGCCTTGTGGCGCTGGTGATCGCCTGGTCGTACGCGGGAGGGGGCGGCGACCTCACCAATGACCTGTTGTTCGCCGGCGGCCTGGTCTTGCTGCCGGGGTGGCTGATCGGGACCGCCAGGATGGCTGCGGTCAGCGCCGCATGAGACCTCAGGCCGCGGCGCGCTCTCGGCTGGTCCGCAGGTTTCCCTGCTCGTCGACCACGGCCGTGAACCCGGGATGAAGCGGCACGGTCGCGCCGAACTCCTCGATCACCGCCGGGCCGGCGATGACATCGCCGGCCAGCAGACCCGATCTGGTGAAAATGGCCGCCTGCGCGAATTCCTGGCCACGGCCGAAGCACACGGGACGGCTGCCGGTTCTGGCCCTCTCGGGGTTGCCGTCGCCGGCCGACACCGTGGCCATGGCAGGCCTGGCGATCGGTCCGACCCCGGTGACGCGCAGGTTGACCCACTCGACGTGCTGGCGGTCGTCGCTCCTGAAGTCATAGCCGTAGAGCGCGCGATGCGCATCGTGGAACCCGGCCGCGACGACATCAGCAAGCGCGGCATCGAATGGCGCCGGCGACCCGTCGGCGCCATTCGCGTCCGGTACTGGAACCCTGACCTCGAATGCCTGGCCGAAGTACCGTAGGTCTGCCGTCCTGATCAGCCGCTGGGACTCAGGCCCGAAGCCCTGGCTGGCAAGACCCTCGCGCGCCTGTTGCTCCAGGTCCGTGAAGATCGCCTGGACCGCCGCAGGATCGAGCAAGTCATGTCGTTGTACCGCGGTCCGCACTTGATCAATCCGTACGTCGACGGTGAGCAGGCCGAACGCCGAGACGTTACCCGGGTTCTGCGGCACAAGGACTTCGCCGATTCCGAGGATGTCGATCAGCGGGCACAGCAGCAGCGAGCCTGAGCCGCCGAAGGTCACGAGCGTGAAGTCCCGTACGTCCAGGCCCCGCTTGACAGTGATCTGCCGGACGGCATTGGCCTGGTTGAAGGCCGACACCTCAAGGATCCCTGTCGCGCACTCCTGCTCAGTCAGCCCGAGCTTCGCTGCCAGCCCGGCGAGCCCTTCGCGTGCCGCTGCCAGGTCGAGCGGGACCTCACCGCCAAGCAGGTGCGGCGGGATCCGGCCGAGTGCCAGGTGCGCATCGGTGACGGTAACCTCGCCGCCCCCCAGCCCATAGCAGATCGGGCCCGGGTCGGCACCTGCAGAACGCGGCCCGACCTTGAGCGCTCCCTCAGGTGACATCCATGCGATCGAGCCCCCACCAGCCCCGACGGTGACCACGTCGACCATCGGGATCATCGACGGGTAATCCCCGACCCTGCCCTCGGTGGTCAGCGCCGGCTCACCGTCAGTGACGACGGCCACGTCGGTGGACGTTCCGCCGCCGTCGCAGGTCAGCACACGCGTGACGCCAGCCTGCTTGGCGATCAGAGCCGCGCCGAGCGCTCCAGCGGCCGGTCCGCTCAGCACCGTGGTGATCGGCAGCCGGGTCACCTCCTGGGCGCTGAGCACTCCACCGTTGGACTTCATAACGTGCAGCGGCAACTGCCGGCCGGCGAGCGAGGCGAGCCGCTCGCTGATCGCGCCTAGGTACGTGGCCATTCGAGGCTTGACGGCGGCGTCAAGCAGCGTCGTCACCGAGCGCTCGTACTCGCGGTACTCGCGCAACACGTCGCAGGACAGCGAGACCACCGCGGCCGGGTGCTCCCTGGCCAGGACGGCTGCCATCCGGCGCTCGTGGTCAGGGTTGGCGTAAGAGTGCAGGAAGCAGACACCCAGCGTGTCTATGCCGTGGTCACGGAACCAGCTGGCGACCACGGCGGCGCCGTCCTCATCAAACGGCCGCAGCTCGGCGCCCTTGTGATCGAGCCGGCCGCCGACGGTCTTGACCAGGTCGGCGGGCACGATCCGGTCGGGCTTGACCCAGAAATAGGAGTTCCCGTAGCCGTCGGGGACTGACTGGCGGGCGATCTCGAGTATGAACTCAAATCCCTCGGTGGTGATAAAGCCAAGCCGCCCGATCTTGCCCTCGAGCAGTTGATTGGTCGCGATCGTGGTGCCGTGGCTCACCGCGGCCACGGCCGATGCGTCTGTCCCTATCTGGCAAAGCACTTTGACCAGGCCGTCGATGAAGCCGACCGAAGGGTCGGCCGGCGTCGTCGGCGTTTTGGTGACCGCCACCTGGCCGGAGACCTCGTCATATGCCACCACGTCGGTGAACGTGCCGCCGGTGTCGATCCCGATCCGCAGCCGCATGTTCTCGCGGCCGGCCTGGTCGGCCGGCGATGACTGCGCCGCCATCACCGGCGGCCGCGGCGCTTACGGATAAGCACGCCGACCACTATCGCCGCCGCCGCGCCTGCTCCTGCCACCAGCCCGGTCCGCACCGCTGGTCCTGGCCGGCCAGCGACCGGCACTCGCTCGCCGCGCAACCCGATCCCCCGCCGTGCCTGCTCAATCGCTGTCTGGCCCCCGGTGCCGTCCCGCGTCTGTGCCTCGGCGGGCGGCGCTGCGGCGAGTGCCGCGTCGAGCCCGGCAATCGCGTCAGCCGCGACTCGCTTGGCGATGCTGGCGAGCATCCGCTGGCCGATCCCGGCGATGGCGCCCTCAACGTCGGCGTCGGCCACGTAGCTCAGCTCGGTCGCTCCCTCGCCCGCCGGTGCCACCCGGATCGTGACCTCGGCGCCGACCTTCCCCCTGACTCCTGTTGCCGAGACGCGCAGGACGCGTACGTACGACTCCGGGTGTTCGACGACGCTCGCTTCGCCGGTGTAGCTGCCGCTGACCGCGGCGATCGTGGTGGTCAGCGTGAACCGGCAGGTGCCGTCGCGAGCAAAGTCGATGTGATCGAGGGCGGGCACGGCGCGGGCGATCAGGCCCGGGTCGCCAAGGGCCGCCCAGACCGCGTCCGGTGCCGCAAGCATCGTCCCCGTCCCGTGCACCTTCATCCAGACCTCCAACCGCGGTCCTCGCGCCGCCGGGCTATGCTCGCGCCGCGGAAGGCGGCGGCATACGGACCATCGAGTTATCAAACCACCCTCCTGACGCGCCGTGGCTCGCCAGGCAGCGCCGATGTCCGGTCGCGGCTCACTGCTTCGACGTCTCAGCTGAAAGGCGCCAGCCGGGTGCCAGGAACCGGGAGGAGAATGTCAGTGAAATACATGATCCTGGTCTACGGGTCACAGCAGGACTACGCGGCGCTGGCGGGCCAGCCAGCGCCTGGCCAAACTGCGTGGTCCGCCGCGGACTTCGCGGCGATGGGGGCCTTCATGGAAAAGTTCGCCAAGGACCTGTCAGACTCCGGCGAGCTGGTGGAGACTCGCGGCCTGACAGATCCGGCCCATGCCCGCCGGATTCGGCTCCAGGCCGGGGTCCCCGTGGTGACCGACGGGCCTTACGCCGAGTCGGAAGAGGTGCTGGCCGGCTACTGGATCGTCGAGTGCGACAGTTTTGACCGGGCGACTGAGATCGCCGCCAGGCTGGCCCAGACTCCGGGGCCTGACCAGGTGCGCGGCCGGGCAGTCGCCGACGTCCGCCCCGTGGCTGAATCGCGGGAGGAGCTGGAGCCCTGACCGCGCCGCACAGCGAAGCTGAGCACCTGCTGCGCCGGCTGGCGCCGCAGGTTCTCGGCGCGCTGGTACGCAGATACGGGCACTTCGACGCCGCTGAGGACGCGGTGCAGGAAGCGATGCTGGTGGCCGCCGGGCGATGGCGCCGTGAAGGCCTGCCGGCCAGCCCGCGGGCCTGGCTGATCACCGTCGCCTCGCGCCGGCTGACCGACCTCCTCCGCGCTGAGAAGGCCAGACGGCGCCGCGAGGAAACCGCGTTCCGGCTGCTGCCGCCGGGCGAACACCTGGCACCTGCGGCCGATGCGCCGACCAGCGAGTCGGACGACACGCTGATCCTGGTGTTCCTGTGCTGTCATCCCGCGCTGTCAGTGGCCTCTCAGATCGCGCTGACGTTGCGCGCGGTTGGCGGTCTGACCACGGCGCAAATCGCTAGGGCGTTCCTGGTGCCTGAGGCGACGATGACCAGGCGCATCAGCCGGGCCAAGCAGGCCATCACCGAGAGCGGGATGCCGTTCGCCATGCCGGGGCCCGCAGATCGCCCGGGTCGGCTCGCGGCAGTATTGCATGTGCTGTACCTGATCTTCAACGAGGGCTACGCCGCCACCTCCGGCCCTGGGCTGCAGCGTCCCGGGCTGTGCGAGGAAGCGACCAGGCTGACCCGCATCCTGCACCAGCTGCTACCCGACGACGGCGAGGTAACGGGCCTGATGGCGCTGATGCTGCTCATCGACGCCCGCCGCCCGGCAAGGGCCGGGCCAGCCGGGGAGCTAGTCCCGATGGCCGAGCAGGACCGGAGCCGGTGGGACGCCGCGCTGATCGCCGAGGGTACCGAGCTGATCACGGCTGCTCTCTCTGGTGGCCTGCCCGGGCCTTACCAGTTGCAGGCAGCCATCGCCGCAGTACACGACGAGGCATCGACTTCCGAGGACACCGACTGGCAGCAGATCCTGGCCCTCTATGAACTGCTCCTGCAGGCGACCGACAACCCGGTCGTCGCGCTGAACCACGCCGTCGCCGCCGCCATGGCCCGCGGCCCGGGCGCCGGGCTCAGTCTGCTTGCTGAGCTGGCGAACGACGAGCGGCTCACGGCCGGGCACCGCTTCCATGCCGTTCGCGCCCACGTGCTCGAAATGGCGGGGGATCACGAGGCTGCGCGTGCCAGCTACCTCGGGGCCGCCAGCCGCGCTACCAGCCTGCCGCACCAGCGGTACCTGAACTCCCAGGCAGCCCGTCTCGCCGAAGACGTGTAAGGCCCGCCCGGCCGGGCTAGGCTCGCGCTGCGGAAAGGTGGCTCGGTGCGCACGGTTGAACTCTCCAATCACCCGGCCGACGCCTTGCGCATTGCCCGGCAGCGGCGAAAGAACGGCAGGCAGCAGACCGATGGCGGGTCCGATCTCGACGAGGCGGTCACGCGGCATGCGCTACTGCTCAGGCGGGCTACGAACACACGGGATCGCGCCCGCGCACGCAAGCAGTGGTTCGCCTGGCTACGCGCCTCGCTCGCGGTCATCAAGCTGAGGCGGCTCGCCCCGTCGCCGCCCTCTATGCCGACGACCAGGCCAGGCAAGGCGCAGGCTCGGAATGACCTTGAAGAAAGGCTCGCCGCTGGAGTGGCCGGCGAGCAGCAGGTCGTCACGGAATTCGGCCATGCACTCGGAGATGACTGGGTTCTGCTGCGCGGCTACTGCAACCGGCGTGGCGAGATCGACCACTTGCTGATCGGGCCGCCAGGCGTGGTGGCGATCGAGAGCAAGCACCTCAACGCGACCGTCCACTGCGACGGAGACTCCTGGCGCTTCGAGAAGTTCGACAGGTTCGGCAACCTCGTCGAACATGGCAGCATCAGCGACCGCGGCGGCAGGTCCCCGAGCGTCCAGCTGAACGAGCCAGCCGATCTGCTCGAGGAGTTCTTGCGCACCCGCGGCGGAACCACGTCGATCCTGCGCGTAGTGCTGTTGACGCATCCCAGCTCGCGGCGCGGTCGCTGCAAGCATCCGAGCGTCCACGTCGCGACCTCGGCGTTGACGCTGGCCAGGCAGTTCAACGACATGCCGCCCGTGCTCGGCGCGGCTCAGCGCGCGAGGCTCGAGGAGCTCATCGCCCGCGATCACCGTTATCACGAGGCGCGTCGCCCCTCGGCGCCGCGGGCGCCCGCTTCTCGACGTCCCGCGCGGCGCGCAGCTCGTAAAGGTCGCTCGGCGAGATCGGCATCGAGGTGATCGGGATGCCCTCCGCGTCCTCGATCGCGGCGGCGAACACGGCCGCGCTCGGAATCACGCCGGCCTCCCCGGCGCCCTTGATGCCGAGCGGGTTAAGCGGTGACGGCGTCTCGAGGTGATCGATCTCGATCGCCGCAGGAACCTCGCTGACATAGGGCATCAGGAAGTCCATGAACGAGGCATTCTGCAGCTGGCCGGTTTCGTCGTAGGCCATCCGCTCGTACAGCGCGCCGCCGACGCCCTGCGCGACGCCGCCGTGGATCTGGCCTTCGACGATCCGCGGATTGATCAGCGTTCCGCAGTCATGCACCACGCAATACCTCAGAACCTTGATCTCCGCGGTCTGCGGATCGGTCTCGACGATCGCCGCATGCATGCCGGACGCGAAGGTTGATCGCACGGGCGAGAAGAACTCCCGGCCCTCGATGCCCGGCGCCTCGCCCTCGGCGACCGGCGGCTTGCTGATGTCGCCCCCCGCGAACTGAGTCGCGGCCTGGGCTGCTTCGTCGAACGCGTACCTGAGCGGGTTCGACAAAACCGCTACGGTACCGATCGCGATCCCTGAGTCCGGGTCGCCCTTGATCCTGACCATCCCGTCGCTGATCTCCATGTCCTCCGGCGACGCCTCGAGGGCGGCAGCGGCAACACCGATCGCCTTGGCCCGGGCTGCTCTCGCGGCCAGCGCGATGGCCGATCCGCTCATCACCGCTGCCCTGGATGCGAACGTTCCGACGGCATAGCCGAACGCCCTGGTGTCACCGGTCACGACCTCGATGTCGCCGATCGGCACGCCAAGCTCGTCGGCGACGATCTGCGCGAACACGGTCTTGTGACCCTGGCCCTGGCTGGTCAGGCCGGTCGCCACCTTGACCTTGCCGGACGTCTCGACCACGACGTGAGCGCCCTCGTACGGCCCGACGCCGGTGCCCTCGACGTAGCACGCCAGCCCGATCCCCAGGCGCCTGCCCTCCTTGGCAGCAGCGGCCCGTACCTTCTCGAAGTCGTCCCAGCCGACCAGGGCCTTGAGCTTAGCCAGAGCGGCCGGGTAGTCGCCCGAGTCGTAGATCAGCGGCCGGCCGTCCTGGAAGATCAGCCCCTGATCGTAGGGCATCTCGTCTGGCTGGATGAAGTTTCGCTCCCGCACCACCGCGCGGTCGAGCCCCAGGTCCGCCGCGATAGCGTCCATCGTCCGCTCCATCACGAACGCGCCCTGCGGCCGCCCGGCACCCCGGTATGGCGTGACGATCACCGTGTTGGTGTACAGCGAGTCGAACTCGACCCGGTACGCACCAGGCTTGTAGGGCCCGAGCAGCTGGGTGGAGGTGATGATGGGCACGATCAGCCCGTACGGGACGTAGGCCCCGTTGTCATGCCAGAACCGCACGTCCAGCCCGAGCACCCGGCCGTCGTCATCGAACCCGACCCTGACCCGGTGCCGCTGTCCGCGCTCGTGCGCGCTGGATACGAAGTGCTCGAGCCGGTCCTCGGTGAACTTGACCGGCCGGCCGAGCAGCCTGGCGGCCCACGGCACCAGCACCTCCTCTGGCCACGGGTGCATGATCTTGACGCCGAACCCGCCACCCACATCGGGCGTGATCACATCGACATCGGCCAGCGCGAGCCCGAGCTTGGCCGCTACGGCGGCACGGACGCCAGTCGACGTCTGGGTTGACGTCCAGATCATCAGCCGCCGCGATTCGGTGTCCCAGCGCGCCAGCACGCCGCGGCCCTCCAGCGGCGTCGACGCGGAGCGCTCGACGTACAGATCCAGGTCGAGCGTGTGCGGCGCATCCGCCATCGCCGCGTCGACATCGCCATTGCTCTGCGTCATGCTGGCCGCGATATTGCCCGGCACGTCGTCGTGGACGAGGTGCTCTGCGGCCCGCGCCGCGTCGACCCCAACCACCGCCGGCAGTGGCTCGTAGTCGACCATGATCCGCTCGGCCGCATCCTCGGCCAGGTAGCGGTCCTCGGCAACTACCATCACCACGGGCTCGCCCACGTAGTTGACCTCGCCGGCCGCAAGCGGGTACCCGGTCCT
>DATAEH010000288.1:0-17705 GCA_036258115.1 Streptosporangiaceae bacterium
CGACATCGTCTACCTCGAGCAGCTCAGCGGCAGCGCGCTCTACATCGATGACGACACCGAGACTCACCACTACGCGCTCGGCTTCGGCCATCTTGTGGCCGAGTCGCTCGACCAGGACGCGTCCAGGGAGCTCATCGCCCGTGTGATGCGGGACCACTGGGCAGATTTAACTGCGGGACATCCGCGCCCGGTATCTGAGGGCACGGTGCGGCAGAACCAGGTGGGATACCGCGCCGGCGCCGGGTGAATGATTGCACCCGTGACAGAGCTGCGGACGCTGCACACCGCCGACCTTGGCCCTGGCATGCGATCGCAGATCCGTGGCCTGATGGACGCCGCCTTTGACGGAGTCTGCGATGACACCTACGAGAACGTGCTGGGCGGCATTCACACGCTGGTGATCGAGGACGGTGAACTGATCGCCCACGCCAGTGTCGTTCAGCGCCGGATGCTGCACGGCGGACTTGCGCTGCGCACCGGCTACATCGAGGGCGTTGCCGTGCGGGCCGACCGCCGGAGGCGGGGCCACGGCGACGCGATGATGGCGGTGCTCGAACGATTCGTGCGATCCGGTTACCAGCTCGGCGCGCTCGGCGCGAGCACTGAAGGAAGCCGCCTGTACGCCTCACGCGGCTGGCAACTGTGGCGCGGGCCGATCTCGGCTATGACGCCCAGCGGAATCCGTCCGACGCCGGCCGCCACGGTGTACGTGCTCCCCGTATCGGTGCCGGTTGACGTGAGCGCGGAGCTCACTTGCGACTGGCGGCCCGCTTCCCCGTGGTAACTCCCGATCGGGCGGTGGTCTGTGCGCCGTCGGACGGCCGGAGCGCTTTCTCGGGTTCCGCGATCTGCCATTTGAATTCGATCTCTACCTCGACCTCGTTGCCCTCGACCTCGACCTCCAGCTCCGCACGCACCCGGTCGGGAATCTTCATACTGACCGTGCCGTGGCCGAAGGGAAGTTCGCCCTCATGCCCATTGGCGAACGCGCGTGATAGCTGCGAGAGCCATCGCGCCGCGTCTTCGCGGCTGATGGACTCCTTGAGCTCGACCTTGACGTCCGCCATCGCAGACTCCTTCCCCCGCCGGATCAGACCCCCATCATCATCCGCACGGCGGAATCGCACATCACACGTGCGGGGTGATCGGGCTCCCTTCCATAAGCGGCCGCATAGCCGGCTCAATCTCGGCATAGCATCACCCCGATCGGCCCACGTGGGCTATATCTCTGGCATGACCAGATTCGGCGACTCCTGGCCCGACGCGCCCAGGCGGATCCTCGTCGCCGGTGACTGGCACGGCAATCACCTGTGGGCCGTGAACGTGATCCGCCGCATCCCGCAACTGCTGTCCGGGGAAGAACGGCGGATCATCCTGCACCTCGGCGACTTCGGCATATGGCCAGGAGCCGACGGCGGGCGCTACCTCGGCACGGTCAGCTCGGTTCTGGCCGAGCAAGACGCCGAACTGTGGTTCGTGGACGGCAACCACGAAGATTTCACTCAGCTCGAATCGCTTGGCAGCGGCATGCTCCCCGATGGTCGCGTTCCCGTGGTCCCGCGGATTTATCACCTCCCGCGGGGCTACCGGTGGGATTGGCATGGGCGGCGGTGGCTTGCCTGCGGTGGCGGAGTCAGCCTGGACAGAGCCTGCCGGCGTGCGGGAAGCGACTGGTGGCCGCAGGAGGAGATCAGCGATGAACAAGAACGCGCGCTAACCGGCGCCGGCGTGGCGGATGTCATGGTGTGTCATGACTGCCCCGCCGCCGTGCCGCACAGCTTCCCGCGCCCGCCTGACGAATGGAGCCAGGCCGACCTTCGCCGCAATGACGCGCACCGGGCAAAGTTGCAGCGCATTGCCGCGGCCATCCGGCCGCGTTACCTGATGCACGGCCACCTGCATCGCTCGTACCAGCGAGACTGCGACTTCGGCTTCGGCCCGGTGCAGATCACCGGGCTCGCCGCCGACGGCACGGTGCGGAACTTCTCCGTGCTCGACGTGGCGTCGATGACCTGGGGGCTATCCCGGCGCGGTATGCGTCGCAGGCACGCGTTGGTTTAGCTGGATCACGAAGCCAGCGGACCGTCGGCCTTCAGCCCCGCGATGAACGCTTGCAAGGCTTTGGGATGATCCTGCAGCCGCCAGTCCTGGTGGTAGATGCGCTTATCCGCCGGGAAGGGGATGGACATCTGGTTCCTGTTGAACCAGATCAGGCCAGCCAGGTGGCGACTCTTGATGCCGGTGAACAGGTCCTTGATGCCCTGGGGCTGATGGCCGGTCATGGGTCCGACCGCCGTCTCGCCGATCATGATCTTGGTGTTCGGGCTCTTCTGCCGGATCAGGTCGATGGTGTGGCGGAAGATGATACGGAACGTGTCCGTGGACCGATAGTAGTAGCCGTCCAGGCCGACCATCTCAACGTAGTGCGCCCCGGGCCAATAGGGCATCGGCGACGGAGTGGATGTGTGAATCGCCGATGGCTGCCACATGAAGGTGATCAGCCTCGACGCTGCGGCCGACGTCAGCTTCTGACCCACGTCCTTCAGAAGCCGGTCGTGAACGTGCCTGAACGCGTGAATGTAGTCGTTCGCGGTGCTAGAGCCGTAGGCGTACCAGGAGCCGTTCATCTCAGGCCCGAATGACAGCGCGAACGGCACCTTCGTCGACGCGATAGCTGCCGCGAAGCTGTCCAGCCACTTATTTCCGTGGCCGCCCGCGATCTGGGCGAGACTCGGGACGCCCTTTCCTCGTGGTTCGAGTTCGAGCACGGTCCTGGCGCCGAGGTTGGCGGCATCCTTCACGTACTTAACCGGGAACTGGCTCCCCCAGTTGAGATAGGCCACCGTCAGCGTTGCCCTGCGCCCGACCGCGCGATTGAACGACGCAAGCGCGGAAACTTCCGACACGGTCTGGCCCTGGCGGGGCAGCGTCGGAGCGAATACGCCGAGGATCGTTCCGCCGGTCGGGAACTTGGTGATCGTTGACGGGTTCGCGGCCGACGCGCCTGCGTTGAAAATGGGCGTGGGCGCCGCGGACTGGTGACGGTACTGGTACGCGGCGTATCCCGCGGCACCAATTGCCGGAAGGATAGTGATAGCCAGGAAGATGCGCGACGCCATCGCAGCGCGGTTCATTGGCGATACTCCTTCGTGTAGCCGCCGTCGTAATCGTCTTGCCGGGCCCGTTGCTCCAGTGCAGCCCAGTCCTTGTGCTCGCCGGGCACCTGATTGCGAACCGACCGCGGCTGGGTTCGGGGCTGGCCGTTCGGGCCGAACTGCGCGTCTGGCAGGCGGCGCGGATCTGGTCCTGGCTGAGGATAGGCGGGCTCGCTCCCCGGACCGCCAGCAGTGTGCCGCGGATCCGCGGGCCTGCGGCGACCCGGCCTGAGCGGCCGGTCCTGCGTGGAGCGGGGTGCACCGTATCCATCGCCTAGCTGCCGGTCTTCTCGGGAGCCCGGAACGTAACGGCCGGCGCCGCGCTCGGCACCGGAGGCCAGACGCTGGTCGTATACCGCATTCCCCGGCTGCCGGACCGGCCAGGGCGTTGAGCTTCGCGGGTCGCGGGGCGGCTGCGATCCTCGCATGCGCGGGTCGACGTCGCGCAGGTCTCGCGGGATCCGATCCTGGCCCGCCCAGCGATCGCCGTCGGCGGGAGGCCGCTGATTCTGGTAGCCGCGGGGATCGAAGCCGTTCTCGCGGCCGCGCGCCTGGGCGCCACTCGGGTGCAACTCACCCCTGCCTGCCTGCGGGCGGACCCGTTGCTGATCACCCCTGCCTGCTTGCGGGCGAACCGGCCGCTGGCCTGCAGCCGGAACATCGCCAGCCCGTCCCGGGAGCGGCCTGACATTCTGCCCGTCACCGCCCCTGCTTGCCACCCGCCGAACCGGCGCGCCGCGATCGGGGAAGGCGCGCGAATACCGGGGATCATCGCGCTCCCGGAGAAGCGGCGAATCGTGAACGACCTCCGTACCACCGAACCGAGGATCGCGGCCACGGCGCGGATCGCCTGGGTGGCCCTCGTAGAAGGAGACATGGGGTACCGGGTGCCCCGGCCCAGCGGCGTCTGCCGTCGGCGCATTGCTTGGCACAGCGTGGTGGCTGCCATCCAGCCGGACTTCGACATGCTGCCGCGTGACCCAATTCTGGCGCCAGCAGGTGGCGATGCCATAGAACCGGATCTGGCGCAAGACGAGCAGGTACCAGAGCGCCGCTACGGGAAGCAGCGCGATGCCGAACAGCCTGCTGAAGAGGCCCTGGTCGCTGCGGCGCACTGTGGCGAGCCTGAGCGAGATCGACAACGGCCAGATCACCATCGCCGCCATCGAGGCCAGCAGCAGGTTCTCGCTCGCAGGCCAGACCAGCGGTATGGCAATCGATATTGCCACCGAGAACAGGAACGAGGCGATGGTGTAGACGGTGAAGATCCAGCCGTAGGAAAGGACCGGCAGGTACCGCAGGCGCCAGAGCATCCGGATCGTCGACGCGCGCATCCAGCGCGTCCACTGGCGCAAGTGGTGCTCGAGCGTTTCTGGATAAACCGGGAGCGCGACGGCACTGGGCTGGTGCACGGCGCGGCCGTGGAGCAAGGCATACAGCGTGAGCGCCGTGTCGTCGCCAAGGGTCACGGGGACGCCGAAGAAGGTCTCGCCGAGATAGGAAGGCACGATCTTGCGGATCAGCGTCGCCCGGTACAGGGAGAAAGCGCCCGGGTTAATCAGCACGCTGCCTCGCGCCACCGACTGCGCGCTCATCGCGAAGAGCTGAAAGACCAGCGAACGATGCCCGATCGCCCTGGTCAGCAGGTTCCGGTCGATGTTGATGGCCGTCTCAAGACCAGCGACAGAAACGACGCGCTGATCGGCGAACGGCTTGAGACCCTCGTTGATCGCGCGCCGGTCAAGTGCCGAGTCAGAGTCGATGGTGACGAAGATGTCCGCGTCATGGTCGGAGGTGAACGTGACCGCCTGCGCGTGTTTCTTGCCGGCATTGCGCTGCCTGACCCAGGTAAACCGCACCGCTGGCATCGGCTGCGCGAGCCAGTAGTCGCGCACGCGTGAATAATCGACCGTCGAACCGTCGTCGACGACCTCGATATGGTCTGGCAGCCTGGTCTGGCGGAACAGCGAGACGATCGTCCTGTCCAGGATCTGCGGGTCCTCGTTGTAACAGGGAATGACGACCGTAACCCGGAGCCGGTCAAGCACGGCCTGCTGGCGCGGGTTCACCTTGATGGGCTTCTGCGACCACGCGAGCACGAGCTGGATGACGATGAACGCGAGGGTCGCCAGCCACGTTGCCAGCAATGGCCGGTCCGCGATAATGCGCTGAAGAGAGCCCGTGTCGTGCAGATAGTACGATCCGGCTGTGATCACAACGACTGGCAACAGCGCCAGCCAGCGTCTCGGCTTGAAGATGATCTCAGGTATCGCGTAGTCGCGCGCTAGGGATCCAGCGGGCTCCTGCCTCGCCTGAAGAACAGCCGCACCGCGACGGCTATGACGACGGTCGTTCCTGCGATAATCGCGATCAGCACCGACAGGAAATGGGTGAACGGTTGGTGCATAGCGTCCTCCCACCAGGTCGTCCGCGCCAAGCTCCGACAGCGCGCGTAGCCCCGCGACCTGCCTGTCCGTATAGTGGCCAGACCTCGGGGGATCATCGAGGTCGAAATGGCGGCGTTGCCCAGCCGACGCAGCGTGCGTCATCCGGTCCTGCCTCCAATGTGCCTCGTGCCCCCGCCTGAGGCCCCCAGTGCGGTCACCAGCCGGGGGTAATAAGTAATGATCTTTGTATCATCTATCAATGATTCAGATATCTGCAGTTAGAACTAATTTACTAAGCTGTAACCTCTTAAAGTGGCACTTCAGTGCCGCCATAAGGCAACCTCTGCGTGTTCAGGATCGGGCTCCCCCCAGCGAGCAGCCCAGCCGCAAGCCTGCCGGCTCCTCGAGCGCGGCTTCGCGCTGTCCACAGAGCCCTCCGGGCGCAGACCAGCATCCACGGTAGACGCCGACGCAGCGCAGCGTTGGTAGTTGCCAGGATTTTGCCACTAACCGCAGCCTGCTCCCGCGCACAATCCATGTGGCGCAACTGCAATTGCGTCACATCGGACAGTCGTTAATAAACGTCCGAACAAATATCTCCGCGAAGTTTCTCGCATTCATGACAACCATTAAGCCCATCTGCGCGTCGGGGGGCCGACGCCGTGACTTCTGGTTTCTTGACGGCTAGGGCCTGAGCAGCACCTTGCCGACATTGCGCCGTTCGTGCAGATACCGATGCGCATCGGCCGCGGCCTCGAGCGGGAACACGCGATCGATATGGGGGTGGATCGTGCCTCGTTCGCACAGGTCTACAAGGTGACTCATCCATCGCCGGAAGATCGCAGCCGGCGCGCCGAGATGGCATCCGATGAAGCCGGTCGAGTTTTCGAGCAACGGAACGAGCGGGCTGGGCCCGGACACCGCTGACTCGATGTCCGGCACGGAATGATCGTCCCGCACGGTGCTGGACAGGCCGTAGCCGACTACTCTCCCGCCGTAGCGCAAGATGCCGATGCTCTTTGCAAAGGAGTCCTCGCCGAGGCTGTCCAGCACGACATCCACCCCGTCTGGATGGCTCGCGCGCACCTCCGCGACCCAGTCGTCCCTCCGGTAGTCGATCACTTGATGCACGCCCTGGGCGCGCAGATAGTCATGTTTCGTTGAGCTGCACGTGCCAATGAGGTAGGTATCCGTCACCAGGCCGGCAAGTTGGGCTGCGGCCGTGCCAACGCCCCCGGCGGCAGCGTGTATGAGGATCGTCTCGCCAGCCCTGATACGAGCGCAGTGATGCAGCGCGGCATATGCCGTGCCGTAATTGAGCGTGATGGCCGCGGCCACCTCGTCGCTGACGCCATCTGGCACGGGTATGACGTGCGTGGCTTCTACCAGAACTTGCTCGGCGTATGCGCCCAGCCGGTAGAGCGGGGCAGCGATGACGCGCTGACCCGGTTTCAGCTCGCCGCTGTCCGGACCCACCGCCGCGATGGTCCCGACGGCTTCGACCCCTGGGATGGCTGGCTGCTCGGCTGGTCGCATCCGCGCGAAGAGGTCGGTGAAGTTGACGCCGATCATGGTCGTCTGTACGACGACCTGCCCGGCCTGCGGCGTGGGTTCCGGCACCTTTATTGCACCGAGCACGTCTGGCCCGCCAGGCTTGGCGATCTGAATGGCGCGCATGTCCCCTCCTGAAGTGGCACTATCTGACGGCTCGGTTCTGAAAAGTAACCAGGGCTACTATGGGAACCGCCTCGCGCCGACCATGGCAAGACGGCACTTTGAAGTGCCTCGGGCACCAGGAGGGAACCGTGCAGGCCACCAGCCCAGACACCATGGATCACGTCGACAGTTGTCTAGCTCGTGAGATCCTCGACCGGATCGGCGACAAGTGGTCTGTCTACGTCATCGACGCACTCGCCTCGGGTACCAGGCGGTTCAGCGAACTGCGCCGCGAAGTCGACGGCGTCAGCCAGCGGATGCTGACGGTCACCCTGCGAGCGCTCGAACGGGACGGCCTGATCGTGCGGCATGTCTACCCCGTGATTCCGCCGCGCGTCGAGTACTCGCTCACGCCGCTTGGCAGGTCGCTGCTGGCCATCGTCGAGGCGCTCGTGGCCTGGAGCGCCGACCACGTCAACGATGTCGAACGGGCTCGCTACCACTATGACTCCAGCCACCAGGCGGGCCGGACGGTGTCCTCGTCAGCGTGACCCGTGCGCCGCTCGCACCGGGAGGCGGACGGCCAGCGTGGTATGGCCGGGCCGCGAGTCAATTGTGATGGTGCCGCTGTGCCGCTCGGCGACAATCCGGCGGGCGATGTCCAGCCCAAGGCCAGTACCCTGGCCTGCGGCTTTCGTTGTGTAGAAGGGTTCGAACGCGCGCTCAGCGACAGGCGGCGGCATCCCATGGCCACTGTCGATGACCTCGATCACGATGTGATCCTGCTCGGCCCGCGTGCACAGCCGGAGCGTGCCCTCACTGCCCATGGCGTCTATGGCGTTGTCGATGAGGTTGGTCCACACCTGATTGAGCTCGCCCGCGTGGGCGTCGATCCTAGGGACGTCGGCACCGTAGTCGCGCACAACGGTGACGCCGTCGCGGAGCTTGTGGCCGAGCATCACGAGGGTGCTCTCCAAGCCCTCGGTGACGTCGATGTGCTGCATGGAGGCGCGGTCCATCTGAGAGTAGGACTTGACGGCAGTAACGAGCGCGGAGATTCGCCGGCTTGACTCCTTTATCTCTGCCAGCAACGCGGTGGCGGATACGGTGCTCGCCACCAGTTCCAGTCCGGGCTCGAGCGCGGGTCCGAGAATGCCGACCGCGCGCTCGCACCAGGCAACGTCCACTCCTGCGGCAGCCAGCAGCGGCGCGATTGCCCACTCGCGGCTGACACCGTGGCCGGACATCCACGACGCCAAGTCATCCTCGCGGTCGGATAGCTCGAGCGCGCCCAGCGCAACTGGCGTCGGCGCGATCTCCTGACGCAACAGGTCGAGCGCGGTGTATTGCTGAGCCGAGATCTGATCGGCCGCCAGTTGGCTCAGCGACGAGAGCAGCATCTCGCAGGCACTTTCGAGGGCATCCACTGCGCGCGATGTGGCAGCTGCCGGGTTGTTGATCTCGTGCGCGAGGCCTGAGGCGAGCGCGCCCAAGGTAATAAGCGAGTCGCGCTGACGTGCTGTCGCCTCGATTGACCGCGCCGTGTTGTACAACCCCTGAATGAAGTGCCCGCCGAAGGCAAACCAGCGGTCCATCAGCTCACGCAACACGCCCGCTGGCACTCTCAGCACTCGCGCGGGAGTGGCGACGCGGCCAGTTGCCAGGTAGACGCCCCGTTCGTCCCATGCGCGGAATCCCCCGGCCCAGCGCCCAGGCGCATCCATTTTCGCGACGACGGCTTCCTCGCGACCGATGTAGCGCTTCAGATCGATGACACCGTAGAGGAGCACCCACCAGTTGTCGGCATGCTCACCTTCTCGGAAGAGCTCAACGCCAGGCTGGGCGCTGACTTCCTCACTGGCCTCGATGAGCTCCACCAGTTGCGCATCGCTCAGGCTGTCAAACAAGCTCAGCGGGCGCAGCTCCTCGATGCCGATACTCATGCACAGAGCTTACGCTGGCGTACCACTCGCCCCAGGAGAGGATAAATGGTGCATCTGCTCCGAGGACGGGCCCAGTCGGGCCCGCAATCGTCTGGCTCGGCGGGCGAGGCCGCGCCGAGAGTCGCGTAGGGCCCATCCGAGCTCCACGCTGGGAGACGGGTCGATCAGTCCGCTGGCGTTCAGTCCGGACGGTCGAACGCTCGCCATTGCTAACGGTCCAGGTCACGGCAGGGGTTACGGCAGGATCCACCTGTGGGACACAGCCACCGGCAGGATCACGGCTACCCTGACCGGTCCTCGCCATCAGGCACTCTTCTCACTGGCGTTCAGCCCCGACGGGCGATCCATAGCCGCGAACTGCAGTGGACCTGGCACCTGGATCTGGGACACCAGTACCGGCCAGCTCGCCGCGGTTTTAACAACCCGCAAGGAATGAGGGCTGCCTCGCTGGCGTACAGCCCAGATGGCCGGACCCTGGCAACGCCCTACTCGGGGGCGACATATTTCTGTGGAACGGCAGCGGTCTGCTTCGAGACGCCCGCGCGCAGATCGGGCGCTAGACCGGCGTCAGCAAGAGATACTGGATCGATGGGTGAGCACGCTCACGGTAACCCTTCTGTGTTCGACCAGAACTTCTGGGACGAGCGGTATCGTTCCGCGCAACGTGTATGGAGCGGTCATCCGAATCCGCAGCTGACCGCCGAGGTGGCTGGCCTCCGGCCCGGCCGGGCGCTGGACGTGGGGTGCGGAGAGGGAGCAGACGCGATCTGGCTCGCCCGCAACGAGTGGGATGTGGTCGCTGTCGACATCTCCGGGGTCGCGATCCAGCGCGGCGAGCAGCACGCCAAGGACACCGCTCCGGCAGCGGCCGATCGGATCGAGTGGCGGCGAGCGGACCTGCTGGCGGCGCCGCCCGAGCCTGGTTGCTACGACCTTGTGACGGCGCAGTTCATGCAGCTGCCGCCGGAACCGCGGACAAGGCTCTTCAGCGCTCTGGCCACCGCGGTGCGCTCAGGCGGAACACTGCTTATCGTCGGCCACCATCCATCGGATCTCGGCTCCGGCGTGCCGCGCCCGCCCATGCCTGAGGTCTTCTATACCGCCGAAGAGATCGCAGCGTTGCTCGACGTCACTTGGGACGTAGCCGTAAGCGAGGCTCGCCCGAGACCCGCCACCACTCCTGAAGGCGCCGAGGTCACGATCCACGATGCCGTCCTCGTCGCCACCCGGCGGCTCCGTTCCGAATCGCAACGTCAACGGCGGCGGGACGAGTAGGAGACTCCGCTTCACCCTGCCCGCCGCCGCGCCGCACCAGCTCAGGCTGCTGCGAATCATGTGGGTCTCAGACATCTGCGAGGACAAGGGCACGGCGACGATCATGGATGAGCTCTCCCTGAGGGTGCGCGTCGGCTGGTTCACCAGAACCGAAACTATTCCGCTCTATGAAGGCTGGGCCGTCTCAGGTACCAGCCGGAGCGAATGCCACTAACTCAAGTCGCAACGCCGTCGGCAGTTTACTGATCGGCCATCAGCGGATGTGGTGTTCGTAGGCGTAGGCTGCCGCTCCTGTGCGAGAGGTGACGTCGAGCTTGGCAAAAATGTTGCTCAGGTGCCGAGCTACGGTCTTTTCGCTGAGGAAAAGCTCAGCGGCGATCTCGGGGTTGGTGTTGCCGGCTGCAACGAGGCGCAGCACCTCTACCTCGCGCGCCGTGAGGCCGCCCGGATACGTGGAGGTCATCAAAGTGGCGACCTCCCGTTGAGCTGGCGCAGCGCCCAACTCAGCGAAACTGTCTCGCGCGGCAGCTAGCTCGGTGGCGGCGGATTCGTCATCGCCGAGAGCTCGAAGCGCGCAGCCGAGCTGGAGGCGGCATCGCGCATTCTCGTAGCGCCATTCGAGCTGTTTCCATATGGCGAGCGCCTGCCGCAGCAGCTGCAACGCGGTTGCTGGATCATCGGCTTCGAGCGCGACGATCGCCGCGGCGTGACTCGCACGTGCCCGTAGAGGCGGGCACCCGAATGAGGCCGCTACCGATTGGAGCTCGGCTGCGGAGGCCGAAGCCTCGTCAGGTTGGCCTGCGGCTAGCAGGACCTCTACCGCTGCCGGCAGCAACAGCGAGCGGTGCACAGGATCGCCGACCTCGCCGAGCAGGCGCCGGATTGCCGAGGCGGCCGCATCGGTGCGCCCCTGGGCGAGCCACAGCAGTGACAGCCCTGGCTGCGGCTCGTGTCCGAATGCGACAGCCCGCTCGTAGGCCTCCCGCGCCTCACTAAGGTTACCGAGGATGCGCAGCACGTCGCCGCGCTCGGCCATGGCGAGACCGGCCGCACCGGGAGTTTGGTCGGCGATGTATCGCTGCGCGGCCAATTCGAACTCGGTAAGGGCCTCCTCGAAAGCGCCGTGGGCCCGCATGATCTGCCCCCGGTGCACGGCGCACTGGCCGGTGAACGGCACGAGCCCTGGCTGTTCTGCGCACCACGTCGTCAGTGCAGCGGTCCATCGTGCTGCCCGGTCGAAGTCAGCGATCTCCTGGCACCCCTCGATCATCGTGCAGTAGACGTTGCCGGCAAAGATCGTGGATACCTCGCCAGCGGCGACGCCGACCATCGACTCATCGAGCAGCGCCAGGCCATCTGGCACGCGACCGCCATACAGCAGCAGCCGGCCCTGGCCGCACAGCCCCATGGCGACCAGGTCGGGGTCTCGGAAACGATGTCCGTAGTCGGTGATCTCTTTGGCGAGCTCGTATGCGGCTACGAACTCTTCGGCGAAGATGTGCCGGTACATCGCGTGGATGAGGACGTAGCCACGTTCCACGACATCGCCGCCGACCTCTCCGAGCAACCGCTCCGATCGGGCTACCCAGCCGCCGCCGATCGCCGTCTCTCCGCTGGTGAGCAGCACCAACGCCAGCCAGAAGGCGCTGCGGATCGCGGCCAGCTTGTCATCGGCGTCGAGGTTGATCTGGTAAGCACGCTGCAGGGCCTGGACGCAGTCGTTGCGCCGGCCAAGCAGGTACGCCGCCGTCGCGAGCCTGACGAAATCATCGGCTTTGAGCTCATCAGCAGCGATGTCGGACATCCCGCTATACGCCGCGAGCCATTCGCGGCGGTCGTAGGCCTCACGGGCCCGAACTAGCTCCTCTACCACGCCCATCGCACACCTTCTGGAATCCAGCGTACTGAGCGAGGCGTCGGTCAGGCCGCTACCGGGTGCGTCACCGCCGAACGCTCCGCGATCTGGCGCGCAACATAGTCGGCGTCACGGCTGACGCCTGGGAAGACCATGGAACTGAACGCGTACTGGAATGACAGGCCACAGAAGTAGAGCCCTGGCGCGGCGTCGACAACGCCGCGGTACTCGCTTGGCCAGCCGTGCTCGTCGGTGATCGGCATGTCAATCCAGTCGAGGACCTGCCTGAACCCGGTGCACCACACCACGCTGGAAACGTCGAGGAGCGTGCCGTCGCCGAGGCGGGGTCGACCATCGTCCACCCCGGTCAGCCGAGCCTCATGACGTATCACGCCGCGGCGCCCGAGGTCACCCTCCTTGATGCGGAAGGCTGGTCCGCCGTGCAAGCGCACCTCCTCCATCTCTTTACGACCCATCGGAGTCCGCCGGGTCAGCACGTGCCTGAACGCGAATACGGCCACGGGCATCAGCACGCGAGCCCGCCGGGACTCAGGGCGGAACGGGATGTTGCCACGGCTCGGCCCGCAAAGAACCGTCCGCCTGGACTCGGCGAGCTCGTATGCGATATCGAGGCCCGAATGTGAGGCGCCAACTACCAGGGCCGGTCCGGCACGGAGCTGAGAGGGTCGCCGGTACTGACTGGAGTGCAGCTGATGGATTGAAGGGTCGAGCTCTGCGGCGACCAAAGGAACGTTCGGCGTGCGCCCGAAGGTTCCAGTGGCCACAACCACGTTGTCGCAGCTGATGGTCCCGTCAGCGACTTTCGCCAGGTACCCGCCTTCGGGTCGCGCCTCTAGGCGCTCCACCCGGGTGCTGGTCCGCACCGGAAGGTCGAGGCGCAGTGCGTACTGTTCCAGGTAATCGCCAACCTCGTCCTTCTGCGGACAGTGCCAGCGGGGCGCCGGGAACGGAAGTCCCGGGAGCCCGTTGTACTTTGCTGGCGTGTAGAGCCTGAGGGTGTCCCATTGCTGCCGCCAGTTATCGCCTATGCGTGGGTTTGCGTCGACGATGAGCGACGGTTGGCCGCGGCGCCTGAGGTGGTAACCCGTCGCCAGCCCGGCCTGTCCGGCTCCGATGATCAGCGTCTGTATGTACTGCATGTTCATGTCGTTGCTCCTCTCTGGCATGAGGAGACGTTAGGCATCGGAGAACGCGCGGCGCTTCGGTCAATCGACCCATTCGCCTCGCGGGCAGATGCGTAGGCTTACCCAGCAGGTGGCGGCCTGGCAACGCGGCGTGAGAGGTGGTTTCGGGTGATTCGCTGTGCTACCGAGCCGGGGTCTGGATTGCCGGTCCGGTCTCTGCCGACATCGGCGTCTGCAGCGGGAAATGGCAGGCCGCGAGGTGCTGGGTCGGGCTGAACGGACGCAGCGGCGGCTCCACTTCTGCGCAGATTTCCTGGGCGAGCGGACAACGGGTGCGGAACCTGCAGCCCGACGGTGGCGTGAGCGCGCTGGGAAGTTCCCCGCGGACACCTGACTTCGCCTTAGCGTGCTCGGTCACTGGGTCAGCGACCGGCGCCGAATCGATCAAGCCCTGCGTATACGGGTGCGCCGGAGTCAGGTACACCTCATCGGCGGGACCGACCTCGACTAGCTTGCCCAAGTACATGACCCCGATGTGGCTCGACAGGTAGCGGACCACCGCGAGGTCGTGCGAGATGAACAGGTATGTGAGCCCCATCTTGCGCTGCAGGTCGCGCATCATGTTCAGCACCTGGGCCTGAATGGACACATCCAGCGCGCTCACCGGCTCGTCGGCGATGATCAGCTCCGGCTCCAGCATGAGCGCCCGGGCGAATCCGAGCCGCTGGCGCTGCCCGCCAGAGAATTCGTGCGGATACTTATCCACCGCGGCTCCGGGCAGACCTACGTTCTCGAGCATCTCCTCGACCCGCTGCTGCTGCTCGCGCCGGTTGCCGATGCCTTGCACCACCAGAGGCTCGCGCAGGATTGATCCTGCCCGCATGCGCGGGTCCAGGCTCGCATATGAGTCCTGGAACATGTACTGGATCTTGCGGCGCATTCGTCGGTAAGCACGGCTGGATACCCCGGCCAGATCGGTCCCCTCGAAGCTGATTGCGCCCGAGCTCGGCTTCTCGAGCCCGATAATCAGCCGGCCGATTGTCGTCTTGCCGCAGCCGGACTCGCCTACCAGCCCGAACGTCTCCCCGCGCCGGATGTCGAATGTGACGCCTGCGACGGCGCTGACCTGCCCGACCCGGCGCTGCATGAAGCCTGCGGTCACAGGAAAGTCCTTGACCAGGTTCTTCGTTGACAGTACGACTTCGTCGGCCACCGGCGCGAATTCCTCGTCCGGGATGCTCGGCGGCGGCCCAGCGTCGACCAGGTGGGCGGCGCGTGATCCTCTCTCGGACTCGCCGACCGGGAAGAAGCACGCATAGCGATGGTCGGGCGTCTCGCCGAGAAGGCTCGGCTCCTCCGCCCGGCAGCGATCAGTGGCATATCGGCAGCGCGCCGCGAACCGGCAGCCCTTCGGCGGGCGCATCAGGTCTGGGGGCGCGCCAGGGATCGAGTAGAGCCGCTCCCCGGTCTCTGCCGCCTTGTCCGGCAGCGCCTGGAACAACGCCTCGGTGTAGGGGTGCCGCGGGTTGGCGAACAGCGTCCTGGTGTCGGTGGTCTCAACAATCTTGCCCGCATACATGACCGCCACGCGGTTCGCCCGGCCGGCGATAACGCCCAGGTCATGGGTCACCAGGACCACCGACATCTGCAGCCGCTGCCGCAGTTCATCGATCAGCTCCAGGATCTGCTTCTGGATCGTCACATCCAAGGCGGTTGTCGGCTCGTCGGCGATAAGGAGCTTCGGCTCGCACGCGAGCGCCATCGCAATCATCACGCGCTGCCGCATCCCGCCAGAGAACTGGTGCGGGTACTCGTCGAGCCGCTCCTTGGGCTTGGGCAATCCGACCAGGTCAAGCACCTCGGCCGCCCGGTCCATCGCCCGATCTTTCGAGACCTGGCGGTGCAACAGGACCGCCTCGGCGATCTGCTTGCCCACCGTCATCGTCGGGTTCAGCGACGTGAGCGGATCCTGGAAGATCATCCCGATCTCGTCGCCACGGACCCGGCGCATCTGCTCCTCGGACAGGCCGCTGATCTGCCGCCCGTCCAGGAAGATCCGCCCCTCGGCGATCGAGCCTCCGCCTGGAAGCAAGCCCATAATCGACAGCGCTGTCATGGTCTTGCCGCAGCCGGACTCGCCCACGATGCCCAGCGTCTCGCCGGGATCGACGTACAGGCTCACGCCATCTACCGGGTGCACGGTTCCCTGGCGGAGCTTGATGTTGGTGTGCAGGTTTTCGATCTCCAGTACCGGAGCCACGAATCCCCCAGTCTCTAGCGGCGCTGCAGTCGGGTCTCGAACGCGTCGCGAAGCGCGTCGCCAATGAAGTTGAACGCGATGCACGTGATGATGATCGCGACCCCGGCCGGATAGATCAGCCACCAGTAACTCTGAGCGCTCTGGATGTACTGCAGACCGCCGGAGAGCATCGATCCCCAGTCGGTCGCTGGCGGCTGGACGCCGAGGCCGAGGAACCCGAGGCCAGCCAGGATGATGATGGAGTCGGCCACCGCGAACGTCGCCTGGACGATGATCGTGCCGATCGCGTTCGGCACGATGTGCCGGACGATTGCCCTGCGATTGCCGCCGCCGAGAACCTTGACCGCCTGCACGTACTCTCTGGTTCGCAACGTCAGCGTCTCGCCGCGGACTAGCCGGGCAACGCCCAGCCAGTAGAAGACGGCGATGACGAAGACCATCACCGGCTTGTTCGGGTGGAAGATCACCGACAGGATGATCAGGACCGTGATGTACGGGATTGACAGGCCGGCGTCCACCAGCCGCATCATCACCGAATCGGTGAAGCCGCCGATGAAGCCCGCCAGCGCGCCGTACAGCGTGCCGAACAAGACTGCGACGAGCGCTGCCGCCACGCCGACTTCGATCGACGTCTGTCCGCCTACCATGAGCCGGCCCAGCACGTCGTAGCCGACGTTGTCGCAGCCGAGCAGGTGCTGTCCAGACGGCTGGCACAGCACGTCGCCGAGGTTCGTATGCGACTGATCCGTGTGATAGATCAGCGGGCCGACGAAGCAAAACAAGACGATCAGTACCACGATGATCAGGCTGGCGAGCGCGAGCTTGTTCTCCGCGAAGACCTCCCAGCCGCGGCGCAGCAGGCTGCGTGACTTCTGCGTTGGCGGGAGGCCAAGCTCCGCGGCTTCGGCGTCGGTGAGGCCCTCGGCGCTGGCCGGTCCCGCCAGGTCCGGTTCAACAAGGTCGGGCAGAGCCGATCCCTGCGGCGGTGGAATGTAGGTCGACATCAGCTGTACCTCACTCTCGGGTCGAGGATGGCGTAGCCGATATCGGCCAGCAGATTCCCGAGGATCGTCGCTACCGTCGCGAGCACGGTGAACCCGAGTAGCACCTCGTAATCGACGTTGAGCGCCGCGTTGTAGAACGCCAGGCCCATCCCTGGATAGTTGAACACCACCTCGATGAAGATCGCCCCGGCAACCAGGGTCGGCAGTGATAGCCCGAGCAGGGTAACGATTGAGATCAGCGAGTTCCTGAAGATGTGCCCCCACAGAATCCGGCGCTCGCCTGCGCCTTTGGCCCGCGCCGTCCGCACATAGTCCTGCACGAGGTTATCCATCACGGAGGACCGCATGTACCGGCTCCACAGCGCATAGAGCACGAAAGCGTATGCGGTCACCGGCAACACCAGGGCGCGCGGCTGAGACAGTACGCCAGTCCAGGTTGACGACTGCGGCGCGAACGGCGGAAAGACATGGGTGTCGACCGCGAACCACTCGACGAGGAGCAGGCCGACGAAGAAAGTGGGCGTCGCATACCCCAGGAACGAGACGCCGGTGAGCACGTAGTCACCGACGGTGTAGCGCTTCACGGCCTGGTACATGCCCAGCGGTATCCCGAAGAGCAGCGAGACGACCGTGCCCAGCCCCACGAGCACGATGGTCTTGGGCAAGTCCTGGCCGATCAGACTGGCAACCGACTGATTGAGCTTCACTGAGAAGCCGAAGTTGCCCTGAAAGAACTGGCTAACCCACTTCACGTACTGCAGGTAGAACGGCTTGTCGAAGCCGTAGAGCCGGTTGTAGTAAGCAACCTGCGCCACTGTGGCCCGAGGTCCAAGGATGGCGCGGATCGGCCCGCCTGGGAACAGGTGGACCAGCGCAAGGGTGATCACGGTCACTATGAACAGGACGAGGATCGCCTGGGCGACGCGCCTGATCAGGTATCCGAGCATCGAGCCACTACCTCTCGCCCAGCCTGGCAACCCTGGCAGCGGTCATCTTGATCATGCTAAGTCGCACGGTCGCCAGCG
>DATAEH010000289.1:0-148677 GCA_036258115.1 Streptosporangiaceae bacterium
CCTTGCAGGGCACTGACTCCGAGCGTGACCGCGACGGCGAGCGCTGCCACGTCACCGAACCCGGCTACCAGCGCGATCGTCCGGGCGGTAGGCCCGACCGGCTGGCCGCTTGCCACCAGAATCGCGAGAGCAAGACCCCAGCCAGCGCACGTCATCACGAGCACCGCCGGGATCGTAACCCGCAGGCGCCACCACGCCCAGCGCACGATGAGGCCGGTCGCCAGCCCGACAAGGAACGGCATGAACCAGGCGCCGACCAATGCCCCGCCCGCGATCAGCGCGACGCAGGCCAACGCTGCGAGTACCCAGGCCGCCGCCGATCCGCGGTGCTGAGGTCTGAGAAACGACATCTGAAATGGCCGCGGCGGTCCCGGGCGGTCGGGAGCTGCGGGCCCTACTCCACCTAGCCGGTAGGACCCCCGCTTGCCGAGCCGGTCGGCCTCGGACTTGCTCACCAACTCTTTCAAGGCAGGAACTCCCATCGCATCCGACCCGTGACCGGGGTCCCGGCCTGAGGCAGAACGAAGTAGCCGCCGTTCTGCCAGCGGGTGGTCAGGTTGTCGTGCCATGCCGATGCGGGATTGTCGCTCTGCCCTCCCGGATATATGCCCTCGGCCGCCATCGCGCCGGGACGCGGGCTGAGCCGGACGATCATCCGCCAGCCGGTCCCGGCCTGGCCCGCCGGCCTGCCTGCTCCTGCGAGTGCGTTGCCGAGAAGCTGCTCGCTAGCCAGCCACGGGCTCGTTGCGGTTGCCCTGCTGCCGTAGCCGAGCACTGGAATTTGGGCTGAATACACAACGGGCTCCCCTGTTAGCCCGTCCAGCCGCCACCCAGAAGGGCTGTCCTGGAAGGTCGCAGTCAGCTGAGCCACGGCCGTGGCAAATGCCGCCCGCATCACCGTTGCCGCCGTTCGCGCTTGCACGCCGGGCGGGCTGAACGCCGGGTTCGACCGGTCGGCCATCGTCCAGTACTCAAGGTCCCGCGCCAACCCAACCGCGGAGACTGACAGCCCGACCGGATCGGCGGCAACGGGAACTCCGCCAGCCCGCCACCATGGTCCGAATGTCGCGGACAGGTAGTCCGGCCAGAACACCGACCAGATCGCGGCGGCGGACGACCCCACCGCCATCTGATGGTTCCAGCCGCGCAGCACCGATGCGGCCTTCCGCTCCACCGAGCTGAGGTCGGCATGCTTGAGCGCGGCGAGCAATCGCGGGACAACCTGCCGCGCAAGTTCGCCGACCGGGCTGGTCTGCAGCGCCACGGCGCCCTCGGGACCGATCCCCGACCTCCGGTCAAGGACTGCGTAGTCGGCGCCGACCGCATCGGCGGCGTCGAGGGCGTTCGAGGATGTCCCCAGGTAGTACGGGTATGTGCCACCGACGGGCCGCTGACCGGCGGCCGCGACAACATGGCCCGGCGGGTTGTAGCTGAGCGGGAGCGCCGCGTACGAGATCAGCCCCGCGACGTCGTCAGCTCCGGTTCCGGGCATGGGCAGCCAGGGAGTCCCGTGCGCCACGACCGGGAAACTGCCTGCCGCCATCGCGCCGATATTCCCCCCGCGATCGGCGTAGACGAAGGTCACGGCCGGGGAGTGCCAGGCCGCCAGCGCCGCATGGAACTGCGTGAAGTTGGCAGCAGCACCGATCGCAGCGAGCGCGGCAACGTCGGGCGATCCGCCGCTCCCCGTCCATTGAACCGATATCGCCGGGGTGCTAGGCCGCGGCACATTCAGGAGGGGACCATGGGTTGTCAGCTCGACCGTCAGCTGCTTGCTTGGGCCGCCGCGCACCGGAATCGCGTAATGCACCGGCCTCATCGGCCGCCATTGACCGCGCCAGAAGTATTCACCTGGGTGGCTGCGGCTGGTTTTCTCGACATAGAACAGCGCCGACTGGCTCTGCGCGCTGGTCAGCGTCCAGGCGATGTGCTTGTTATGACCGATCACGATTCCCGGCAGGCCCGGCAGGCTCACGCCCGTAACGTCGTATCCGGGTGCGGTGATGGCAGCCTGGAACCATCCCGACGACATAAACCCGGGTAGCGCCGCAGCGCCGGCCAGCATAGAGCCGCCGCCGCGAACCTTCGCCCCGTTGATCGCCCAAGCGCTCCCGACCGAAGACAAGGCAGCGTGGCCGACGGAAACGTTCCCGGTCAACGCGAGCGCAGCCACAGCGGACCGGACGACCGTGACCGCGGGCGGCGACACGGGCCCCGGCGAAACCCCGGCGGATGTCTGCGCAGTGCCCCCGCCTGCCCGCTGCGAAGCTGTCCCGGTCGCCGGCGCGATGGGCGCGAGTTGCCGGGGTCGGTACGGACCAGAGTCGAACGGATGCTGCGGCCCGGCGGCTTGCACGGGAAGCCACCGCATCGTGCGACTGATCCCCAGCGAGCCCGCCAGCACCGCATAGTCCAGTGGCGACGTCGTGTAGTCGAGCTGCTGGGCCAGGTAGCCCTGAACCGCCAGGCTGTCCACCGGCGTCCAGCGAGCGGGATAGACGCCCGCCAACGAGAACTCGGTTGGCCATTGCCCGTCGCCGCGCAGCGCGGCCAGGTAGTCGTTGACACCTCGTGCGTAGGCGATCAGCAATCGCGCGCCCAGGGAGTTCATTGGCATCGCGGCCCATTCCTGCCTGGCCGTTCGTAGCAGCCCGAGCCGCAGCTCGAACTCATCCGATGCCAGTCCGCTGGCGCCGACCAGCTGCGAGAGCCGGCCCTCGGCCACGCGGCGCTGCAGATCCAACTGAGTCAGCCGGAACCTAGCGTGCAGGTATCCGAGCGCAACCATCGCGTCCGTCAGGCGCCCTGCCTGCACCGACGCGATGCCCTGAGGGTCGAACGAGACCAGCGTTGGGCCGGTGAGTCCCGCCGCCGCGAGAACCTCCGGCTTCGGCAGCTGAGCGTCCGCTGCGGGCACCCACGCTCCATGTCCGGGATCGAGCGCGCGGCCGATCGCTGGAGATCCGTGGATGCCGGCCGCGCACAGCACGAGAACGGCTGCCGCAACGCAGGCGGCCGCCACGCCGTTGCTGATCTGGCGAATCAGCCGCCAGCGCCGATGTATCGGCACCACGCGATTACCCCCGGATCCCGGCCATCACCGGGCCGCGGCCCGGGAAACGCTCGATTACCATGCGTGCAATCTCGGCTACGCATGGTGAGCAATGCTCGGATCCGATGGTAGGACCCCACGTCCGATCGGATTCCTCCGACCAGAATCCGTGGCCATTTCACCGATCAGGCTTTACCACACCGGCACCTGATCGGGCGCCTCCGGCCTGATCAGAAATAAACGCCCGTCATCACCAGATCGGCGGATGCCGGTCCCGCCACGGCCGCGCCGCCTCGATCTGCGCCGACAGGGAGATAAGCGTCGCCTCGTCTCCCAGCCGGCCGGCGAGCATGACCCCGATCGGCAGGTCATCGGCGTTCCAGTACAGCGGCAGGTTTACGGCCGGCTGGCCGGAAATGTTGTAGAGCGCCGTGTACGGCGTGAACCTCTTCTGCCGCTCGAAGTTTTCGGCCGGGTCGACCTCGTCGAAGTACCCGACCGGAACAGGCGGCGAGGCCAGCGTCGGGCTCAGGAACGCGTCGTACTTGTTCAGCGCCGCCATCGCCGGCCGCATCACGGCTTGCAGGTACGCCTGGGCGAAGATCAGCTCGCTCGCCGTAACCTTCATTCCGCGCCCGCGCAGGTACTGAGTCAGCGGGAGCAGCTGGTCCTCCTGCGCGGGTTCGAGCGGAGCCAGCGTCGCCATCGAGTACCAGAGCAGCTCGAACATGGGAACAGCGTCCGAACCGAACGGCAGCTCCACATCCTCGATCTCGTGCCCGAGCTCGGCCAGGAGCTTGCTCGCGTCCTCATACGCGGCGGCGCAGTCGTCGTGCACGGCAGCGCCGGGCACCACGTTAACCATCGATCGCCCGATCCGCAGCTTGCCCGGCTCGCGGCGGGCGTGCCCGAGGAAGGTCTCGCCCTGGGGCAGCGGCGGCATGAAGTACATGTCGCCCGGATAATTGCACGTCATCGCGTCGAGCAACGCCGCCGCGTCCTCGACTGTTCGCGCCAGCGGCCCGTCCGTCGACAGCCCGGTGAGGTCAGGAAGCAGCGGACCACCCGAGATCCGGCCGCGGCTCGGCTTGATCCCGAACAGCCCGCACACGCTGGACGGGATCCTGATCGACCCGCCGCCATCACTGCCCTGAGCGGCGGGGGCCATTCCCGCCGCCACAGCCGCCCCGGCGCCACCGCTCGAGCCGCCCGCCGACCTGGTCAGGTCCCATGGAGTGCGGGCGGGCGGGCCGATCTTGGTCTCGGTGTAGCACGGCAGCCCGAATTCGGGCGTCGCCGTTTTGCCCGTAATGACGATGCCCGCCTTGCGCAATTCGGCGACGACGTAGTCGTCCTCGGTTGCGACGTTGTCAGCAAAGATGGTCGAACCGAGCGTCATCCGAACGCCGGCGACCATGTTCAAGTCCTTGATCGGAATCGGCACGCCGGTCAGCGGCGGCAGCGCCTGCGCCTGTGCGCCAGCCCGGCGGTTCTCGATGACAAGCTTGTCAGCGACTGCGGCCTGCTCCCTGGCAAGGTCGGCGGTCACGGTGTAGAAGGCGCCGGTCTCGGCGTTGAGGCGGTCGATCCGGTCGAGGTAGTGGTCGGTGACCTCGACCGGGGATAGCTGCCCGTCCGCGATCGAGGATGCGAGTTCGAGCGCGGTCATTTCATGAATATCTGTCACGTTACCGAACAGTAGACGGCGCGGCTGAGGCCGTCCAGCCCACCTGACCGGGCATTCCACGGGCCGCCAGGCGCGTGTTCACGTGGCAATGGATCGGCTACCCTCGGGATGTGGAACCGGACGCGGCGGATCCGCCCGGCCAGCCGGCGCAGCGCGCCGACGAGCGCAATGGCTTGCGCGGATTGTTCGGCAAGGACCAGGCAGAAGAATCCGGGCCGGCAGCACAACTCTCGAGTATTGGCGGAACTAAACGCGCCGCTGACATGCCGACCCCAGAACCGATCACCCTGGCCGCTGACGGCAGCCAGGCACAAACATCCCAGCCGACCACGGTGCGCATGACGAAATCCGCGCCAGCGCCGCAGCGGAAAGGGCCAGGGCTGCTCGGCGGCAACGGCGCTGAGACCCCCGCCGCCGAATCGCCAGCTCAAGAGCCAGGCCGTTCGAGGCACAACCGAGCGCTCGCGAATTCCCTCAACCGCCCTCTGACGACCAGACCGCTCGTCAACCCGCATCTGCGCAACGATCCCAGGCTGCGGGTGTGGATCATCAGGGCGGTCGTCGCGTTCATGCTCCTCGTCGGATTCACGATCGGGCTGAACTGGCGGATCGGGCTTACTGCCGCCGTGATCTATATCGCCGCGGACTCCGTCTTCCGGTCCAAGACCGCGGCCGTCGTGCCGGCCGGCGTCAGGGTTACCTCAGCGCAGCGGTTTACCAGGCGCCGCCTGCGCGTGCTGCAGGCTTCCGGCTACATGGCCCTGCACGCCCGCCGCATTCCCGGCACGAGTCACATCATCGATCATGTCGTCGTCGGCCCGGCCGGCGTGTTCACCATCGACTCGCAGCGACTGGACCGCAGGCTTCCGCTGCGCGCGATGGGCGGGATGCTTTACCACGGCAGGGAGAGCATGGAAGGCCGGTTCGACCACGCCGTGCACGAGGCCAAGCACGCCGCCAAGCTGATCGCGGCTGAGCTGGGGCAGCGAGTTCGCGTGCGACCGGCAATGGTGCTGTACGGCCCCAGCACTTCGTGGGTGATCATGAAGGTGAAAGGCGTCGATGTCTTCGACGGCAGCCGCGTGGGCGTGTATTTCCGGCGTGAGACCAAGGCGGTTGCCAGGCACCGCCTGAACAGCAGCCAGATCGCGATGGTGCTGGCCGCGGCGGCCCGCGCTCTGCCGCCGTTGCGGTGAGGCCTGATCTCTTGGCGGGTCGCTGGTCCGGCTAGTCTGACACTTCCGTCCAGAAGGCACACAAGGCAGGTCATGACCGCGGCACGAGACTGGGTGGCGGGAGCAAGGCCCCGCACGCTGCCCGCCGCCATCGTTCCCGTTGCTGTCGGGACCGGCGTGGCAGCCGGATACGGGGATTTCATCGCCTGGCGTGCCTGCCTGGCTCTGATCGTCGCGCTTGCCCTGCAGGTCGGCGTCAACTACGCCAACGATTACAGCGACGGCATCCGCGGCACAGACGAGCGGCGGGTCGGCCCGGTCAGGCTGGTCGGATCAGGGCTGGCAACGCCCCGGCAGGTGCTGTTCGCGGCGCTGGCGAGCTTTTTCGTCGCGGGTCTGGCTGGCCTGATCCTCGCTGCCGTCGTCTCGTGGTGGCTGCTCCTGCTCGGCGCCGCCGCCATCGCCGCCGCGTGGTTCTACACGGGCGGCAGCCGGCCGTACGGATACCGCGCGTTCGGCGAGGTCTCGGTCTTCACCTTCTTCGGCGTCGGAGCGGTCATGGGAACCGCGTACGTTCAGATGGAGCGCCTGACCTGGCTCGCGGCCGCGGCGTCAGTTCCCGTCGGCCTGCTGGCCTGCGCCCTGCTGCTCATCAACAACCTGAGAGACATCCCGACCGACGAGGTCACAGGCAAGAGAACGCTCGCAGTTGTCCTGGGCGATCAGCGCACCAGGGTGCTCTACACGCTGTGCGTAGGAGTGCCGTTCGCCGTCGCGGCCGCGACGGCATCGGTCGCACCGCTCGCGCTGATCACGCTGGCGGCCGTGCCGCTCGCGATCGGGCCGGTGAGGCACGTCCTGCAGGCCACGACCGGTCGCGGCCTGATCGCCGTACTCGGCCAGACCGGCCGCCTGCAGATGGCCTTCGGTCTGCTGCTGACCGTCGGCCTAGCTGTCAGGCCCTGATTCCTGCCGGGGAAGGGTGCGGCCGGCAAGCTCAGCATCGGCCTTCTTGACCATGCTGGGCCGGCGGGGAACCCCTAGCGGCTCCTGGCTGTCCTCACCTGAGAACGCTGAGCTCAGCAGCTTGAGCGCCCCGGTGAGCTCGCTCGGGATCATCCAGACCGTGTTGCCTTCGCCCTGCGCTAGCTGCGGGAGGGTCTGCAGGTACTGGTAGGCAAGGAGCTTGGGATCTGGATCTCCGGCATGGATGGACTCAAAGACGGTCGAGATTGCCTCGGCCTGGCCCTCGGCCCGCAGGATCGCCGACCGCTTCTCGCCTTCAGCCCGCAGGATCGCGCCGCGCTTGTCGCCCTCCGCGGTGAGGATCTGAGATTGCTGCAAGCCCTCCGCGTGCAGGATCGCGGCCCGCTTCTCCCGCTCGGCCTTGAGCTGCTTCTCCATCGCGTCCTTGATTGACTGCGGCGGGTCGATCGACCGGATCTCGACCCTGGTCACGCGAATCCCCCACTTGCCTGATGCGTCGTCGAGCACTCCGCGCAGCAGTGTGTTGATCTTGTCTCGCGATGTCAGCGTCTGCTCGAGGTCCATGCTGCCGATGACGCTGCGCAGCATCGTCGCGGCAAGCTGCTCTATCGCCTGGATGTAATTGACGATCTCGTAGTCGGCGGCACGCGGGTCGGTGACCTGGAAGAACAGCACCGTGTCGATGGAGACGACGACGTTGTCCTCAGTGATCACCCGCTGACCGGTGAACGAGACCACCTGCTCGCGCAGGTCGATGAGGTCTTTGACCCGGTCGATCATCGGGATGACCAGGTGCAGACCAGGGACGAGTGTCTTGTGGAACTGGCCAAGCCGCTCCACGTTACGAGCCCGGGCCGGGGGAACCAGCCAGATTGATCGGCTCAGGAAAACGATCACCAGCACAACGACGACGACGGCCACGACAAGCAAGACCACGGCACCTGACGGCATCTTTACTCCCTTTGATGAACAAGGGCAGTGGCGCCCTTGATCTGCAGGATGTCGACCGTCGACCCGGCTGGAATGACCGAGGCTTCGTCATATGGGCGCGCCGACCATTCCTCGCCGCCGATCCTGATCAGCCCCGCGTGCGGCGATACGTCAGCGAGCACGTAGCCGGTCTGGCCGACAAGGGCGGCAGTTCCAGTGCGGAAGGTGGACCTGCGCTGCAGCCGCCGGAGCGCAATGGGCCTGATCAGCACGATCCCTGCCAGCGAGACTGCGACGAAGACGGCGAGCTGCGCGAGCGGGGGCCCGCCAGCGACTTCGGTCAGAGCGCCGGCCAGCGCACCGATGGCGACGAGGCCAAGCGCGAGCGTGGTTGTGACCATCTCGGCCACCGCCAGCACGGCGGCGGCGATCAGCCAGATGACCAACAGGACCACGTGTCGCTCCGGTCAACTTTCATCGAATCCTGCAATCATCACAATAATCCCCTCTCGTGCTGTCCGGCATCATCCCTGCCTGCCGCCCGCGGGCTGACCTTCACACGACCCGGCAGAACGGGGCACGATGGGGTGCATCAGCCTGCGAAGGGATCGGCAATGTCCTCCGAAGCGACGCTGTCCTATAGTCATGGCGCCTCAGCCAGCCCGCTGCTGGGCGAGACGATCGGTGCGAACCTGGGGCGGATCGCCGCTGCCCACCCGGACGCCGAGGTTCTGGTCGACGTGCCGACGGGCAGGCGCTGGACGTACGCAGCGTTCGACGCCGAGACCGATACGCTCGCCCGCGGCCTGATCGCTGCCGGGCTGGCGGCGGGTGACCGGGTCGGCATCTGGGCACCCAACTGCGCCGAATGGGTTCAGCTCCAGTACGCGACCGCCAAGGCCGGGATCATCCTGGTCAACATCAACCCCGCGTACCGCAGTCATGAGCTCAGCTTCGCCTTGCGCCAGTCAGGTGTGCGGGTGCTCGTCAGCGCCGAGCGCTTCAAGACGAGCGACTACCGGGCAATGATCGAGGAGGTCAGGCCAGAGCTGACCGAACTGGAAGACGTCATCTTCCTCGGCACCCCGGCCTGGGACGGCCTGTTCGAAGCCGGTCAGGCTATCGGCACCGCACGCGGAGCCGACAGCGAGCCGCTGGCCGAACGCGAGGCCAGCCTGTCCTTTGACGACCCGATCAACATCCAGTACACGAGCGGCACGACGGGCTTCCCGAAAGGCGCGACGCTGTCGCACCACAACATTCTCAACAACGCGCTGTTCATCGGCGAGGGCTGCCGGTACACCGCCGACGACCGGGTCTGCATCCCGGTGCCGTTCTACCACTGCTTCGGCATGGTCCTCGGCAACCTTGCCTGCACGACGCACGGCGCCTGCATCGTGATCCCGGCACCCGGGTTCGATCCGGCCGAGACGCTGCGCGCCGTCCAGCAGGAGCGGTGCACCTCGCTGTACGGGGTGCCGACCATGTTCATCGCCGAGCTCGCGCTGCCTGACTTCGGCAGCTATGACCTGTCCAGCCTGCGGACTGGCATCATGGCCGGCTCGCCGTGCCCGGTCGAGGTGATGAAGCGGGTCGTCAGCGAGATGCACATGACCGAGGTGACGATTTGCTACGGGATGACCGAGACTTCACCGGTATCTACCCAGACCACCGCCGACGACGACATGGACCGCCGGGTCTCGACCGTCGGCCGGGTTCATCCGCACGTCGAGGTCAAGGTTACCGATCCTGAGACCGGCCGCGTGCTGCCCAGGAACAGCCCAGGCGAACTGTGCACCCGCGGCTATTCGGTGATGCTGGGCTACTGGAACGAGCCGGCCAAAACCGCGGAAGCCATCGATTCAGCCCGGTGGATGCACACCGGCGACCTAGCCGTGATGGACGAGGCCGGATACCTCAACATCGTGGGCCGGATCAAAGACATGGTGATCAGAGGCGGGGAGAACATTTACCCGCGCGAGGTCGAAGAATTCCTCTACAGTCACCCTGCGATCGAGGACGTCCAGGTCATCGGCGTCCCTGACGTGAAGTACGGGGAGGAGTTGTGCGCCTGGATCCGGCTGCGCCCCGGTCAGGAGCTAGATGGCGATCAGGTCAGAGAGTACTGCCGCGGCAAGATCGCCCATTACAAGATCCCGCGCTACGTCAGGTTTACGCCGGACTTCCCGATGACGGTCACGGGCAAGGTGCAGAAGTTCAAGATGAGGGAAACTTCGATCACCGAGCTAGAGCTCGAGGAGGCTAGTCAGACCAAGACCGCCTGACACGGCGGATCAGCACGCCGGCGGGCCGTTTCGGCCAGCGTCCTCCGGGCACAGACAACGTCTATCTGCGGTTTCACGAAGCTCTGCTAACAGGCGGGCACCCCGGGGGTCGCGGTCGACGAGCAAACTGCCGGACGCATGGGCGGACATGCCCGCGCCGGCCATGAGCGGCTGATCAGGTCACCCTGGCACCTCGCCTGGCTGACCGTGATCCTGGTGACCGCATGCACTGGCATCGCCCAGAATGGCCCAGCCGCGAGGCACCGGACTCCGCAACCGAAAGCTGCTTCCGAGCAGCTGGAGATTGGGGCGACCTGGACCGCATATCAGCTGCCGGCCGCACTGACCGGCGCCACCGCCGTTACCAGGGGCGGTCACGTACTGCTAATCGGCGGGAACTCAGCGGGCCGCCCGACCCGCTCGGTGACCAGCCTGGAGCCGCGCACCGGACGGGAGCGAACCGCTGGCTTGCTTCCCGCGCGGGTCAGCGACGCCGCTGCGGCGATCGTTCAAGGGCGCCTGATGGTGTTCGGCGGATCAGGCGGACTGAGCTCCCGCGCGGTGCAGACCGTCGGACCACCCGGTTCAGGGCGGGACAGGACCGCATTGCCGGCGGCGCGGGCCGGCGCGGCGGCCGTGACTGCTGGCAACACGACGTATCTGATCGGCGGCGGCAAATCCGGTCATCCGGACGCGGCCATCCTCGCGACAACCGATGGCTCTCATTTCAGCCTTGCGGCCAAGCTGGCGGTTCCTGTTGCTTACGCCAGCGCGGTCGCATGGGACGGCCAGTTGTTGATTGCCGGCGGCATGACTGCGACGGGGCCCACTGACGCGATCCAGCGCGTTGATCCGCGCACCCGGCAAGCTAAGGTCATCGGCCGCCTGCCCAGGGCCCTGGCAGCGGCAAGCATGTTCGTGCTCGACCATCAGATCGTGCTCGCCGGAGGCAACCTGTCCAGCGGGGCGGGACGGGGCGCGGGCTCCGCCAGCAATGCGCTGCAGCTCATCGACCCGCAGACGGGCGCGGTGCGAGCCGCGGGGTCGCTGCCCATGCCGCTCGCCCACGCTGCCAGCGCCGTCGTCGGACGCACCGCCTACCTGATCGGCGGGACCGACGGAACCCGCGCGATGCCGGAGGTGACCGCGCTGCGCGTGACTCCGCACTGGGTCTCGGACCCGGCCGCGCCCTGGCTGGCTCCGGTCTCCGGCGCCGGGCATCTCGCGCGAGGGTCCAAGCCGGCGGCTCTGCCCGCCGACGTCCTGGTCGCCGACCACCAGAACAACCGGCTGGTGATCATCGATCCGCAAGGCAGGATCCGATGGGTCTTCCCGCGGCCTGGGGACCTGAAGGCCGGGCAGACATTCCGGGTGCCAGACGACGCGTTCTTCTCCCCCGACGGCCGGTACATCATCGCCACGCAGGAAGATGACCAGGTCATCAGCGTAATCAGCGTCGCCACCAGCAAGATCGTCTACCGCTACGGCAAGCCTGGCACGCCCGGCATGGGCCCGAACCGGGTCAATAACCCCGACGACGCGCTCCTGCTGCCGGGCGGGGACATCATTGCCGCGGACATCAAGAACTGCCGGATCATTCTCATCAACCCGCCAGCGCACCGGCCAGCGCAGGTTATCGGTCAGTCCAGCAACGTGTGCCTGCACGATCCGCCGCGACATTTCGGGAGCCCGAACGGGGCGTTCCCCATGACCAACGGCGGCTACGTCGTGACCGAGATCAATGGTGACTGGGCAAACGGCATCGGCCTGGACGGCCATGTGCAATGGTCGACGAACCCGCCTGGTGTCCTCTACCCGTCGGATACGATCCAGGTCGCACCGGGGCGCTACCTGACGGTCGACTACTCAGATCCCGGTCAGGTCGTGGAGTTCACGCCTGGCGGCAAGCTGCTCTGGCGGCGCGGCGGGCTCAACAAGCCGTCATTGGCGATCGCGCTTCCCAACGGCTACGTCCTGCTTAACGATGACTACAACCACAGGATCGTGGTTATCAACCCGGCAAACAATCGCATCGTGTGGCAGTACGGCCATACCGGCGTAGCGGGCCGGGCACCCGGATATCTCAATGACCCCGACGGCCTCGACCTGGTGCCTCCGGACTCGCTTCTGATCAGGAACGCCAGCACAATGGGCCGGTTATTCGGGCCAGTGCTTGCCCGTTAACCGGTGCGGGCCGGGCGCGCGGACTGGGGCGGCCGCGGTGAGCGCACCGATCCTTTGCCGGCGCCCCCCGGCGCTGGGCGATTCGGCGCCGGGCGCACCTCAAGCCGGTCCAGAAGGTCGGCTGTGGCCTGCGATACCGCGTCGACCGCCGCCTGGAAAGCCTCGGCGTTGTGCGCCGCGGGCGCGCGGAATCCGCTGATCTTCCGTACGTACTGCAGCGCGGCAGCCTGCACGTCCTCGGTGGTGACCTGCTCGGTGTAAGGCTCACGCAGGGTCTTGATGCTTCGGCACATGGACCCAACCTAACTCGTCACAGGGACACCTCGGGCCCTCGCCGGCGCCGCGCCCGCACCGAGGCGGTCTGGCCAGCCGGCGAGAACTGGCACCATGGATAGATCATGTTGCTAACCGACCTGGTTCCGGAGACCGCGGATCCGGACGCTCTCTACGCGACCTTCAACGAGTGGGCGCAGAGCCAGGGTCTGAACCTGTACCCGCATCAGGACGATGCGCTGATCGAGATCGTCTCAGGCGCGAACGTCATCTTGTCCACGCCGACCGGGTCGGGCAAGAGCCTGGTCGCGACGGCTGCGCATTTCGCCGCTCTCGCCGTCGGCGACCGCAGCTTCTACACCGCGCCGATCAAGGCGCTGGTCTCGGAGAAGTTCTTTGCCCTGTGCGACGTCTTCGGGCCGGCCAACGTCGGCATGATGACGGGCGACGGCAGCGTGAACGCCGAGGCTCCGATCATCTGCTGCACCGCCGAGGTGCTCGCAAACATCGCGCTGCGGGACGGCGCGGACGCCGACGCCGACCTGGTGATCATGGACGAGTTCCACTACTACGCCGACCCCGAGCGCGGCTGGGCGTGGCAGGTGCCGCTGATCGAGCTGCCCAGGGCTCAGTTCCTGCTGATGTCAGCCACCCTCGGCGACGTGACGAGGTTCGAGCAGGACCTCACCAGGCGCACCGGACGCCCGACCGCGGTCGTGAAGTCGGCCGAGAGGCCGGTGCCGCTCACGTTCAGGTTCGTGCTCGATCCGCTGCACGAGACGATCACCGAGCTTCTGGAGACCAAGCAGGCGCCGATCTACGTCGTCCATTTCACCCAGGCCGCCGCCATCGAACAGGCACAGGCGCTCATGAGCATCAACGTCTGCAGCCGCGCTGAGAAGGACGCGATCGCCGAGCTGATCGGCAGGTTCCGGTTCACCGCCGGTTTCGGCAAGACTCTGTCCAGGCTGGTCAGGCACGGCATCGGAGTGCATCACGCCGGTATGCTGCCGCGCTACCGGCGCCTGGTCGAGACGCTCGCGCAGGCCGGTCTGCTCAAGGTGATCTGCGGCACGGACACCCTCGGCGTCGGGATCAACGTGCCGATTCGCACCGTGCTGCTGACCTCGCTCAGCAAGTACGACGGCACCGTCACCCGGCTGCTCCAGGCCAGGGAGTTTCATCAGATCGCCGGGCGTGCTGGCCGCGCCGGCTTCGATGACGCCGGCATGGTCGTGGTCCAGGCGCCCGAGCACGTCATCGCGAACGAGCGCGCGCTCGCCAAGGTGGGCGACGACCCGAAGAAGCGCCGCAAGTTCGTCCGCAAGAAGCCACCGCCCGGCATGGTCTCCTGGGGCCAGCCGACGTTCGACCGGCTGGTCGCCGCCGAGCCGGAGGCGCTGCGATCGAGCTTCAAAGTCAGCCACGCGATGTTGCTCAACGTGATCAGCCGGCCGGGCGACTGCTTCGCGTCGATGCGCCACCTGCTGACCGACAACCACGAGGAGCGCCCGGCTCAGCGCAGGCACATTCATACGGCGATCCAGATCTACCGTGCGCTGCTGGCCGGCGGCGTCGTGGAACGGCTGGCCGAACCCGACGAACAGGGCCGTCTGGCCAGGCTCACCGTCGATCTGCAGGAAGATTTCGCGCTGAACCAACCGCTCTCGCCGCTCGCCCTCGCGGCCATCGAGCTGCTCGACGTGACCGCGCCCGAGTACCCGCTCAATGTGCTCTCGGTGATTGAGTCGACTCTGGACAACCCCAGGCCCGTGCTGTCCGCGCAGCTCTTCAGAGCGCGCGGCGAGGCGGTCGCTGAGATGAAGGCCGAGGGCCTGGACTACGAGACCAGGACCGTGTTGCTCGAGGACGTCAGCTACCCGCAGCCGCTCGCTGACCTGCTCGAGTCGGCTTATCAGATCTACCGGCAAGGCCACCCGTGGGTCGCCGACTACGAGCTGGCGCCGAAGTCGGTCGCCAGGGACATGTTCGAGCGGGCCATGACGTTCACCGAGTACATCGCCTGGTGCGGCCTGGCCAGGTCAGAGGGCCTGTTGCTGCGCTACCTGGCCGACGCCTACAAGGCGCTGCGCCAGAGCGTGCCCGACGAAGCCAAGACCGAGGAGCTGACCGACCTCATCGAATGGCTGGGCGAGATGGTCAGGCAGGTCGACTCCAGCCTGCTGGATGAGTGGGAGCGGCTGGCGAATCCCGAAGCGGCCGAGGCGATCACGGCTGACCAGCTGGACGAGCGGCCTCCGGCGGTGACAGGCAACCTCAGGGCGTTCCGGGTCCTGGTCCGCAATGCCTTGTTCCGTCGGGTGGAGCTCGCCGCGCTGCAGCGGTGGGACGAGCTCGGAGAGCTGGACGACGAGGCTGGCTGGAACGCGGACGCATGGGCCGATGCCCTCGAGCCGTACTTCGCCGAGCACGACGACATCGGCACCGGAGCCAACGCCCGCGGACCCGCGATGCTGATCATCGACGACTCCGATAAGGACGTGTGGCGGGTGCGCCAGATCTTCGACGATCCGAGGGGCGACCACGACTGGGGGTTCTCGGCCGAGGTTGACCTGGCAGGTTCTGACGACGCAGGCGAGGCCGTCATCTGGGTCACCGCGGTCGGCGCCCTCTAATAGGCCGGCGACGACGATCTGACCTCGTCGGCGTCCACGATCTGCACTCCGAGTGGCAGCAGTGAGATCGGGATCAGCTTGAAACTCGCAAGGCCAAGCGGAATGCCGATGATCGTCAGGCACAAGACGATGCCGGTGACCAAGTGCGCCAGGGCCAGTTCCCAGCCGAACAGGATGATCCACACGATGTTGCCGATCAGTGATGCGACACCGGCTTCCGGGCGCGGGACGGTGGTTCGTCCGAATGGCCAGAGTACGTAGTTCGCGATCCTGAATGCCGCGACACCGAACGGGATGGTGATGATCAGGATGAACGCGACGATCCCGGCAAGTACCCAGAAGATCGCCATCCAGATCCCGCAGAGCACCAGCCAGATCACATTGAGGATGAACCGCACCTGCTACCCCCTTCATCGCGGCACGACCGGGCGGCATTCCGAGCCGCAGGCTCGCTTGCCTCGCTCAGCCGAGGCCGAGCAGGCCCTCCAACCCGATGGTCAGACCAGGCGGCAGCGATCCGATACCCCGGACGGCGATCAGGACGCCCGGCATGAACGATGCCCGGTCCAGCGAGTCGTGCCTGATCGTCAGCGTCTCCCCGTGCCCGCCCAGCAGCACCTCCTGGTGCGCTACCAAACCGGGCAGTCGTACTGAGTGCACATGTACCCCGTCAACGACGGCACCACGCGCGCCTTCCAGCTCGGTGCTCGTGGCGTCGGGACCCGGCCCGAGGCCGGCGGCCGACCGCGCGGCCGCGACCATCGCCGCCGTCCTGGCGGAGGTCCCTGACGGTGCATCGATCTTGCCCGCGTGATGCAGCTCGATAATCTCCGCCGACTCGAAGAATCTCGCGGCCTGCTCGGCGAACTTCATCATCAGAACCGCGCCGACGGAGAAATTGGGGACAACGAGGAGGCGGGGCTTGGCCGCCTCCACAGCTCCGGCAGAGTCAACGATGCGCTCCGCCTCGCCGAGCCTGGGGCCGTCGAAGCCGGACGTGCCGACCACCATCGACAGGCCAGCCTGGACGCACCAAGCCATGTTGTCGAGCACGCCAACCGGACTGGTGAAGTCCACCACGACGTCGGACCCCTTGAGCGCGTCAGGCGGGTCCTCAACATCGACCTCTGCGACCAGTTCGAGGTCATCAGCTGATCGCACGGTCTGAGCGACCAGCGACCCCATCCGCCCCTTGGCTCCGAGCACTCCGACCTTGATCACCGTGCTCCCCATTCCGGTCAGGCGGCTGTGGCCGCCGCGAACGAGTCGGCGTCGTCGTACGGACCCACAACGGCGAGCGCCTTAGGTTGCGCGAGCACTTCCCGCGCCACCTCGCGCACATCGTCCAGGGTCACCGCCTCAATCCTGGCCAAGATCTCATCGACCGGCTCGAGATCTGGGTACACGAGCTCGGACTTGCCGATCCTGGTCATCCTCGAAGCCGGATCCTCCAGGCCCAGTACGATCGAGCCGCGCAGCTGCCCCTTGCCGCGGTCTAGCTCCTCTTTGGTCAGACCAGCATCGCAGACCTTAGCGATCTCTTCCGTGCAGATGCTAAGCACCTCGTCCGCCTTGGCCGGCAGGCAGCCGGCATAGATGCCCCAGACGCCAATGTCGGCGTGCTGAGAACTGAAGCTGTAGACGGAGTAGGCCAGCCCGCGCTTCTCCCTGATCTCCTGGAACAGCCGGGACGACATGCCGCCGCCAAGCGCGGCGTTCAGCACCCCGAGCGAGAACCGCCGGTCGTCGGTCCGCGACAGCCCGGCACAGCCGAGCACCAGGTTGGCCTGCTCGATCGGACGCGAGACGAGCCGCACGCCCGTTCCTGAGCCGACATCGGATCCCGCGGGTCCGGGCAGCCTGGGCGGCGCAGGCGGAGCCTCGCTCCGCAGCAAGGGTGCGAAGCAGTCAGCCGTGAGCGCGACGATCTCCTCATGATCCAGCCGGCCCGCGGCCGCCACCACCAGGTTCTCGGGACCGTACCTAGCCACGTAGTGCTCGGCGATCTGCTCACGCGTGATCGCGTTGATCGAGGCGACCGTGCCGAGGATCGGCCGGCCAAGCGGGGTATCCCCGAATAGCTGCCAGCCGAACGCCTCGTGCGCGGTGTCGGAAGGATCGTCATCGGTCATGGCGATCTCTTCCAGGATCACCGAGCGCTCAGCCTCGACCTCGTTGGGCTCGAGCAGCGAACCGGTCACCATGTCCGAGAGGACGTCGACAGCCAGCGGCAGGTCGGCGTCGAGCACACGGGCGTAGTAGCACGTGTACTCCTTCGCCGTGAAGGCGTTGAGCTCGCCGCCTACCGCGTCGATAGCCGCGGAGATGTCCAGCGCGGTCCGCCGCTGCGTGCCCTTGAACAGCAGGTGCTCTAGGTAATGCGTGGCGCCCGCATGGCGGAGGTCTTCGTCGCGGGAACCGACCCCGGCCCAGATCCCGAAGGACGCCGAGCGCACCGCGGGCAGCGACTCTGTGATGACCCGCAGGCCACCAGGCAGCACCGTGCGGTAGACGACACTCTCGCCATCGGCCAACCGCTCGGTGCCCGTGCCAGCCCGGGTCGACTCCCTCGAACTGTCCGATGCAGCCGTCATGAGTTGCCGGACTCGCGGTCGCGGTGCCTGGTGCGGAAGTGGTCACCACCGCCCCTGCGCTCACCGCCGCGCCCGCGATCGCCCCGGTCGCCCCTGTCCCTGTGGCGCTCACCCCGGTCACCGCGATCGCCGCGGTCACGGTCGCCACGGTCAGCACCACCGCTGAGGTCCTCGCCGGCCGCCTCGCGCTCGACCACCTCGACAGGAACGAGCGAGAGCTTGCCGCGGTCGTCGACCTCGCGGATCTCAACCTGGATCTTGTCGCCGACCTTGATGACGTCGTCGACGTTCTCGATCCTGGTGCCGCCGTGCAGCTTCCGGATTTGCGTGATGTGCAGCAAGCCGTCCTTGCCGGGCAGCAGCGAGATGAAGGCGCCGAACGTCGTCGTCTTCACGACGGTGCCCAGGAACCGCTCGCCGAGCTCGGGCACGTGCGGGTTGGCGATCGCGTTGATCGCCGACCGCGCGGCCTCCGCCGAGGTGCCGTCGGTGGCGCCGATGTAGATGGTGCCGTCGTCCTCGATGGTGATCTCGGCGCCCGTGTCCTCCTGGATCGAGTTGATCATCTTGCCCTTCGGGCCGATGACCTCGCCGATCTTGTCGACCGGGACCTTGACGGTGATAATCCGCGGCGCGTTCTCGCTCATGTCGGCGGGAGCGTTAATGGCTTCGCGCATGACATCGAGGATGGTCAGGCGCGCGTCCCTAGCCTGCTTGAGCGCCGCCCCGAGCACGGAGGCGGGAATGCCGTCCAGCTTGGTGTCGAGCTGCAGGGCAGTGATCACATCCTTGGTGCCGGCGACCTTAAAGTCCATGTCGCCGAAGGCGTCCTCGGCGCCCAGGATGTCGGTCAGGGTGACGTAGCTGCCGCCCTCGTGAATCAGCCCCATGGCGATACCGGCCACCATGTCCTTCAGCGGCACGCCCGCGTCCAGCAGCGACATCGTCGACGCGCAGACCGAGCCCATGGACGTCGAACCGTTCGAGCCGATGGCCTCAGACACCTGCCTGATCGCGTAAGGGAACTCCTCGCGCGTTGGCAGCACCGGGACCAGCGCACGCTCAGCGAGCGCTCCATGGCCGATTTCGCGCCGCTTGGGCGAGCCGACCCGGCCGGTCTCGCCGGTCGAATAGGGCGGCATGTTGTAGTTGTGCATGTAGCGCTTGGTCCGCTCGGGATTGAGCGTGTCGATCATCTGCTCCATCCGGAGCATGTTCAGCGTGGTCACGCCCAGCACCTGGGTCTCGCCGCGCTCGAACAGCGCAGAACCGTGGACCCTCGGGATCACGCCGGCCTCGGCGGAAAGCTGCCTGATGTCGGCGATGCCTCGGCCGTCGATCCGCACACCGTCCCTCACGATTCGCTCCCTGACCAGCTTCTTGGTCAGCGCCCGGAGGGCGCCGGAGATCTCGCCCTCGCGGCCTTCGAACTTCGCGGCGACGCGCTCGGTCACCGTGTTCTGGATCCTGTCGGTCTCGCTACCGCGCTCTTGCTTCCCCGCGATCGTTAGGGCCGCGGCCAGCTCACCTGTCGCCTCCGCGGCTACCGCCTCGTAAATGTCGGGCTGGTAGTCAGCGAAGGTCGGGAACGTGGCCGTCTCCTTCGCCGCCTGAGCGGCGACGCGCAGCTGAGCCTCGCAGAGAGTCTTGATGAAAGGCTTGGCCGCCTCCAGGCCTTCGGCAACGACTTCCTCGGTCGGCCCGACCGCGCCGCTCGAGGAGTCGGCAATCAGCCGCAGCGTGGTCGGCGTGGACTCGGCCTCCACCATCATGATCGCGACGTCGCCGTCCTCAAGAACCCGCCCGGCGACGACCATGTCGAAGGTCGCCTCCTCGAGCTGCGGGTGCGTCGGGAAGCCAACCCACTGCCCCTTGATGAGGGCGACCCTGGCACCGCCGATCGGCCCGGCGAAGGGCAATCCGGACAGCTGGGTCGATAGCGATGCGGCATTGATCGCAACAACGTCGTAGAGATGCTCGGGGTGCAGCGCCAGGATCGTCTCAACGATCTGCACCTCGTGGCGCAAGCCCTTGACGAACGTCGGCCGGAGCGGTCGGTCAATCAGCCTGCAGGTCAGGATCGCGTCTTCGGACGGACGGCCCTCGCGACGGAAAAACGAGCCGGGTATCCGGCCCGCCGCGTACATTCGCTCTTCCACGTCGACTGTCAGCGGGAAGAAGTCCAGGTTCTCCCTGGGATGCTTCGATACCGTCGTCGCGGAGAGCACCATCGTCTCCTCGTCCAGGGTAACGACTGATGAGCCGGATGCCTGCTTAGCCAGGCGACCGGTCTCGAATTTGATTCTGTGAACGCCGAACTCGCCGTTATCGATAACGGCTTCGGCGGTGTGCACACCCTCCATAGGGTGAGACCTCCTCAGGTGAGGTCCCGCGTGAGCCCGCCGCCAGCGGAGCATTCCGCGCCCAACTTATGGGCGGACGCTGCCGACCGGTCTTCGATCGAAGCCCTCGGCATTTGCCGTGATGCGACGTTGCGCACGATCTGGCTTATCCGAGAACCACTACCGAGGACCGGCCCTCTGGCGCGCTGAGGAGCTCCGGGCCGGGGCCGCGGGACGATTTTGTTGTACCTCGTGGTCTAGTTACTTATTTATTCAGTTGACGACGGGCGACTCGATACTCAGCCCGACCACCAATGTAGCGCTAGCAGCCAGGACACGGCGATAACGCCGCCGCCCATGCGCCGGAGTTCGGGCGGCTACCTGCGCAGGCCGAGCTTTTCGATCAGCGCGCGGTAGCGGCTGATGTCCTCGCGGGACAAGTACTGCAGCAGACGCCGCCGGCGGCCTACAAGCAGCAGCAGCCCGCGGCGAGTGTGGTGGTCGTGCTTGTGCACCCTCAGGTGCTCGGTGAGATCGGCGATTCGCCTGCTCATCAACGCGATCTGGACCTCCGGCGAACCGGTGTCACCCTCACCTGTCGCGTGCGCGGCGATGATCTCCTTCTTTACTTCGCTCTCGAGCGGCACAGTCTTCCTTCTTGGTCGTTGGTCGTCGTTCGCTCACGGCCGGTTCGCGCGGGTATGCGTAAATCCGGGTCCGCGGGCGGGAAGGCACGGGCGGATCCGCCCGACGCCGGAGTTGGCGAGCCACATGAGGGCGCAGCAAGCCAGGCCAGATACTTCTGACCGAAAGCAACGGTATCACGCCTTGCAACCCAGCGCGCCCCGCGCGGTCCCGCCACCTCCCCGCCCCGGCCTACCGTCCAACTCCACCGATGGACCATTGGTGGCGCTACCGTGCACTGTCCAACCCCACCGATGGACCGATGGTGGCGCGATAGGCCCACGAGGGGTTCAGCGGGTGCTTGCTCCCGGAGGCGCGAGGATCAGTCGGGCGGCGGCCACGTCCTGGTGCATCTGAGTGACGAGACCGTCCACCGAGTCGAATCTGATCTGGCGGCGGATCCGCTCCGCGAACTCGACGGCCACGTGTACGCCGTAAAGATCCAGGTCATCGCGGTCAAGCGCGTAGGCCTCGACTGTCCGGTCCGAGCCATCGAACGTCGGGTTGGTGCCGACCGATATCGCGGCCGGCCAGCGCTCCTGCTCGGTGCCGTCGGTATCGAGACTCGCCAGCCAGCCCGCGTAAATGCCGTCTGCCGGGATGGCCGTATTGGGCGGCGGCTCGGCGTTCGCGGTCGGGAACCCCAGCGCCCGCCCGCGCTGCTGGCCGCGCACCACGATGCCCTCAACCCGATGCGGGCGGCACAATTCGCGCGCCGCCGCCTCGACCTCCCCGACCGCTAGCAGGTCCCTGATCTGGCTTGAGGAGATCGTGACGCCCTCGTCGGTCAGCAGCGTCACGCCCTCTGCCGCGAACTCGTACTTTTCCCCCAGTTCAGCCAGCAACGTGACGTTGCCAGCGGCCTTGTGGCCGAACCTGAAGTTCTCGCCGATCACGACAGCCGCGGCGTGCAGCCCGTCGACCAGCACGGTCCTGACGAACTCTTCGGCCGGCAACTGAGAGAACTCACGCGTGAAAGGCAGCATGCAGACGGCGTCGGCCCCCACCTGGCCGAGCAGCTGCACCCGGTAGCGCGGCGTGCACAGCAGCGGTGGATGCGAGCCAGGTCGCACCACCTCATCGGGGTGAGGGTCAAACGTGACGACCACCAGTGGCAGGCCCAGGGTGGCGGCGATCTCGGCGGCTCTTGCCACGATCAGCCGGTGACCGCGGTGCACGCCGTCGAAAACCCCGATGGTGACGACGGACCTGCCCCAGTTCGCTGGGACGTCCTGCAGGCCCTGCCAGCGATACACCCGTCAACGTCCTTTCACCTTCTCGTGCGGCGATACCAGGGTAGTGACCCGCACGCCCGTCCCGTCGTTGCGCCCGCCGCCAGCCCCCACCATGGTGCCCGCCGCCAGCCCCATCGAGCAGGATGGATCCGCTGATCCATCCGGAAAACTCGGATCAATCCACGGATCCATCCGACGGAGCTCAGGGAACAAATACTGCCAATGGCCGCATTTCATCGCCCTCGCGCGCCAGGAGCGCGGTCAGGTTGCCATCAGGATCGAACGCGGCGACCGGCGCAGGGCTCGCCACACCGGATTCGCCGGCGGCCGCAGGCAGCCTGCCGCCATGGGAGACTAGCCGCGCTTCCTCGGCGTTCAGGTGCATGCATCCGAACGCCGCCGCGGCAGCCTCCGCCAGCGTTGTGAACTCGTAATTCTCTGCGAGCTGTGCGAGCGTCCTTGCTCGGGCGATCTCGTAAGGACCGACTCTGGTGCGCCGCAACGCGGTGAGATGGCCGCCGGTTCCCAGGGCCGCCCCCAAGTCGCGCGCGATTGCCCGAATGTAGGTACCGCTCGAGCAAGTCACGGACACGTCCATGTCGAGCAGGCGCGGGCCTGCGACCCGGATGGCCAGCAAGTCCAGGCGGGTGATCGTGACCGGCCGCGCGGTCAGTTCCGGCGCGGCTCCCGACCTGGTCAGGCGGTAGGCGCGTTCGCCGTCCACTTTGACCGCGCTGATTCGTGGCGGGACCTGGTTGATCTCGCCGAGAAAAGCACCCAGCGCGGACCGCAGCTCGGCCTCGGAAAGAGCCGCAGCATCCGCATCGAGGCCCTCAGCCGGCGGCAGGACCTCGCCCTCGGCGTCGTCAGTGACGGTGGCCTGGCCGAGCCTGATCGTCCCGTCGTACTCCTTCTCGGTCAGCGTGAGGTACCCGAGCAACCTGGTGGCCTTCTCCACGCCGATCACAAGAACGCCCGTCGCCATCGGGTCGAGCGTGCCAGCGTGCCCGACCCTGCGGGTCCCGGCCAGCCGCCTGATCCTGGCGACGACATCGTGCGACGTCATCCCGCCGGATTTATCGGCGATGACCAGCCCGGACTCGGCCACTATCCCTCGTCGTCCTCCCGCTCGGCCGCGCTGCGGTACGGGTCGGGGTCTCCGGCATGCACAGCGTCAGCCCGGACGGCCGCGAGGCGGGCATCGGCCTCGCGCGCCTTGGCCACCAGATCCTCGATCGACCTGGCGCCCTCCGGCAGCTTGTCCTGCTCGAAGGTGATCGACGGGGTGTGCTTGATGCCGGTCTGCCTGCCGACCTCGGTACGGATCACGCCAGTCGCGCTCGCGAGCGCGGCGGCGGTTGCCGCCTGCTCCTCTTCGGATCCGTAGACCGTGTAGAAAACGGTCGCATCACGCAGGTCACCGGTCACCCGAGTGTCGGTCACGGTGACGAAGCCGAGCCGCGGGTCCTTGATTCGCCGTTCGAGCATGTCGGCAACGATCTGAGTGATCCGCTCGCTTAGCCGTCGTGCCCTTGCCGGATCCATCGGGCTCACTCCCCTTCGTCGTTGAACAGCCGCTGTCGCGCCGACAGAAGTTCAATGCCCGGGCGGGCGGCGACAAAGCGCTCGCACGCCTCGAGCACCTCGATGGCGTGCGAAGCGGTTGAGGTCACCACGGCGACCCCGATCTCTGTCCTGCGATGCAGATCGAGGTATCCGGTCTCGGCGATCGCCAGAGCCGGGAATTTCCTGTGCACCTCGGCGATCAGCGGCCTGACCTCAGAACGCTTCTGTTTCAGCGACCTGACGTCGCCCAGCAGAACGTCCAGAGTCAGCGCGCCCACGTACACGACAGGACCTTTCCTTTGGCCGCCGGCACCCGGCGATCCAGGTCGCGGCGGGCCCAGCTTCCTGGACCCGCCGCGGCTCCTCGCTACCTCAGGCGCGCGGCTTCTCCCGCATCTCGAAGGTCTCGATCACGTCGCCGATCTTGATGTCGTTATAGCCGATCCCGATGCCGCACTCGAAGCCCTCGCGGACCTCGGTCGCATCGTCCTTGAACCGGCGCAGCGAGTCGATCGTCAGGCTGTCGGAAACCACGACGCCATCCCTGACCAGCCGGGCCCTGGAGTTCCTGATGATCGTCCCGGACCGGACAATGCATCCGGCGACGTTGCCGATCCGCGGCACCCTGAACACCTCGCGGACTTCCGCGGTGCCAAGCTGCGCTTCTTCGAACTCCGGCTTGAGCATGCCCTTGAGCGCGGCCTCGATCTCCTCGATCGCCTGGTAGATGATCGAGTAGTACCTGATGTCGACGCCCTCGCGCTGGGCTAGCTCGCCCGCCCGGCCCGCGGGCCGGACGTTGAAGCCGATGATGACGGCGTCGGAGGCGATCGCCAGGTTGACGTCGTCCTGGGTGATGGCGCCCACGCCGCGGCCAATGACGCGCAGCACAACCTCCTCGCCCACGTCGATCTTGAGCAGCGCATCTTCCAGCGCCTCGACCGATCCGGACACGTCGCCCTTGATGATCAGCAGCAGTTCCTCGCGGGCACCGGACTTGAGCGCGGACTCCAGGTCCTCGAGCGTGACCCTCGGCCGCCGCTGGGCGAACTGCGCCGTGCGCTCCCTTGCCTCCCGGCGCTCGGCAATCTGCCTTGCTACCCGGTCGTCGGACACGGTCAGGAAGCTGTCGCCAGCGTCCGGGACCGCGGTCAGTCCGAGCACCTGCACGGGGCAGGACGGCGGAGCCTCGGTCACCGGGTCGCCGTTGTCGTCAAGCATCGCGCGGACCCTGCCGTGCGCCTCGCCGCAGACGATCGACTCTCCGACCCGCAGCGTGCCGCGCTGGACCAGCACGGTCGCGACTGGGCCGCGGCCCTTGTCCAGGTGCGCCTCGATGGCGACACCCTGAGCGGGCTGATGCGGGTTGGCCCGCAGGTCAAGCTCCGCGTCAGCGGTCAGCACGACGGCCTCGAGCAGTTCCTTGATGCCGGTGCCGTTTCTCGCGGACACGTCGGCGAACAGGTTCTGACCGCCGAACTCCTCGGCGACAAGGCCGTACTCGGTGAGCTGAGCGCGCACCCTGGCCGGGTCGGCGCCCTCCTTATCGATCTTGTTGACCGCGACCACGATCGGCACGTTGGCCGCCTGGGCGTGGTTCAGCGCCTCGGTTGTCTGCGGCTTCACGCCGTCGTCCGCCGCCACGACCAGGATCACCAGGTCGGTGGTCTCCGCACCACGGGCACGCATGGCCGTGAACGCCTCGTGACCCGGAGTGTCGATGAACGTCAGGGTTCGTTGCTGCCCGTCGACGTCCGTCGTGACCTGGTAGGCACCGATGTGCTGAGTGATGCCGCCCGCTTCGTGCGCGACCATGTTGGTGTTCCTGATCGCGTCAAGAAGCTTGGTCTTGCCGTGGTCGACATGACCCATCACGGTGACCACCGGCGGCCTGGCCTCCAGGTCCGAGTCCTCGCCCTCGTCCTCACCGAACTCGATGTCGAACGTCTCGAGCAGCTCGCGGTCCTCTTCCTCGGGAGAGACGACCTGGACGTTGTAGTTCAGCTCGGCGCCGAGCAGCTGGAGCGTCTCGTCGTTGACCGACTGCGTTGCCGTGACCATCTCGCCGAGGTGGAACAGCACCTGGACAAGTGACGCAGGGTTGACGCCGATCTTGTCGGCGAAGTCACTCAGCGACGCGCCCCGGGACAGCCTGATGACCTGGCCGTTGCCGCGCGGGATCTGCACGCCGCCGATCGTCGGGGCCTGCATGTTGTCGAACTCTTGACGCCGCTGCTTCTTTGACTTGCGACCGCGCGAGGGCCGGCCTCCTGGCCTGCCGAACGCACCCTGGGTGCCGCTTCTGCCGCGACCACCGCCGCCTGGCCTGGCCGGACCCATACCGGGCCGCGGGCCTCCGCCGCCACCGGGACCGCCGCGTCCGGTTCCTGGGCCGCCGCGACCGCCGGGCCGCGTGCCCGCGCCAGGACCGCCGCCGCCGCCTGGGCCGCCACCCTGACCGCCGTAACCGCTGCGGCCTGCGAACGGCCGCGGTGGCATGCTGCTCGGGCTGGGCCTCGGTCCGCCGGGGCGCGGGCCGCCAGGACGACCGCCGTCGCCAGGTCCGCCAGGGCCTGGCCGGCCCATCGGGCGCGGCGCCTGCGGCCTCGGACCGCCCGCCGCGCCTGGCGCACCTGGCCGGGTGCCCTGACCTGGTCCGCCTGGACCAGCCGGGCCTGCTTGTCCTGGCCGCGTCCTCGCGGCCGATCCCATCCCCGACGCCGTCTGGCTGAACGGGTTGTTGCCTGGCCGGGGGCCTGGACGCGGCGCTCCTGGCCGCGGACCCGGCGACGCACCCGGCTGGCCAGCCCTCGAAGGCCCCGGTACCGGCCTTGCCTGACCGCCGTCAGCCGTACCACCAGGTCGCTCGTCACCGTGCTCAGGCTGGCTGAACGGAACCTGCGGCACGCCGGGCGCCGGCCTGCCGGAATCGGTGCCCTGCTCGGTTGCCTCGCCCGCAGCGGGCGGTGCCGCAGCGGTCGGGCGCGCCTGCGGCTCCTCAGCCACCGGCTGCACAGGTGCTGCGGCTGCTGCGGGTGCCGCAGGTGCGGCTGGTTCCGCCGTCGCTGTTGCGCCATCGGCGCGGCCGTTGGCCGCGCGCCTGCCGCCATCGGCCTGAGCCTGCGCAGCGGCAGCCTTGGCGCTCGCGGCCTGGCCTGCGAACGCCTCCTTCAGCCTGCGAACGACTGGTGCCTCGATGGTCGACGAGGCGGAACGAACAAATTCGCCCATTTCCTGGAGCTTGGCCATCACGGCCTTGCTCTCTACGCCGAACTCCTTCGCGAGTTCGTAAACCCGGACCTTCGCCACTACGCTCCCTCTACTCGGCCCGGAAATCCGGGCCCGTCAGCCGGTCCGGGGCAGCGTGTGCTCCGTCCGGCGTCAGTACGTGCTGTTCATCGCCGCGTGCTCATCGAGCGCTCATCACAATTCAGCCTGTCCTTCCGGCATTTCTTGCTGCCGCCTGCAATCCCCGCCCGCCATCACGCAATCAAACCAGCCCGGTTCGCATTGCCGCACGCTGCGGCTCACGTCCCGGTCAGGTGTCCGCGAGATACCTGACGAGCCCGCCATCGGCCAGCGGTCCCGTCGCGCGCAACGCTCTCGGGATCGCCCGGCGGCGCCTGGCTCGCTCCAAACAGTCCTGGCTGGGATGCAGGTAAGCCCCCCGGCCAGGCCTGCGCGCAGTGGGATCGGCGACGATCTCGCCGTCAACCGCCACTACCCGAAGCAAGTCCGACTTGGCGGCCCGCATCCCGCATCCCACGCACGTCCTGATCACTGATCCGGGCATGGTAGAACGCGAAGGCCGCATAGCCGCCTGCAACTAGCTTACAGGGCCGGCGCGTCGGCGGCACCAGCCACCTTCGCAGACCCCTGCTGGCTTGGCTCGCCAGCGGCACGGCCCGGCCGCTGACCGGACGGGCCGCCGGCGTCGCTCTCGGCCTCGGTGTCCGGCTGGATGTCGATCCGCCAGCCGGTCAGCCTCGCGGCCAGGCGCACGTTCTGCCCCTCCTTGCCGATCGCCAGCGACAACTGATAGTCGGGGACGATGACCTGCGCGACCCGGTTCGCGGCATCGAGCACGCGGACCTGGGACACCCGGGCCGGCGACAGGGCGTGCGCAACGAACTCGGCAGCGTCTTCCGAGAAGTCGACGATGTCGATCTTCTCCCCGTGCAGTTCGGCCATCACGTTGCGGACCCTGCTGCCCATCGGGCCGATGCAGGAGCCCTTCGCGTTGACACCTGGCTCCCGCGCGATCACCGCGATCTTGGTGCGGTGACCGGCCTCGCGGGCAATCGCTGCGATCTCGACGGCGCCAGAGGCGATCTCGGGCACTTCGAGTGCGAACAGCTTGCGCACCAGGTTCGGGTGCGTACGCGACAGCGTCACCGACGGGCCGCGGAATCCCTTCCTGACATGCAGGACATAGCACTTCAGGCGCTCGCCATGCACGTAGCGCTCGCCGGGAACCTGCTCGGTTGGCGGCAGGATCGCCTCGATCCTGCCCAGATCCACCAGCACAGCCTTGGGATCCTTGCCCTGCTGGATGACGCCAGCGACGATGTTGCCTTCCTGGCCGGCGAACTCACCGAAGGTGAGCTCATCCTCGGCATCTCGGAGGCGCTGCAGAATCACCTGACCCGCCGTCGTCGCGGCGATTCTTCCAAAACCTGCTGGCGTGTCGTCATATTCCCGCACGCGCATGCCGTTCTCGTCCGTCTCGGCTGCCCAGACGGTCACATGTCCGGTGTTCCTGTCCACCTCGACCCTGGCCGTCGGCGCGGCTCCTTCGGACTTGTGATACGCGACCAGGAGGGCGTCCTCGATGGCCTTGATCACCAGGTCCATCGAGATGTCCTTCTCAGCCTCGAGACTGCGCAGGACCGCTACATCAATGTCCATCAGGTCCCTCCTCGTCCGGTGCTGTCCCCGTGGGAAAACTCCCCGGAGCCCCTCGAGGGCCGCGGGCGCCGGAGTCCCCCAGATCGCCAGCGCCGTCCGCCTCGTCGGTGTCCCCGTCCGACAGGCGGCCGAACTCTATCTGTACCCGGCCGGGTCCGAGTTCGGCGTAGCTCAGCACGCGCTGCGAGCCGTCGATCTCGAGCGTGACGCCGTCCTGATCAGCGTCGATGACGCGTCCGGTCTGCGTGCCGGGATCAGCGGGTGAGTCCGGTTCCGAATCATGATCAGAGTTGGTCAGCGGCACGGCGACCAGCCTGCCGATCGCGCGACGCCAATGCCTCGGCTGCGTCAGCGGCCTGTCCACTCCAGGCGATGACACCTCGAGCGTGTAGGGCGCGTCACCCATTGCGTTCTTCGCGTCGAGGCGGACCGAAAGCTCGCGGCTGACCTCGGCGATGTCGTCGAGGCTGACGCCGCCGTCGGCGTCGACGATGACGCGCAGCACCCGGCGGCGCCCGGCCCGCGCGATCTTGACGGCTTCCAAGTCGATATCCATCGCATGCAGAACCGGCTCGATCACGCCGGTCACCCGCGCCGTGTCGGCCGCCACCGAACCGATCGCACCGGGGGCGCTGCCGCGGTTTCCCGGGCCTGGCCTGCCGTCATATGCGGCCCGGCCGCCGCCGGGACCGCTGCCGCGCCCGGCCGAACTTCGCCCACGGCCATCGCGTCCGGCACCGAGCCGGCCGTCTGCCCGCGCCTGGCGAGGCGTACCGCGACGCGAGTTTCCGCGCATGACGCCTCCTCGCCCGACCTGGACCTAGTTCCAGGCCTCTAGCCTAGCCGGGACGCGGCATGCCGGTCTGACCTGTTGGTCTTGCCAGCAGGCAGCGCCAGCGCGCGTGCGCCCTGCTCTTCTAACGGATCAGGACGCCAAAGCGCTCCAGCAGGCGACAGATGTTTGCGCAACGAACACGTGGCGGCTGTCCGGGCGCGCCGCGCATCACGCACTGGCGCCGCGGCGCGCATGGCATGCTGGGTGCCCAACAGGACGCCGGGCTTACTGCCGTCCGGCGCGCGAGCGAACAGGGAGTCCGGGTGGCCCAACCGAGCCGGCGGCTTGTGCTGACGGCCGCCGCCGCTGGCTCGCTGACGATCGCGGGCTGCAAGGGCATTACCGCGCTCGGGCCGGTACCCAAGCTGGGCCTTGACGTCGTGACGCTCGAGCACGCGATTAACGCCGAGGAGCTGATGGTCGCCAGGTACCGGTCGGCCGTCACCGCGCTCGCGGCCGAGATCGGGCCCGGTGCCGCCTCGGCGAAGGGCAAGTCAGCGCGGGCGAAGGCCGAGGTCGAGGCCATACTGACCGAGCATGAGGCCCACCTGGAGCGGCTCAAGGCACGGCTAGTCCTCCCGCAGAGACTCGCGACCGCTCGGCCGCGGCCGAGCCCGACCCCACCGTCACTTCCTTCGGGACGGCACGCGATTCTGGCCGAGCTGACAGCCGCAGAGACGACGGCATCGGAGCGCCTGATCCGCTGGCTCAACGATGCACCGCCCGCGCTAGCCCAGCTCATGGCCAGCATTGCCGCGTCCGAGGCCGCGCACGTCGTCCTTCTCGGCCACCCGGGCGGCCGGCAGTGACCGGCAAGTCAGCCACCGTTGCCGCGCTGCAGGCAGCCCTCGCCGCTGAGCAGGCGGCCAGCTATGCCTACGGCGTTCTCGGTGCGCACCTGACCGGGCAGCGCTTCGCGGCAGCCTCCGCGGACTGCGTGGCGCATGAGCGGGCGAGAGACAGGCTTAGCGGAATGATCACCGTGCGCGGCGGTCAGCCGCGCCCCGCTGCGGCCGCCTATCAGCTCCCGATCACGGTCCACTCGTCTGCCGCCGCCAGGTCGCTGGCCGTCACGCTCGAGCGCCAGGTAGCCGCGGCCTACCTGGGACTTGTCGCAGTCGAAGACCCCGTCCTGCGGACGTTCGCCGCGACGAACATGCGCGGCTGCGCGGTACGAAGCGCGCGCTGGAGCGGCCGGGCGCAGGCGTTCCCTGGCCTCAGTCGACCACGCTGAGCACTCTAGCGATCCGGGCGGCCGCGGCGGCGTGCTCCTCCCCAGGCGCGATCCGTTCGGCCCATGGCCACCAGAACCACCACAGCCCGTCTTTGCTGCGGCCGAAGTAGACGTCTTCCGCCAGCCTGGATACGACCGGATTGACCACGTGCAGGCTCGGAACTCGTCCCGGCGGAGCCGTCAGCCTTGCCCTCAGGCCATGCTTTCCGAGCTCTTCCGCGAGCCGCTCGAGCCGGTCGAGGAAATATGGCACATACGTTTCGGCGCCACGATCGCCGCCGGCCTGACCGGCTGTCACCGCTACCATGTCACCCTGCGTACTGGCCGAGTCGCGGAACGTAATGCACCTTCAAAGGATGCGCCAACAGGGGCTAATCTGCAAGTTCCACTGGCAAAATCGTTTCGAATATCAATCAGCCGTGTGCCAGATCACGCCAATATTCCGCCATTTATTGGCAATACGTCATCTGGATTTGGTATACCCTACGCGGGCCATTACGGCTGCGACGTCACCGATGGAGGTGACACATGGCGGCAACGGTCTTAACCATTTCCTGGACCAAGCGCCTCGGCGCCCGCCTGCAGGGAGGGCGGAAGCGGCTCGGTGTGCAACACGGTCAGGCGCGAGACCGCCCTCGTCAAGGCGACGTAGAGACGCTGCAGCCCGCGCGCCTCCGCGCCGGCGATCTGGCCTGGCTCCACGACGATGACGTGGTCGAACTCAAGGCCCTTCGCGATGGTCACGGGGACGATCACGAGCTGGCTGTCGCCGGCTTCGCCGTCGAGGATGGCATGCGGCAGCCCTGCCTCGTTCAGCGCCGCCGCTATCTCTGCGACCTGCCCATCTGCTGCGATGACCGCGACGGACCCAGGCCTGGCCAGCGCCTCGGCACAGCCATCCGATACGGCGGCGCCGAGGCCGCCGGCGGGCACCTGCGTGACCTCGAGCGAGCCAGGATCCTGCCTGATGGACACCGCCGGGGCGAGCTGGGGAGCGATCTCGGCCAGGAGCTGGCTGGCGAAGTCGAGAATCTGGCGGGGCACCCGGTAGCCGGTGGTCAGTATCTCCAGCGTCGCCTCTGACTTGCCGAGGTGACCGAGCATCTGCTCCCAGGTCGCCGTCGCCCACGCTGTCGTTCCCTGCGCGATGTCACCCAGAACGGTCACAGAGCCCGTGGTGCATCGCCTCCCGATCGCACGGCAGGCCATCGCGGAAAGGTCCTGCGCCTCGTCCACGACCACGTGAGCGAGGCTCGGTGTGCGCTCGATCAGGTCCTTGACCTCGTCGATCAGCACCGCGTCGGCAGCCGACCAGCGGGCAGAACCAGGCCCGCGAGGCGGCTTGCGCCACCCGATCTCCTCTTGCTCGGCGTTGGTGAAGAGCCCGTCGGCGGCCTTTGCCAGCACCTCGCGATCAGACAGCAGCGAGAACACGACGCGCACCGGGTCCGCCTTGGGCCAGATGGCAGTCACCGCCGACTTGACCGGGCTGCTCCTGCGGACCGCCTCGTGCGTGCGGTCGTCGCAGATCTCCCCTGCGGTCTCCATCTGGCTGAGGATCACGTGCGCGATCCGGTGCGAGAGCATCTCCCTGCCGGTCCCGTACCTGACGCCGCGCTGGCGCAGCTCCTCGACAAGCTCAACGATCCGGTCAGCGTGCACGCGCCAGCGACGCGATCCGCGCACCACCAGGATCGATTCGACAGGCTCGCCGATCCGGTCCCAGAGCGCCGCGTGCAGGACCTCGGCCATCCGGGCGTCGCCCTTGAGCCTGGCGGTGCGCTCGGTGTCAGTAACACGGATCGGTACCGACGAGATCAGCTCGGTGACCGACGTCTGCTCGGCGTCGAACTCGCCTAGCGCCGGTAGCACATTACGGGTATAGGCCAGGAATGCACGGTTCGGTCCGAGCACCAGCACACCGCCGCGGCTCATCCGCTCCCGGAACGCGTAGAGCAGGTACGCCACGCGATGCAAGCCGACCGCGGTCTTCCCAGTTCCCGGCGCGCCCTGCACGCACACCGACTCCGTCGCATCGGCACGCACGATGTCGTCCTGCTCCGGCTGGATCGTCGAAACGATGTCGCGCATCGATCCCGATCGCGGCCGTTCGATCTCCTCGATCATGATCCGGCTAAGCGGCAGCTGACCGGGCCTGGGCTGGCCGGCGGTTTGCGCCAGCGACGTTGGCGCCGCGAAATTCTCGTCCTCGAACGCGGTTAGTTCTCCGCCGCTGAACCCGAACCTGCGCCGCCTGGTCAGGCCCATCGGATCGCCCGGGCTGGCCCGGTAGAACGGCCTGGATACCGGCGCCCGCCAGTCGGTCACGACCGGATGGCCCTGCCGGTCATGGACGTGCCGGCGGCCGATGTGGAAGGACTCACCGGTCTGGTCGCCCGCGGCGCTCAATTCCTTGTCTGGACCAGACTCAGGTGCTGGCCTGGTTCTGCCTGGCTGATAGTCGAGCCGCCCGAAAAACAGCGGAGCGTCGGGCAGATCCTTGAGGGACTCGGCTCGCCGGTACAGATCCCTTTTGAGATACTCCTGCGACACCGCGTCGCCCGCCATGGCCGGCAGCGCCATCACGTCCTCGCGCATCAGCCGCAAGAAGCCCCTCGACGTCGACAGATGGTCGCGCTCGGCCGCCAGCACATCCTCCGCGCCAACGTCGTCCTGTCTGAGCGAAGCCATGGCGCATCACCTCAATGGCGTCGGGGAATGGGCGCAAGGGCAAGGGAGCTTAGCACCAGGTCAGCGCCCCGTCACGTCAATTTCCTGCGGTCAGAACAGCACCGAGGTGAACATGCCGACCTCGGTGAAGCCGACCCTGCGGTAGGCCGCCCTGGCGGGAAGGTTGAAGTCGTTGACGTACAGGCTGACCACCGGCGCGAGTGAGCTGCGCGCGAACGCGACGACCGCGGCCATTCCCCGGCTCGCGTGGCCGCAGCCGCGCAATTCCGGCGGCACCCATACGCCCTGAACCTGGCAGGCGTCGGCGGTGACGGCCCCGATCTCAGCCTTGAAGACGACCCGCCCGTCCTCGATCTTGGCCAGGGAACGGCCGCATGCGACCAGCTCGCTGACCCGCGCGCGGTATGCGGCACCACCGTCGGCGCCGATCGGCGAGATCCCGACTTCCTCGGTGAACATGGCGACGCTCGCGGGGAGCAGGATTCCCACCTCCGCTGGTCGCACGAGCCGCACGCCCGGGTCGGGGTCCACGAGCGGGTCGCTCGCCATCGCCATCAGCGGCTGCCGGTCCCTGATCTCGCGCGGCCGGTCCCAGTAGGGCTCCAGCCTGCGCCACAGGTCACCGACGGCCTCCGCCGGCCCGGCGATCGAGGAACAACGGCGGCCATGCTTCCTCGCCCGCTCGGCGTAGGCGGCCACCGCGGCCGGGCCGGCCTCGACCGGCACCATGTTCGCGCCGACGTAGCAGATCGATTCGAGCCTGCCAGAGTCGCGGAAGCCCCACACTTGGGCGCCCAGCCGCAGCGGGTCGAGCCCGCTTGCCTGCAGGCGTGCCCTGACGAAGACGTTCGCGACCGGATCGCGGTCGCATACGTCCAGCGCCTCGTCACGATCGCGATCGGTCAGCAGCCGGAGCGCGGATGTGTGCCCGGCCCTGGTGCGTAGCACCCCTTTAGCGTAACGGCAAGCAGCCGCTCAGGCTCAGCCGTTGGGGGTCGGGTCAGGCAGCGGTGCGCAGGTGGCGTTGACCAGCCCAGGAGCCGAAGGAAGCGCCCCGGTCGCGAGGTATCTGTTCAGATAGCCGTTCACGCAGGAGTTGGCTGGGAAGGCGAGCGATTGCCCGTGGTTCCCGCCGCCCCGGACAACGACCATCTTCGCGGTCGGCAGCCGCCTGTGCGCGTTCTGCGCGCCCGCGTACGGCGTGGCCGCATCGAGCGTCCCCTGGAGCATGAGGATGCCGGGGAGCCCTGACGCGCCGATCTCCATCGGCTTCGCGGGACCGTGCACCGGCCAGAACGCGCACGCGGCGTTGAACCAGGTGTTGTCCCAGGTCTCGAACGGCGCCTTGCGGTAGACCCGCCTCGAGTCGGCGTCCCACTTCGCCCAGCTACGCGGCCAGCCGGCGTCCGCGCATTCGACGGCGTTGTAGACCGCGAACTCGTTCTCGCTCTGCTTGCCGATCTGATTAAAGACGCTCACGAGCTGCTGGCTCGAACCGCCGTGCAGGTAGGCGGAGATGGCCCCGGCCAGCCCAGGCCAGTAGCCGTTGTTGTACCCGCCGGCCACGAAGGTGTCGTCGAGTTCGTCAGGGCCGATGGCGGGCCCGGCCGACTCCGCGACCGGATGGGCGATCAGGCGTGCCCGCGTCGTGTAGTAGGACCGGCTGACGTCGGCCGGCGTAGAGCCGAGCCGGTAGACGTTGTCGTAGCGCGCCGCCCAGGCGTAGAAGGCGTTCATCCGGCCTTGGAACGCATAGTCCTGCTCGATGTTGTCGCCGTACCAGATCCCGGTCGGGTCGACGATGCTGTCAAGGACCATCCGGTGCACGCGCTTGGGGAACAAGGTCGCGTAGACCTGCCCGATGTAGGTGCCGTAGGAGTAGCCGAAGTAGCTCAGCTTGGACTGGCCCATCGCGGCGCGGATCTGATCCATGTCGCGCGCGATGTTCGCCGTGGTCATGTACGGCAAGAGCCAGCCAAACCTCTTCTCGCATCCGGCCGCGTATGCCTTCGCCCGGTTGATCAGGACCCGCTCCGCGGCTGCGTTGGGCGGAATGTAGTTGGGCCGCTCATGAGCGAAGAACGCCGGGTTGCAGTGCAGGGCGGGTTTCGACGCGCCCACTCCCCTGGTGTCGAATCCCACAACGTCGTAGCGGGCTGCGACGGCCGGATCCAGGCCCTGCGCGACGAAGCTGGCCAGGCCGAGGCCGCTGCCGCCAGGTCCGCCGGGATTCACAAGCAAGATGCCCTGCCGCTGGCTGGCTGGTGCGGTCGCGGGCACCTCCGATAGCGCGAGCGTGATCGCGCGGCCGTGCGGGTTGTTGTAATTGAGCGGCACCCGGAGCGCCGCGCAGCGCATGCCGGAGTTGCAGCTGTGCCAGGCCAGGCTCGCCGAACTGCCTGGTGCTGAGGTGCCCGCCGACCCGCCGGACGGCCCGCCATTGTTGCCGGAAGGCGGCGGCGACGATCCCTGAGTGCAGCCAGCCATAGCGAGCAGCGCGACGACCGCACAAGCGAACAGCCCTCGCTTCATCGCTGAGTGCGCGCCCCGGCTCAGGCCTGCTCCGCCGGCAGGGCTTCGGCGAGCTTCATGGCCTCTTCGATCAGGCGCTCCACGATCTGAGACTCCGGAACTGTCGCGATGACCTCGCCCTTGACGAAGATCTGGCCCTTGCCATTGCCTGATGCTACGCCGAGGTCAGCTTCCCTTGCTTCGCCTGGCCCGTTGACCACGCAGCCCATCACCGCGACGCGCAGCGGGACGTCGAGGCCGTCGAGGGCGGCGGTCACCTGGTCGGCGAGCGTGTAGACGTCCACCTGCGCGCGGCCGCACGACGGACAGGACACGATCTCCAGCCCACGGTCGCGCATGCCGAGCGACTCCAGGATGGAGATGCCTACCTTGACCTCCTCCACCGGAGGCGCCGACAGCGAGACCCTGATCGTGTCGCCGATGCCCTTGGCCAGGAGCGCGCCAAACGCGACCGCAGACTTGACCGTGCCCTGGAAGGCCGGGCCAGCCTCGGTGACGCCGAGGTGCAGCGGGTAGTCGCACTGCTCGGCGAGAAGCCGGTACGCCTTGATCATCACGACCGGGTCGTGGTGCTTCACCGAGATCTTGATGTCGCGGAACCCATGCTCCTCGAACAGCGAGCACTCCCATAGTGCGGACTCGACCAGGGCTTCCGGCGTCGCCTTGCCGTACTTGGCCAGCAGCCGCTTATCCAGGGAGCCGGCGTTGACGCCGATCCTGATCGGCACCTGAGCGTCGCCTGCGGCCTTGGCGATCTCGCCGACCTTGTCGTCAAAGGCCTTGATGTTGCCAGGGTTCACCCGCACCGCCCCGCAACCCGCGTCGATGGCGGCGAAGACGTACTTGGGCTGGAAGTGGATGTCGGCGATCACCGGGATCTGCGACTTGCTGGCGATCGCCGGAAGCGCGTCCGCGTCATCCTGCGACGGGACGGCGACCCGGACGATCTGGCAGCCCGAGGCCGTGAGCTCGGCGATCTGCTGCAGCGTGGCATTGACGTCGGCGGTCAGCGTCGTGGTCATCGACTGCACGGAGACGGGCGCGCCGCCGCCCACTGGGACGGCGTGCTTGCCCTTGCCCACCATGATCTGCCTCGACACGCGCCGTGGCGCGAGCGGCGCCTGCGGCACCTCGGGCAGCCCTAGGTTGACGGTCATCGGACTCCTCGCCTCATTCGTCTGCATGGCGTGTCATCTGGTTGTCAAGCCGGCCGTCAGGTCCGCCGGCTCTGGGTCTGGTCGATGAAATGGTCACTGGGTAATGGAGAGCGGGTTGATGATGTCGGCCGCGATCAGCAGCAGGCCGAACGCGACGATCAGCGCGAACACCCCGACGCTTACCGGGATCAGCCGCTTGATGTCGACCGGCCCGGGGTCGCGCCTGTGGAACAGCCGCGCAAGCCAGTATCTGGCGCGCTCGAACAAGACGATGGCAAGGTGGCCGCCGTCCAAGGGCAGCAGCGGCAGCAGGTTGAAGATCCCGACGAATATGTTCACCTCGATGATGATCAGCAAGACCACCGAGATCTTCTGCTGCCAGCCGATGTTGGCCGCGACCACGTCGCCGGTGATGTTGGCGGCACCGTAAATGCTGCTGACCTGCCCACCGGGAGTCTGGGAGCGGTCCTTGGAGAACAGGTAAGGAATCGCCTTGGGGATCTTGCCAAGCGCGGTCACCGACTGCGAGGCGATACTGCCGAATTGCGACCCCGCGTAGGTGATCCCCTTGATCGGTCCTGCATGGTTGTAAGCCACGGTCGGCGAGACGCCGAGGAACGCGCCGTCCCGCCAGCTGACGCGGCCCAGGGTGACCTGCTTGGTGATCTCCCGGTTGCCGCGCTCGATCGTGAACGGCACGCTGCTGCCGGGCTTGTGATGCTTGATGGCGTTGCCGATCTGGTTCCAGTTGTGCACGGGCTGGCCTGCGACGGCGAGGATCTTGTCACCCGACTTCAGCCCGGCCACGGCCGCGGGCGAGCGCGGGTCGCCGCTGACGCAACCGGCCTGCTGGCTGGCGGGAATGCAGCGCAGCACGCCCACCGTGCTCCCCGACTGATCAGCGATGCCTACGCCGACCGCGAGGAAGAACAGCAGCACGAACGCGATCAGGAAGTGCATGAAGGAGCCGGCGCCGAGCACGATCGACCGCTGCCAGCCAGGTTTCGCGCGGAACGAGCGCGGCTCATCGGCGGGATCAACGTCATCGAGAATGGTCATTCCGGTGATCTTGACGAACCCGCCGACCGGCAGGGCCTTCACGCCGTACTCGGTCTCGCCGCGCTTTGTCGACCACAGCGTAGTGCCGAAGCCGACGAAGAATTGGGTGGCCTTCATGCCGAAGGCCTTGGCGGTCAGGAAGTGCCCGGCCTCGTGCATCATGACGGAGACCAGCAAGGCGACGATGAAGATGAGCACGCCGATCAGGAAGCTCATCGTGCCGACTCTCCCTCCGGGCGGTATTCCCGCACCCCGTCCGGGCGGTGTTCGCGTGCCACCCAGGGCCGCGCTTCGCGCCTGATCATCTGCCACCCGCTTGCGTGAGCTCACGAGCGCGCACGCGTGCCCAGTTGTCAGCTGCGAGCACGTCATCCAGCCCGGCGATCCGGGGGCCGGAACTGCCGTGTTCAGAGACTACCCGGGCGACCGTGTCGACGATCCCGCCGAATGGAACACGGCCCTCGGCGAACGCCGCGACACACTCCTCATTGGCCGCGTTATAGACCGCGGGCGTCGTGCCGGCCACCCTGGCAGCCTCCCGCGCAAGGCCGACTGCCGGGAAGGCTTCGTTGTCCAGCGGCTCAAAGGTCCAGGTATGGGCCGCCGTCCAGTCCACCGGTCTCGCCGCGTCGGCCACTCGCTCCGGCCAGGCCAGCGCGTGCGCGATCGGGATCCGCATATCCGGCGGGCTCGCCTGGGCGATCGTCGAGCCGTCGGTGAACTCGACCATCGAATGTATGACCGACTGCCGATGGACGACGACTTCAATGTCATCAAGACCGATATTGAACAGAAGATGGGCCTCGATCACTTCCAGGCCCTTATTCACCAACGTGGCGGAGTTGATGGTGATCACCGGACCCATGTTCCACGTCGGGTGCGCCAGCGCCTGGGCAGGCGTGGCCGTTGCCATCTGCTCCCTGGTCCAGTGCAGAAAGGGCCCGCCGCTTGCCGTGACGACGAGCTTGCGCACCTCGCGGGCCTGCCCGCTGCGAAGGCACTGTGCGATCGCGGAGTGCTCGGAGTCGACTGGGACGATCTGGCCAGGAGCGGCCCGGTCGGTCACCAGGTGACCGCCCATGATGAGCGATTCCTTGTTGGCCAGCGCCAGCAAGCGCCCGGCGTCGAGCGCTGCAAGGGTCGCGGCCAGCCCGACCGCGCCGGTGACGGCGTTGAGCACCACGTCTGACTGCCAGGCCGCCACTTCGGCGACGGCGGCCGGCCCGGCGAGAACCTTCGGAACGGGCTTGCTAGCCTCGCGGGCCTTGGCATGGAGCGCCTCATTCACCGCGGCCATCGCACGCTCGCTCGCGACGGCGACCACCTCGGCGCCGAATTCGATGGCCTGGTTCGCCAGCACGTCCGGGTTGCTACCGCCGGCGGCCAGCGCCACCAGCCGGAACCTGTCAGGATTGCGACGCACGATGTCCGCGGCCTGAGTGCCTATAGACCCAGTGGATCCGAGTAGGACCAGGTCACGGGCGCTGCCGAGCTTCCCCGCAAAGGACGCTGGGAGGACCTCGCTGCGGGCAGACAGGCCGGGATCCATGCTGTTATTCTCACCGTCCGAGCGCGGTTCCGCGAACGCGGCCTGGCCCCAAGCTGACCTCCGCGTCAGATCCAGCCACCCCGCACCCGAGCATCGGCTGCCTTGCGCTTAGCTAGTGTCGTGACTTGTGACGTGCCCTTGGTCGCACCGCCGACGCCGCGCGCATGACCGCGACCGCTCCCTCTGAGCATCCGCTTGACCTCCCTCCGCCCATGACCGGGCGAGCTGAGGACGACGTGCCTTTTGCCGGCGCAGGTCCCGCCCAACCCGGAAGCTGGCGACTGCTTCCGGCGGCCCAGCAGCCCGAATGGCCTGAGCCGGACCGTCTCGCGGCCGTGACGGCGCAGTTGGCCCAGCTCCCGCCGCTGGTGTTCGCCGCCGAATGCGATCAGCTGACCGAGCGGCTCGCCGCGGTCGCCCAAGGCGAGGCGTTCGTGCTCCAGGGCGGCGACTGCGCGGAGACGTTCGCCGGGTCGACGGCCGATGCGGTCAGGGCGAAGCTGCAGACGCTGCTGCAGATGGCCGTGGTGCTCACTTATGGGGCGAGCGTGCCCGTGGTCAAGATCGGCCGGATGGCCGGCCAGTTCGCCAAGCCGCGCTCGAAGCCGACTGAGACCAGGAACGACACAGAACTACCCGCGTACCGCGGCGATGCCGTGAACGGATTCGACTTCACCGCGAAGGCGAGGACGCCGGACCCGGATCGGCTGCTGAGGGCCTACCACAGCTCTGCTGTCACGCTGAACCTATGCCGCGCCTTCACCGCGGGCGGATACGCGGGACTGCATCAGGTGCACGCTTGGAACCAGGACTTCGTCGCCGACAGTCCGGCCGGCAGGCGCTACGAGCGGCTCGCCGGGGAGATCGATAGGGCGCTGAGCTTCATGCGCGCATGCGGCGCCGACCCCCAGGAACTGCGGACCGTCGAGCTGTACTCCAGCCACGAGGCGCTGCTGCTCGACTACGAGCACGCGCTGACCAGGCTCGACAACCGAGCCGTCCAACCGCGCGGGCGACTATACGACACGTCGGCGCATTTCCTGTGGGTCGGCGAGCGGACCAGGGCGCTGAACGGAGCGCACGTGGAGTTCGCCCGCTCGATCAGCAACCCGATCGGCGTGAAGATCGGGCCCGATGCCACCGGCGCGGACGTGCTCGCGCTCATGGCGGCGCTGAACCCGGAGCGCCGTCCCGGCAGGCTCACGCTGATCAGCAGGATGGGCGCTTCCCGGGTCCGCGAGGTCTTGCCCGGTCTGGTCCGCGCTGTCGCTGACGACGGCGCACCTGTTGCATGGATCTGTGATCCGATGCACGGGAACACGTTCGAGGCACCGAGCGGCCATAAGACCAGGCGCTTCGACGACGTGCTCGACGAACTGCACGGCTTCTTTGAGGTGCACCGCGAGATCGGCACCCACCCCGGCGGCATTCATATCGAGTTCACCGGCGACAACGTCACCGAGTGCGTCGGCGGCAGCCACGAGATCGTTGCCGATGACCTGCATCAGCGCTACGAGACGGCGTGCGACCCGCGGCTGAACCGCAGCCAGGCCCTTGACCTGGCCTTCACGGTCGCCGACAGCTACCGCCGCCACTAACGGCGCACCCGCTGAACCCCTGGGTGCGCCACCGCACCACCACGCGTTCTGCGGGTGGGTCCGCGGGCGGGCTTCAGGCGGCTGAGGGCTCCCAATCGGGGCGAAGCGGCATGCCGGATTCGCCGTTGGCGCGGAGTTTGACGCCGAGAACCTGGTGCAGCTGGATCTGGTTGCGCTCGAAGCCCAGTCGCGAGCCGGCCATGTACAGACGCCAGACCCGCGCGGTGGCCTCGCCGACCTCGGCGACGGCTTCGTCCCAGTGCTCGGCCAGGTTCGCACACCACGCCGCGAGCGTGAGCGCGTAGTGCTCCCTCAGGTTCTCCTCGTGCCTGACCTCGAACCCGGCGTCATGCATCTGGGAGATGATGTGGCCAGGCCCTTCCAGCTCGCCGTCAGGGAACACGTACCGGAAGATGAACCCGTCCGTGACCGCCGCGGGGCCAATGTCGTCCGGCCTGGTAATGCAGTGGTTGAGCAACCGGCCGCCGGGCTTGAGCTTGTCGTAGAGGAAGCCGAAGTACCCGGGAAGCTGCGCCTTGCCGATGTGCTCGGTCAGGCCGATGGAGCTGACCGCGTCGAACTCGGTCTCGCTGACCTCGCGGTAGTCCAGGTGCTTGACCTCCGCAAGATCCTCAAGGCCCGCTTCCTTGATGGCGCGCTGCGCCCAGAGCGCCTGCTGCTCAGACAGCGTCACGCCTAGCGCGCGAACCCTGTACTTCCTGGCCGCGTGCATGACCATGCCGCCCCAGCCGCAGCCCACGTCGAGTAGCCGCATCCCTGGTCGCAGCCCGATCTTCCTGGCGACCAGATCGAACTTGTACTCCTGGGCCTGCTCGAGGCTGGCAGTCACATCCGGATAGCACGCGCAGGTATAGGCCATCGAAGGCCCGAGCACCCACTCGTAGAAGGTGTTAGACACGTCGTAGTGGTGGGAGATCGCGCTCGCGTCGCGACCACGGGAATGCCGTCGCCCTGACATCCACCGCCGCTTGACCCTGACCTCCTGCGGCGGCGGCGCGACGCGCTTGAGCAGGAACTTCGGCCCGCCGAGCTCGGACAGCAGGGAAAGCCGCTCCGGGACCGACATGTCCGTCCGCTGGGCCTTGGCCAGCCGGGCAAGCGCGGTGTACATGTCACCCTCGATGTCGATGTGGCCGGACACAAACGCCCTGGCCAGGCCCAGCGCGCCAGGCGCCTGGGCGAGATAGGACACCGCGACGGGAGTCTTGACTGTGAAGGTCACGCCCGGCGAGCCAGGACGTCCCGCCCGGCTGCCGTCGTACGCGACGAACTCCACATCTGCTTCCGGCCCGGCAACATGCTCGAACACCTGTGCTAGCGGCATCCGCTATCTCCTTTCACCACCGGTCCCGCCTGACCAGCCGGTCCTACCTGCCGGCTACGCACTTGTCGTACAGGCTGGCAAGACGGCCGTCTGGGTCGTACTCGTGCTTCAGGTCGGCGTAGGCCGGGCCGTTGTACAGCCTGGAGAACTCCTCGGGCGAGTAGTACGAGGTCGAGTACAGGCCCTTGTGCCCGCCGAGTTCGGTGACCTTGTCCTCGATCTGCCTGTTGTAAAAGCCGTCGCTAGCGCCGGGCGGCAAGGCCACGTTCCCCCAGAATCCGAAGTTCACGTACACCTCGTCGGGCTGCAGCGGATACAGCGGCCAGGCACGGTCGGCGCGCAGTCGCAACGGGCACAGCCAGACCGGGCTCATGCCGACGCTCGAGGCGAAGAACTCGTAGAACTCCGCGCTGCGCGTCACCGGTATCTCGACGTCCTGGATAACCGACTCCTGTGCCGGAGCGCCTCGCCTGGCACCGATGGCGCCGGTGAACCCGTGCCGCCGGTCGAACGCCACGAGCTTGCGGTACACGTCAGAGCGCCGGTACCGCCGCGGCCACATCCTGCGCACCAGCGGCCGCTGCGCGCCGAACGCGCGCGAGCACCAGAACCAGTCGGTATCCCATCGCCACAGGTAGTCGCGGATGGTCAGGAAGTCCTCCTGCGGACCGCGGATCGACTGGTAGTAGATGTTCTGGCCGGTGTAGTCGCTCAGCCATGGCGCCAGGTCGCTGAAGCTGCCGACGGTCAGGTAGATCTCGTCGAGGCCGAAGGCGGTTCCGTCGAGGAAATCGGCCTGATGGCCGCCGTAGCTGCCGTCACGGGCGATGTCGGCGATCGCCGCCATCGCCTCGTCCGCGCTGCCGAACCTGAAATGGCGAAGGTGGACGTACGGCTTGACCGGTTCCAGTGCGATCGTGAGCCAGAGGGCGTAGCCGAGCGTGCCGTAAGAGTTGGGGAATCCCCGGTACAGGTCCGCGTGCTCGGAGTCTGGCGCGGCGCTGATAAGCCTTCCGTCGCCCGTCAGGATCTCCATATCGAGAACGGATTCGTGCGGCAGGCCGTTGCGCAGGGACGTTGACTCGATTCCGAGGCCTGACACGGCGCCGCCGAGCGTGATCGTCTTCAGTTGCGGGACGACCAGCGGCATCAGTCCATGCCGGAGGGTGGCGTCCGCGAGGTCCTCATAAGTGGTCATGCCGCCGACCGTGGCCGTCCTGGTCTCCGGGTCAACGCACATCACGCTGCTGAACGCCGAGACGTCTAGCGTGACCAGCCCGGGGGCGCCCGAGTCGCGGAACCTGAACAGGTTGGAGGTTGACTTGGCCAGCCTGACCGGCGTACCTGGCGGGATGGCCGCGTAAGCGTGCCGCAGCCGCGCAGCAACGGCCTGCCTGCTCGCCATTGTCTGATCTACGACCGTCACGCTGCCCTCCCAGGGATGGGCCCGCGCATCGAGACCTTGGCCACCTGCTCGTGCACCGCCCGCCGTGCCGCCACCTGCGCGGGATAGTCATGCTCCGTTAATCCTACCGTTCAGTAGCCCCCCGCTCCGAGTACTATGCCGCTCCGAGTACTAATATGCGCTGGCCCGCCTTAAACGCCCGCCATGGCATGAACGCGCCCGGACGCCACCGCATCGACGAGCCGCTGATAGTCCCGCTCGTTCTGCGCCGCATACGCGACCGCGAACTCGGCGACGGCCTGATCGAAGCTCGCGGCGGAGCCCAGATAGCCGCTGATCAGCGCGGCGCGACCGGTCCTCGCGTGCGCCCTGGCCAGCGCCCAGCCGCACAGTCGGCCGTAGTACGCGAGCTGCTCGGCGTCCATAACGGGGACGTCCATGTTCCCCTTCATGTCCCGCAGCTGCCTGACGTAGTAATCACGCGGTGTTTTAGAGTCCGCCGGAATGCCGCGGGTCCAGCCAAGGAAAGGATCAGATGCCGCCTGGGTCAGACTCTGTCCCCTGACGACCCGCTCACCCTGATGCTCGTACTCGCTTGGCCCGGCGAACGGCGATAGCACCGACTCCTGCGCCTCCTTGAGCTGGAGGAACAATGGTTCGTCGTCGCGGTCTCCCATCAGCAGCAATATGAATGCCTCGGTGCCGACGGAGCCGACCCCGACCACCTTGCGTGCGAAGTCAGCGAAGTAGTAGCGGCTCAGGACCTCTCTGGCGTCCGCTTTGATGGTCTGCTTGTACTTCGCGATGCCGCGGCGCAGCTTGGTGAAGACGCGCGGGTCGAGCTCCACTGGGTAGCGGACCACAACCGGAAAGTTCGGCTTGATCGTGTACTCGCCGTCGACGACGGTGCAGAGCTTGACCAGGGCCTGCTGGCTGGTCCGCTGTCGTGCCTTGTCAATGTCGCGGCGGCGGCGGCGCGCGGCGCGCTTGGGCTGGAGCGTGTCGAAGATCGACGCCATCGTCTCGACGTCGATCCTGGAGTACCAGACGTCCAAGAAGCGCATCTTCGCGAATTTGGCCATTTCGATCCTGTAGCTGTGCACGCAACTGAGGGCACTGTGCCGGGCGTCGCGATCGTGGAACCCGTTGTCCCTGGCCGCCACGGCGAAGCTGGCTGCGAGCCTCTTGACGTCCCAGTCGAACGGGCCTGGCAGCGTCTCATCGAAATCGTTGACGTCGAAGATCAGCCTTCGGTCCGGGGCGCCGAACATGCCGAAGTTCATCAGGTGAGCGTCGCCGCAGCACTGGACGTGGATGTCGGTCGTCGGGGTGTGAGCCAGATCCCATGCCATCGGGGCGGCCGCGCCCCTGAAGTACGCGAAAGGTGAGGCGAGCATCCGCCCGTACCTGATCGGCACGAGGTCTGGAACCCGCTGCCCGGCCTGCTCCTCCAAGACGGCGAGCGGATCTGGCCGGTCTGCCGGTGCCACCCAGGCCGCGTGAGCTGACCTGGGCACCGTCGCCCTCCTGGCCCGGCCCTCCTGGCGCCACTCCTGTGGGCTAAGGACCTCATGCGGCGGTGCCAGCAACCCCGGCGACATGCGGCTCACGTGACCACCGACCCCCCGATCGCGGCCGCCGGAGTCTTCGTCAAGGTCGCCAACTACCCTGATAATCACCGAGCCGGCCTAGTCAATCCCCAAGCGTACGAAGGGCGGCTGAGGGATCGCCCAGGTGGGTCGGGCGGACGGCACGAGTGGCGGAAGAAAGCGTTTCGCCAGCTGGAGGCGGCATGGCCACGGTCTATCCGGAGCTAGACGAACGCCTGATCGCGTTCATCAAGGACCAGCCGATGTTTTTCGTGGCGACAGCGCCATGCCTGGACGAGGCGGGCATTGGCGGGCACGTGAACGTCTCGCCGAAGGGCTACCGTGACACGTTCGCGGTAGTGGACTCGCAGACCGTGGCGTATCTCGACCTGACCGGCAGCGGCGCGGAGACGATCGCGCATCTACGGCAGAACGGCAAGATCACAATCATGTTCTGCTCGTTCGACCGCCAGCCGAAGATCCTGCGGCTGTACGGCACCGGCAGAACGGTGCTCCCCGCCGACGCCGACTGGCCCGGGTACGCCGCCCACTTCAGCGCTCAACCAGGTGAAGGCACTGGCACCGACCGCGGTAATCAGCGGGCAATCATCGTGGTGGCCGTCGACCGCATCTCGGACTCGTGCGGCTACGCCGTACCTCTGATGGAGCTCACCGGGGAACGCGACCTGCTCACCCGGTGGTCAGAACGCCGCTCAGCCGAGGATCTCGTCGAGTACCGCGTCAAGTACAACAGCGCAAGCATCGACGGCCTCCCTGCCCTCGGTTAAGGCTGCATCGCCGCCCCGGCATCGGTCGCATCTCCGCCCCGGCATCGATCGCATTTTCCGCCATCGGCTCGCCCTCGTTCGCTCCCGGCCGCCCTGTCGGCAGGTGACGAGCGGCCTTTGTTCTGTCCGTACTGTCTTGTTACCGACGATTAACCAAGCTCGCCCGATAGATCTCTTACAGTGGGCGGATGCGATTCGCGCTGATCAATTCCGGGCTCGGCTTGCTTGTCGCAGCCAGTGAGCTGCACAAACTCCGGCCAGCTGCCGATTTGATCATCGCGATGGACCCGGACGGCATGCCATGGGGACCGCGGACTCCCGCCGACATCGCCGAGCGCTCGCTGACCATTGCCAGGGCGGCAGCCAGTCACGAGCCTGACGTCATCGTGATGGCGTGCAACACCGGCAGCGTGCACGCGCTTGACGCGCTGCGGGCCGAGTTCGAGCCGCACATTCCGGTCGTCGGGACGGTGCCGGCCATCAAGCCTGCGGCGGCCGTAGCCAATTCGGTGGCGATCTGGGCCACCGTCGCCACGACCGCTAGCCAGTACCAACGCCGGCTGATCGAGGAGTTCGGCGGCGGAGCCGAGGTTACGCCGGTCGCGTGCCCTGGCCTGGCGACAGCCATCGACGCGGGTGACGCAGCTGCGACCGCGGCCGCGATCGCAGACGCCGCAGACCGCACACCGGGCGGCTGCGGGGCCGTGGTGATGGGGTGCACCGAGTACGAGCTCGCCGCCGACCAGATCAGCCTCGCGATGCCCGACGCGGCGCTTTTCGGCTCCGCCGCCGCGGTCGCGGCTCAGGCGATGCGCCGGGCACTTCAGGCCAGAACCGGGAGCCACGCGCTGAACGGTCATGCCGCCTCCGGCACGGGCGTCGTGTCCCAGACCCTGGCTCACCAGGTCGAGATACCGGCCACGGCCGCCACGTCGGACGCCACCGATGACGGGACGGGCTCGCTCACGGTCATACTCAGCGGACGGCGCTCGGAGCTTCCCCTTGCGGCGCTGCAGTACCGGCAGGGTCGCGAGCTTGCGTCGTTGATGGCTGACTTCGACCCGGTCGCGGGGCTCCCCGCCTGAAGCCCTGGTCGGGCGCGCTTCCGCGCGCCCGCGCCTGTCGCTCGCCATCAGCATGCTTGCTTCCAGCCTGGCTGGGCCATGCCAGACATCCGCCGCCGGGCGTAACTGGCCGCTACCTGCTTCGGGGTCATCGGGAGCCGCGCCGCCGACGGCGGCAACCCGGCGTGCAGCGCGTCAGAGATCAGCAGGGCCATCGAGTACTGCGGATCGGCATCCAGAACGCGCTCGATCGCCACGCTGGCCAGCGCTCCGTTGCCGGCCTGCCATGCGGTAAAAGCCAGCAGAGCTGCCGGGGCCGCAACGAACTCGGTCGGCACATGCCTGACCAGATCGACCCACAGCCGCTCATGCGATTCATGGAAGTCGGGATCCATCCGCGCCCACGCGTCGTCACGTACCCGCAGATCAGAGAGCGTCAGGCCAAGCCACGCCATCTCCTCGTGATCGGTCACCTTTCCGCCGCGCCGGTACTTGGCGATCGCTTGCTTAACGGACTTGCGCCCAGCATCCGCGATCGGCAGGAACGGGTCACCGCCACCAGCCGCTGCGGGCAGGTCGATCAGCTCGCCAGCGCGCTGCCGCGCTCGCCCAACGGCGGCCTGCATCGACGCCACGGCTTCGGCAACCGGTGCGAGGGTCCGGGCGAGCTCAGAGCGGCCGGCCAGGACAGTCAGGCCAGCGGCGGTCAGGGCCGCCGAGGCGGGGTGAGCCTTCGTGTCGAACGGCATGCCGTCAGGCGGACAGCATTCGACGTCCTGGCAGGTGTAAGACCAGTACCTGCCACCTTCGACCCTGAGCATGTCCTGGCTGGCGATGCCTGCCTCGCGCAACGCGGGGCCGACGACATCCATCACTGGCGTCACGGTTGAGCCGGGTCCGTAGCCCACGGCAACCGCCATGGCGAGGTGCTGGCGTCCGAGCACGCTCACCGCGTGCTCGGCGATGTCCGCCGAGAGCTCATTATCAGGCGGATCAGGCAGGTCGTAGCGAAAGGCGAGCCTGATCCTTGCGTGTGGCCCGCCGATGCCCAGCACCACCAGGCTGTCCGCGGGGCGGAACCCGAGTAAATGCGGGACGACGGCGAGGATCCCCTCGGCCGAGCCGATTCGCACCCGGCAGCGGAGCCCGGTCGTCTTGGGGTCAACGGGGTCTGGATCGCGAGGCTGGGATTCGTTCATGGCACCCAGATTCGCCGCACCATTCAGGCATCGCCAGCGGCGACTTTCGCGCCTGTTGACAGCGATCTGGTTCTCCACAGGAGCAATTCGCGCCTTGACATCGGGCTGGGTTGCCGCAGGGAGGGGCGCCATCACGCGCAGGGCAGCGGTGTTAGAGAGCAACGCCCAGCAGCGCGTCGACCGTGTCCCTGACCAGCCTCGTCGAGGTGGCGACGTCGACCTCGGCTCGCTGCGACGTGTCGACCATCTTCTCGGCCCAGGCATCGATGACGGCGAGCGCCGCGGGGGCGTCTAGGTCGTCGGCCATGTGCTCGCGAATCGCGCTGAGCACTGCCTGGCTTGCCTCGTCGGGACGAGCCTCGCCAGGGCCGGCAGGACCTGGCTCGGTGGTGACGCCGCCGGGACCGGCCAGGCCTTCCCGCACCGCGGACCGCCACCGCTCGAGGCGCTGCACCGCCTCAGCCAGCAATTCTTCGGTCCAGTCCCAGTCCTGCCGGTAGTGGTGCGCGAGTATCGCAAGCCTGATCGCCATCGGGTCAGTACCCGACTCTCGCAAGGCCAATATGAAGACGAGGTTGCCCAGCGACTTGGACATCTTCTCCCGGCCGAGCCGCACCATCCCTGCGTGGGCGTAGCGGCGCGCGAATACCTCGGCTGACCGGAGCGCGACGCGTGCGTGGGAGGCGCTCATTTCGTGATGCGGGAAGATAAGGTCCGATCCGCCGGCCTGCACGTCGAACGCCTCGCTCAGGTACTTCGTGGCGATCGCCGCGCACTCGACATGCCAGCCCGGACGCCCCTGGCCGAACCTGGAGTCCCAGGATGGCTCGCCCGGCCGTCTCGCGAGCCAGACCACCGGATCCAGCGGGTCCTTCTTACCCGGCCGGCCAGGATCGCCGCCACGTTCCGCGGCGAGCTTGGTCATGTTCTCGCTGTCCAGGCCCGACACCGACCCGAAGGCAGCGTCGGCGGAACGACAGAAGTACACGTCGCCCTCGAGGTCATAAAGCGAACCTCGCTCGGCGAGCAGCCCGTTGAAGGCGTCGATGACATCAAGCGCTTCGACGGCACCGATGAGTTGATCGGGCGGCAACAGGCGCAGCGCTGCCATATCCGACCTGTACAGGTCGATCTCGCGGTCGGCGAGTTCGCGCCAGTCCTCGCCGTCGCGCTCCGCCCGCTCAAGCAGCGGGTCGTCAACGTCCGTGACGTTCTGGACGTATCGCACTTCGTGGCCGGCGTCGAGCCACGCGCGGATCAGCAAATCCCATGCGATGTAGGTCGCCGCATGGCCAATGTGCGTCGCGTCATAAGGCGTAATGCCGCACGCATATATCGTCGCCAGGTGCCCCCGTGCGGCCTCGACCAGACTGCAGCTCGCCGTGTCCCAGATGACGGTCTCGGGCCCCCGTCCGGGCAGTTCGGGAACGCGCGCAGCAGGCCAGGAGTCCATGGCGGCAAGGTTATCGTTCGACTTGCGTGCTATCAGCCGGACCTAGTCCGCCATCCCCGCCTCCGGCCTCTCCCCCCGCCTTCGTACACGAGCACACGGCGGCATCGGACGCGACCATCAGCCTCGGGCTACCTCGAAGGCGTGTGCCAGCGCGATTAGCCGGGGCTCGCTCCAGGTGGGGCCGATCAGCGAGATGCCGACTGGCAGCCCGCTGACCTTGCCGGCTGGAACGGTGATCGACGGGTAGCCCGAGACGGCCGCCGGCGAGGACGTCCCGATGCTGTAGTGATCGCCGAGCACGTAATCGGTCAGCCAGGCAGGATTCCCGCTGAGCGCAAGAACCGCGTCGAGCCGGTGCTCGGTTATCGCACCATCCAGACCCGAGGTGGCCAGCCTCTTCGCGTCCTCCCTGGCGGTCGCCCACTTCTCGTCAGAGCGGCCGCCGGTGGCTTCGGCCTGCTCGAAGATCTGCTGCCCGAAGTGCACCAGCACGCTGTCGGCGTGGGCGTTGTTGAACTCGATTAGCTCAGCCAGCGACTTCGGGTGCGAGCCATCGACCGAGCGCAGGTAGGCGCTCAGGTCGTCCTTGAATTCATGCCGTAGCGCCAGGAACTCCGGCTCCCCCATCTTGTCGGCGTCGGCCAGCTCGACCGGGTCGATGATCTCCGCGCCGTGGGCGCGCAGTACTCCGACGACGGAGTCCAACACGGCCGCGGCAGCGGCCACCGCCTGGGCAGAACCCTCTCGCCAGACGCCGATCCGAGCACCCTCCAGGGCGGCCGGATCAAGGAACTGCGTGTAATCGGCAGGCTGACCAGCCGCGCCGGCGGTGGCAGCGTCTGCCTGGTCGGTCCCGGCGAGCACGCCGAGCAGCGCCGCCGCGTCGGCTACCGAGCGGGTCATCGGACCGGCGGTGTCCTGCTCGGCCGAGATCGGGACGATGCCCGTCCTGCTGACCAGGCCAAGCGTCGGCTTGATGCCGACGATGCCGCACGCGTGGGACGGGCTCACGACCGACCCATCGGTCTCGGTGCCGACGGCAAGCGGTGCCAGCCCCGCTGCCACGGCGACAGCCGAGCCCGAACTCGACCCCGACGGATTCCGGCCCGCGCCATGCGGGTTCACCGCCTGCCCGCCGAGCGTCGACCAGCCGCTGGAGGACTGCGTCGAGCGGAAGTTCGCCCATTCCGAAAGGTTGGCCTTGCCCAGGATGACCGCGTTCGCCGCGCGCAGCTTGCCTATCAGGAAGGCATCCTCGGCCGCCGCGCCAAGCAGCGCGGGTGAGCCTGCGGTCGCGGGCGAGCCAGCCACGGAAATGTTGTCCTTGATCAGAACCGGGATGCCCGCCAGCGGACCCAGTTCGGAACCCTCGGCGCGCGCGCGGTCGGCAGCGCTCGCCTGTTCGGCCACGTCATCGCTGAGCGAGATCACAGCTCCGGAGGCCGGATTCAGACGCTCAATCCGCTCCAGGTAAAACCTGACCAGTTCAGCTGACGTCAGCCGCCCACCCGCCAGCGCCTCGCGGAGCGCAGCCACGGAGACTTCGCCAGGACCAATCCCTGAGCGGCCGATGGTTTCACCCGGAGATTCGGAATTCGTCATGGTGGAAGACTAGGAGAGCGGCGTTTCCGATGGCGGGCGGTTTCTCAGTGTCCCCCGAGTCGGTACTGCGGGGGGTATGTGCGATGTCGGTTCTGATGCGGCGCAGCCATGCGCGGGGAGGCGTCGCTGTCGCTACTGTTGGCATCATGGCGGTGGCCGTGGTCGTCGCGTGCTCGTCTCCTGGGCATAACAAGACGCAGGCCAAAGACTCGTTGCAACAGCACTACGAATCGACCATCACAAGGGCGCTGCCCTCGGTCGTCGAGATCAGCGCCGGTCACACGATCGGCTCTGGAGTCGTCCTCGACCGGCGTGGCCACGTCGTCACGAATGCGCACGTCGTCGGGACCAGAAAGAAGTTCGAGGTCAGGGTCTCGCTGAACAGCAAGCCGATGAAGGCCCAGCTCGTGGGCGAGTTCACGCCCGATGACCTCGCGGTGATCAAGGTCGGGAAGGGCTCAGGCTCGCTACGGCCGGCGAAGTGGGCGAGCTCGGCCGACACGCATATCGGCGCGATCGTCCTGGCCATTGGCAGCCCGCTTGGACTGACCGACAGCGTCACCCAGGGCATTGTCTCAGCGACCGGACGCATCGTGATCGGACCGACAATCCCAGGTCATCCGCCAACCGTCATCATGGACGCCGTTCAGACCAGCGCGGCTATCAATCCGGGCAACAGCGGCGGCGCGCTCATGTTGCTGTCCGGCCATGTGCTCGGGATTCCGACTCTGTCGGCCGTGGATCCCGAGATGGGTAAACCCGCGGAGGGTATTGGCTTCGCGATCCCATCGGACACGGTCAGGAGCATCAGCAAGCAGCTGATCAGGACCGGCAAGGTGACGAATTCGGGTCGGGCTTCCCTTGACATCCAAGGCGAGACGCACGTGGACTCCTCGCGCAAGCCGGACGGAGTGACCGTGGTGTCCGCCAAACCAGGCGGGACCGCGGCGAAAGCCAGGATTAAGACGGGCGATGTGATCGCCGGCATCGAAGGCCGGGCGACCCCGGACATCGCGGTGCTCGATGAGACCCTGGTCGGGTACCGACCGGGCCAGCACGTCACGGTCGAGGTGCTGCGTAACGGCAATCCGCGACAGGTGATGGTCAAGCTCGGCAGCCTCGGCATGACCACGCGTCCGCGGCCGCCGGCGTAGTCCCTAGAATTCCCGCGTGACCTTCACCATGGGCAATCTCGAATTCGTTCCGGCCACTAGCAAACTTGACCTGCTTGCCGCACCGGTCGCCGCCGCGCTGACGGATCCGTCCTGGACCGGGCCAGCCGAGGATGTTGGCGTGGTCGCCATCGATCCTGATCTCGCCGACACGGCGGCGTTCTGCGAGCGCTACGGCGTGTCCTTGACGGAATCAGCCAACTGCGTGGTGATTTCCGGCCGGCGCGAGGGCGAGGTCAGGTTCGCGGCGTGCGTCGTACTCGCAACTACGCGGGCGGACGTGAACAACGTCGCCAGGCGAGCCCTGGACGTGCGGAAGGCATCGTTCGCGGCAACTGACGTCGCGGTCGAGGAGACCGGGATGGAGTACGGCGGCATCACTCCGATCGGGTTGCCGGGCGGCTGGCCGGTTCTCGTTGACGCGGCCGTCGCAGCCTGCCCGCAGGTCGTCATCGGCAGCGGGCTACGCCGGTCCAAGCTTGCCCTGTCCGGCAAGACGCTCGCCGATCTGCCGGGCGCGGCCGTCATCGAAGGGCTGGCGCGCTAGGGCTAGCCGGCGCCAGGCTGGCTCGCGGCCGGCGGGTCATGGCAGCCAGGAAACATTTCCGTGCAGGGCCGCGTAGCCGATGAAGGCCGTCATGTCGATCAATGAATGGGCGATGATCATCGGCGTTACTCTCCGCCACCGCAGGAACAGCACTCCAAAGATAAGGCCCATCGCCAGGTTCCCGAGAAAGCCGCCGAAGCCCTGGTACAAGTGGTAACTGCCGCGAAGCACCGCGCTGAGCGCGATCGCCGCCGCGGGGTGCCACCCAAGCTGACCCAGCCTGGTCAGCAGATAGCCGAGCACGACGATCTCCTCGAGTATGCCGTTCTGCAAACCGTCAAGAAGCAGGACGGGATAGCGCCACCACACCGGCGGAAGGTTCTCGGGAACGACGTGGAGGTTGAACCCGAGATGAAAGGCGGCGAAATACAGGCCGAGCCCGCTGCCGCCGATCAGGATTGCGAGCACGACGCCTCGGACGCCATCCCTGGCGGGCTGGCTCGTGTCGAGCCCGAGCGTTGACGGCGGCTCTCCGGACCTGGCCATCAGGTACAGCACGAGCAGGGCCGGGGCCAGGCTCTCGGCGATGCTCGCCAGCTGGAGCGCCAGGTCCAGCCAGTGGTTCGGGGCGAGCGAGCCGACCAGCAGCGCCTGCTGTGCGGCCAGCGACTTCTTCTGCAGCAGCGAGCCGATCAGCGAGAGGAACGCATTGAGCGCGCTGGCTCCCAGCGACACGGCGAAGACCGCGAAAATCTCCCACCGGATCAGCCATGGCGGCGGCGGGCGTAGGCTGGTCTCCCTGAGTGCCACCTGATGGACTCTAGCCTGTGCCGTCTGCGCTGATCCGCCGGCGGATTGGTGCTACTTCCCAGGTCCGGCGCTTGCACATGACCGGCAACTCGCGCGTTCCCGGCCTGATCGATCTTTGGATAAGCCGCAGTAGACCCGGTATATAAGGATCGGTCAGAGCGTAGAGCAAGGTGGTCCGATGATCCGTGCAGGCCGTGGCGATGACGGCCAGCCGCATCCTGATCCGGCGAAGCCGGACACGGGCCAGTCCGGCGATCCTTCTTCCGCCGGCGAACATGCCGGCTCACCGCAGGGCGCACAGCAGGCAGATCCGCCGGCACAGGCCGGGCAAGCCGCTCCCTCGTCCACCGTCCTGACAGAGGACGAGCCGGTCGGTGCGGGAACGGCGAATGCGACGAAGACGGACGCAGCGACCGAGGACACCGCGGACGCGCAGGCCGAGTCCCCTGCCGGGCCGAGCGCGGGCGGCGGTCGGTGGGGAGTGGTCCGGCGCGCGCTAGGTCACAACTGGGTGCGGCACCTGATCCTGATCCTCGTCTACCAGGGCGCGGGTATTGCGGCTACGTGGCCGCGGTTCACCTGGCTGGCGGCCGGCAAGATGCCAGCCACCTCAGATGTGTCGAGCTATGTCTGGGACCTCTGGTGGGTCGAGCATTCGCTTATCCATCTGCACAACCCGCTCTTCACCGCGTACTGGGCCGCGCCGGTCGGCACGCACCTGGCGTTCAGCACGCTGATGCCGCTGGCGGGCTGGATCATGGCGCCGATCACGGCGCTGTACGGGCCCTCGGCCTCTTTCTCGTTGCTGACGATCGTGACGCCTGGCCTGCTCTGCTACGCGATGTACCGGGCGGCGAAGCTGTGGCTCAACGAGCCAGGAGCGATCGTCGCGGGCGCGTTCTTCGGGCTCGCATCGATGCTGCTCTGGCAGAACTGGTACCACGTCAACATCGCCATCGGCACGATCTTCTTGCCGGTGACGATAGAGGCCGCGGTCCGATTCAGGCGCAACCCAACGATTGCGTCCGCTGTCATTCTCGGCATCGCGCTTGGCGGTTCGATCCTGATCAACCAGGAGAGCACCGTCGTCGCCGTGCTGCTCGCGATCTTCATTCTGATCCCCTGGCTGGTCGGCGCCGTGATCAGGAACCGCGAGCTATTCCGCCGGGCGATCAAGCCGCTCAGCGTCGGAGCGCTAGTTGGCTTCGTCGTCGGGCTACCAGAACTCATCGCCATGCTGCAGCAGATCATCGCGGGCGGGGCCGATCCACCGATCGGCCAGCTGTCGATGTACTACGCCCAGTTCGGCGTCTCGCTGCCGACGCTGTTCTCACCTTCGCCGCGCCTGGCGCACTTCGGTCTCGGTCATCTAACGTCGTCGTACAGCTACCACAACTCCCAGCAGGTTCTCGAGGGCCTGCCGACCTTCGGCGCGGTTCTCACGGCCGCGGCACTGCTCGGCATTGTGGTCGGCTGGCGCAAGCGCAGCACATGGGCGTGGGTCGGCCTCTGGCTCGTCTCCGCGGCGCTCGCGCTCGGCACCAGCCTGACGATCGGCAGGAACTGCGTGATCAGCGCCGGCATCTACCACCGGCCAGGAAAGGTGTACGGGCACTTCTGCACCCAGTACCTGCCGTTGATGAGCCACATGGCCGCCACGAAAGTGGTGTACAAGGGCGGACCCGTGGGCGGCGTGTGGAAGCCGGTCGTCGTGTCTGATGTGATGCCGTACACCTGGCTGGTCCGCATTCCTGGCCTTTCCGGTTTGCGCGAGGCCGACAGGTTCGCGCTGGTCGGGCTGATCGGCGCTGCGATGCTCGCCGGGCTTACCGTCCAGTTCCTGAGCAGGCGACGCATCCTCTGGCCGCTAATCGCCGTCATCGTGGGGCTCGGCGCCCTCGAGGCCGGCTGGTCGGGTGCTTCGCCCACCTCGCCCGGCTACCCGTCGAACTTCGGCTATCACGGCACGATGCTGTCGGCAGTGCCGGGTCTCGACCGGCAGCTCATCGCCGACCACAGCAAATCCATCGTGGTCGACGTGCCGTTCGGCCTTCGCGGTGGCGTGGGCGTAACAGGCCAGCCGATCTCGCCGAACGCGCTTCTGATAGCAACGCACGATGAGCACCGGCGCGCCATCGCGTACACGGCTTGGGTATCGAAGCTCACGAACAAGGGAATCGCCAACCACGCCTTCTACCGCTATCTGTACGTCGCGCAGAAGGCGGGCGGCCTGTACCCGACCAGGCTCGCGGCGGCTCGCGCCGACCTGAAGACGCTGCACGTCGGATGGGTGATCGAGTGGCGGAACGTGTGGACCGACCACCACCAGTGGCAGCGGTACAGGCGACTGACCAAGTACCTTGAGAATGTCGGGTTCCGCAAGGCAGGGGATTCCTGCGTGGTCGGCCACGACCTCGGCAGCGCCGCCTGCCCGAGCGGCCACCATGTCTGGCTCTTCAAATACGAGCCGGGCACACCGAAGGATCCGCTCGAGGGGTAGGTTCCGCTCGGAGCGATCAAGGAACGACCATGAACCAGCCCAAAGCACCCGCAGTGCGGGCCACCGGCGCCGCGCCGGTGCCCGCTGAGCCACCACGGTCGGTAGTGATAGCGACCCGCCTGATGTATGCCGGAGCGGCGGTCACGGCAATCGGCGTGGTGATCAGCATTATCGCGGTGCTCACCGGTCAGGATTCGCTGCGAGCCAGCCACCCGGACGCAACTGTCGCCCAGCTGCATGCCACCCAGAACGCGCTGATCGCGGACGCCGTCGTCTCCGGGGTTCTTGAGATCGGCGCCTGGATCGTCATGGCGAGGGTGAACCGGGCCGGGCTGAGGTGGGCGCGGGTCGTCGCGACCGTGCTGCTCGGGCTCGGGACGTTGAACCTGATCTACCGTGTGACCGGCGGCGGCGCGGTCAACCTGGTGTACACGGCCGTGACCTGGCTCGTGGGCGCCGGCGCCGTGTTCTTCCTCTGGCAGCGCGAATCGAACGCCTATTTCACCTGACGCCGGCTGGCTGTGTTAGCTCTGCCTCGTCGTCGAGCGCGGGCGGTTGATCGGAGACCGGCGCCTGATCGCTCTGATCGGCATGCGCCAGCTCAGGCGAGAGCTGGGCTAGCTGGGCAGTGAGCCGCCGCCAGGCCAGATCGGCACCTGAGGCCAGACACCCGTCGACGACCGCGCTCGTCCCGAGTGCGCTCACTCTGAGCTCAGGCAACACGGGCGCGATCTGCGCGAGTTCAGTGCCGACCGTCGCCGCGAATCCCGGCGCCTGGCCAATGCCGCCGCCGAGTACAACCAGGCCAGGGTCGACCACGGCGATGATCGCGCAGATGGCCTTGGCCACCAGCCTGGCCTCGGCGGACACGATCGCGGCGGCCCGCTGCTCACCGGCCGTGGCGGCCGCGAAAACCTGCCTGGCCGACTGCGCGGTCAGCCCGGCCTTCCGCCCGGCGCGGACGATCGCAGCGGCCGACCCGCCCGCCTCCAAGGTGCCTCGCCTGCGTACCTCGTCGTCGGCGACGTCCTTGCTAGGGCCCTCGGTGATCGGCAGGAAGGCGATCTCGCCAGCGACGCCGTGCGCGCCGCGGTGCAGCTGACCGCCCAGCACCAGGCCCATCCCGATGCCGGTCCCGATCGAGACGAAGACGAAGCTCGCGAACTCCCTGCCGTGTCCGTGCTCCCGTTCGGCGAGCGCAGCGGCGTCGGTGTCGTTCTCGACCGCGACGTTCGCTCCGAACGCGCGCCGCAGGTCGGCCAGCACCGCAGGGCGGTCCCAGCCGGCCATCCCGCCGGTCAGGGTGATCGCATCCAGCCTCGGGTCATAGACACCCGGCGTGCCGAGCACGGTCTGCGTGACCTGGTCCCTGGCGATGCCCGCGGCCGAGCAGATCCCGTCGGCCAGCTTGATCAGCTCGCTGACCCGCTTACGGACGCTCGCGGCCGTGCAGCGTGATTCGGCCTTGGCCCTGATCTCGCCGGTCAGGTCGGTGACGGCGCCGCGCAGGTACTCATGCCCGATGTCCAGCCCCAGCACGTAGCCGGCCTCTGGCCTGATCTCGTACAGCACGGCCGACCGGCCAGGCACGCCGGTTCGCTGGCCCGCGGTCCTGACCAGCCCGGAACGCTGGACGTTAGCGAGCGCCAGAGAAACGGTCGGCTTGGAAAGTCCGGACAGCCTGGCCAGGTCGGCGCGCGAGCACAGGCCCAGCTGGCGGATCTGGTTGAGCAGCAGCTGCTCGTTCATCGTCCGGATCAGCTGAGGCCTGGCCGGCTGCATCCCAGGTGCGGCCTGGGCGTCGAGGTCAGTCATCTGGTCCCATCAGCTAGCGAGATAGGTGAGGTGCTCGCCGTGCAGGTCGATGTAGTCGGCCATCAGTTCCCGCGCGGCCGTTATGCCCGGCACCAGCGGATGCTGCGCGAGCGCGACCGCGGCCAGGCCCGGATCACCTGTCATCGCGGCCTCCACGATCCCGCGCTCGTATTCCTTAACGGCCAGCACCAGGGACCGGCAGGAATCCGGCAAGTCAGCCGCGGGGAGCCGGGTGAGACCGTCCGCGTCGACTCGCGCCGGTATCTCCGCGATGTCATCAGGCTCGAGGAAATCCAGCGCGCCGTCGTTGCGCATGTTGACGATGACATCGCTCGCCCGGCGCCCTGCCAGGCCGTCTATGACTCGCATCGCGAGACCCTCATACCCGCCTAGCTCTTGGGCCTCGATGGGGACGGGGCCCGCTGCGGCACGTGCCGCCCGGGCCTCGGCCTGCCCGCTGGCACCCTGCGTGTCGGTCTTCATGTACGTGTCGTGCCTGACGCCGATCAGTCCTGCGTACGCTGACCAGGCCGCGTGCACGTCGCCGTCGGCGAACGCCTTCCCGATCGCGGTCAGTAGCTCCTCGTTCAGCCCGAGCACGTCCTCGCCCCGGCTTGTCCCCGCGCGCCGGACGCCATCGACGTAGCGCTGCGGGTCGTAGTAGTAGTAGACGTACTCGGTCGGGATCGCCCCGACGCGCCTGACCAGGTCGATATCGAATGCGGACAGGTGCTCCACGGCCCGGCGCAGTTCGCCGAACCTGGCTATCAGGTCATCGATCAACTCCGTGCCGTCCAGCTCGAACGAGGTGATCCAGCCCAGGTGGTTGAGGCCGCCGTACCTGGCTCGCACCCGCCCGGCCTCGGCGGGCCCTGCCCGGTGGTCTAGCGCGCCGCCCGAGGTGAACGCCGCCAGATCCGCGATAGCTCCGGACGGCGTGTCGCAGACGCCGACGCAGGCCACCTTGCCTTGCGCGTTGATGGCCTGCGTGATCAGGCCGGCCGGATTAGTGAAGTTGATCAGCACCGCGCCGGGAGAGCACTGGCTGAGCAGCTCGCAGTACGACAGCACGACGGGTATGGTCCGCAGCGCCATCGCGCAGCCACCGGGTCCCGTGGTCTCCTGCCCGACGATTCCGCGGCGCAGCGCAACCTGCTCATCGATGACCCTGCCGCGGTCGCCGCCAACCCTGATGGCCGAAAAGACGTAGTCCACGCCGGTGAATGCCTCGGCGGCATCCGGCGTCACCGTGACGACGCCAGGATGACCGAGGGCGACAGCCACCTCGGCCGCCAGCCTGGCCGTCGTCGCGCGCCTGATCGGGTCCGGCTCATACAGGCGGATTTCGTCAAACGCGTCAGGCCGGCTGGCCAGCAGCGCGCGCACGAACGTGGGCATCCGCACGCCACCGCCGCCGAGCACCGTGAGCTTCATCGCATCGTCCCTTCACGCCCCAGCGCGCCTGGCTGATCGACCGCGGATACCTGCAGCCCCCGCACCATTTCCCTGAACGCCATCGGGCTGAGCGGCCAGCCAGCGCCCGTGCCATCGGCGCTCACCGTGCCCACGGCGCCGAGCCTGCTGACTGCACGCGATCCGGCCTCATTCCCGGCGACCGCGGCCTCAGCGATCGACGCGCCACCGATCAGCGCAGCCATCATCGCCCCGGCGAAGGAGTCGCCCGCACCGGTCAGGTCCCGTACCGGCACCTGCCTCACGCCGTCGGACACCTCGGCAACCGAGCCGTCCCGGCTGACCACCAGCGCGCCGTCCGCGCCCCTGGTCACGACCAGGTCAGTGCCCCACGCGACCGCCGCGCGCACCGCGCCAGCCAGGTCAGCGGAGCCGGTCATCGCGATCAATTCTGCGGCGTTCGGCACGAAGACGTCGGCCAAGCCGACGCACTCGATGACGAAGTCACGATCCCGCGGGTTCCGAGCGTCACCGAGCGCGGTGTCGAGCATGATCTTGCAGCCGAGTTCGCGAGCGTCACGCAGGAAGTCAGGGACAAACCGTCCGGCGTGCAGGTAACACCAGGCAGGACGCTCGCGACGCAGCACGTTGCGCCAGCGCTCCAGCTCGGCGCGCTCGCTCATCGCGAACGGCGGCAGGTGCGTGACGAAACCGCGGTCGCCGTCAAAGTTCATCACGACCGTGATCCCGGCAGTCGGACCGTCGAGCTGGACACACGGAGATAGGTTGACCCCGGTCGCCGCGCAGTGCTCGCTGACGACCTGAGTGCCGAAGTCATCGCCGAGCATCGTGCACAGGCCAGCCCGGACGCCGCCGTCGGCAGCCGCCGTCGCGCTCGTGACGGCCCCTCCGCAGGAGAGGGCGAACTCGTCGGAGAAGACTTCCTCGCCAGGACCAGGCAACCTGTCGAGCCGTCCGAAGACAAGCTCAAGAAAAACCAGCCCGAACGAGATCGTGTCCACCGTGCAGCCTCCCGCTGCTCCCTGCTCTTGTGCGACGTCCCGCCACTGACGTCCTGGTCTGGCAGCGCGTGCCAGCCAACCTCGCCGCACAGGGTTCAATCGCCAGGTTACGGTTCGGCCACGAACTCTGTTACGCCTCGGATAGTTAGGATACTGTCCTAACAATCTCAACGATAGTGGTCACGCTGGCATTGTTATCGAACTGGCAGGGTCATGGTCAGACCGTCCGCGCCGCACAGCCCCCACCCGGCCTTCTCCCATCCTGCCGCCCTCATCGCGCCTACGTGTTTGCGAAATTCCGCAAGTTCTATCACGTGCCGCGAGTTCGCCAAGTTCAGGAGTTTCAGCAGTTTCAGCAGTTTCAGGAGAATCTAGACATACATGATGGTTACTGGCACCATCACCGACAACACCATTGTCGGTAGCAGGCTGGCCGGGCTGGCCTCCCCCGGCTTGTCACCGTCCGGCACATCGGCGCGCCGCGACGCACTCCACTCAGCAACAAGCAGTCTTCACGAAGGGCCGAATCTATGAGACGCCTTACCAAAGTCGGGGTCGTCATCGCGGCAGGTCTGCTGGCCGCAGCCTGCTCATCGTCGGGCTCGAGCAGCAACAACAAACAGGGGAACGGGTCAGGGCCGACCGGTGTCCTGCAGATTTCCAACGAGTCCGGCGCCACCTGGACATGCAGTTTCAGCCCATTCAACCCGTCGGTGCAGGGCCTGATCTTCGGGCCTACCTACGAGCCGCTCGTATTCGTCAACGCGCTGCAGAGCGGTAAGGCCACGCCATGGCTGGCCACCAAGTACGCCTGGTCGAACGGAAATAAGACGCTCACCTTCACCATCCGCAAGGGCGTGAAGTTCAGCGACGGATCGGCAATGAGCGCCGCTGACGTGGCCTTCACCTACAACATGCTGAAGCAGTTCCCCGCGCTCGACCTCAACTCGATCTGGTCGGTGCTGTCGAGCGTCACCCAGCAGGGCGACAACGTCGTCATGAGCTTCAAGGCGGCCGCGGTGCCGTACTTCTACTACATCGCCGACCAGGTGCCCATCGTGCCGATGAAGATCTGGTCGAAGATCAGTAACCCGGTGAACTTCGCCGACAAGAACCCGGTCGGCACCGGCGCCTACACGATGAAGTCGTGCACCCCGCAGCTGATCACCTACCAGGCGAACACGAACTACTACCAGCCGGGTGAGCCGCACATCGCGACCGTCCTGTATCCGTCTTATACCTCGAACGATCCGGCCAACCTTGACCTGGCGACAGGCAAGGCCCAATGGGGCGGCCAGTTCATCCCGAGCATCAAGAGTTTCTACACATCCAAGAGCCCGAGCTATCACTACTGGTTCCCGCCGGTCTCGAATGTGTCCGTCTTCATCAACCTGAAGGACCCCGTCCTGAGTGACCTCAAGGTCCGCCAGGCCATGGCGTACGCCATCGACCGCAACAAGGTCTCGACCGTCGGCGAGTACGGCTATGAGCCGGCGAGCAACCAGACCGGCATCGTCACGCCGACCTTCAGCAGCTGGGTGGACAAGACCGCGTCCGCGAAGTACGGCGATTACGCCTACAACCCCAGCAAGGCCAAGTCGATTCTTGCTGCGGATGGCTACAAGAAGGATTCCAACGGGCTGATGGCCAAGAACGGCAAGGAATTGTCGTTCAGCATCGTCAACGTCGGCGGATACTCCGACTGGGTCGCCTCGGTGCAGGTCATCCAGCAGAATCTGCAGGCCGTCGGCATCAAGATCACGCCGGTCAACTTGTCCGGCACCGATTACACCAACCGGGTGTTGAAGGGCCAGTTCCAGCTTGCCTATGACAGCAGCGGCTCCAGCGGTCCCAGCCCGTTCTATGAGCTGCGCGGCCTGCTGTACAGCGCGAACACCGCCCCGATTGGCAAGCTGGCCTCCACCAACTACGAGCGCTACAGCAATCCGGCGACGGACGCGCTGATCAACTCCTACGGCTCCACGACGGATCCGGCTGAGCAGCAGTCCATCGTCAGCAAGCTCGAGCAGGTCATGCTGAGCGAGGTTCCGCTGATCCCGGTCACCGAGTCGGTGGACTGGTTCCAGTACGACACGAGCAAGTTCAGTGGTTGGGTTTCCGAGCAAGACCCGTACGCCCAGCCAGCCCCGTACAGCGTTCCCGACTGGGGCATCCAGCTCCTCCACCTCAAGCCCGCCAGCGGCTGACCTGAGCTAGCCCCGGAGCCCGCCAGGGCTCCGGGGCACTCCAGGTTCTTAACATCACCGCACTTGCGAATTCGCGCTGATTGGCTGACCTTTGGGAAGAGGACGATGACCATGAGGAGGACGCGATGAGGTTCGCCCTTCGCAGGCTCGCCTTCTTCCTCGGCACCCTGTGGGCGTGCCTGACGCTGAATTTCCTGCTGCCGCGCCTGATGCCGGGCAATCCGGCGGAGGCCCTGATCGCCAAATTCCACGGTCGCATCAGCGCGCTGGCGCTAAAACCGCTCGAGATCGCTTTCGGCGTCAATACCCATGCAAGTCTCATCCAGCAGTACTTTGACTACCTGCGCAATACCGCTACCGGCCATCTCGGCATATCCCTAAGCCAGCTGCCAACCCCCGTCAGTCAGATCATCAGCAACGCGCTCCCCTGGACGCTCGGCCTAGTCGGAGTCACCACCTTGCTGGCCTTCGTGGTCGGCACCAGCATCGGCATTGTCGGTGCCTGGCGGCGTGGCGGCTGGCTGGACAATGTCCTGCCGCCGGTGTTCGTGATCACCTCCGCGATCCCGTTCTTCTGGATCGGGATGTTGCTGATCGTCGCGTTCAGTCTGCACGGGCCTCACCTGCCGTCCAACGGGACCTTCGACAACACGATGCTCCCCGCCTTCAACTTGACATTTATCCTTAACCTGCTCCAGCACGCACTGCTGCCCGCGGCCGCGATCCTGATTACCTCCATCGGCCTGTGGATCCTGACCATGCGTAACAACATGGTCACGGTGCTCTCCGAGGACTACATCAAGATGGCGCGGGCGAAGGGGCTGCCTGGGCGCCGCATCATGTTCGACTACGCGGCCCGCAACGCCATGCTGCCGAGCCTGAGCGGCCTGGCAATGTCACTAGGCTTCGTGCTCGGGGGCTCGGTACTTGTCGAATACGTCTTCAACTATCCAGGGCTCGGATTCTGGCTAGTCCAGGCCGTCGAAGGCGAGGACTACCCGCTCATGCAGGCGCTGTTCCTGCTAATCACGCTGGCCGTTTTGCTGGCCGTTCTGCTGACCGACATCCTGAATGCGGTACTCGATCCTCGTACCAGGACGGCGGGATAACGGCCATGGCCAGCACCGAGATGTCAACCGGGCTCGATACCAACCTCACTCCGGGCGTGCCCACAGCCACCCGAGGTCCTGACCGAGGGCGCGAAACGGCAGCCAAGGCCGGGATGGCGCTGAACCGCCTGTTCAGCGCGGTGCGCTCAAACCGCAAGGCGAGCGCGGGCTTCATCCTCCTGGTGCTGGTCACCATTCTCGCGGCCGTTCCCGGCCTGATCGCACACGATCCGCCGCGGGCGGAGATCTACGGCCGCTCGCTCGGCCCGTCCTCGGCGCACTTGTTCGGAACCACCGTCTACGGCCAGGACATCTTTTCTCAGTTCGTCTGGGGCGCTCGCGAAACCCTGATTATCGCGGTGGTCAGCGGCGTGCTGTCCACCGCGCTTTCCGTGACCATGGGGGTCTCGGCCGCTTACCTGGGCGGGATGGCCGACAACACGCTGAACCTGATCACCGACACCCTGCTGGTATTTCCCAGCTTCCCGCTCCTGCTGATCATCGCCGCCTACCTGCCGAACAGTGGCGTGGTCGTGCTGATCGCCATCTTGGTCATCACCGGATACGCCTACGGCGCCAGGCAACTGCGAGCGCAGGCGCTCTCGCTGCGAAGCCGGGATTACCTTGAGGCGGCCAGGGTGCGCGGGGAGCGCAGGGCCTACATCATCGCCGTCGAGATCATCCCGAATATGACGCCCCTGATCGTCGCGGCCTTCCTGGGCACGGCTGTATACAACGTGCTGTTCTCCGCGGGCCTGCAGTTCATCGGCTTCGGCAATCCGAACTCGGTCAGCTGGGGAACGATGCTGTATTGGGCCCAGAACAACGAAGCCCTGGCCATCGGCCAATACCTGTGGGCTCTCATGCCTGGCCTGGGGATCGCCATCCTCGGCGCCGCATTCGCCCTGCTTAACTACGCGTTCGACGAGATCGGCAACCCGGCGCTCAGGCCAGTACGGAGGCTCCGTGTCAAGCGCGCTCGCTGACGACCTCGGCCGGCACCAGGTCATCACCGGCGAACCCATCCTGCGCGTCAGCGACATAAGCATCGAGTACGCGACCAAGCAAGGCAATGTCAGAGCTGTCGACCATGTCAGCTTTGACCTCGGCAGGGGCGAGTTCATCGGCATCGTAGGCGAGTCCGGCTGCGGTAAGTCGACGCTGCTGTTCGCGATCGCCCAGCTGCTGAGCCCGCCCGCCGGCGTCGTCGGCGGCAGCGTGGTGTTCAAGGGCGTCTCCATGGTCGGCATGACCGACTCCGAGCTCGCCGCGGTTCGCTGGAAGGACATGTCGGTCGTCATGCAGAGCGCCATGAACGCTCTCAACCCGGTGAAGACGATCGCCTCGCAGTACACCGACGCGATGCGCGCGCACGGCGTGAAGTCCAAGGGCGAAATCGCCGACCGCTCGGCGCACGTGCTCAAGATGGTCGGCATCGATCCGCAGCACCTGCGCAGTTACCCGCACCAGTTGTCCGGCGGCATGCGCCAGCGGGCCATGATCGCGATGGCACTGCTGTTCACCCCAGACCTGGTGATCATGGACGAGCCGACATCCGCGCTGGACGTCGTCGCGCAGCGATCGCTGATGGTCCAGATCAAGGAGCTCCAGGCCGAGCTCGGCTTTAGCATCATCTTCGTCACGCACGACATGTCGCTGGTGCGGCACTTCTCCGACCGGCTGATGGTGATGTACGCGGGGCAGGTGGCTGAGTTCGGCGCCACGTCACGGGTCTTCGCCAAACCGCTGCACCCGTATACGGTCGGGCTGATGGACGCGTTCCCGTCCATCAAGGGTCCGCGGGTGCCGCTCACCGGCATCCCCGGCCAGCCGCCGAACCTGATCGCCCCGCCCGAGGGTTGCTTGTTCGCCGCGCGGTGCCCGAAGGTCATGGAGGCGTGCAGGACAGTTGACCCGCCGCTCTACCAGGTCGAGGGCACCGAGGTGCGCTGCCTGCTCTACGAAGACGGAAGCGCGTAATGACCGACAACAGGACGGCCCGACCCACGACAGCGCCGCCTACCACGCTGAACAAGAGGGCGGGAAGGCGCTCGGCCAAGACCGCAGACAGCAACGCTCTCCTGCTCCGAACCGAGGGGCTCAGCAGGCACTTCAGGATCGGCGGGGGCCTGCACAGGCGAACGCTGCATGCGGTTGACGACGTTTGCCTGAATATCGGCACCGGCGAGATCGTGGCGCTGGTCGGCGAGAGCGGCAGCGGCAAGTCCACCATCGCCAGGCTGCTCGCCAGGACTTACAAGCCGACGACGGGCGAGATCTACCTGCAGGGCAGGCGGCTGTCGGAAATCAGGTCACGTACCGACCTGCTGGCCTACCGCAGCGACGTGCCGATGGTGTTCCAGGACCCGTTCAGCTCGATCAATCCGGTCTTCCGCGTGTCGCATGGCATCGAACGCTGCCTCAAGCTCCACCGCCCCGAGCTGAGCAGCGCCGAGCGGCGCGCCGAGGCGATCAGGATCTTCGAGGTGGTCGGCCTGACTCCGGGCGCTGACGTGCTCGAGCGGTACCCGCATGAGCTGAGCGGCGGCCAGCGGCAGCGCGTCGGGTTCGCCCAGGCGCTGGCCATGCGGCCCAAGCTAATCCTGGCCGACGAACCGGTTTCGATGCTCGACGTGTCGATCAGGATCGGCCTGCTCAACCTCATGACCAAGCTGCGCGACGAAGAGGGCGTGTCGATTCTGTACATCACCCACGACATCGCCAGTGCGCGTTACGTCGCGGACCGGATCGTAGTGATGTACGCCGGTCACATCGCCGAGTCTGGCCCGGTTGAGGACGTGCTCGCCAGGCCGCGGCACCCCTACACGCAGCTGCTGGTTTCCGCGGTCCCTGACCCGCGCGCGGACGTCAGCGTGGGCGCCGATACCGACCGCGGTGAGCCGCCGCGGGTGATCGACCCGACGCCCGGCTGCCGGTTCCGGTGGCGCTGCCCGCTCGCGATCGACGTCTGCCATCAGGTCACGCCGCCGCTGCTTGAATTGCTCCCCGACCATTCCGCCGCCTGTCACGTCGCGACGGCAAACGAAGAACTGAAGGCATTCGTATGAAGATTGCGGTCGTCGGCGGTGGCTCGACGTACACGCCCGAACTGATTGACGGATTCGCCAGGCTGGCCGACCAGGTCTCGATCACCGAGATCGTCCTGGTTGATCCCGACCAGGGCAGGCTCTCGGTAGTGGGCCCGTACTCGGCGAGGATCATGCGCGCCTACGGGCACCCGGCAACCGTCCGCTGGACCTCCGAACTCGACGACGGTCTCGATGGGGCTGGTGCCGTCCTGATCCAGCTCCGGATTGGCGGCCAGGCTGCGAGGCAGCGCGACGAGACCTGGCCAGGCAAATGCGGCTGCCTAGGCCAGGAGACAACAGGCGCGGGAGGTTTCGCTAAGGCACTGCGCACGGTTCCGGTTGTCCTTGACATCGCGGAACGAACCCGCGCTCGTGCATCGTCTGACGCCTGGCTGATCGACTTCACCAATCCCGTCGGGATCGTGACAAGGGCGCTGCTCGACGCCGGGCACCGCGCGGTCGGACTGTGCAATGTCGCGATCGGCTTCCAGCGGATCTTCGCAGGGTGGCTCGGCGTCGAACCCGAGCGGGTAGGCCTGGAACACGTCGGGCTCAATCACCTGACCTGGGAGCGCGCGGTGCTCCTGGACGGGACCGACGTGCTGCCTGACCTGATCGCGTCCCGCGGCGATGACCTGGCAGACCTGGTTGGCGCCCCGCGATCCGTTATTGAGCAAACTCGGTCTATTCCCTCGTACTACCTGCGCTATTTCTATGCGCATGACCAGGTAGTGGCCGAGCAGCGGACCGAACCGACCAGGGCAGAGCGCGTGGCGGAAATCGAAGAGGAACTGCTCGAGATGTACGCCGATCCCGCGCTGGACCACAAGCCTGAGCTGCTCGGCCAGCGCGGCGGGGCGTTCTATTCCGAGGCGGCGGTCGCCTTGCTCGCCTCGCTGGTCAATGACACGCGGGACACGCAGGTCGTGAACGTCCGCAACAACGGCACCATGCCGTTCCTGGCCGAAGACGCGGTCATCGAGGTCGCGTCGGTTGTCGGGAACAGTGGCGCCACGCCCGTCGGATTCGAGCCAGTCAGCCCGCTCATGCGTGGCCTGATCGCGCACGTGTCGGCCTACGAGGAGCTCGCCGTGCAGGCCGCCAGGCTCGGCGGCCGGGACCGCGTGTACGAGGCGATGCTCGCGCACCCGCTGATCGGGCAGTATGACCTGGCCGAGCAGCTGACCGACTTGCTGCTCTCGGAGAACGCGGCCTTCCTGCCTTGGGCCAATGACGAAGCCGGCGGCTCGGCGCCATTGTCGGCGGGCGGTCGGTGAACCAGCCGCTGCCCGCTGCTCTCGCCATCGACGGCGGGAACAGCAAGACCGACGTTGCCCTGGTCGCGCAGGACGGAACGCTGCTCGCGCTGGTACGCGGCCCTGGCATGCCGACCAGGCTCAGCGAGGAGACTGTGCAGGTCATCGATGAGCTGATCCGTTCCGCGGTGAAGCTGGCCGGGCAGCGTGAATCAGCACAGAGTGAGCCAGGTCAGGCGGGCGGTCTGCGTGTCTCGGCCGACGGCCCGATGGGCCTGGTCGCGGCGCACTTGGTCGGCTGCATAGCGAACGTCGACCTGCCCGCCGAGGAACGCGAGCTGGAGCGCATGCTCTCCGACCAGGGCTGGAGCACCACAACCATGGTCGCGAACGACACCTACGCGGTGCTGCGCGCGGGCCTGGACGACGTTCCCGCTGCTGGAGCCGACCGGCACTGGGGCGTTGGGGTCACCTGCGGCACCGGCATCAACTGCATCGGCGTGGCGCCAGACGGGCGGACGGCCGGCTTCCTGGCGCTGGGCGAGAGCACAGGCGACTGGGGCGGCGGCGGCGGCATCGGGATGGAAGCCCAGTGGCACGCGGTCAGGGCCGCGGACGGCCGAGGCCCGCAGACCGCCTTGCGCGAGGCCGTACCCGCATATTTCGGCCTGAAGGATCCGCTCGACGTCGCTGAGGCCTTGCATCTTGGCGAGATCTCCTGGGACCGGATCGCCAGCCTGGTGCCGATCGTCTTGCAGGTCGCCGACGCGGGCGACGAGGTGGCCAGGAAGATCGTGCTGCGCCTGGCCGAGGAGGTCTTCCTGCTGGTCAAGAGCGCGGTCACCAGACTCGGCCTGGCGGACGAACCGGTTCCTGTCGTGCTCGGCGGCGGCATCCTGGCGGCCGGCAACGCCTTGCTCACGGAGGCCACGACCAAGCTGATCACCGACGCGTTCAAGGGTGCCGAAGTCCGGGTGCTCCGGCAGGTGCCCGTCGTGGGCGCCGCGCTGATGGGGCTGGATCAGGCCGGCGCATCCGTACAGGCCAAGCACACGCTCAGGGATGCGTTCGCCAGTCGCCCCGCCGCAGCTAGCGTCTGACCGCCCTCTGACGGCGCCAGTTAGCTCTCCTGTCACTTTTGCACCAGGTAGCTGAGTTCCGGTCAACTGTTCCGTATTTCGATAGAATCGCCTGGCGATTGGCCACCCGGGTGGTGGCCTCCTATCGAGGGACACCGTGACCGTTCTGAGCAGCCTGCGCAGCAAGGCGAGCCGACGGCGCGCCCGCCCAGTCAGCACTAAGGCGCTGGTCATAATCGCTGTCGTCGGTTGCTTCATGCTGCTGATCGGCCGCGGCACGGCGCAGATCATCGGCCGGTACTCGTGCTCTAGCAACCAGGTCGTGCTGAACGTCGCCGTCAGCCCGGACATCGCGCCAGCGATCACCGTGGTCGCCGATTACTTCAATAGCCGACAGCTGAAAGCCGACGGCCGGTGCGTGTCGGTGTCGATCAACACGGAGTTGCCGGCCCTCGCGGCTGGGCAGATCGACGGCCAGGGCGCCCGCCCGCATCCGCCAATCGACGCGTGGATTCCAGACTCCAGCCTCTGGTTCGACCAGGCGCGCAGGTACGCCCCTGGCGCGCAGATCATTCAGGCGACGGGAAATAGCCTCGCGCTCTCGCCGCTGATGCTCGTGATGCCCAAGGCCGCCGCGGCCCAGACCGCCGCGTTCGGCAAGACCGGCTGGCGGCTGCTGCTGCCGCGCTCGGCTGGCGGCCCCCACGTCCCCGCTGGCATGCGCGTGGACCTGCCTGATCCGACCCAGAGCGCCGCGGGCCTGGCAACCCTGATGGAGGTCGGCAGGCTGCTCGGCCAGAGCACGGCAGCGCGGGTCCGGTTCACCAGGTTCATCTACTCGTCCCAGGTGACCACGTACTTCGATGACCCGACGTCGCTGGGGTATTTTGCTGCCCTGGCCGCGCCGCCGTTGAGCAGCGATCCGGTGACAGTCACGACGGAGCAGGCGGTGCTCGTTTACGACAAAAGCCATCCCAAGGCCCCGCTCGCCGCGACCTATCCGAGCGGCAGGACGACCAAGTTCGGCAGCCCGGAACTGGACTATCCCTACGTGCTCACCACCGCCGACTCCGTCAGGATCGACGCGGCCGAGATGTTCGGCAGGGTGCTGAAGGAGCCCTACGCGCAGTCCGTGATCAGGTACCACGGCTTCCGGTCGGGCCAGAACGTGCCCGACAAGTTCCCCGCGTCATCGGGACTGGCCACGCAGCTGCTGCAGGTCGCCGATCCGCCGTCGGCCAGCGAGGCGCCTGCCGCGCTGGCGGTGTGGAACAAGCTCGCGCTCGGGTCGCGCGACCTGACGATCGTCGACGTTTCCTCCGCGATGGCTCAGCCGGCCAGCCCGTCCGACCCGACAGGTCCGACGTTCGAGGAGGAGCTGACCCAGACGGCGTCGCTGGGGTTGGCGCTATTCCCCGATACCGCCAACATCGGGCTGTGGGAGTTCGCGGACAAACTCGACCACGGGCGGCCATACAAACAGCTCGTGCCGGTCGGACCCCTCCCGGAGAACCTTGGCGTTATCAGCAGGCGCGCGCAGCTCCAGCGGATCAATGGCAATCTGCCCCCGACCGGCGGGCCCCGCGTCGCCCTCTACGGCACGATCCTGGACGCTTACAGGTACATGCAGAAGACATTCAAACCCAAGTTCTTCAACGCGGTGATCGTGCTCGCCTCCGGCATCGACAACGCGCCAGGTGATATCACCGCTCAACATCTCGTCAAGACGCTCACCAGGCTCAATAACTCTCCGAACAAGGTTGCGGTGATCATCATCTCCTTTTCGCCGTCGGCCGATTTCCCGATGCTGAAGAAGATCGCCCTCGCAACCGGCGGCCAGGCATACCGGATCACTGATCCGTCGCGCGTGGCGCAGGTGTTCTACCAGGCTCTGGCTCACAGGCTTTGCGGTCTCAGCTGCGTGGCGCCCTAGCGCAGTGTCGTCCCAGCCGACGCGTACGAGCCCCGGCGCCGTCGCGCCCGGCCTGAGCTACCGTGGGCCGTATGGACCCCTTTGGTACAGACCGGACGCGCTCGACGACCTCCCAGCTTTCGGCCACCGACCGGACCAGGCTCGGCCGGCACAGGGAGCGCGGCCTGACTGACCGCCGTGCACTGCATGACGTGCTGGACGCCGGCCTGATCTGCCATCTGGGTGTGGTGATAGACGGAACGCCCGTCGTGCTGCCGACGGGGTACGGCAGGATTGGCGAGACGATGTACCTGCACGGCTCGTCGGCCAACAGGTCGCTGGGGTCAGCTGCTGACACCGAGGTCTGCGTGACCGTGACCCTGCTCGATGGCCTGGTCTGCGCCCGGTCGGTCTTCCACAACTCGATGAACTACCGCAGCGCGGTCATCTACGGCACAGCGCGGCTTGTGACCGACGATGCCGAGCGGATGACAGCGATTGAGGCGATCACCGAGCACCTGATTCCCGGGCGCTGGAGCAACTCCAGGCTGCCGAACAAGAAGGAGATGGCCGCGACCTCGGTGCTCGCCCTGCCGCTGGCCGAGGCATCTGTCAAAGTGAGGTCGGGCGGGCCATCAGACGACGACGATGACTATGGCCTCGACTATTGGGCAGGCGTCCTGCCGATCACGATGACGGTCGGAAATGCCCAGCCCGATCCGCTGCTCCGGCCTGACATCGGAGTTCCCGAGCACATCAGTGATCTTCAAACTCCTTCCGTTGCCGTCGGCACCAGCGCCAACAGACTGCCCTAGGCTGGGGTGGTGACTGACCGACTGGTCTGGATTGACTGCGAGATGACCGGGCTTGATCTCACGAGCGATGCCCTCGTCGAGATTGCCTGCATCATCACCGACGGCGAGCTTAACCAGGTCGACGAGGGAATCGACCTGATCATCAAGCCGCCTGCCGAGGCACTTGACCATATGCCAGAGCTGGTGCGCGAGATGCACACCGCCTCCGGGTTGCTGAACGAGCTCGCGGGCGGGATGACGCTGGCAGAGGCGCAGGACCAGGTCCTGACCTATGTCCGCAGCTACGTCACTGAGCCACGCAAAGCGCCGCTATGCGGCAACTCGATCGCCACCGACCGGGCGTTCCTGGCCAGAGACCTGCCGCGGCTCGACGAGTACCTGCACTACCGGATGATCGACGTGTCGAGCATCAAGGAACTGGCTAGGCGCTGGTATCCGCGGGTCTACTTCGCCAGCCCGGCGAAGGCTGGAGGGCACCGGGCGCTCGCTGACATCAGGGAGAGCATCACCGAGCTCCGGTATTACCGCGAGGCGGTCTTCGTCGCGATGCCGGGACCAGATACGGTCACCGCGCGCGCGATCGCGGCCAGATTCGTCCCAGGCGGCGCCGACGCTGGCCCCGCATCCGAACACCCGGCCACGACCCAGCCCCAGACGGCCGCCGGGCCCAGTAACTCGGCCGAATCCGGGACCGCGGCCGAGCTGGATTCCGGTTCTGCGCGGTAAGCGGGAAACGGTATGCTTCACTAGCGCCGCTCAGGCGGCCATGGTGGGCGTAGCTCAGTTGGCAGAGCGCCAGGTTGTGGTCCTGGATGTCGTGGGTTCAAGTCCCATCGTCCACCCCAATGTGATGTCGCAAGACATCGGAAAGACCCCGAACCGCGGGGTCTGCCCGTTGCACGACAAATTTGGGCCCCCCGCCACCGGTGGACGGCGCGGTGCGTGAAATGGCTCTTACCCCCGAATTGGGTTGTTACATAAAACGCATATCGGGCAATTCTGGCGCAGAAAACAACCCTAATTCGGGGTAAGAAGTCCAGCAAGCTATGCCGGCCGGAGCAGGGCGTGTTCGCGGACGACTGGCAGATACAGCTCCCGGTAGCCGTGCTCATCGAACAGCACCGTGACCGAATCCCCGTCGTAACGCTGTATCGTTCCCTGGCCCCAGCGCTCGCTCACAACGCGCGTGCCCACGGCGAACGGCATCGCGGCGGAGGGCGGCGGGGCTGTCGTCAGGTCGTTGTCGCAGTTTCGGCAGGGGCCAGGGTAGTCCTGCCCGAAGTAGGTCAGCAGGAATGAACGACGGCAGCCAGCGTTGTCCGCGTACCGGCGCATCATCGTCAGTCGGGTGCGCTCGATTTCGTCCTCTCGTTCTGTTTCCGCTGCCGATGCCTCAAGCGCCGCGGTTACGCTCATCGTCCCGGCCCAGCTCACATCTCCGTCAGCGTGCCATCTCGCCGCGCCCAGATCGACCAGCCTGGCAAGCGCGGCCGTTTGTTGTCGCGTGCCGAGCCCGATCCGCTCTCCGGCGGCCAGGGCGGCCGCGACACGTTCGACCGGCGCGCCTGCGATGCTCCTGGTGATCAGATGGCGCGCGGTGTCGAAGTCCTCGTAGCGGCTGAGCAACCGCACTTCGGCTGGCTCGCCGTCCCGACCAGCACGCCCGAGCTCCTGGTAGTAGGCGTCAAGCGACGGAGTCGGGTCGAAGTGCACCACCCACCGGACGTCCAGCTTGTCGATGCCCATGCCGAACGCGACCGTGGCCGCGATGATCCTGACAGAGCCGTCCAGGAACGCTGCGGCCGCTTCGCGTCGCTCCCGGGCGCCGAGACCAGCGTGATAGAGCCTCACCTGCTCCCCCGCCGATGCGAGCGCATCGTGTGCGGCCTGGGCGCTGGCATGCGTGGCGGCATAGACGATCCCAGGACCGCGCGACTCGCGCGCCACACGCACGAGCTCGTTCTCCTTGTCCGGCACGGTGCGAGCGTGATGTGCGGACAGATAAATGTTGGGCCGGTCGAAGTCGCCCATCACCACAGCGGGATCACGCAGGCCGAGCCGGCGTACGATTTCTTGCCGCACCGGCGGGGCGGCGGTCGCGGTCAAGGCGAGGCGAACCGGAGCGCCGATCGCGTCGGCCTGTGCGCCGAGCATCATGTAGTCAGGGCGAAAGTCGTGACCCCACTGGCTGACCAGGTGTGCCTCGTCAACTGCGAACAGGCCTGGCCTGGCGCGCCGCAGCGTTTCGCGGGTCTGCGCATTCGCCAGCTGCTCTGGCGAGAGGAAGACGAACGTGCTGGAATCGCAGGAGGCGGTGAGCGCGGCGGCGTGGGCACCAGCTGACTGCTGCGAGTTGAGGACGATGGCCGGCAAGCCGGCGGCGCTCAGGTGGGCGAGCTGATCGTCCTCCAGCGCGATTAGTGGCGAGACCACGACCGTTGGCCCGGCCTGCAATAGCCCCGCCAACTGATAGATCGCTGACTTCCCGCCTCCGGTCGGCAGCACAGCCAGCACGTCGCGGCCGCTGGCCAGCGCCTGTACCGCGCTCAGCTGCCCGGGACGAAGATGCTCAAAGCCCAGACGGTCCCGCGCAAGCTCCTCGATCACCATTCCCCCCGGGACGGCGGCAACTAAGGAAATCTGCCAGCTCCGGCCGCACGCGGCTGACGATGCAGGTCCGGCTCACACCAGCCACCGTACGATCCGCGGCTTTGCCGCTTCCGGCGGCCCTGCCGCAGCGGCCGCCCTTACCTGGATGCATATGCCGCGGCACCTAGTCGCTGACCAGCACGTCCCTGGCCAGTATCTCAGTGGTCGGACTAATAGCAGCTGGGCATAACCGGGCCCGGCTGATCCGCTGCCGTGGACCTGAGATCCTTGAGCTCCAAGCCGGTGCCCGGCAGCGGCTGGTCCGCATTACGCAGGCCGGCGAGAACGATGGCCAGGTGCCTGGCCGCGACCGCATCCTGGGCATCGCGGTCGTGACCGGGTGGCAGCGGCGTGGCCAGCCGGATGAGCAACAAGCTCAGATCGCCGAAGGTGACGTCGAACCGGATCGCGCCATCACGCTGTGCGTTGTCGATCAGGCGGGCGACGGCGGTCACACTCCGCCGCCTGGCGTCAGCCAGCTCCTTGCCGCTTACGGGGATCGCAGCCGCGATCACGGGCGTGACCCATCCGGCCCGTATCTTCAGCGCTTCTCGGAAGTACCTGGCCAGCGCGGCATAGGAGTCTGACTCTTCGGCCAGCGCGGCCTCGGCGGCCTGTGCCGTCGCGGTGCTCACCTGCACAGCGATCGCTTGCAACAGCGCGGACCGGTCGGGGAAATGCCGGTACAGCGTGGCGTTGCCTACGCCAGCCGCCCTAGCGATGTCATTCAAGGGCACGTCTGGCCCATGCTCTGCGACGAGCTCCACGGCCCTGGCCAGCAGGATCTCCCGGTTGCGGCGAGCGTCGGCGCGCAAGGTCCGACCCGCGCTATCCGGGGAGTGCACTCTCATCTAGAGTACTTACCACGACGAACGCCATTGAACCAGCCCGGCGGATTGGATCCGGGAGGATTGGAGTTCACGATGACCAGCGGGAGCGCCGCAACCCAGGCTGGAACGTCCGATCGAGCACGCCTGTTCTCCCGGTTGCGCGGCTCGAGCATGGGCGCCCTGGTCATGCTGATCCTCCAGTTCGCACTCGGAATCGGGGTCAATCTCTACATCGAGCCAAAGAAGGGCGGGTTCGGCGAGGCGTTTTCCAACGGACCGCTACTGGCCATTCACGCGGTGCTCGGGTTGCTGCTGATCATCGCGGCGATCGGTCAACTCGTGCTGGCGATCAGGGCCAAGCACGGAGTCATCATCGGGGCATCGGTGCTCGGCCTCATCGCGATCGCCACCGCCGCGTCCAGCGGCTATAGCTTCCTGTCCGATCACGCCGAAGGCTCATCATTGGGGATGGGGCTCGCCACCGCGGTCGCGCTGCTGTGCTATGCCGTTTGCCTGCGGATCGAAGTAGACCGATCCTGACCCGGCAAAAGGGGCTAAATGAGGCGGGAGGTCTGCGGCCCAGTCGGTAGCGATTGCTCCGCGAACGCAACGGTTTTGTAACGTGGGATGCATCGAAATGGCCGACTGACCGAATTACGAGGGCTGCTATGGCTTCGAGAGCATTCCACCCGAAACACCCTGAACATGCCGAACGTCCAGAGAGCCTGACGCCTCACGAGAGCCCAGGAATTCCTCAGAGCGCCGAGTGCCTCCCGACTCCCGAGCGGCCGGACCGGCCGGTCGTTCTGATCGTCGACGACGACCTGGGCGTCGTGCATGCGATGGACGAGGACCTGGGCCGCAGGTTCGGTCACGACTTCCGCGTCATCGGGGACACGTCGGCGACCACGGGGCTGGCAACGTTGCGCGAACTGGCAATCGCGCACGAGTCAGTGGCGCTGCTGATCGCCGACAATGACATGGCGGAGATGCCGGGCGTGGACTTTCTCGCGGACGCGCACAAGATGCACCCGCTAGCGAAGCGAGTACTGCTCATCGAGCGCGACTACTCCGCGCGCAGCCCCCTCGTTGGCGCGATGACGCTGGGGCTGGCCGACTATCACATCACCAAACCATGGATGCTGGAGCAGGATCTGTACCGGCAGGTCAGCGAGTTCCTGGCGGAATGGGCTAAAGACCAGGAGGCTGGCTTCGAGCTCTTCCACATCGTTGGCGGTCCGACTGATCGCGGCACTCATGACCTGCGCGAGATGATGACGAAGTTCTACGTGCCGTTTCGCTTCCACACCGCCGACAGCGCCCAGGGGCGACGGCTGCTCGACGGGAAAGGACTGGACGGCACGCGGCTGCCCGTCGTGATCCGCCATGACGACTACACCATGGTCCAGCCGACCGTCGCCGAGATCATCACCGCCACCGGCGGCAGCGTGACGAACGACATCACCGAGTGCCACGTCGTCATCGTGGGCGCCGGGCCCGCTGGCCTGGCGGCCGCGGTCTACGCGGCATCTGAGGGTCTGCGAGCCGTCGTACTCGAGGAGACGGTCTCCGGCGGCCAAGCCGGCAGCAGCCCGATGATCAGGAACTACCCGGGCTTTCCGCATGGCATCAGCGGCCATGAGCTAACCCGGCGCGCGTGCGAGCAGGCGTGGATGTTCGGCGCCCACATGGTGTTCTCCCAGCCCGTCGTCGGCCTGGAAGCGCGAGGAGATGCCAGAATCGTGCACCAGGCCGACGGCCATCAGATCCTGGCGCGAGCGGTGGTTGTGGCAACAGGAATTGCCTGGCGGCGTCTGGGCGCCCCTCGGCTCGAGGCGCTGCTCGGCTGCGGTGTCTTCTACGGAGTGGCGGGCAGTGAAGCCCAGGCGATGGAGGGCCAGGACGTCTTCGTCGTTGGAGCGGGGAACTCGGCCGGCCAGGCCGCTGTATATCTGGCCAGGTATGCCAGCAAGGTCACGATGCTGGTGCGAGGCAGCAATCTCGAGCGCTCCATGTCGGAGTACCTCATCACGGAGATCGAGGCCACACCCAACCTCGCGGTGCGGCTGAACACCGAGGTGATCGACGGCCTCGGCGATGATCACCTGGCTGCGATCACGATCAGGGACAACCTGCACCACCTGACCGAGCAGCTGCCAGCAACGGCTCTGTTCGTGCTGATCGGCGGTGAGCCGCGAACCAGCTGGCTCCCGCCTGATGTCGAGCGCGACGGCGGATACGTACTAACCGGTCGCGATGTCATGCTGCATGCGGCAAGCCGAGAACGCTGGCGGCTCGACCGGGCACCGCTGCCGCTGGAGACGTCCCTGCCCGGGGTCTTCGCGGCGGGCGACGTTCGCTACCGGTCGATCAAGCGGGTTGCCTCCGCCGTGGGCGACGGCGCCACCGTCATCCGCCTGGTGCACGAATATCTCAGCTCCGAGGAGACCGAGTCACTGTCGATGAGCCTAGGACGCTGACTCCCGTATCTCGTCCTGCTCGGTGCCTGTCCTCGCGGTCGGCTGCGTGGCTGTCCGCGCGATCGCGGCCCACTGCTCGGCCGCCGCTCGTGCCTGCCCAATGGCTATCAAGGTGCGCAGCTTCAGCCCGCTGCCGACAAGCCAGACCGCGGGCGTCGCATCGGGGGATCCTAGATAACTTCCATGAGGTCAGAATTCAGCGATGAACCGGGCGCTCCCGCCGGATCCTGCCCGTACCACAGAGCGGTCGAAGCGATGTCATCACTGAGCGGCAGGTACCGGCCGCCAGACCGCCAGCCCAGCGCCTGCACGGTGACCCGGATGTCGGCCGCGAAGCGGATCGGGTCGGGGAGGTGCCAGCGATACATGCCGAATCGCTGCTGGCTGCGGTACAGGCCGTCGGGACGCAGGACCTGCGGCAGGCCGAGGAATGGCGTGCTATAGGCGGTGTAACCCTGACCAGGGACGTCGAAGTTCCATGCCCCGCCGAAATAGTCCTCGGTTCCCGTGCCGCAGATTGTCGGGAAGTCGGTATCTCCGTCGAGGTAGAACTTGACTTCCCCCTCGCCCCACCACCCCGCGCTATTAGTGCCCCACGCAAGGTAGCTGCCGACGTAATGTCCGTGGTCGCTGACCGTATCCAGGACGACGTGCACATCGCGATATGGCAGCGGATTGCTCCTGCGCCATTGCGCATGCAGGTATCCCGCACTCTCGTCGACGTCAACGAGTTCGTAGTCGATCTGGAAATACACGACGGCCGCGCTGACCCCCACGTTTTCCAGCTCGATCCTGGCCGCCTTCCGGTACGGCATCTCCCAGTAGCTGTTCAGCCCCCCGTTGGGATTGACGGCGATTGGCTGCGAGCTGATGTGCGCGTACTCACCCCAGCCCTGGCAGAAAAAGTCGCCTAGCGGCACCGCAATCGCGGGTGAGGCCGCGTCCTCCCAGTAGACGCGCAAGACCAGAGAGCGCCAGTGCGACTGGTGCGAGGTCAGCCAGATATGCCGGATGACGCCAGGCCCGGCCAGGTTCGCGAGCACGGCCGTCGAGCGGGCCGGAACTTCTATGCTCGGCGAGACCTTCCAGCCTGGCCCGAGTTCCCGGGCCGCCGCGGCACCGGTGCCGTCCGTTGCCGCCGCTCCATGGCCCTTTTCCCCCGTCGGGTTCTCGGGGCTGACCGATCTGCTCCGTCCGGCGGTGAGCAGAGATATCCCGCTCAGGCGATGTTCAATCACGGCCGCTCCCTCGGCTCACGTGCTACCTGGCAGCCCAGTCTCGTGCGGCCCACGCAGGCCTTGCAAGAACTAACCGACCCATGCGCTCAGGTGCGTCAGCGGCGCCCCCGTTTCCGTGCGGCGGCACCGGGCAGACCTAAGAAGCAGACCATCAGGCCGGGTGCTCGCCGGGCGAGATTGCCTGCTTCTTTGTTGTGGCGGTCTCGCTCACGTTGCTCTCCGGCGAACACGGGGGGTGCGCTCAATGCCTTACATCAAAGTCGGCCAGGAGAACTCCGGATCGATCGACCTCTACTACGAGGACCACGGTTCGGGTCAGCTGATCGTCCTGATTCACGGCTACCCGCTTAGCGGGCGAGCCTGGGACAAGCAGGTCCCTGTGCTCATCGACGACGGCAGGCGGGTGATCACTTACGACCGGCGGGGCTTCGGCAAGTCAAGCCAGCCGACCATGGGCTACGACTACGACACCTTCGCGGCCGACCTGAACACGCTGCTCGAAACGCTCGACCTGCACGATGTGATACTCGTCGGCCACTCCATGGGAACCGGCGAAGTAACCCGCTATCTCGGCAGCTATGGCTCGCAGCGGGTATCCAAGGGAGTGCTGATCTCCCCGATCCCGCCATTCCTGCTGCAAACTGACGACAACCCCGATGGTCTGCCGGCCAGCCTCTTCGACGGCTTTATGCAGTCGGCCAGGCAAGACGCGCCGGCGTGGATGAAGGGCTTCCTCGACAACTTCTACAACATCGATAAGTACCGCGGCACGCTCGTGAGCGATCAGGCCTACCAAGCCAGCTGGAACCTGGCCGCGTCCGCGTCGGCCACCGCGGCCGTGGCATGCATCCCCACTTGGGAGACGGATTTCCGCGGCGACCTGGGGCGGATCAACGTGCCTATCCTCGTTATCCAGGGCGACGACGACCGCGTGCTCCCTTTCCCAAATACCGGCAGCAGGCTCCCTGGCATGCTCAGCGACATGCAGATGGTCGTTATCGAGGGCGGACCGCACGCCATCTCCTGGACGCATGACGACCAGGTCAACAGCGCCCTGCTGAAGTTCCTTTCCTGAGCCCGGCCCGGACACGGGTTCCTGCTTCAGCGCAACTTCGAGCAGGAACCCGGTCCTCGCCCGCTATCAATGCGGCGATTCACTGAATGTTCGGTGAAATCCAGGTAGATGGATCGGTAACATCCGACCATGGCTGCTGCGCGTCCGCCGGCCAAGCCGGCGGCTACCTTTAGCGTGCGCGCGGACGGGCAGCCGCGGGACTGGGCGCATGACCTGCGATCGGCTGGCCACGAACGCGAGGCAGCCAGGGCCCAGTTGCGTGATGTGCTCCTGGCAGCGGCACGCGATGAGGCCAGGCGGCGGTGGCAGGGCGAAGCTGGACCCGCCTCGCGCCGGGCCCGCGCCACTGCCGGCCAGGACAGGGGCGACCAGGACGGTGCTGGCCAGAACAGGGGCAGGGCTGAGACCGAGCACGGTGACCTCTCCGACCGCTCTGCTGACAGCGCCCCTCAGGGCGATCACTGTTGAACTCGTCAGGTACCGCGCTCATGCGCGCTTCACGACGTGGGCGTACAAGTACGTGATGTTCGGGCTCTCCGAGGCGGCGGGGCGTCGGTTCTGGAGCGGCCAGCCGTGGCCAAAGGAGTACGACTGGAGGCTGCTGACTGCCCTGCGGCCGGCGGAACTGCCCGCCAGCAGCCGGGAATGGCGAGAGACGCTCGCCGCGGTGCGCCGGGCCATGGACCTCGAACTCGCTGGAAGCCAGCGGGCGATCTTCGCTGCCGTCACGCTGGGCCATCTCCCGCCTGAAGCGCTGACTTGCGGTCTTGGCCCCGACAGGAACGCGATCTACCGCGCCCTGTTCGAAGCGCGCCGACGGGTCGGCTCCCGGCTCGCGGCCGACGGCTTCCTGCAGGCGGATGACGTCCTGCGGCAAACGGCCAGCCGGCTCGGCTGGCTACGGCCGCTGGTGGCCGCCGATCCCGGCGACACCGGCTGTGATGTCGCGTTCCAGGCGCTGGACCGGTATGCCGAAGCCGAGCTTGAGGGTTCGGATCCACGGTCACATTTCCCCGGCGTGGGCGCCCACCTGCTTGGATGCGGGCCATGCGGTCAGGACTACCAAGGGCTGCTGGCCGCCGCTCGCCCGAGCGAGCCCTCGCCCGGATGCGGCGCAACCTGCCTGATGCGCACGGACGCTATCGTGCAGCCAGGACGTTGATCCCGCCAAGCACAGCGCGGGACCAGGCAAGGCGGGAGCAGCCGTGACGGACAGCCGCTTCGGGATGACGGAGCTTGAGGATCTGCCCGATGACCTGCGCGAGCGGGTTGGCGTGATCGCCGAGAAGTCGGGCTTCGTGCCGAACATCTTCCGCGCGCTCGGACACCGGCCCGCCGAGCTGCGGGCGTTCCTTGACTACCACGACGCGCTGATGGACCGATCGGATGGCCTGTCCAAGGCTGAACGAGAGCTCGTGGTCGTCGCCACTTCCGGAGCGAACCACTGCACGTACTGCGTCGTCGCACACGGCGCGATCTTGCGCATCCGGGCCAAAGACCGGGTTATTGCCGACCAGGTCGCCACGAACCCATGGCACGCAGAACTCGATGAACGCCGCCGTGCCATCGTCGACCTCGCCCTGGCTCTGGCGCGAACGCCCGAGCTCTTCGGCGAGGCGGACTTGGCCAAGGCCCGCGCCGCGGGCCTGTCCGACGACGAGATCTGGGATGTCGGCGCGATCACCGCGCTGTTTGCCGCCTCGAACAGGCTCGCCCACCTGATGGCGCTGCAGCCGAATACCGAGTTCTACACGATGGGCCGTCAGCCCAGGGACTAGCCAGGTCAGCCGACGAAGTCGGCCAGCAACGGGGCGAGCGCCTGCGCGCTCACGTTGTGCCCCTGGTCAGGTATGGTCCGCAGCTTCGAACCGGGAATCACCTTCTGCAAGGTCGCAGCCGTCTGCGCCATGAACGGCGCGCCTTCGCCGCCGTTCATGACCAGAGTGGGCACGGTGACCTTGCTCGCCCGCTCCGCAGGCACCGATCTGTCGGCGCCCATCAGGCCGAGATGGTCATAGGCCAATGTCGGCGCAACCGCCTCGATACCCTGCCAGAACGGCGCCCTGCGCATGACCTCAATCTGCTCAGCCGGGGTGCCGACGAATTCCATGAAAAGGGCAGCCGCGTCACCTGCGCGGTTTTCGTCCACCGCCGCCGTCAGCTCTGCCAGGTACTGGTGCCAGGCCGGGATCGCCGCGGGGTCGTCGTCGTAGGGCGTCTCGTACATGGCGAGCCTCGTCACCTGGCCACTGCCAAGCGCGAGCGCGGCCTCGAGTGCCAGGCAGCCGCCCGAGGAATGCCCGTACAACGCCGCGGACCCACCTGCCGCATCGATCACCGCGGCCACGTCCTCAATCTCACGCGCAACCGAGTACGGCGGGGTATCGCCGCTTTCACCACGGCCTCGCCGGTCGTAGGTCAGGACCGTCAGCCGCGGCGCGAGCAACTCGACGAGACGGGCCTTGTTGTCAGATTTGCGGACAGTGAGCGCGCCGTCGACAACCACCAGGGCGGGCCCGGTCCCCTGCTTGTCGTAGACGATCGGGGTTCCGTCACGCGATGTGACTACCGGCATCTGTCCGTCCTTTGCCTCGACGGTACTGGCTGAGTGCGCTTATGCCAGGATCGGCTGCTGTGACCAGCGGTGCAACCGACCGGCCTGACCTGGCCGCCAGCTTCCAGCATCCTGGCGTGGCCAAGGCCTACGCACACCGTCCGCCGTACCCGGCCGAAGTCTTCGGTGTGCTTGCCGGGCTAATCTCCGAGCAGCCGGGCACGGTGCTGGATCTGGGCGCGGGCGAAGGCGCGCTAGCCAGGCCGCTGGCGGGCTTGGTGGACCGGGTGGACGCGGTCGACATCTCGGCGGCGATGGTGGCAGCGGGCCGACGCCGTCCTGGCGGGGACCAGCCCAACCTGCACTGGATCGTGGGCGCCGCGGAAACAGCGCCGCTAGGCGGCCCGTACGCGCTGGTTACGGCCGGGGCCAGCCTGCACTGGATGTCACTGCCCGAGTTGATGCCGCGGCTGCGGAACGCGATGACCGATGGCGCCTACTTCACAGTGGTCGAGCACGACGTGTGTGAAGAGCCATGGCGGCTCGGCCTGCTCGAGGTGATCAGGCGGCACTCCAGGCAGCAGGCCTACAACGCGGATTTCTCGGTGGTGAACGAGCTGTCGGCGAGCGGCCTGTGGGCCGAGACCGGGCGCGTTCGCACGGCGGCTGTGCCCTTCCGCCAGCGGGTCGCCGACTACATCGAGGCCCTGCACTCGACATCCAGCCTGGCCCGCGAGCTGATGCCGGCCGACGAGGCTGCCGCCTTCGGCGAGGCGATCGCCGGCCTGGTCGAGCCGCACGCGGACCACGGCGTGCTGGAGCTCACGATCGTCGCCGACCTTGCCTGGGGCCGGATCACGAGCCAGAAAGTGACCTGATCGCCACGTTTGACCTTCCCCTAACAGGAATGCGTACGGTCTGAGCATGGATTCGCCGGAGCGCCTGCTGAGCATCGGCCAGTTCGCTCGTGCGAGCGGGCTGACCGCGAAGGCGCTGCGGCACTATGACGCCGTCGGCCTCCTGGCCCCGGCGTTCGTGGACCCGGCCAGCGGCTACCGGAGCTACCGCGCCGAGCAGGTCAAGCTGGCCAGGCTGATCCGCAGGTTGCGCGGCCTCGATCTGCCTGTCGCTGAGGTGCGGCGGCTGCTCGACCTCTATGTGGCGGATCCAGATGCAATGACGGACGCGCTGGCCTTGCACCGGCGCAGGCTGGTGGCACGCGCGACCAGGATGAAGGGGCAGATCCACGACCTTGATCATCTGGTCGCCGGGAAGGAATGGGAAACGATGCCCGAGCGGAACGACAAGCCCTCGCTGGACCCGGACGTCCAGCGCAAGCTCGCCGCCGCGTTGTTCAACCGCGTCTGGACCCTGCTGGAGCAGGAGGCCAGGACCGAGGCCGAGGACGCCGAGATGATCCACGCGGCGCACGCGTCGACGTACCACTGGATGCAGATCGGCAAGCCCGTGAACCGAGCTCGGGGCGAATGGCAGTGTTCCCGGGTCTACGCCGTTCTGGAGCGGCCCGAGCCTGCGCTCTTCCACGCGCAGAAGGTGCTCGACATCTGCCAGCGGGAGGGCATCGCCGACTTTGACCTGGCCTTCGCCTACGAGGCGCTGGCGCGCGCCAGCGCGCTCGGCGGCGACGAGTCCGAGGCACGCCGATGGGCCGAGCTGGCCCGCGCGGCCTGCGAGCAGGTGGCCGAGGATGACGACAGGGAGATCGTGATGGCTGACCTGGAAACGCTGCCGGCGGGCCTGTAGCCGCGGCAGAAGAATCATCTGTGGTCCTCCGAACGACCCCGTTCGTTGCCGCAGCGGCCGATCTCGGCGCCTCAGGCGGCCGGGTCATGGTGGCCGAGGTCGAGGCTGACCGGCTCGCTCTGCGGGAGGTGCACAGATTCGCTAACGCGCCGGTCACGGTCGCCGGAACTATGCACACCGACGTGCTGCGCCTCTATGACGAGGTGCTCGAGGGCCTGCGGCTGGCGGCGGGCGTCGCGGATATTGCCAGCGTCGGCATCGATTCGTGGGGCGTCGACTACGGATTGCTGGATGCCGATGGCGCGCTCCTCGGCAACCCTGTCCATTACCGCGATGCCCGGACGATAGGAGCCGCCGATCGGCTTACGGCCTTGATTGATCCCGGGGAACTGTATGCGATCACTGGCGTGCCCACGACTCCGATCAACACGCTGTGCCAGCTCATCGCGGCTTCGGATACGGCGCAGCTCGTGGCGGCACAGACCCTCCTCCTGCTGCCAGACCTGCTGACGTACTGGCTAACCGGCGCGATCGCCGCTGAGGTCACCAATGCCTCGACGACGCAGCTGCTCGACGTCGGAACCAGACGCTGGGCGTCAGGCGTCGCCAAGCGGGTCGGACTTCGGCCGCAGATGTTCCCCCCGATTCGCCAGCCTGGCGATATCGCCGGTCCGCTGCGACCCGAGGTTCGCGCCCGCACCGGGCTTGCCGCGCGGACGCCGGTAACCACGGCCGCCTCACATGACACGGCGTCCGCGGTCGTTGCCGTTCCCGCGGAAGGAACGGAGTTCGCCTATATCTCGTGCGGGACCTGGTCACTGGTGGGAGTCGAGCTCGACCGACCGGTGCTGACCGAAACGAGCAGGCGGGCCAGCTTCACGAACGAGGCAGGAGTCGACGGGACCGTCCGCTACCTGCGCAACGTCATGGGCCTGTGGCTGCTGCAGGAATCGATGAGGTGCTGGGCCGCGTCCGGCATGCGGGCTAGCCTGGCCGAGCTGCTCGACCGCGCGGCGTCCTCAGAGCCGCTCCGCGCGATCATCGACGCCGATGACATGACGCTTCTGCCGGCCGGAGACATGCCTGCGAGGATCGCGGCCGCGTGCGCGCGCGCCGGACAGCTGGTCCCGTCAGAGCCCGGCCAAACGGTGCGCTGCATTCTGGACAGCCTTGCGCTGGCCCATCGCCGCGCTGTCAGGCAGGCGCAATCGCTCTCTGGTCGCACCGTGGACGTCGTGCACATGGTCGGCGGGGGATCGAGGAACGCGCTGCTCTGCCAGCTCACGGCCGACGCCTGCGGGCTGCCCGTGCTGGCCGGCCCGGCCGAAGCGACCGCGCTCGGGAATGCGTTGATCCAGGCCAGGGCCCACGGCGTGGCGCCAGCTGATCTGGCCGCCCTGCGCGCGCTGGTACGGCGCACCCAACTGGTGCGCCGTTTTGAGCCATCTGGTGGGAGCGCCGTCATGTGGCAGGAGGCCGCGCGCCGGCTGGACCAAGACTGACAGCCCGGGGCCGATCGGCCCCGGGCTGGCTGACGGCTTTGGGGTCTGTATCACCTGCTCGGGCGCGGACAGTGGCCGTGCACTTTCGGGTTCGCACCGACGTAGTTCAGTGGCCCGGCCAGAACCGTAACTACTATCGTGCCGGCCCGGGCGCAGCCGGGATCTGAGCTGTAGTAATGGCGCTGAGCGCCGGCGATCGCGCCGATGATGAACCAGATCACCAGCACGATTCCGAGGATCCGCATGTGCAGCCTCCGTTCATCACAAGGCGGTCGTTCTGACCGCCCGGCCTCTGGCGCGGCTGGCGGGGCCACCAGGGTGCTCGCCGTCGGCGCCACGCCAGCTACCTCCTGATCCGCTACATAAACGCCGATACCGCGAGGTGGCCGGGCAAACCGCGCGCCTTTGACCGCAAGGTGCGCCGAGCCGCAGCGCAGGCGCTGGCGCGACACGGCCACGGCGGCCGCGACATGTTTAGACAGACTCCGCAGGGCAGTGTCATTCCGCCTTTTCACATCGGCAGAAAGCGGCCCCCATGCCACTCGTGTTCGCGGTCTTCTTGCTCGCATTGCTCGTCGTATTCGCCCGTCCCGAAGGGCGGGCTCAGCGGATCGCCAGTGCTAAGGACGTCATGGCCCGCGCCGGACGAATAGCCAAGGCCGTGCGAAGGACAGGCACAGAGACGGTGGAGCGAATCGCCGCCGAGCTAGCCGAGAATCACCGCAGCCGAGGAGGCGTCGGCCAGTTCCTGACTCCCGCCGATGTCAGTGGCACTGAACCTCGCCAGCAGCGCGCCGGGAGCTGAAGGGCCCGTCGCGCGCCCTTGAAGCTGCGGGTATCTGTGACGATCTGGGGTCGCGTTCGCGCAGGTCAAGGGCTCTTCTGGCGACCAATTTCCGGCTGATTCAACGGCCGATGTTTGAAATCCATGGTGCGGGCACAAATGGGCCGTGCATGAGAACTGGTTCGCCGGAGGTGACCGGTAGTGACTCGCCCAGCGACTATCAGCCAGCCACAGCCGGCAGCCGAACTGCCGGCTCACGATGAGTTGCCGCCCTGCGACCTCGAACAGCGCGACGACGCCGAGTTGCTAGACATGGTCCGCTCCCTGCCCCGCGAGCACCCGGCGAGGGAAACGGCCTGCGAGGTGCTCGTCAACCGCTATCGGCCCTTGGTGCGGTCCTGCGCCCGCCGGTTCCAGAACAGCCCGGAGCCGTACGAAGACCTGCTTCAAGTCGGCTACGTCGGCCTCATCAAGGCCATCAACAACTTCGACCCTGCGGCCGGCACCGGCCTAGCCGGATACGCCCTGCCATGCGTGAGCGGTGAGATCAAGCGGTACTTCCGCGACAAGCGCTGGCAAGTCCATGTCAGGCGCTCGCTGCAGGAACTCCGGCTATCGGCCAGGAACGTCGCTGCCGAGCTCACACAGACGCTGGGCCACTCCCCGTCGGATGCCGAGATCGCGGAGCGGCTGGACATCACCGAGGATGAACTGCGCGAGGTCAGGCGCGCAGAGCTCGCGTTCCAGTCGTCCTCGCTGGACGCGCCGCTGACCGACGACCAGAGCCGCGCCAGCCTTGCCGACCTGATCGGCGGTGAAGACCCGCAGCTTGAACACGTACTCGACATGGAAGCGGTCTGGACGCATCTCGGCGGCCTGCCCGCCAGGGAGCAGCAACTGCTGCTACTGCGCTTCTACGGCAACATGACGCAGGCCGAAATCGGCAAGCACCTGGGAATCTCTCAGATGCACGTCTCCCGGCTGCTCTCCGACGCGCTGGACTACCTGCGCGAGCGCCTGCTGGAGCCCGCCTGACTGCCAGGTCCTTCCTGTCTCCGCCAACCACCTAGCACCTGAAAGGGAGCGAATCCATGAAGTCAGCGACTGCTCTGACGATTTTGGCGGTAGGCGCCGTCTTCGCATTCGCCGTCACGGCCCATCCGTCCTTCCTGAACCTGCAGGTTGTCGGCTGGGTCCTCATGCTCACGGGCATCGTCGGCCTCGTCATCCCGCGGCGCGGCCGGGGCTGGCTGCGCCGAAGCGTGCTCGTGAAGGGCTCGCCGGACTTCACCGAGACGCCGCAGGCCAGTCCTCGCAAGCCGATCGCCCCGCTCGAGCCCGCCGAGTCGGCGCCGACGGTCGTCGACGGCCAGGTTGAGCGCGAATCAATCGTCGAATACATCGAGAAGTAAGCGCGGGGCGTTAGTTCGCGCGGCCCGCTGCCACGGGCACCTCGGCCCGTCGTGCCGACCGTTGCCTGTCGATGCGTGTCAGTATCCGCCGGCGCTCATCCTCGCTCGTACCGCCCCAGACGCCATGGACCTGGCGGGTTGCGAGGGCGAAATCCAAACACTCAGCCCGAACCGGGCACTGCGTGCAGACCGACTTCGCCTTGTTGAGCTGTCTGGCCGCTGGCCCTACGGACGACAGCGGAAAGAAAAGCTCAGGGTCGACGGACAGGCAAGCGCCTCTCGAGCGCCAGTCGGCTTCTGCGTATTTCATCGCGCTCAGTCTCTCTCCGGGCTAGTGAGTGCGGCCTCGCGCCGGCATCGCCGTGATCACGTACAAGGCCATCGATCCCCTGCCCGTCGCCGACGCGTTTATTCATGACCGCTCCGGTTATCCGGAACCATGGCGTGGGATATGCGATCAGCGGACCGTCTTGGTACTCCCAGCACTCCCGGACCTGGCACGACGCGGCGGCCTGCTCGCGCTAGCCGGGCGCTCAGGGCTGTCACCGACCCGCAAGACCATCATCGTGATGTCGTCGATCAGGTCGCCCGCCGTGAACTCGAACAAGGTCCGGCGCATCGCGGCCTCGAACTGGTCGGGATCGCTCCCTGCCAGACCGGCCAGCTCATCGCTCAACCTTTCCTGGAAGTAGGTCCGGTCGCGGCCCCTGGCCTGTGTCAGGCCGTCGGTATACAGAAAGAGGATGTCGCCCTTATTCAAGGTCAGCTCGTGCGTGCCGGGCTCGGAATCGGCATCAAGCCCAAGCGGCAAGCCGCCTCCTCCTGGTAGCTGGACTCGCCCGTCCGAGCGGATAACCGCGGCGCTCGGGTGGCCAGCGCTTCCGAGCGCGACATGGAGCGCTCCGTCCCGCCACTCCAGGTGGGCAATGCTCGCGGTGACGAATCCCCCGCTGAGCTCCTCGGCGAGCAGGATCTTGTTGGCTCCGGCCAGCACTGCGGCCGGATCAGGAGTGTCATGCGCGATCACGCGGATCGCGTGCCTGGCGGCAGCCGTCACCGCCGCCGCTTCCTCGCCTTTGCCGCAGACATCACCGACTGACAGACCCCAGCCGCCAGGCGTCTTATAGGCGTCGTAGAAGTCGGCGCCGATCTCGACACCTTCCGTCGCCGCGACATAGACGGCAGCAAGCTCGACCCCCGCGATCTCGGGCATGCGCCGCGGCAGCAGGCTGGCCTGGAGCGCATCGGCGATCTCGGTGCGTCGCCGGAAGAGGTGATCCACCCGGATCGCGAGGGCAAGCTGCTCCCCGAGTTCCTCAACCAGGCCGAGGTCCGCGATGTCGAAGTGCTTGTGATCAGCTTGCCTGGCGAGCGTCAGGACACCGTACCGGCTGTCGCCGTCCGTGATGGGCACCGACAGCACCGACGTCGTGCCGAGCATCATCAGCAGCGGGATGTCGCCTGGACCTGGCCCCAGAATGCCGGCGTCGTCGGCGTGAGCAATCAGTACTGCTTGCCCCGATTCGTGCACCGTGTGCGGCAGCGAACCGGGCATGGGGTTCAAGGCGGCGGCTGAGTCCTTGAGTCCGGCCAGGCCAGGACCCTCGGGCCCGATGACGAACTGGCGCCTCAGCTGTCCGCGGCGGGCAAGGTCGACGATGACCCACGCAGCGAGCTCGCCGGCCAGCAACCGGGCGCAGCGCTGCAACGTCATTGACTCACTGAAGTTCTCGTTCTCAAGGAGCAACCGGGTCATGGCGGTCACCAGATCCATTCGCTGGGTGATCGCCTGCACCGCGCCAGCGGGCCGCACGCGCGGATCGCCCCCGCTCGCGGGCTCAGGGCTCCCGCCGCCCCTGTCGGCGTCCGCGTTCGCGGTTGCTCCCCCGTTTGTGATGACGCCGTCCCTCGCCGTGCTTACCCAGTTCTCAGTGGCTCCCCCTTTCGCCGTGGCCCCGGCTTTCTTAGACCGGGCGGCGGCCGGCTTCCTGGACCCCTCACCACCAGCTACTGGTGCCGGGCCAACCGCGGCCTGAGCCCTGTTGCCGACCGCGACCATCAGCCGGTCATTGTCCCCGCTGACGCTGACCAGCCCTATCGCCAGCTCGAACGCGGCCGGTCCAGAGGAGCCCAGCAAGCCGCACCTGACCTTGCCGGCTCGGCCGCTCCTGGCGATCGCGTTAAGTTGCGTCTGGACGGCCGCCCGTCCTGGCAGATCAACGAATGTCGTGAACGGCCTGCCGGTCGCGTAGCCCGGCTTAGACCCGATCAGCTCGGCCGCGGCCTTATTGGCCCTTAGGACTGTCCCGTCTCTGGCGAGCAGGAATAGCGGCACTGGCGCGTCGGTGAACGAAGCGCGGAGCAGCCGGCGCTCGCCGGCGTCCGACTCGGCCTGGCGTGATACTGCTTGTTCCCCGGAGGTAAGCGGCGTGACCAGCAGGTCGATCGCAGCTTCGAGTTCGGCGAACGCCGCGTCCAGCAGCGAGCCGACGTCCGCATCGGACAGGCTCGCCGCCTGACGCAGCGCCGCATGCCGCTTCGCGAGCTCCGCGACCTCCGTCGCGGCGTCGTCAGGCTCTCGCGCTTCGGGCAACGACATGTCCTATCTGATCGAAGGTTGAGCGGTCTCTGGACCGGCCTTCGGCCTTACAGGGCCAACTAGATCAGCCAACCGATCCGAGCGTCTAGTGGCAAAACGCCTCGTCGCGAAGGCTTATGGTCAGGCCATGGGTCCCGGCGGACCAGGACCGTCCTGAGCTCGGCCGCCTGGCGGGTCGTGGACCGTTTCGCCTTGGAAATCGAGGCGCCCGATAGCGGCCGCGGCCAGGTCCGTGATGTGTGACAGGACATTTAGCTCAAGGAAGGTTACCGGCGGGCTGGAGCGGTGGCGCACGATCGTGATCGCACCCAGGGCCCGGCCGGACAAGGCGATCGGGCTGACAGCGTATGAGCCCGCACCGAGCGCGTCGGCGACCCGCTGCCCGTCGGGCAGGACGCCAAGCTCGGATGAGTCAGCGATCTCTGCCTGCACCAGCGGCGTGCACCGGTCCACCGCCAAGATGGTCACCGGGCTGTCCGTCATCTCAAGTTCAGCCACGGCCGCTGCGATGTCCGGCCGGGACCGGCTCCCGGCCACTGATCTCGATGCGTGTCTCGCGGAGGGCAGGTCAACGATGACCCAGTCGGCGAATGCGTCAGCGAGAGCCTCGGCGGTGCTAGCCATCAGATCTGGCTCCCCTGTTGCCGCAACGGCAGCCTCGCCCGCGGCCGCGAGGGCATCTAGCCCGGCCGTCCACGCGCGGGCCCGCTGCGCGGGCCATTCGGATCCAGGCAGCTTCATGGTGTGCGCCGGCTACCCCGCGATCGACACGTCAAACCAGGCAGTCAGCGCACGTCGAGCTCATGCGATTCAACGATCCGCCTCGCCACCTCAGTGACCTTGATCTGGCGGGTCTGGGAGATCTCCCGCATCCGCCGCAATGCCTCTTCCGCGCTGCAGCTGAGCCCGACCATCAAGATGCCCTTGGCCTGGTCGACCACTGCCCTTGAGTCAGCGCCCTCGCTGAGCTGGCGCACGGTTCGCCGGGCGGCGTCGTAGGTCGATGTGTTGCGCATGACGGCGCTTCCGAACGCGATCAGCAGCTCAGCGACAGGCGCGCGGCTGGCGTCCAGCACGCGCGGCCGGGTCGCGTACATCGTCAGTGTCAGCGCACGCTGATCCGAGGTCTCCGAGGCCGATTTGTGCACCAGGGTCAACGAGGACCGCACGCCCATCGATAGCGCTCGGCTGGTGTACTCCGGCCACTGGACCTCGCTGAGGGTGTCCGGGCAGCTGATCTGCCTGCCCTCGGCGACCGCGTCGATCGCCGGACCGCGCCGCCAGACCACCTGAACCTCGGCGAGTTCAGACAAGTCGGGGTGACTGTCTGAGCTGATGGTCAGCTCGTCGCCCTGCCAGAGCATCGACGTCGCCCCCGAACAACCGGGCACGTGCCTGGCAGCGAGCTCTACCAGCCGGTGCATCGCACGCGACTCTGAGGTGCTCGCCAAGGTCAGCAGCTCTCCTGCCGCCTGAGCGAGCTCCGCGCTCAGTTCGCCGGCCTCCCCTTCAGTCACCGCCACCTCGAATCAGACATGCCGACCATGGCTTCCGCGATGATCGGTCCTAATGCCATCGAAGACGCCACTAATCCCCTTGCGCGAGTAAGCTCCGGGTCGATAGGCCGACCCAGGTTAAACGGCATGAGGGACTAAACGGAATGCTCCAGCTTGCCACAGATGGCGCCGCCACCGGCGAGGTGGTGCCGGTGCTCCTGATCGAGGATGACGAGGCAGATGCCCTCCTCGTGCGCGAGTACCTTGCCGACGCCGGCCTGGCCGTGTCGCTGTCGTGGCATCAGAGCCTCGCCGCAGCCACGCCCGAGCTTGCCGTAGGGCCCGTATGCGTGCTACTTGACCTGGGACTTCCTGACTCGGTGGGCTTCGAGGGGATCAGGCACGTGCTCAGCCTGGCTCCCGATGCGGCGGTCCTGGTTCTCACGGGCGCCAACGACGAATCACTGGGCATCGCGGCCATGACGGCTGGCGCGCAGGATTACCTGATCAAAGGTCAGGTCGACGGGGCGACCCTGAGCCGGTGCATCCGCTACGCCGTTGAACGCAAGCGGGCCAATGAGACAGCCAGGCAACTGCGGGAAGCCGCGATCCGGCAGGCCGAGTACACCAGGCTGGAGCGCGGGTTGCTGCCGGTGCCCATCCTCAACGACGAGAGCCTCTATCACACCTTGCGCTACCGGCCAGGCAGGGATCAGGCGCTGCTGGGCGGCGACTTCTACGACTTGATCGAACTCAGCGACGGCACGCTCCAGGCCCTCATTGGCGACGTGTGCGGCCATGGCCCCGACGAGGCCGCGCTCGGGGTTTGCCTGCGGGTTGCGTGGCGCACTCTCGTGCTGTCCGGCCGGGAGCCCACGCAAATACTTGACTGCCTTCAGGAGGTGCTCATCCGCGAGCGCCACAGGCCCGAGGTTTTTGCGACGGTCGCGACGCTGACCATCGACATCGCGAGCGGCGAGGGGTTCATGCACATCGCCGGACACCCTCCGCCAGTGCTGCTCGGGGCGGCTCCCACGACGCTGGGTGATGGCTGCGGTGGCCCCCCGCTCGGATTGTTCGACGAAGAGTGGCCGGCGGTGCCTGTGGCGCTCGGGTCCGAGTGGTCCCTGATGCTCTACACCGACGGCCTGATCGAGGGCAAGGGCGGGCCAGACGGCAGCGTTCTCGGGCCGGAAGGGCTGCTCGGCCTGATAACCGCCTCATCGCCTGGCCCTTCAGTGCCCGGGTTCGAGGACGCGCTTGCTGACACGCTGCTCAAGACCGTTGAGCGGCTGAACGGCGGGCCCATGGCCGACGATGTCGCTTTCATCATCGTCGGGCGACACCCGTGACCGATCAGCCCGCCACGTCGGCCTCCAGGCCTGAGGACCGGGAAGCGGCCGCCAAGGTCTGGGCCAGGACCAGGCGCGCCATCGGCCAGAGCACCTGGTCGCTGCGGCGCAGGCTCGCGCTGGCGTTCGTCGTCGCTGGCGCCGTGCTGGCGATCGGCGCCGTGCTCGGAGCACTGGCGCTGAATAGCCTCGTTGGCGCCGTCGATGTTCAGGTCAACCGGCTCGATCCGGCCGCCAGGAACGCCAGCTACGTGCTTGCTTCGCTGCTGAATGAAGAGACCGGGGTCCGCGGTTACGTCCTGACCCACGAGCAATCTTTCCTGCAGCCCTACCAAAGAGGCGTGACTAAGACAACCCAGCGCATCGCAAGGCTGCACCAGCTGATCGATTCTTATCCCGATATGCGCCGAAGCCTGCGGGCCGTGGAAGCTGCTGCCCAACAATGGCGCTCTGATTACGCCCTGCCCGCCATATCCGCGGGCAGGAAAGGCCATACTCCCGGCACTGCTCTCGAGTTGACAGGCAAGACCGACTTCGACCGGATCCGCGCCACGATCGGGGCTCTGTCCCATCAGATTCTCGCCGAACGGCAGGCAGCACTGAACCGCCTGCACGCGGCGACGACATACGTCGTCATCGTGGCGATCACCGGGGCGGTCGCCGTCATCGCGGCAGCGGCCGCCGCCTGGGCGGCGATGACCGGGTGGGTCATCAGACCATTGGCGGCACTCGGCGCCGAGGCTCAGGTAGTGGCGTCCGGCGGCGTCGACCACGAGCTGAAGATCGACGGCCCCCGTGAGCTCATGGAGCTAGCTGCCGATGTTGAGGCCATGCGACGCCAGCTCATCAACAGCATGGGCGATCTGTCGTACAAGGCCGGCGAGCTCGAACGATCCAACCGCGAACTCGAGCAGTTTGCCTATGTCGCATCGCATGACCTGCAAGAGCCGCTGAGGAAGGTCGCCAGCTTCTGCCAGATGCTGGAATCCCGCTACGCCGCGCAGCTCGATGATCGCGCACGCCAGTACATCGCATTCGCGGTTGACGGCGCCAAGCGAATGCAGCTGCTGATCAATGAGCTTCTGACGTTCTCGAGGGTCGGCCAGCCCGGCACGACCCGCGGCCCGGTGAATCTGAACGCTGTCGCGAGCGAGGCCATCGACCGGCTGGATGCCACGATCACCGACACAGACGCCCAAGTCACAGTTGCAGAGCTGCCCACGGTCTTCGGCGATGCAACCCTGCTCACGCAGCTTTTCCAGAACCTGATTGCCAACTCGATCAAGTTCAGGCGCATGGAAGAACCGCCCGCGATCAGGATCACAGCGCAGCGGAAGGACGATCACTGGGAGTTGGCCTGTCAGGACAACGGCATCGGAATCGCGCCCGGGCACGCCGAGCGGGTTTTCGTGATCTTCCAGAGGCTGCATCCGAGGGATGCCTATCCGGGCACCGGAATCGGTCTCGCATTGTGCAGGAAGATCGTCGATTTTCATGGCGGTCACATCTGGGTCGACACAGACGGCCAGCAGGGATCAGGTACTACAATCCGGTGGACACTTCCCGGGCCGGATCGGCGGGAGGCCAGTTGGGCACAAGTGATTCAGGGATCATGATCCAGATCCTGCTCGTTGAGGACGACCCTGGCGACGTGCTCATCACGCGCGAGGCTTTTGCCGATAACAAGGTCCGCAACCAGCTCAGCGTGGTTTCCGACGGTGAGGCCGCGTTGGCATTCTTGCGCCGCGAGGAAGGCTACACTCACGCGCCGCGCCCGGATCTGATCTTGCTCGATCTCAACCTGCCCAGGAAGGCGGGCCACGAGGTGCTGGCCGAGATCAAGTCGGACATGGATCTGCAGCGGATTCCGGTCGTCGTGCTCACCACTTCCGACGCGGAGGAGGACATCCTGCGCAGCTACGACCTGCACGCGAACGCCTATGTCACCAAGCCGGTGGATTTCGACTGCTTCCTTAACGTTGTGCGCCAGATCGATGAGTTCTTCGTGACCGTCGTCAAGCTGCCTGCCCGTTAGGCCTGCCGCGCCCGGTTATCACGCCGCCCCGTGGGAAGGAGGTCCGGCAATCTCCTTGTCTCTCGGGGTTCGCGATGAGTACGGCTGATGGTCGACACGAAACGCACGACGAACGGGACGACCGCAACCTGATGGAATTGCTGCAGGAGTTGCGGGTCGCAGGCCTTGGCGTGCAGGTGTTGTTCGGATTCCTGCTTTCGCTTCCTTTCACCAACGGATTCGTCAGACTGACTCACGCCCAGCGCGGACTGTTTATGGCCGATCTGATACTTGCCGCGCTGGCGACGGTCGTGCTGCTCGGCCCGGTCGCCTATCACCGCCTCGTATTCCGCCGTCACCTCAAGCAGCCGCTGATCAGAGTGGCGAACAAGATGGCAATCGCTGGGCTTGCGGCAGTAGCACTCGCCGTAACGGTCGCCGTGATCCTCGTGACGAGCTTCGTTGAAGGGAACACCTCGGCCGTCATAGTTGGCGTATTCATGGGCTGCCTGTTCGCCGTCTTGTGGTTCGTGCTGCCCCTGCTCCGCAGGCAGCGCGGCGAGCCACCCGCCGACTGATAGCCCTAGCCGCGGCAGACGCCCGGGCCGATCGCAAACTGGCCGAGCCGCTCCTGAGCCGGACGTAACATGCACCAGTGAGCGGATCTGACGCCGAAGCGGCGGCCGGCTCGCCCGGTCGAAACGGCGATCATGAGCTAGCTGGCTTGCTCAGCAGGTGGCGCGCCGACCTGGCGGCATGGGCCATCCCCGATCACATCCTGTCGGCTGTGCCTGATTCGCCCTGGGTGCTCCCGGGCCAGGTATTCGTCAGAAGGGCCGACAAGCTGACCGCCGAACCCTCCGGGTCATCTTTTGACCGCGCCTGGGCCGCCCTCGATCCGCAGGGCAGCGTGCTTGACGTTGGGTCTGGCCCAGGAGCCGCATGCCTGCCGCTGCTCCCCCGTACGACCGAGCTGACGGCGGTCGACGTCGAGAACCAGATGCTCGCGCTGCTCGCGGAACGGGCAGGGACGCGCGGCGTCACCGCGCGATGCGTCACGGGCAGATGGCCTGACGTAGCGCCCACAGTCCCGGCGGCCGATGTTGTCACGTGCCACCACGTGCTGTACAACGTGCCCGACCTCGAGCCCTTTCTGATTGCGCTCACCAATCACGCGCGACGGCAGGTGATCGTAGAAACCACAACCTTGCACCCGCTGACGTCGTTGAACGAAATGTGGCTGAGGTTCCACAACCTGCGGCGGCCCAACCGGCCGACGGCCGAGGACGTGCTGGCGATCCTTCGCGCGATGGGAGTGCGGGCCGGTCACCAGCGCTGGCAGAGGCCCGGGGGATCCGACTACGCCAGTTTCGCCGAGCTCACCGACGTCACAAGGCGCCGTCTTTGCCTGCCCCAGGAGCGCGCAAACGAGGTTTCAGATGCGCTGATCGAGGCAGGTGTAGATCCCGAGCACCCCCAGGACCTCGGCTCATCTGGCCGAGATGTCATAACGATGTGGTGGGCAGGCAGTGCGCAGAATTAACTCCTTGCCAGCGCCAGCCGATTTGGCTGCTCGTACGTCATGTTGTAGAGACGGTAGGACAGTTCAACGACGGTGAGGCACCTGAGATGACCGACTGGCCGGACGACTGGTTCCGTGAATCCCAGGGGGCGCAGCCGGGACAGCCCCCCGAAGCCCCACGCGGAGCGGGGGCTGACCCCCGAGCCGGCACGCCCGGCCGGATTGACGCCGAGCCGACCGCACAAGTTCCCTACTGGTCGGGCGGCGTCGGAGGCAGCGGACCCGACGGCCCAGCCGCTGCGGGGTACCGGTCCGGCAGAGGGAACGGGCCTGGCGGCGCGGCTGCCGGAGGCGCACCCCCCGGCGGCTGGCCTGCTCAGCCAACAGCTCGCACTCCAACCGTTGGCAGGCCGGCTTACGCGGGCGGCTACGGCGGCGGCGCTGCCGGCTACGGCCCACCGGGCTGGCGCCGCTGGCTCAGGCCCAAGCGCATCGCCGCCATCATCGCGGTCCTGCTCTCCCTCGCGATCGTCGGCAGCGTCATCACGTACTTCTACCTGGATTCCAAGATCACCAGGAAGAACATCCTGGTCGATTATCGCGGCAGGCCAGTTCAGGGCGCAGGCACAAACTGGCTGATCACCGGCTCGGACAGCCGGCAAGGCCTGACCCGCAAGGAAGAACGCAAGCTCGCGACCGGGCACGATATCAGCGGCCGACGGTCGGACACGATCATGGTCTTGCACATGCCGTCCAACGGCGGCCGGCCCGTGCTGATTAGCCTTCCGCGCGACTCGTACGTGCCCATCCCCGGGCACGGGTCGGACAAGATCAATGCCGCGTATGCCTACGGCGGGCCGCGGCTGCTGGCCGAGACGGTGCAGAACGTGACCGGTCTGCGGATCGATCACTTCATGAGCATCGGCTTCGGCGGCTTCGTGCGCGTCGTGGACGCGGTCGGCGGGGTACGGGTATGCCTCAAGGAGTCGATCGTCGATCCGAAGGCTGGCCTGCACCTGCACAAGGGTTGCCAGACGCTCGACGGCGCGGAGGCCCTGGGGTTCGTCCGCACCAGGTACACCTTCGCGACGGCAGACCTGCAGCGAATCCAGGACCAGAGGATCTTCCTGAGGGCGCTGCTGCGCAAGCTCACCAGCGCGGGAGTCATCGCCAATCCGTTCTCGGGCCTGCCGGCCGCGTCCGGTGTCGCCGCAACTCTGACGGTCGACAACGGCACGCACCTGTTCCAGTTGCTCCAGGTGGCGCTGGCACTGCGGAACCCGATCACCACCACCGTTCCGATCGCCGGGAGCTTCACGACGTCCACAGGTGAGTCCGCTCTTCAGTGGAACAGGACCAACGCCCTGAAGCTGTTCCACGAGCTCAACAATGACCAGAAGATCTCGAAGGACCTGATCACCGGATCGAAGCAGGCCGGCTAGGTAAACCTGGGGCGACCCGGTCTCCCATGAGGTCGGTCCGCTGACACCGACGTTCTTCTGAGCCTGCCTTCAGCAAACTTTCAGGCAGGTAGCGGACACTAGTGTGATGAGCACTGTGTCCACCGACCAGAAGCAGCCCACCGCCAAGCTGCTCGTCGTCGAGGATGAGCCGAACATCCTCGAGTTGCTGGCTGCGAGCCTTCGCTACGCAGGCTTCGAGGTCGTGACGGCCGCAGCGGGATCTGAAGCCGTGCAAGCGGCCCAGCGGCACCGGCCGGACCTGATCGTGCTCGACGTCATGCTTCCCGACATGGACGGCTTCGACGTGCTGCATCGGCTCCGCGGCGGCGGCACCCGCACGCCCGTCGTTTTCCTGACGGCCAGGGACTCCACCGAGGACAAAGTCCGCGGCCTGACGCTCGGCGGCGACGACTACGTCACCAAGCCGTTCAGCCTCGAAGAGGTCATCGCCAGGATCCAGGCAGTGCTCAGGCGCACAAAGGGCGGCGCGGGCGAGCCGTCGCCACGGCTCGCGTTCGCCGATCTTGAACTAGACGAAGACAGCCACGAGGTCTGGCGAGCGGGCACCCAGGTCCAGCTGTCGCCGACCGAGTTCAAGCTGCTCAGGTATTTCATGCGTAACGCCGGCCGGGTGCTGTCGAAGATGCAGATCCTGGACCACGTCTGGGATTACGACTTCAGGGGGGACACCGGAATCGTCGAGTCATACGTCTCCGTGCTGCGCAGGAAGATCGACGCCTCCGAGCCGCATTTGCTGCACACCCTGCGCGGCGTCGGCTACGTCATGCGGCTACCCGTTTCCTAGCTCAACCTCGTCTCATGACTCACCCGGCACCGGCGCGAAGCTTCTGGCGGTCGGCGCGGCAACTGCCGAGCCGCACCCCACTGCGCGTCAAGCTGATCGCAGCCGTCCTGGTTCTGGTGACCGCAGCACTAGCAGTCATCTCGATAGCCGGCATCGCGTTCCTTCGCGGCTACTTGCTCAACCAGGCCGACCAAGAACTCTCAGCCGCAGCCCATGGCGGAAACATCCCGCTCTACGTCGAGGGCTATCTCGGGACAGGACGTGTACAACAGAGCAATGGCGGCATTTCAGTACAGTGGCTGCCCCCGCGAGGCTCGGTCCGGCAAGTCGCCGGCGAATTCAGGTTCACCGGTTACGGCCAGACAGGACAGATGGTCCCCGGGCCCGAGGTCAGACGCGGAGCATCGTGGCTAGCCACCGTTCCCGAGACCGTCTCAGATCCGGTCACAGTTAGTTCGCAGTCTGGTCAGCAACGCTGGCGGGTAATCAGCACGCCGTGGTTCACCAGCTCTGGAGTCAGCAAGGGCACCATCATCCTCGGCATCGATGTCACCAACATCTACCGCACGCTCAATGAGCTGACCATTATCGATCTCATCATCAGCTGTGCTCTTCTCCTGGTTCTCGCGGCGGTGGGGGTCGCGATGATCAGGTCCAGCATGCGGCCGTTGCGCGATATCGAGCGGACAGCGGAGGCCATTGCTGCCGGAGATCTCGGCTTGCGCGTACCCGAGCGTGATCCGCGTACCGAGGTCGGCAGGCTTGGTCGGTCGCTCAACGCGATGCTTGCGCACATCGAATTGGCGTTCCGGGCACGAACAGCCTCGGAGGAGGCCGCTAGGAGGTCGGAGGAGGCGGCGCGCAGGTCCGCGCTCGACGCCAGCCGGTCCGAGAAGCGGATGCGGCAGTTCGTGGCCGACGCTAGCCACGAGCTGCGGACGCCGCTGACCGCGATTCGCGGATTCGCGGAGTATTACCGCCAGCGCGGCGGGGTCGTCACGTCAAGCGCGGAGGTGATTGGTCGAGCTGCCGACGAAGCCTCCGCAGCCAGTGCTTCGGCGACTCCAGATAGTGCCGAAGCTTCTGTAGACCGCGCTGCCGCCGCCTCCGCCAACCGTCCTGTTACGCCGGGCTCAAGCAATGGACTTGACAGCGGCACTGTCGGGCTATCCGACGGGCCACTGAGCAGGGCGGAACTGGACCGGCTCATCCAGCGGGTTGAAGGAGAGGCGGTGCGGATGGGCGTGCTGGTCGACGACATGCTCCTGCTCGCCCGGCTGGATCAGCAGCGATCGCTCGACTTCCGGACCGTTGACCTGCTCGCCATCGCTGCCGATGCGTTGCACGACGCCAGGGTGATCGCGCCGAAACGGACGATCAATCTGACCGTGCTCGCTACGGACGCACCGCTGGTAAGCGGTGACGAGGTAGGTCTGCGCCAGGTGGTCGGCAACCTGATGAGCAACGCGATGATGCACACGCCCGAGGGCACGCCGATCGAGCTCACAATCAGGTCAGGCGCGATGGACGACAGGCGCGGGCCGGACGCTGCCGAGTCCCGCGCCACGCCACCTGGCCAGGGAGTCCGCGAGCAAGCGGGTGAGCCAGCCGTCATCCTCGAGGTCAGCGACCACGGCCTCGGCCTCACCAAGGATCAGCAAGAGCACGTCTTCGAGCGGTTCTACCGTACGGACCGGGCGCGCAGCCGGACCGCCGGCGGCACGGGACTTGGGCTCGCTATCGTCGCGGCCATGATCGGCGCTCACAACGGCAAGGTTTGGGTGGACTCAGAACCCGGGCAGGGCGCCACGTTCGGCTTCGCACTCCCGCTGGCGCCGGAAGCACGACCCGCGCCCACCAACGCGGCCGCGGAATAACGCCCGTCTGGCGCCAAAGCCGGATGCTCGGCATCATTCCCGTTATCGGCCGCGAACAGCGCGGCTGAGCCGGCTGACGGGAGCGACCTGATGACCCTGCTGCCCGCGCGCAGCGAGATCGTGATCATCGGCGGCGGCGTGGTTGGCTGCAGCATTGCCTACCAGCTGGCTAGGCGCGGTAAGACGGACGTGACCCTGATCGAACGGCGGCGCCTCACCGAGGGCAGCACCTGGCATGCGGCGGGCCTGGTCGGGCAATTGCGCACGTCGAGCAGCCTGACGGCTCTGATGCGGTCGAGCGTCAGCACCTACCGGACGCTGGAGCTGCAAACCGGTTATGCGACCGGCTGGCACGAGGTTGGCAGCATCAGGGTCGCCTCAAGCGATGACCGCTGGCACGAGCTCAAGCGGCTGATCACGGCCGCCCGGAGCTTCGGATTCGACGCGCACCTGATCTCCGCGGCCGAGGCGCGGGCGAGGTTCCCGCTGCTCTGCGCCGATGGCGTGCGCGGCGCCGTGTGGGTGGCGACTGACGGGTACGCCGACCCGAGCCAGCTCACGCACTCGTTCGCGACGGGCGCCCGGGCCCTGGGCGTGCGGATTGTCGAGAACACCATCGTGACCGGCATCGAGCGCGCCGGCCGGCGCGTGTCCGGACTGCTCACGACGGCAGGCAGGATCGAGTGCGACACCGTCGTGAACGCCACGGGAATGTGGGGCGCCCAGACAGCCGCGCTTGCGGGTTCCGATGTCGCTGTGAGCCCAGTTGAACATCAATATGTCGTTACCGAGCGGATCGATGATCTGCCGCCTGATCTTCCGACATTCCGCGATCCCGACGCCCGGTTCTACGTCAAGCCGGAAGCCGGTGGCCTGGCCGTCGGCGGCTGGGAGAACGGCAGCCGGGTGCCGTGGCGGCCGATTCCGGTCAATCTCGGGCCCGAGTTGTTCGCGCCCGATCACGAGCGGTTCGCGCCGCTGGCCGAGGCGTGCGCGCTGCGGATTCCCGCCTTTGGCGACATCGGGCTGAGGAGCTGGGTGAACGGGCCGATCCCGTTCTCGCCGGATGCCGAGCCGCTGATGGGCGTGACCGAGGACCTGGACAACCTCTTTCACTGCTGCGGGTTCTCGGCGGGGATCGCGGCCGCGGGCGGAGCAGGGCACGCGATGGCGGACTGGATCATCGACGGTGACCCTGGTCTTGACCTGTGGGCGTTCGACGTCCGCAGGTTCGGCCGGCCGCACAGCGTGCCGGGTTACCTGGCAGAGCGTTGCGTCGACGCCTATGCCAGCTACTACCAGGTCGCGTACCCGAATCGCGAGCTGAGGATCGGCCGGGGGCAGCGGCGCAGCGCCCTGCACGACGTGCTGGCCGCAGGGGGAGCGGCGTTCGGCGCGAAGTTCGGCTGGGAACGCCCTAACTGGTTCGGCGAGCCAGGTACATCGCCGGCCGAGGACCTCACGTTCGGCCGCAGCGCCGCGTGGCCGCGGGTCGAGGCCGAGCATCATGCGGTCCGGCAGGCCGCCGGCCTGGTCGACATGAGCTCGTTCAGCAAGTTCGAGATCACCGGACCCGGGGCACTGCCGCTGCTACAGCGCCTGGCGGGTGCCGATCTCGACGTCCCTATTGGCAAGATCGTCTACACGCAACTGCTGAACGAGCGCGGCGGAATCGAAGCCGATGTGACCATTACCAGGCTCGGCGATGAGGAGTTCTACCTGGTCACTGGCTCAGGGTTCGGTCGGCACGACAGCGCGTTCGTGTTGCGTTATGCGCCGCATGATGGCTCGGTGCGCCTCAGGGACGTGACGTCGGCGTACGGGGTGCTGACCCTGGCGGGGCCTGCGTCGCGGCAGATCGCCCAGCGGCTCAGCCATGTCGACCTCGGCCGACCCGCCTTTGCGTACATGACCGCGCGGTGGATTGACCTCGGCCACGCGCCGGTCCTCGCGCTCCGGGCGGGTTATGTCGGCGAGCTCGGCTGGGAGTTCCACGTGCCGACCGAGTACGTGCGCGACCTGTACGACCGGCTCGTCGAGGCCGGGGCTGAAGCCGGCCTGCGCGACGTCGGCTACCGGGCGGTGAACTCGTTGCGCCTGGAGAAGCAGTACGTCGCCTGGGCCGCCGACGTCAGAAGTGACGACGACCCGTACGCCGGCGGACTCGGCTTCGCGGTCAAGCCGGACAAACCAGGACTCCTGGCCGGGCCTGCGCTCCGGAAGATCCGCGACGAGGGCCCGGCTGAGCGGCTCTGCTGGTTCACCGCCGACGCGGATGTTGTCATGCACGGCGGGGAACTGGTGGCGCACCTCGATCACGACTGCTCCGTGAGCGTTCGCAGCGCCGGCTACGGCTATACGGTCGGCCGGACCATCTTCTCCGCCTACCTGCCCGCCGCCATCGCCGACGCCACGTTGCCAGCATCGACTGACGGCCCCCCTTGCACAGCCGACGGCACGCAATCGCCGGCTCGGCGCTTCGTCGTGGAGGTCGCCGGCGAACGCTTCGCGGCCGTCCGGCACTCAGCACCGCTCTACGACCCCGCTGGCACCCGGATCCGCGCTTGAGCCCCCCGAACCTTGCCGGGCCGGTGTGGCGAGTCAGGTGGCCGTGTATGAAAGGACCATCCATTACCGAAATCCGGTATGAAAGTGACATCCATACACCCGGCCATACGCGGAACTGCCCCGTTTCATTCCGTTCTGCGCTGTTAGCCCCATCGAGCCGCAGCGCCACTATGCGGCAGCTACGGCGGATCTGGCCGCGGCGAGGGCGGATTCGCGGTAGCTCGCGCCGAACAGGCACACGTGCACCAGCAGCGGGTGCAGCTGGTGCAGCGGCACTCTGGCCCGCCAGCCGTCGGCCAGAGGCGAGATCTCCTGGTACGCGCCAACCACCCGATCCAGATGCGGCGCGCCGAAGAGCGCCAGCATCGCCAGGTCGGTCTCGCGGTGTCCGCCATGCGCGGCCGGGTCGATGAGCCAACCTCGACCCTCCGACCAGATCACATTGCCAGACCAGCAATCCCCGTGAATCCTGGCCGGGGGTTCGGCAGGTCCGGCAACTTCACCGATCCGTCGCGCCACTGACTCGATCAGCCTCACGTCGGCCGCGCCAAACGTTCCCATGTCGCGAGCCAGCCGGCAGTACGGCAGCACGCGGCGCTCGGCATACCAGGCTGGCCATGAGTCCGCCCGATCGTTCGTCAGCGGCAAGCTCGCGATGAAGCCCTGCCACGGCGCTCCGAATCGGTCGGACGCAGCTGCGTGCATCCCTGCGAGATCGCGCCCGAAACACTCGGCCGCGCTCAGGTCGGGACCGGCGGGCGTAATCCACGAAAGGCCGAGCACGCCTTGATCGCAGAACATGACCTCAGGAACCGGAACGGCACCCGCCTCGCCGAGCCAGCGCAGCCCGTTCGCCTCGGCCGTCAGCTCGGCCGCTCCCTCGGCTGAGGAGACGGACTTCACGAACAACTCGCGACCGTCGGCGAAGCGGCACCGGTAATGCCCGGCGCCGTGGCTGCTCCCGACCGACCGCCACTCGCGAACTTCGAGGCTGGTGATCGCCGCGACCTTGCTGGCGACCGCATCCACCCCGGAGCGGTCATCCACTCGCTGGCTCCAGCAGTTCCTGCAGCGCGGCGACCAGTCCCCTGGCAGCCGACTGAATGATGTCGAAGACGCGAGCGAACTCCTCAGGATCGCCACCATAGGGATCAGGTACCTCGGCACCGTCCGGAGCAGCAGGGTCGAACGACCGGAACAGCCTGATCCGGTCGAAGATGTCGGCTCGGCCGGCCGCCATCCGCTGCAGGTTGCGCAGGTTGCTGGTGTCCATGGCGATGACCAGGTCAAACTGGTCGAGCCAATCCGCGTTGATCTGCCTGGCTCGGTGCGCTGAGCCGTCGTAACCGCGCCGCTTCAACTCCGCCCTCGCCGTGGCGTCCATCGGCTCGCCAAGGTGCCAGTCGCCGGTGCCCGCGCTTTCGACGCGGACTCGATCGGCCAGTCCTGCCGTCGTCAATTCGGCCCTGACCAGGGCCTCTGCCATCGGTGAACGGCAGATGTTGCCGAGGCATACGACGCATAGCTTGTATATTCGCAACGAATCCTTCGGGGCCGGTGGCGGCAGTGGGCGACGGTCATCGGGCATGACACAAGGATGGCCGGCTAACCGGTCATCGCGACGGGTGGGACGGAGTGCCATGGGCCAGCAAGGTGAGGAGTACCGCCGCCTCTCGTTCTGGCACGACAGCGTGCCGGGGTCGCTTGCGCCGACATCGAGCCTGGATGGCGACACCGAGGCCGACGTTGCGATCGTCGGAGCCGGCCTGACCGGGATGTGGACCGCGTACTACCTGGGCGCGACGAACCCAGACCTGAAGATCGTGCTCTGCGAACGCGAGATCGCCGGCTTCGGCGCTTCCGGACGCAACGGTGGCTGGTGCTCGGCTCTGTTCCCGGCCTCGCTGCCGAAGCTTGAGCGGATGGCCGGCCGTGAGTCGGCGATCGCCATGCACCGCGCGATGCAGCAGACCGTAGACGAGGTCGGCAAGGCCGCCGCGGATGAGGACATCGACTGCCATTGGGCGAAGGGTGGCACGGTTCAGTTCGCCAGGTCCGAGGCTCAGCTGATGCGGGCCAGGGAAGAAGTACACGAGGCGAGGCTCTACGGCTTTGACGAGGCCGACATGCGGCTGCTCACAGCGTCGGAAGCGCAGGAGATCAGCGGCATGACGAATGTGGTCGGTGGCGTGTTCACCCCGCATTGCGCGGCCATCCATCCAGCGAGGCTAGCCAGGGGCCTCGCAGGAGTCCTTCGCGCCAGAGGCGTGCAGATCTACGAGAAGACCGAAGTCCAGCGGATTAAGCCGAGACAGCTCGTGACCGCGACCGGTACCGTCACGGCCCGTCATGTCATCCGGGCAACCGAGGGCTACACGGCACAGCTGGCCGGCTACAGGCGAACGGTCGTTCCCGTGTACTCGCTGGTTGTTGCGACGGCGCCGCTGCCGGAGTCGGCTCTGCAGCAAGTCGGCATGGCGACCAGGCCCACGTTCAATGACCTGCGGCACATGATCATCTACGGTCAGCGGACCGCCGACGGACGGCTGGTGTTCGGCGGTCGCGGCGCCCCGTACCACTACGGCTCGGCAATCGAGCCGTCCTTCGACCGCGTGCCGGCAGTGTTCGCGGCCTTGCGCCGGACACTCACTGAGCTGTTCCCCGCGCTCGAGGACGTGCCGATCACGCACACCTGGGGCGGCCCGATCGGGATCCCCAGGGACTGGTGCGCATCAGTCGGCCTGGACCCATCTACGGGGATCGGCTGGGCAGGCGGTTATGTGGGGGACGGGTTGTCGACGACCAACCTCGCCGGACGCACCCTCGCCCACCTGATCACGGGAACCGACAGCGATCTGACCCGGCTGCCCTGGGTTGGCCATCGGTCACCTCGCTGGGCCCCGGAGCCGCTCCGCTGGCTGGGAGTCAACGCGGGCTTGCGGGTGATGACATGGGCGGACCGAGCAGAGATCAGAACCGGACGCCCCTCGCCTGCGGCCGCCGCGTTCAGCAGTTTCTTGCGATCGTAATCTTCGGCGCCGAACTCTCACCAGGGGCGAGATCAATCCAGAACGTGCCAGCATCCCCTGAGTAGTGATGGACCGGGACGGCATGGGCTACGACGGCGCGAACCACGACGTTTGATCCGTTCGCAGAAGCCGGCCGGTCGCTGGTAGCATCTCTACGTCCTAGCGCCGCTAGCTCAATTGGCAGAGCAGCGGACTCTTAATCCGCGGGTTCGGGGTTCAAGTCCCTGGCGGCGCACCCGTCTGACCTGGTATTTCCTTGATCACTTGATTGGCCGGATAACCTTCGGACGCCCGGCTGGGACCGAACTGGGACCGGGAGTTTCGGACGCCTCCCCCACAGCGACCGCGCGAGGCACCACCGAGGCCACCTGCTCGGCCACCGCGTGACCCTCATCTGCGAACAGCGACGTGTACGTGTCGGCCGTAATCGCGAGCGACGAATGGCGGAGCATCGCCTGGATCGCCTTCATGTCCGCGCCGCCGCGCCTGGCGGAAGGCTCAGTTAGCGCAGCGGCTGGAGTGGCGTGAAGTCACCCGCCAGCCATAGCCGCGATGATCAGGTACGGCTCCCTGCCAGCCATGACCGCCTCGGGCAGTGGGGCGTCAGGCGGTTCGTGGGACAGGTCCTGCTCGCAGGCGAAGAACCGCATGAACGCGCGACGCTGGCCGCCCTCTTGGTCGCGAATGGTCCCGCGCAGCATCGGGTAGCGGGCTTCCAGCGCGTCGAGCACTGAGCACTGGGTTACCGGGCCGGTGACGAGAAGTTCGACCTCGCCGTCGATGCGGGCCAGGGTCCGCAGGTGCGCCGGAAGCACAACCCGGATCACGGCAGCGTCTGAGTCTCAACCGACAGGACGGCCGGCAGGTCGCGGACTATCGGGGCCCACGTGTCGCCGGCATCAGCCGATGCATAGACCTGCCCGCCGGTGGTCCCGAAGTAGATCCCGCAGGAGTCCAGAGAATCGATCGCCATCGCATCGCGCAGCACGTTGACGTAGCAGTTTTGCTGCGGCAAGCCGTTGGTCAGCGCTTCCCAATCATCTCCGCCGGTGCGGCTCCGGTAGACGCGCAGTTTGCCGTCGGGCGGGTAGTGCTCAGCGTCGCTCTTGATCGGGACGACGTAGATCGTGTCGGGCTCGTGCGCGTGCACGTCGATCGGGAACCCGAAGTCGCTGGGCAAGTTTCCGCTGATTTCGCGCCAGGAGCTGCCGGCGTCGTCGCTGCGCATCACGTCCCAGTGCTTCTGCATGTAGAGCACCGAGGGGCGGGACGGGTGCATCGCGATCCGGTGCACACAGTGACCGACCTCCGCATCCGGGTCGGGGATGCCCTCGGACTGCAGACCGCGGTTGATCGGCGTCCAGGTCTGCCCGGCGTCGTCGGAGCGGAATGCTCCGGCCGCGGAGATGGCGGCGAACATCCGGTCCCTGTTGGCGGGGTCCAAGATGATCGTGTGCAGGCACATTCCGCCGGCACCTGGCTGCCACGATGGCCCTGAGTCATGACCACGCAGCCCGGCGAGTTCTTGCCAGCTCTCCCCGCCGTCAGCCGACTTGAACAGCCCGGCGTCCTCGACTCCTGCATAGACCGTGTCAGGATCATCGAGCGACGGCTCCAAATGCCAGACCCTGGCGAACTCCCAGGGGTGGGGCGTGCCGTCATACCACTGATGCGTGCCAGGAACCCCATCGTAGGAGAACTTGTTGCCCACCGGTTCCCACGTCTGCCCGCCATCGTCAGAACGCTGGATCACCTGCCCCGACCAGCCGCTGGACTGCGAGGCATACAGCCGGTCCGGGTTAGCTGGCGAACCCTTGACGTGATAGATCTCCCACCCGCCGAAATGCGGGCCGCTCACGTCCCAGCTCTCGCGCTTGCCATCCGAGGTCAGCACGAACGCGCCCTTGCGAGTGCCGACCAGTACTCGTACACCATTCATCGTGCTCTCCGCTCCACCCATACAGTCATCTTCACAGTGGCCTACCACAGCCCTCAGACATCTGACTGCCGTCGAGAGAGAAAATCATCGCTTTCTGTGCGCCCGATCGGCACACGAGAACCGCCCTACGGTCAGCTCGCGTGCAGCCAAGACCCTAGACGATGTCGTACACACGTGGACCTGTCTAGCCACTGCGTGCGCGGTCCCCACTCTGACTTGCGACTATCGCAAACTTGTAAACGACGGGACCGACCGCCCGGGATTCAACATGATCTGGAACACGCTCCGAACGAGTCCTAGCCGTGATCGGCGAGGGCGGCACGGGCGCTCTTGATATCATGGGATATCACTTGGAGGTGGGCGTGACTGACGTGCTGATCCGAGATGTGCCTGATGACGTTATCGCAGCGGTGGACGCGCACGCTGGCCGACTCGGGCTATCGCGCAGCGAATACGTGCGCCGTCGGCTCGCCCAGGACGCCGCTACGCAAACTGCTCCGGTTACCCAGGGAGACCTGGTTCTATTCGCGGAGAGGTTCGGCGACCTCGCGGATGAAGGATTGATGTCGCGGGCCTGGCAGTGACGACCTGGCTTATTGATAAGTCTGCGCTTGTCCGGCTGGCGGTGAGTCCAGATGCGGCGGAGTGGGCAAGTCGAATTGAACGTGGTCTGGTGCGTATAGCGAACGTGACCCGGTTGGAGGTCGCATACTCAGCCCGTTCAGCGGCCGACATGCGGACCGGGCTCCGCCACCCGCCATTGTCGGCGATGCCGGTCGAATACTTGACTCCCGCGATCGAGGACCGGGCGGTCGAGGTCCTGGCACTGCTCGCTGACCGCGGCCAGCACCGCGCACCATCGATTCCTGACCTGATCATCGCAGCCGTTGCTGAACTGGCAGGACTCACGGTGCTGCACCTGGACAAGGATTTCGAAATTATCGCCGACATCACAGGCCAGCCTGTCGAGCGTCTTCAGGTCAGCTGAGGACGACGCTGCAGCCGTCTACGCCCGTCCGCGGCGAAGCTGGCGTCAGATTAGCGCGTCGCCAGTGCAGCAGGATCAGGACGATCCGTGCCAGCCCGATTAATGGATCATTCGCGGCTCCGCATGTCGGCGGGCTGGTACCACTGTCGCACGATGCCGGAACCATAGACCTTAACGCTGGCCAGCTTCAATTTGATCTTCTGCCTAAACGGCGGTTGGCCCATTTCGATCGCGATGGGATGCACCCCGATGTCCCGGCCGGGCCGCCGCCTGATTTCCGCGACCCGGCGAGTCCCCACTGATCGCGCAGGTGGGACCTTAGGCCGGCTTCTCGTCGTGCAGCAAGGGAGTGTAGGAGATGCCAACGATCAAGCCATCCTCCGTGAGGAGCCTGGTCACCGTCTGCCCCCACGGCTCGGTACGGGCCGGATGCAGCATCTCGAAACCCGCGCGCTGGAGCTCGCCGCAAGCCGCTGCGACAGCGTCTGCATCAGCTACCTCAAACTCGATAGACGCCTGAGGAACCACCTTGTCGGCGGGCCATCGCGGCACGCCAAAACACGCCTCCGCGGCCTCCGAGAGGGGCCAAATTCCGAAGTGCTTACTGCCGGGGATGATCCCGCTTGAGTAGTAGCCGTCACCTTCGCCCTCCAGCGGCAGCCGCAAGGCGTCCATGAATAGCTTGCGGCTTTGCGGCGGATCTGCGGCGACTACCGCCACGCTCGCGATAAAGAGAACGTCCATCTGGCGCAGCCTACGGGCGTTGGCCTTTAGGCCGTCGCCAGGCATGGCACTGAGAGGCTGGCTGACTCATAACCTGGCTGGCTCATAGCCAAAGACCCGAAACAGCGGCAGCAACGTGGTCCAGGTCGTGATCAGCGCCTTCAGGTGCAACTCGGCGACCGTGACGCAAGCCTGCAGACGGTGCGCGGCGCCGGCTTCCGCTTCACCGCCCGTCCTGACCGCACCTGACACCAGCCCCAGGCGCAAAGGCAATTGAGCGGTGCCGGTCTACGCTTCCTGGCGTCCGACCACGTTAGCGATCAGATCCGGAGCGCGCAGCGGCAGCAGGTGATCGGCGCCCGGCACGGTGATGAGCTGACAGTTCGGGATGCGTTCAGCGACCGCCCGGCCGCACTCCGCAACCATCGGGTATTCCAGGTCGCCCACCGCCACCACAGCCGGAGCCCGGATCTCGCCCAGCCGGGCGAACGCAGGCGGATCCGGCTGCTCGAAATCTCCGAGCCGGAAGAAGGCGGCAACCGCCGCGCGGATCTGGGCCTCGGCAGCCGGATCTGCTGATGCAGCTGCCCAGGTCCGCATGCCCAGTTCGGCGAGCGCGTCGGCATCACCGGCGGTGAACGCAGCCTCAAACTGCCGCCAGTACGGATCGTCGCCCGGCCACGGGTAGTCCTGCATCCCCGGGGCCAGCAGAACCAGCGCCGACACCCGCTCGGGCTGATCCAGCGCCAGGCCGATTGCCGTGCCGCCGCCACCGCTGTGACCGACCAGCACCGCCCTGGCGATCCCCAGCTGATCCAGGACCGCGGTCAGGTCACCGAGCTGCGTAAACGGGCCGGCGGGCGCAGGCGAAGAGCCGTATCCGCGCGTGTCATACCGGACGACCCGGCGCCGACCGGCCAGCAGGGGAAGCACATCGTCCCAGATCCGCGAGTCACCCCATCCCGGATGCAGCAAGACAACAGCGTCACAGCCGTCGCCCGCATCAGCGCTCCCCGCGCCAGGTTCCCCGGTGTCCTGCGCCCAGATTTCGCCGCCCGCGACGGGCACCACAGTTTCCACGGCGGGAACCTAGCATGCAAGCCGGTCCGCCTAGGCAACGCACGACCGCCAATTCAGGGAACAAGGACGCCCGCGCTAGTCCTGCCACCGAGGTGCTGGTTGGCGGCGGGGACACGTGGGCACGACATGCTGTGCAGCAGCGCGAGCACGGCCCGCCCGAAACCCGGCGAGGTAGCTCTTGGGATCCAAAATGCGCATGGCAAAGCACCCGATAACACCGCTCGCGGCGGTGGCGGGCGGTCTTCTAGCTGGCATTGTGGGAACCGTTTGTCTGGACGCGGTTGGTTACCTCCGGTATCGCCGCTCTGGTGGCCAGAAGCCGCCGCAGGAGTGGGAATTCGCGCCAGTCGACAGCTGGGAAGATGCCCCTGAACCTGGCAAGTTCGCCCGGCAGGTGATTGAGAGCTTGACGGGCCGCGAGCTCCCGGACAGCTGGGCGTCGCCCGTGAGCACCGCCATGCACTGGGGATATGGATCGTTCGCCGCGGCGCTCTACGGCATTCTGGCCGGATCCGTGCGCGACCCCTACCCGGTGTACGGACTGCCGTTCGGGGCCGCGGTGTGGGGCGCTGGCTACGTCATCCTGCCTGAGGCGGGCATCTACAAGCCGATCTGGGAGTACGACGCGAAAACCCTGGCCACGGACCTCGGCGGCCATCTCGCGTACGGAGCGGGCACCGGAGCCGCATTCTGGCTGTTCGCGAAGCTCTGGTAGTCGAGCCGGTCAAGATCACGCCCGACAGAGGGAGCAGACGATGGCGAGCACGGTCGCCGAGCTTGTGGTCGCGACGCTGCGGGCCTCAGGCATCCGGCGGGTTTACGGGATTCCAGGTGACTCGCTGAATGGGTTCACCGACGCACTGCGCCGCGACGGAGGTATCGCCTGGCTGCACGTGAGGCACGAGGAGGGCGCGGCCTTCGCCGCAGCTGGCGAGGCGGCTGTGACCGGCGAGCTGGCGGTGTGCGCGGCCAGCTGCGGGCCTGGCAACCTGCACCTGATCAACGGCCTGTATGACGCGAACCGGAGCCGGGTGCCTGTGCTGGCTATCGCCGCGCACATCCCAGGGGAGGAAATCGGCTCGGAGTATTTCCAGGAGACGCATCCGCAGGAACTGTTCCGCGAATGCAGCATCTACTGCGAACTCGTCAGCGTGCCTGAGCAGATGCCGTGGGTACTACAGATCGCGATGCGCTCAGCTCTCGAGCGCCGCGGTGTCGCCGTCGTCGTCATCCCAGGAGAGGTGTTTTTCGCCGAGGTACGGTCCAGCCCGAAGGTGAGCCCCGTGCGGGCGACGCAGTCGATCCTCAGGCCCAGTGATGGCTCACTCGCGGCCGCAGCCGAGGTCTTGAACTCCGCCCGCCGGGTGACGATCCTGGCTGGGGCCGGGTGCGCCGACGCCCACCAGCAGCTCATCGACCTCGCCAGGGCAGCGCAGGCGCCGGTGCTGCACGCGTTCCGCGGCAAGGAGTCCGTCGAGTACGACAATCCCTATGACGTGGGCATGACCGGGCTGATCGGCTTCAGCTCCGGCTACCGGGCGATGGAACACTGCGACACGCTGCTCATGCTCGGCACCGACTTCCCGTACCGGCCGTTCTATCCGCAGGGAGTGCCGGTGATTCAGGTCGATTTGCGCGGCGAGCAGATCGGGCGCCGGGTGCCTGTCGATGTCCCGCTAGCTGGCACAGTGCGCGACACAATCGACGCGCTGCTGCCGCTGGTGACTCCGAAGACCGACACATCGCACCTCGACCGGATGACCGCACATTACCGCCGTGCCAGGCAGCGGCTGGACAAGCTCGCAGAAAGCCGCCAGGACCGGTCGCCGCTGCATCCCCAGTTCGTCGCCGCCGCGATCGACCGGCTGGCCGCAGACGACGCCGTATTCACCGCGGACGTCGGCACGCCGTGCATCTGGGCGGCCCGCTACCTGCGGATGAACGGCACACGCCGGCTGATCGGCTCGTTCAATCACGGTTCCATGGCCAATGCGCTCCCGCAGGCCATCGGGGCACAGGCCAGCCAGCCGGGCCGGCAGGTGGTCACCTTGTCTGGCGACGGCGGCCTGGCGATGCTGCTCGGCGAGCTGATCACGCTCCGCCAGCAGAAGTTGCCGGTGAAGGTCGTGGTGTTCAACAACGGCGCGCTGTCGTTCGTCGAGCTAGAGATGAAGGCGGCCGGAATCGTGACCTATGGCACTAACCTGGACAACCCTGACTTCGCGTCGATCGCCAGGGCAACCGGGTTGTTCGGAACGCGAGTTGAGATGGCAGGCGAGCTGAACGACGCGCTCCGAGCAGCTTTCCGCCACGACGGCCCAGCCCTGGTAGACGTTCGCACCGACCGCCATGAGCTGTCACTCCCGCCCAAGCTCAGCTACGGCCAGATCAAGGGCTTCACGCTGTACGCCACCAGGACGATCCTGTCCGGTCAGGGCAATGAGCTAGTGGAGCTGGCCAAGTCGAATCTGCGCGAGCTCGAGGTCGAGTAACGGGCCGGCGCGGGCTAAGCTGCCACGGCACGTGGGGCTGGCGGACGGGGCCGGCGCCGGGGGAACATGCGGGCCCGGAGGCGGGGGCCCTGGTAGGACCGGCCCCGTCCGTGGGGGAGGTTTAGAGTGCGGCCAGTGCGAACTCGGCTAGCTGAGCATGGTGACAAGGCCAGATCGACCCGCAGTCTGCGCATTCGCCGTGGTCATTAACATGCTGGTCGATCACATGCCTGGCAGTGCCGAGCAGATGGATGAGTTCGGGCGGGAAGAAGTCTCCCGACTTCAGCACGGGGGTATCCATCTTTCTTACTTCTCTCGTGTCAGTGTCGCCCACTGCGCCGGACAACAGCGCACTTTCATCAACGTCTATAGTTGCTCGGCCGCGCGATGCCGTCTGCCCTGCTAGCACCCATCTTCAGTGCGGGGTGGCTGCCGATCCGGCACTGTAGCTAGCCGCGATGGCAAAACCCGCCTCATCGTGCACGCTTGGACTCATGCCCGTTCGTTGCCTGATTGTCGATGACAACCATGACTTCCTCGGCGCTGCCCGCGAAGTGCTCGAGCGCGATGGCATCAACGTTGTTGGCGTCGCATCGACCGGAGCGCAGGCGTACAGCTCCTGCCGTGAACTCAGGCCCGATGTCGCGCTGATAGACATTGACCTTGGCATCGAGAGCGGCTTTCAGGTCGCGCGTCAGCTTGCTGACCAGGCGGGCCCTCAGCAGCCGCGCATGATCCTCATTTCCGCCTACTCCGAAGACGACTTTGCGGACATGATCGCGGATAGTCCAGCGGTCTCGTTCCTGCCGAAAGCGGAGTTGTCGGGTATGGCGATCCGCGGCATCCTTGCACGCATCGGCTGTTGAGCCAGCGTGCGCCTTAGCGCGACTCGAGATAGGCGAGCACCGCGAGGACGCGGCGATGGTCCTTCTCGGTCTCTGGCAGCTGCATCCTGGCGAGGATGCTGCGCACGTGCTTCTCGACCGTCCCCTCGGTGATCCACAGCTCGTGCGCGATACCAGCGTTCGAGCGGCCTTCGGCCATGAGCGCGAGCACCTCGCGTTCACGCTCCGTGAGCTGACTGACTGTGTCGTCGCGGCGGCGAGCGGCGACGAGCTCCTGCACCAGTGCGGGGTCCACAACGGAGCCACCGGCTGCGATCCGGCCGACCGTCTGCGCGAACTCGGCCACGTCAGTGACCCGGCTCTTGAGCAGATAACCGGCGCCCTCGCCGACGGCCAGCAGTTGCATCGCCTGCTCGACCTCAGCGTGCGCGGACAAGACGAGGATGGCGGTTGCTGGGAAGTGCTCGCGAATCTCCCTAAAGCCTGACCGCTCGAGCAGGCTCGCAACCCCCTCACGTAGCAGGGTGTCATCGTCCGCCAGGACAATCCGCTTGCGCGCTTCGCCCACTATGTCTCGTTGCCATCCGGTGAAGTCAGTATCGTGGGCTACTTTACTGGCCGGTTCCCGCCGGCCAGGGAGACGGCACGGGGGGCATGGGGGGCAACTGGCAGACGCAAATGGCGGGCAGGCGGCAGCCTTACCAGGCGCACCTTCGCCGTGAGCCTGGTGCTCTCGGTCGTCATAGGCACTGGCTTCTTGCTGCTGGCATTGGCGATCGACGCACTGCGAAAGTCAGAGGCGCGGGCCAATCACGCGGTCATGGTGCTGGCGGCTGCGAACCGGCTCGAGCGCCTGGCGCTCGACATTGAGACAACCCAGCGCGGATTCGTCATCACCGGCGAACCCCAGTTCCTGCAGCCGTGGTACCGGGCCAGGACCGACTTCGCTCCGCAGGCCGACACCCCTGGAAAACCTGGCTAGGGCAGGCGACGAGGGGCAGGGCGGCAGGGCGAAGGACCTCACCACGGCCGGGAAGTCGTATATCACTGACTACTCGATCCCGCTTGTGATGACGGCGCGGCGCGACCTGGACTCTGCTCGAGCCGTGGCGGTGACCGAGGAAGGGGAGCGCCGGATTGGTGCGCTGAGGAGCAAATTCGATCGATTCATGGTCCGCGAAGAGCGGATCTTCCAGGCAGGCAGTGATCGTGCTGACACCTACGCCGACTGGGCAGTCGTCGCGGCGTCGGTGAGCGTGGCGGGCTCGATCGCCCTCATCTTGTTTTCCGGGGGTTACCTGGCCGTATCGGTTGTCCGGCCAGTCCGCCGTGCGTCGGCGATGGCCGGGCGCGTCAGCGGCGGCGACCTGACCGTGCGGATGCCAGAGAGCGGACCCGGCGAAGTCGGCAGCCTTGAGCGGTCCTTCAACAAGATGACGGACTCGCTTGAGACTAACCGCGACGAACTGCACCGCGTGGCCGACGAGCAGGCGGCCCTGCGGCGGGTCGCCACACTAGTCGTACGAGGGGTCGCACCGCCGGCCGTGTTTAGCGCCGTTGCGAGCGAAACCGGCCGTCTGCTGGGCGCCGAAGCCACACATGTGGCCCAGTTCGAGCCGGACGGGGCGGTGACCGTGGCTGATTCCTGGGCGAAGCCTGATGCGGAGGGGCTGGCTCTCCCGGCGGGATCGCGACTGTCGGCTGGCGAGGGCACCGTCGCCGGTCGAGTCCAGCGGACGGGGCAGCCAGAGCGGGTGTCCGGCTACGACGAGGCCGACGGTGACATCCCGGCCTGGGCACGCCGGCATGGGATCCACTCCTCGGTCGGCAGCCCGATCGTCGTTGAAGGCCGACTGTGGGGCGTGGTGGCCGCGTCCTCAGCCGCGTCGGCACCGCATCCGGACGACACCGAGAAGCGCTTGCTCGCCTTTACCGAGCTGGCGGCCATGGCCGTCGCCAATGCCGAGAGCCGTGCTCAGCTGGCAGCGTCCCGGGCACGAGTCGTCGCCACCGCGGACGAGACCCGGCGTCGCATCGAACGCGACCTGCACGACGGAACCCAGCAGCGCCTGATCTCGCTCGCGCTCGAGCTCCGGTCCGCTGAGGCCCGGATGCCACCGGAGCATCAGAACCTGGTGGAGCAGTGGTCGCGCACCGCGGACGGCCTGAACGATGTGATCGATGAGCTGCGGGAGATTACCCGAGGCCTGCACCCCGCAGTCCTGGAACGAGGGGGCCTCGGACCGGCCTTGCGGGCGCTGGCTCGGCGGGCCGCCGTCCCGGTCGAGCTCGACGCGGGCCTGAGCGGAAGATTGCCGGAACGAGTTGAGGTCGCGGCCTACTACGTCGTATCAGAGGCACTGGCGAACGCGACCAAGCATGCGCGCGCCACTCTCGTCGAGGTCGAAGTCCGTCTAGCGGAGGACGTCCTGCACATGCTCGTCAGGGACGACGGGGTTGGCGGCGCAGATATGTCCCGCGGTTCCGGACTTATCGGCCTGAGCGACCGTGTCGAAGCGCTCGGCGGCAGGCTCGACCTCACCAGCCCGCCCGGGGCCGGCACCGCGCTCATGGTGACGATCCCCGTTCGGCCGGCCTGAGAAGCGGCTCACCGGGCCGCATCATCGACCCGGTCGAGGTCATCAGGTATTCGGCGCTGGCCTGGGCGCCGCCTATACCGGCATGGCCCTAGCCCAGACGATCACAGGGGTAAAAGACCTGGTGCGAGGGCTGCCAGCAGGGCGGTTATGGATTCACCCATGACCAGGCATGGTCTTGTGTCGTCGCGCTTTCCTGGCCGAAACGGCTGGGTATCTCGGTGCCTGACGGCTAAAACGCCCCCGCCGGGGGTGCTGCTACGGGGATTCGGGGTTCGCTCGTGAAGTGGTTTGCTGCGGATTCAGCGCGAAGGTTCGTTCAATCAGCGGCCGCCGGCGGGGCGGTGGGCCTCGCCCTCGCGGCGGCAGCCTGTTCCGCGTCGCCGGCGGCCCCTCGCGCGACACAAGCCAAGGCGGCGGCCGCGAAGGCAAGCGTGGCGATCCTGCCCGCGGACGGTTCCCACCAGGTGCGCCCCGGCGCCGGAGTCACGGTGCGGGCGACCAACGGACACGTCCAGAAGGTCGTGGTTAGCACGACCGGAGGCGTGATCAAGCAAGTTGCCGGCGGACTGAACGACAGCGGAACCGTCTGGCACACCGCCGGAACCCTGCTGCCATCGCAGGGCTACACGGTGGTCGCGACGGCCGTGAGCGCGGGCGGCCAGAAGGTCACGGCAAGCAGCTCGTTCAAGACCCTGACGCCGCGCAAAACCGCGCACGTCACGCTGCTGGAAGCCAATAACCAGGCGTACGGCGTTGGCATGCCTATCATGCTGACGTTCAGCGGCCGGGTGACCAACCGCAAGGCCGTCGAACGCGCGCTGAGCGTCACCACCTCCAAGCCGGTCATCGGCGCTTGGTACTGGGACCGCACCTGGGACGGCAACACCACCGTTTCATTCAGGCCGAAGAACTACTGGTCGCCAGGTACGAAGGTGAGATTCACGGGTCACCTCAACGGGATAGAGGTTGCCAAGGGCGTTTACGCGACCCACGACGTGCACGTCAATTTCCACATCGGACCGTCGCTGATCGTCAGGGCTAGTACCCGGACTCACTACATGGACGTGTACTACAAGGGCAGGCACTTCGGGCACTGGCCGATCAGCACCGGCCGGCCTGGCGACGACACCCCGAACGGCCGGTACCTGACCATCGAAAAGGCCAACCCCACCTTCATGAAAGGTCCTGGCTACGCACTCTGGGTGCCATGGGCGGTCAGGGTCACCTGGAGCGGCGTCTACATCCACGACGCCTACTGGTCGGTCGCAGAACAGGGTGTGGTCAACGTGAGCCATGGCTGCGTGAACGCCTCCCCAGCCCATGCCGAGACGTACTACAAGATGGAACTGCCCGGCGACCCGGTGATCATCACCGGCAGTCCGCGGGCCGGTACCTGGGATAACGGCTGGACGCAATGGTTCTTGCCGTTCAACAAGTACCTCCGCGGCAGCGCCCTGCACCAGGCCGTCGTGGCCGGACCGCACGGCAGCACGTTCGTCGACGCGAGCACCGTCGGCGGGCCAGATGTGGTTGGCCCGCGAGGGCACGGCCTAACCTGACGCGCTCCACCAGGTCAGCCGCGAGGGTCGCGCGGCTGGCCATCGGTGTCCGGCGAGCCCAGCGTGCCCAGTGACATCGGCGGCCGGCAAGATAACCAGGAGCCAGTGGCTGGCCCTGGGGGCGATGGCGCTCGGCGTCTTTGTTATTGCCAACGATTGCCGGCATGTTGTTGCTCACCGCACGCGCATCACCGGCTGCGCGTCTAGGCGGCGCCTAAGGTTCCTTGAGGCCGCCGATATTGAGCGATCCAGGCGAGACCAACCGCAGGCCGCCCTCGGCCTGGCGAATATATGCCTCCGGGTCCTTGTCGACCACTGGCACGCCGCCGTAGTTCCGTGCCTGGAACGCGGTGAATGCCACGGCGAGATCATGTCGCTGCTGCAGCCCCGCGAGGCGCCGGAAGTCGGTCAAACCCTCGCGTTCCTCCTCGGCCATGTGATCGCTGTTCGCCAGATTCGCCGCAGCTACGGCATCGAACCATGCTTCGGTGCCGACTTCATGGCGGGCTGCGTCGGTGACCGCGTCCCTGATCTCATTGTGGTCGCGGATCGCGTCTAGCGTCTCAGCCTCGGCGCCTGCCTGCCGCATAGCCGCCAGCCCTGCCTGCAACAGCGCGGGATAGAAGATCGCCTCCTCCGCCGCAGCGTGCAGTTCAAGGAAGATTCCGAGCCGCTGCCACAGGGCCGACAGGGTCGGGGTATCGGTCCGGCTGATCTGCTCCAGGATCGCGAACAGCCGCCGCTGCTCGGCGTGGTCATCAAGGATCAACTCGGTAATGTCCACAGCTCCCCCGGCCTGAATCGCGCTCGCCTGAATGGCCTGTGAGGCGTATGTGCCCGGCCCGTAGCAGCGTACTCACTCGCCTGATGCCGGCAGCGACAGGTGCTGGTGCACCATGTTCCACTGGCCGTGCTGCCGCCGGAACACCCGGGTACCGCGACTGCGGGTTTCTGTACCGTCGGCGACGATCCGGTCGAGGCCCCAGGACACTGCCAGGTCACCGCCCACCAGAACGGTGAGATCGGGAGTGTCGAAGTCGATCCGCCCTGGCGACGAGGCCAGGCCCTGCCGGCAAACCTCCCGGACATCGGCAATGCCCACGTACTGCAAGGGGGAGATCTGTTCGTACGACACGATGTTATCGGCGATGTGCTCGAGCAGCCCATCCAGATCCTTGGCCGCGGTGCGGTCGGTCCATTGCTCGTGCACGGCCCTGATCTCGGCCGCTGCGAACTCGGGCGCTTGCCCGGCATCCGGGAACGAATGGTGCTCGTGAGTGACGGTCCATCGGCCTTCGATCTTGCGCAGGCCAATTGTCAGCCGCAGCCGCTGGTCAGGCAGCCGCGCGAAGTCCTCTGGTGTGCCGCACCTGAGCAGCGCGAATGCGAACGCGACGTCGGCCCCGGCGGTGACCTCCAGGGACTCGATCTGGAACAGCGCACCGGACTCCTGCCATTCGAAGAACCCCGGCCAGCTGTCGCGGTAGGCGTCGATGCCCCTGACGCCCTGCTGCGGCGGCGGGACATCGAACATCACGATGTCAGCCGCGTGGTCGGCGAGAACCGTCGCCATGTCGCCGGCGTGTACCGCGCTGACCCAGCGCTCGATCAGGTCGCGGATCTGCTGTTCTTCGGTCATGGGTCATCTCCTCGTGATCGTTGTCATTGACAGAACCCGGGCCGGACATGAAAATCATCGCGGGCAAGATGGACACATGACCACGTCCGGCACCCTCCTTGACGCAGCGCGCTCGGGCGATGCAGGAGCCTTCGATGCGCTGGTCGCGCCGTACCGGTCCGAGCTGATCGCATACTGCTACCGGATGCTCGGCTCGGTGCAAGACGCTGAGGATGTCGTGCAGGACTCGCTCCTGCGGGCCTGGCGCGGCGTCGGCCGCCTAGATGAGCGGGGCTTCGTTCGTGCCTGGCTCTACAAGATCGCGACGAACCGCTGCCTGACGGCGATCGCCCAGCGAGGACGGCGCGAGCTGCCGGTCGATGTCACGGCAGCGGGACCCCAGGCCGAGGTCAGCTGGCTGGAGCCTTACCCGGACGTCTCGCCCGAGTCACGGTACATCAGCAGGGAGAGCGTCGAGCTTGCTTTCGTGGCAGCGCTGCAGCACCTGTCCGCCCGCCAGCGCGCCGCGCTGATCTTGCGCGACGTCCTCGGCTTCTCGGCAGCCGAGGTCGCCGAGCAGCTGGATACGACTTCGGCAGCGGTCAATAGTGCGCTGCAGAGGGCGCGGTCGGCCATCGAATTGGCCGGTCCCACGCAGCAAACCGTGATCCGCCAGCTCGGCGACGTGGCCGTCAGGGACATCGTGACGCGCTGGATCCAGGCGTGGGAGTCCGGCGACGTCGACGCGATCGTGGCGATGCTCGCCGACGAGGTCCGCTACTCGATGCCGCCGCTGCCCGAGTGGTACCGCGGCAAGGACGAGATCCGCGCTTTCCTGGTCCGCGGTCCGCTGACGCGGCGCTGGCAGTTCCTGCCCGCCATGGCCAACGGCCAGATCGCGTTCGGCACCTATATGTGGGATGAGGCTGCCGCGGCGTACGTCTCAGGCGGTCTTGACGTCCTGACGCTGCGAGAAGGACACGTGGCGGAGGTCACCGCCTTCCTCGCCGCCGACCTGTCCAGGTTCGGCCTCCCGCCCCACATCCGGCGCTGACTCCGGTGCTGGCGTGCCACAGTTGGGGATGAGCATTGACGAAGGAGCGGATGTGGGCGCGTCTGGTCGGGTTCGGCTCGTCGTGCGAGGCGACGATTTCGGCATGTGTCACGCGGTGAACGAGGGCATCAGGCGTGCCTTTACCGAGGGCATCGTCACGACATCCTCGACGATGGCGCCATGCCCGTGGTTCGGCGAGGCGGTCAAGATCGCCACCGAGCTCCGTATCCCGCTCGGCGCCCACCAGACTCTGACCTGCGAATGGGACTACTTCCGGTGGCGACCGCTTACCGACGGGCCGTCTCTTGCCGGGCCCGACGGTACATTTCGTCCGTCCGTCGAACTGGCACAGCAGCACGTCAGTCACGATGAGGTGGTCCGCGAGCTGCTGGCTCAGGTGCAGCGGTTCGGCTCATCGGGGATCGCGCTTGACTACCTCGACCACCACATGGGCTCGACGCTTCCTGCCGCCTATGCCGAGGTCTCCGAGCTGACCGGCGTCCCCTTCCTGTATGCCGAGGCGATCCGGCAGCAGCTGTCCAGCTTCAGTGAGCTCAGTCCGCGCGATGCGGCCGGCAAGAAGGACTGGCTGCTCGGCTACCTCAGGCAGCTCGCGCCGGGCGCACATCTGCTCGTGTGCCACCCGGCGGTCGCGAGTTCAGAGCTTGAATCGCTCACCGGACCAGACTCGGTGCCTTATCGCTGGGCCGCGGAGTACCGGCTTTCCGACCTCGCGGTGCTCACCGATCCCGATGTAAGGCAGCTGATCGACGACCTCGGCATCACGCTCTGCTCGCTCCCTGAGGCCCTCTCGATCTGACCCAATCCATCGGTGGCTGCGGGCGCTATTGGCCCGCGGAAGCCAACCAGGCAGCGATCCGCGCCCGTGAGTTGACGCCGAGCTTGTTAAGGATGCTGCGGACGTGGCTATCGACGGTGCGCTCGGATATGAACAGCCGCGTTCCGATCTGCCTGTTGGTTAGGCCGTCGGCGACCAGCCGGGCGACCTCGCTTCGCGCTTGCCGAGGGGCCCCGAGTTGACGGCGATGGGTGCCGATGCTCGCCGGGCCTGGAGCGCCGGAAATCGCCCGCAGACCGGGCAGCGCGGCAAGCGCGACCATCATGGCGATGTGCGTCGTACTGCGACCGCACGCATGCGCGTGAAATCGATGCCGTCCTCATGGCTTCAGCTCTGCGGTCCGTCCCATGACCATCGCGGGACGGTCATCCCATCGGGCACATCGTCAGCAGAGTCGGGATAGCGCGACATGGCCGTGGTGGTGGCCCACGCGAAGTAGTCGTGCAAAACCTGGCTCAGCCGCCCGGCCGGGTTCAGCCCCACGTCTTGCAGTGCCTGGTCGAAACAGGCGATCGCCCGGCGGTCCATCTCCTCATGGACACCGTTGCCGCTATGGGTCCGCACCACTGAGCTCTGATCCCCGCACGCCTCGGAGTAGCTGGCGGGCCCGCCGAGAGCCTCGGCCCAGTAGGCGGCGAGCCGCTCGCTGTGCCGGGGATGGAAGCCAAAGCTGAACGCGTGGCTGACTATCTCATCGGCCATCACCCTCGAGTGCCAGGCAGCTGCCAGGCGGACCAGTCCCTCGATCTCGCCTGCCGCCTCATACACGCTCTGCATGTCGTCCGCCATGGCCACGCTCAGTGCCGACGGACCGGATAACGCAGGTGGGTAACCCGGCTGCCCTGGATGACGACCGGATCGTCGAACCGGTGCGGCGCGTCGGCGAGATTGCCGAAGTACGAGATGCCCTCCCCCATCAGCACGGGGGCGAGGCTGATGATGACCTCATCGACCAAGCCCAGCTCCAGAGCCTGCTGAGCGATGCTGGCGCTTGAGATGCAGACGTCCTTGTCGCCGGCGATCTGTTTAGCCCGGCCGATTCCCTCCTGCACCCCGGCGGCAAAGCTGATCGTCTTCCAGGTGCGGGTGTCTGCAGGCGGCCAATGAGTTACCACAACGACGGGCGCCCCGATCGGGTGGCTGTCTCCCCAGCCCTTGGTGTGCTCGAACAGACGGCGTCCGCATACCAGTGCGCCAGTTGTCGCGAGAATCGTCCGCAGCAGCTCAGCGCTGCCTTCATCGACGGAGAACGACCAGCGCTCGTCCGCGCTAGGCACGGTTACAGGGCCGGCCTCGTACCAGCCGAACAGCTCGGCCACGCCGTCCTGCGGGTCCGCGATGAACCCGTCGAGCGACATCGTCATGTGGGTAACCACCTCGCCCATCAAGCACCTCCGTAGCCGTCATCGTCGCAGGTACCGCCGAGCGATCGAAACAGCCGCCGCCCGAATTCAATACATTGAAATTCATCATCAGCGCGCGGGCCATCAACTACGCGGCCGCAGAAACCTATTGCGACGGGACGGGTAACTGCGCGACGCACAACGTGGCCCTGACCACCAGCCACGGATTCGACGGCCTGACCCAACTGGATCGGCTGGCGCCAGGTTCTTTCCCGTGATGGCGAAGTTCTGAAAACACGGCCCGGGCGAATTCGACCCGCTTCGCACCCCCGCCCAGGCCGCACGCTGCTGCCCGCACCTTGTAATCTCGGTAAATGCCGAGCACTCCAGGCCGATTCGTCGGCAAAGTCGCGATCGTCACGGGCGCGGGGCAAGGGATTGGCGAGGCCTACGCCCGGGCCTTGGCCACCGAGGGAGCCGCGGTCGTCGTCGCCGACATTAATGCGGAAACCGGCTCGAAGGTCGTCGCCGCAATCGAGGCGGACGGTGGCAAGGCCGTCTTCACACGCACCGATGTCTCGAGTCCAGAGTCCGCCAACGCGATGGCTGCCATGGCGATCCGCCGATTCGGTGGCATCGACTACCTAGTCAACAACGCGGCGATCTACGGCAACATGAAGCTCGACGTGCTGCTTAACGTCGACTGGGACTACTACAAGTCCTTCATGAGCGTCAACCTCGACGGCGCGCTGGCTTGCACGCGTGCCTGCTACCAGTACATGGCCGACCGGGGCGGCGGCGCGATCGTCAACCAGTCATCCGTCGCGGCCTGGCACTATTCGAGCTTTTACGGACTAGCCAAGGTCGGCATCAACGGCCTGACTCAGCAGCTGGCGCACGAGCTCGGCTACCTCGGCATCAGGGTGAACGCGATCGCGCCCGGCCCGACCGAGACGGCCTCGACCAGGGCTGTCGTAGGAGACCAGGCCGGCGATCTGGTGAAGGCCGCAGCGCTTCAGCGGCTCGGCCAGACGTCGGATCTCGTGGGAGCCTGCCTGTTCCTGCTCTCGGACGAGGCGAGCTGGATCACCGCCCAGGTCATCAACGTCGACGGCGGCCTGATCTTCCGGCCCTGAAGCGGAGCGAGCGTGCGTCACGGCGTCGTGCTGTTTACCAGCGACCGCGGTATCAGCCCGGCACGAGCGGCGCAGGCCGCGGAACAGGCCGGATTCGACGCTTTCTACGTGCCAGAGCACACCCACATCCCGGTGCGCCGCGAGGCGCCGCACCCGCGCACCGGCTCGGGCGAACTGCCCGACGACCGGTACCTGCGCACGCTCGACCCGTGGGTGGCGCTCAGCACGGCTGCGGCCGTCACGACCACCATCAGACTAGGTACGGCCGTGGCGCTGCCGGTCCAGCACGACCCAATCGCGCTCGCCAAGACGATTGCGTCGCTCGATCATCTGTCCGGCGGCAGGGTGACGCTCGGCGTCGGATTCGGCTGGAACACCGACGAGCTGGCTGATCACGGGGTCGCGGCGGCGAGCCGGCGGGACACGCTGCGCGAGTACCTCGAGGCCATGCAGGCGCTCTGGTCACAGGAGGAGGCCAGCTTCACAGGTCATTTTGTCAGCTTCGGCCCGTCCTGGGCGTGGCCGAAGCCATCACAGCAACCTCGGATGCCGATCCTGCTCGGCGCCGGCGGTACCGACCGCACGTTCGCCTGGATCGCCAGGTCCGCAGACGGCTGGCTGACCACGCCCGCCGAGCAGGACTTGGCGCACAAGGTCGCCAGGCTTGCCGCCGCATGGCGCGACGCTGGCCGGGCAGGCGCCCCTCAGGTTGTCGCGCTCGCCGGCCGACCGGACACCGACGCGCTAGCCCGCTGGAGCCAGAGCGGCGTGACCGAGGCACTTTTCGGCATGCCCGACCGTTCCGAGGGCGAGGTGGTCGAGTATCTCCGCAAGCTCGCCAGCAAGCTCGGGTTGGGCGCGTAACCCCATTTGGCCTCACAACGAGGAGATGCGGCATGGAGTCATTCGCTGGCAAGCTCGCGGTGGTGACCGGCGGCGGCTCTGGCATGGGCCGCGAGCTCGTCCGGCAGCTAGCGGCGCAAGGATGCTCGGTCGCGGCCTGCGATGTCAACGAGCCATCTGTGGCCGAGACCGCTGCGCTCGCCCGGGCCGGAGCCCAGCCGGATGTCCTCGTGTCCAGCCACGCCTGCGACGTCGCCGACAAAGCCCAGGTGCAGCGGTTCCGCGGTGCGCTGCTCAGCGAGCACGCCAGCGGTCGTCTCGACCTCGTCTTCGCCAATGCGGGCGTGGGCGGCGGCGGGAGCTTTGTGACGGGCAGCCGGGAGCAATGGGAACGTACCTTCGCCATCGACTGGTGGGGCGTGTACAACTGCGCCCGCGCGTTCCTGCCCCTGCTGATCGCCAGTGAAGAGGGAGTCCTGGTCAACACCAGCAGCGTCAATGGCTTCTGGGCCACGCTCGGGCCCGGCAACCCTCATACCGCTTATTCGGCGGCGAAGTTCGCCGTCAAGGGCTTCTCCGAAGCGCTCATCGAAGATCTGCGCGTAAACGCACCGCACGTCCGGGTCGCGGTCGTGATGCCAGGGCATATCGGCACCGACATTGTGGCGAACAGCCTCCGTATCCTGGGCCATGCGGACCCGGAGAACATGAGCGACGCCGACCTGGAGGCCCTCCGTCCGGAACTGGGCCGCCGGTTCGCGACCGCCGGGGCGGCCACACCCGAGGAGCTGCGGCAGATCCTGGTACGCGCGAACTCAGAATTCCGGGACAGCGCTCCGCTCAGCGCGGCCGACGCCGCGACCATCATCCTCGACGGCGTTCGCGCCGGGTCCTGGCGGATCCTGGTCGGGGAGGACGCCAAAACCCTCGACGCCGCTGTTCGCGCGCGGCCTGAGAAGGCATACGACTACGCCGAGCTTTTCAGCCCGCCGCCCGCAGCAGCCGGCCGATGAGGCTGGCGCCCGACAACATGGGAGGACACCCGCTGGCCGTCCACCGCTGCTAGAACCGGGCGCACGTGGCGGATCCGCTGATCGCGACGACGGGCTCGGCGCGCTCAGGCGCGCCGGGCTACTCCGCAGTAGAAGGCCCGCGATCCGTCGGTGTCAGCTGAGGCTGGATCTTCCGAGCCCCAGAGCCCAACGTTGGTGAGGTCGGATTGGGCACCGGTGAAGGGCGGAATGAGCTCAAGGCCGGTAAAGAAACGCTCGATCTCTGCCTTAGTACGAGGAAATGCGCTCGCCGTGGCACGCTGGTAGACCTCAACGCCGGTCTTGACCGAGCGCGGCGGCAGCTTGTCTCCCGTGATATGCGACAAGGCCAAGTAGCTGCCAGGGGCCATGGCGGCGGCGTACCGAGCAACCAGACCCCACGGATCGTCCTCGTCGGGAACGAACTGGAGCACGGCCGTCATCAGCAGCCCCAGCGGCCGATCGAAGTCGATCTGGGCCTTCAGCTGCGGGTTGCCAAGTACTGCATCCGGGTCGCGCAGGTCGGCTACGACGACCGCGGAGGCACCGTCGTCGGTCAGCAGTTCGGCGGCGAGCACCCCCACCATCGGGTCGATGTCGACGTAGACGACACGTGCCTCGGGGCTGACCGCTCGCACCACCTCGTGGGTATTGCTCTGGGTCGGCAGGCCTGAACCAATATCGATGAACTGCCTGATCCCGCAGTCGGTCGCCAGCCATCTCGCTGCCCGGCCATGAAAGCCCCTGTTTGCCCACGCCGCATCCGCGAGGTCGGGCATCTGAGCGCGGAATTGTTCGGTCGCATTCCGGTCAACCTGGAAATTGTGGGTGCCGCCGAGCATGTAGTCATACATCCGCGCCGGACTCGGCCGGGTTGTATCTATGCCTGCGGGAGCTTGCTCAGTCTCCGCCACCGCTCCTCCGTCGGTTCTCGCGCCACACATTCTGGCACAAGCCACCCGCCCGGCGAGCAATGCAGCTACCCGCCGGCGCCTGGCCTGCGACGCTGGCCCGTTTGAGGTTTCACGTCGTTTCCATACCGAGTGCATGGCCATGCCATCCGCCGAACCTTGTATCTGGTGAGCACGTTCACGGCACGCAAGTGCCCCAGTGCTCGCAAGGCGCTCCGGGGGGAGCGGAACTGGCTGTCAGCCACCAGGGCGGCCACGTTCCGGCCGGTGACCGCGCCTGACCGGATCGGCGTCCGGATGTCACGGGGGTGCATCCAGAAATGTCGGTGCGGCCGGGCGCGGTGCCGGTGCTATTCGGCACTGACCTCTGGCAGCTGGGCCTGCCGGATCTCCTTGTATGCCGCGTGAAGTTTTGCCGCCTTATCCGGCGGCGCAACGCTGGCGGCTATGGGGATCCTGACGGTTACCCGAGTACCGGCCCCAGCCTCACTCGAAATATCCACCTGACCGCGGTGAGCCCGCACGAGCTCAGCGACGATCGTCAGTCCGATGCCGCTGCCGGCGATACCCGCCGAACGCTGACCTCGGAAGAACCTGTGCGTCACCAGCGGCAGCTCGCCAGCCGGGATGCCGATGCCTGTATCAGTCACCCGCAGAATCGCCATCGCCGACCCCTGATCGACGTCCGGGCCGACCTCCAGCACGACCCGGCCGCCGGCCGGGGTGAACTTCATCGCATTCGTCAGCAGGTTCGTTGTGACCTCGTGCATTCGCAGCGGGTCGCACTTAACCTGAACCTCGGCCAGCCTCAGCTCGAGCGTGAGACCAGCGGCGGCGAAGGCATCAGCCAGGCTGTCGGCCGCTGTTGCCACCGTGCCGGCCAGATCGCGCGGAACCAGCCTGAGCTGTAGCGCCGCGGCCTCCGCGGATGCAAGGCGCTGCAGGTTGTCAACCATCCTGGCCAGCCTCAGCACCTCATCGCGCAGCGACGTGAGATTCACCGACGTCGGCTTGGTAAGCCCGTCGAGCATGGCTTCATGGCCCGCCTGCAGTACGGCGATGGGAGTGCGCAGCTCGTGCGCCACGTCGGCGACCAGGTTGCGGCGCACCTGATCCTGTTCTTCGCGGGCGGCGGCCATCTCGTCGAAGGCCTCGGCGAGCTCCTGGATCTCGCCGATTCCCCGGACTTCGCCGGCCCGAGCACCGGACTCCCCACGCCCCCTCGCTCGCGCCATATCGATCAGTCTGTCCACGGGCGCGGTGATCTTCCGGGAGACCAGCAACGCCACAATCAGCGCGATCAAGGCCGCGACGCCCGCAGCACCGATCCTCGAGGGCCAGCGTTGCGCCTGGAACCTCGTGATGGTCTCGCCTAGCCCCTGGTTGTCGAACTTGACCGTCACCCAGCCGATCTCAACGCCGCGAGGCGTCTTCACGAAGGAACGAATCGCCGATGCCGGACTGACAACGTCGAATCTCCGTGACGAGGCGAGACGCCGTCCGTCGCTGGCGCGTACCTCAACCACGGCTCCGGCTCGCTTGGCAAAGTCGAGCAACGGAGCAAGATCTTCGCGCGCCCAGTGACCGTGCTGGTAGGCGGCGGCCGCGGCAATGGCGGTGGCGTGCGCGAGGTCTTTGTGCTGCCCGGCGATCAGCTCATGGACATCCCTGGAGGTAGTCACCGTGCCCAGCAAGATTGACGTGATAACAGCGGCTAGCGCCACGCTGACGAAGGCGAGGGCGAGCCGAAGCCCCAGCGGGCCGATCCACGGTCGGCCTGATTTAGCCATCCCGGTTCAGGCCGAGCCGGTAGCCGCCGCCCAGCACCGTCTGGACGATGATCGGATTGCTCGGGTCTTCTTCGATCTTCCGCCGCAGGTTCTTCACATGCGAGTCGATGGTGCGCTCGTATCCTTCGAAGTCGTAGCCGCGGACTCGGTTGATGAGCTCGAACCGGGAGTACACCCGGCCAGGAACGGTGGCCAGCGCGACTAGGATGCCCCACTCGGTCGGGGTTAGCTCCACCTCGGTGCCGCGGACCTCGGCAACCCGGCGCGGCTCGTAGATGACCAGAGCGCCGTCGCCGAAGCTGCTGACGCCCTGCTCGCTTGTCGGCGGCGCGTTCCGGCGCAGGATGGCCTGGACCCGCAGGACCAGCTCGCGAGGGCTGAACGGTTTCGTCACATAGTCATCGGCCCCCAGCTCAAGGCCCGCGATCCTGTCCTCCTCGCTCGTCTTGGCGGTCAGCATGAGGATCGGCGTCGAGCTCGAGGCCCTGACCTCTCTGGCGACCGTCTCACCAGGGACATCGGGCAAACCCAGGTCCAGGACGATCAGGTCAGGCGATGCGCTCTCGGCGACGCTGATGGCCTCGGCGCCCGATTCGGTCGAGAGCACCGAGAACCCGGCTCGTTCAAGGTAGGAGCGAACAAGCTCCCTCAGCTTGCGCTCGTCTTCGACGAGCAGCACAGTCGCGGTCATGGCGGTCCGATCACCGTCCCCGAGGATCCGACGGCAGCCCGTCGGGTGGCCTTATCTTTCCACGTGCCGGCCGCTTTGCCGAGGTCGCGGGGTTGACGTACCCGAATCTCGGATTCACACAGCCTTCACTTCGCCTGCACGGTCTCGTCAACGTCTCTGTGTTACATCTAGTGCATACCCAGCTGGAAGAACGCTTGGGGGAGGGATAGAGCACACAGCTAGCGCTGGAGGTGCCATCCCAGTTTGGTCGCGCCCGGGCGCGTCGGAATGATCCGGATGTTTTGGGGGAAGCATCCGGAAGCCGGACTACGGGGGAACATCCGGCTCATCTGACGCGACCGGGCGCGAATCTGTCTGACGTACCTGAGATCGGCAGTTGTCGCTTAGTTGCTCACTATCTCGGGCGGGTGCCGAGTCGCAGCGGACAGGACGTCCTGACCTGCCCCCGTCGACAGCCTCAGCGGTCGTGAGCGGCGCCCGACCGAACCAAAGCAAGGCGGCGCGATTCGGCGGCGGCCAGCGGCAGGGTGACAGTCACCCTGGTTCCCGTGCCTGGCTCGCTCGCGATGTCGAGCTGGCCGTTGTGGGCTTCCACCAGCTCAGCGACGATCGTCAGGCCAATACCGCTGCCCGCGGCCATATCTGACGACCGGACGCCACGGAAGAACCGCTCCGTGACGTGCGGAAGCTCCTCCCCTGGGATGCCGACGCCCGTGTCATTGACGCTGAGCGTGGCCATGCCGCTGCCATCCGGGCCCGCCTGAAGGCTCACCGCCCCGCCAGGGGGCGTGAACTTCAGCGAGTTCGTCAGGAGATTCGAGATCACCTCGCGCATCCGTACGCCGTCGCACAGCACATGCACCTCGGTCAGGCGCTGATCGAGCCTGACGTCGGCGACTCGGAACGCGTCACTGAGGCTGTCCGCGGCTTCGCCGGCGACGGCAGCAAGGTCGTGCGGCTCGAGTCGCAGCTGCAGCGAGGCCGATTCGGCGGCAGCCAGCCGCTGCAGGTCCTCGACCATATTGGCTAGCCGCAGGACCTCATCGCGCAGAGACGCGACACCGTCCGCGGTGACCTCGGCTATGCCGTCTTGCATGGCTTCCAGGCTGGCTTGCAGCACCGCGACCGGCGTCCGCAGCTCATGAGCCACGTCGGCGACTAGATTCCGCCTCAGCCGGTCCTGCTTGTCGAGAGCCACCGCGCTTTCGTTAAAGGACTCGATCAGCTCACGGATGACGCCTGTACCCCGCACCGGTTTGATCACCGCCGACCTCTTGCCGATCCCGCGGCACCGGACCGCGGCCAGCAGCTGCTCAAGCGGACCGGTGATCGCCCGGGCCACGATCAGCGAAACAACCAGCGCGATCAGCGCGGCGATGCTGGCGGCCAGCAGGCGCGTGCGCCACTTGTCGGCTTCGAAGGACCGCACGACCGCGCCTGGGCTTTCCGGGCTGAACCGGACCGTAAGAGAGCCGATTCGATCCTGGCCCAGCTTGAGCGGCACTACCCGCTCATAGGCGACCGGTTCCTTCTTGAAGCGCGACGACTGCCCGACGACATGCCCAGACTTATCGCGTATTTGTGCTGCCGCGTCGCCGCGCATCGCGCGGAGGAACGCCGGGGCGAGATCGGCATGAGCCCACGTGCCACCCTGGTAGGCCGACGCCGCCATCACCGCGACGGATTGCGTCAGAGTCCTCTCTTCCTTTTGTGCGATCGTATTGACGTCAGAGCCAAGGCTCTCGGCAGCGATCGTCGCGTTCACGGCGATCGCTGCGAGCGCAACGGCCACGAACACCAGCGCCAGGCGCCGGCCGAGCTGGCCGATGCCGAAAATCGTTCGGTTGTCTCTGCCGGTGCCGTAAACCCAGCGTGTTCCCCCTATGCGCGGCAGACCCATATGCCCGAAATCACGTCCCCGATCAGAAGTCAGCGTCCTCGGTGCCCGCTCACCGAGTGCGCGGCGAGTCAGCTAGCGATCGCCGGTGAGCCAGCGGTGCTCGGCGCATCCGCAGGCTGCCAGGTAATCTGGCTCGGGCAGCAACCAGGGCAATCCCTGGCATACGGCGTCTCGCTTAGCCACTCCGCGCTGATAGGGCGCGCGCAGCTGCCGCAGACTCCGTACGTGCCGTCCTTTATCCGGTCGATCGCGTCCTCGATCAAGGCGAGATCCTCATGCGCCTGCATCACACGGTTCATGAGCACCGTGTCGGTGCAGGCATGGCGGGAGGTTAGCGCGTGGACCGTCTCGGCGGGCACGTCGTCGTGATAGGCCATGGACAGCACGACGATCTGGTCGACCTTCTGCCGCCATAGCTCTTCGAGCATGACGAGGTACCCACCGGTATCCATGGATGGAGGAAATCCGGTACTCATGCAGACACGGTGAGCGGGATGTGGAGCCTTCATGGAGTCGGGTCCTCCGCGCGCGGCAACATGACCGTGACCTGCGTTCCCCGGCCTGGCTCGCTAGCGATCTCCATATGCCCGTTATGGAGCCGCACAAGCTGATCGACGACGGCAAGCCCGATCCCGCTTCCAGACACCTCCGCGGCGCGCTGACCGCGGAAGAAGCGCCGCGTAACGAAGGGCAGATCTTGCGCCGCTATGCCGATCCCGGTATCGCTGACCCGCAGCATCGCGAACCGGGCGCTCGGCGCTGAACCCGTTTCGACAGTGACACTGCCGCCTGCTGGCGTGAATTTGACCGCGCTGCTCAGCAGGTTCACCACAACCTGGCCCATCCTGCGCGCGTCGGCCCTGATGTCCACCCCTGTGAGCTGCAGATTCAAGCTGACGTCCGCCGCCTGATAGGCGGCGGTGAGGCTGTGTGCGGCCCCGGCGGCGATAGCTGCCAGGTCGTACGTGGCGAGCTCGACCTTAAGCTCGGCGCTGTGCCCGGACCCGAGGATCCGGAGGTCATCGGCCATCTGAGCCAGCCGTACGACCTCCCCGCGGAGCAGATCAGGCGTCGGATCGGCCAGGCCGTCCTGGATCGACTCCAGGCCGGCCTGCAGGACCGTGATCGGCGCTCGCAACTCGTGAGCGAGGTCTGCGGCCCGAGGGCAAGCTGATCGGACCTCGCCTGGTCATAGCCGGGTGACCCGCGGATCAGCCGTCCCGACGTGCCGTGAATCTGTGCGACAACGCCGGCGCTCTCGACCAGGTCAATAACAGGCTTGAGGTCCTGGCGGTTCCAGCCAGAAGCGGTGTGGGCGACAGATGCGGCCAGTGCCAACGCATGAGAGAGAACGGCGCCCTGCTGCATCTGCAGCTGGTCGATGTCGGCATCGACCGTTCCGCCGGCGATGGCGATGATCGTGCCGATTGCCGCAAGACAGATGAGCATTATCGCCAGCGCCAGCCGGACTGCCGTCCGCCCGATCCGCGGCCGCCCGCCGCGAGCACGCGACCGGATACCGCGGCTGCCGGACCCGGCTCGCCCTGTCGTATTCACAGCCGACGTCCCCCGTCGTCAGGCGTCAGCCGAGCGCGCCCTCGGGGATTGCCCGTACGGGCGACCTGCAGCAGCCGAACCCTGCGAAGCGCGCCCTGTCACCTCGGCTTGCGGCGATGATGCCATCGGGCGCCTGGCGATCGCCAGCTTCCACGCGGATAGCAGTGTTAGCCGAGCAAGACGTCCGCATCGAAGCAGGTGCGCTGACCTGTATGGCAGGCGCCACCCGCCTGCTCGACCTTGACCAGCACGGTATCACCGTCGCAATCCAGCGCGACCGACCTGACCTGCTGGATGTGACCAGAGGTCTCGCCCTTGACCCAGTACTCCTGCCTGCTGCGCGACCAGTACGTGCAGCGGCCGGTGGTGAGCGTGCGATGCAGCGCCTCGTCGTCCATCCAGCCGAGCATCAGCACCTCGCCGGTGTCGTGCTGTTGCGCGATGGCCGGAAACAGGCCAGCGGCGTCCCGCTTCAGCCGGGCTGCGATGCGGGGATCGAGGGTGCTGCCGTGCTCTGTCATGACTCCAATTCTCCCAATCCGGCTCGCGAGGCCGCGCCGTCCCTGACCGGGTATCCGGCTGCCCGCAGGGCCTGCTTGACGGCGCCTATACGAAGGTCGCCGAAGTGGAACAGGCTCGCGGCGAGGACGGCGTCGGCACCGGCACCGATGGCCGCGGTAAAGTCGCTGGGCTTGCCAGCGCCGCCGCTCGCGATCACCGGCACGTCGACCACGGCCCGCACGGCCTCGATCAGCGGCAGGTCGAAACCGGCTTTGGTGCCGTCGGCATCCATCGAGTTGAGCAGGATCTCACCGGCCCCCAGTTCGGCAGCCCTGGCCGCCCACCGGACAGCGTCGAGCCCCGTGCCGCGTCTGCCGCCGTGGGTGGTCACCTCGAATGTGCCGGGGCGGTTGGCAACCCGCCTGGCGTCAACGGAGATGACGATGCACTGCGAGCCGAACCTGGCCGCCGCCTCGGTCAGTACCTTCGGCCTGGCGATGGCGGCGGTGTTCAGCGAGACCTTGTCAGCGCCGGCCCGCAGCAGCTTGTCCACGTCGTCTGGGTCCCTGACCCCGCCGCCCACGGTCAGCGGGATGAAGACCTGATCCGCTGTCCGCGCCACGACCTCGTGCATGGTCTGCCGGTCGTCACTGGATGCCGTAATGTCCAGGAAAACAAGCTCGTCGGCGCCATCGGCGTCGTAGGCCGCGGCCAGCTCAACAGGGTCGCCCGCGTCCCGCAGCGCACGGAAGTTGACCCCTTTGACCACGCGTCCGCCATCGACGTCCAGGCACGGGATGACCCTGACCGCGAGCGTCATGCCCGGTCGCCGCTCACGTTCGCACCGCCTCGAGTGCCTGCTCGAGGGTGAAACGCCCCGCGTACAAAGCCTTGCCGACAATCGCTCCTTCAACGCCCAGCGGACCAAGGGAGGCAATCGCACACAGGTCATCGAGCTCTGAAACGCCGCCGCTGGCGATCACTGGGCGTCGCGTCTGCGCGCAGACCTGCCGCAACAGGTCGAGGTTGGGCCCGGCCAGCGTCCCGTCTTTGGTCACATCGGTCACTACGTACCGGCGGCAGCCGTCGGTCTCCAAGCGCGCGAGCACTTCGGTTAGCTCGCCGCCCAGCGTGGTCCAGCCGCGGGCCGCCAGCCGGGTGCCACGCACATCCAGGCCAACCGCGACCCGCTCGCCATGATCAGCGATCACACGGCCAACCCATTCGGGCTGCTCAAGCGCGGCGGTTCCGATGACGACGCGCTGGCAGCCAGTGCCCAGCGCCGCGGCCAGCGACGCCTCGTCGCGGATACCGCCGGAAAGCTCGACGGCCGCGTCAACGCGCCGCACCACCTCGGCCAGCAGCTCGGCATTCGATCCCCTGCCGAATGCCGCGTCCAGGTCAACGAGGTGAATCCACTCCGCGCCCGCTCGCTGCCAGGCAAGGGCCGCCGCGAGCGGGTCGCCATAAGACGTCTCGGTTCCCGCCGCACCCTGGACGAGCCTGACTGCCCGGCCGCCTGCTACGTCCACGGCGGGCAGCAGGGTGAGCTCGTTCACGTGATCAGCCCCAGCCAGTTCGCGAGCAGCACGGCGCCGGCATCGCCCGACTTCTCCGGGTGGAACTGGGTCGCGCACAGCGGTCCGTCTTCGACGGCTGCGATGAACGTCTTCCCATGCTCGGCCCAGCTCAGCAAGGGTCTGGCCGGCGCATCGGTGAGGTCGTGCCACGAGCGGGCCGCGTAGGAATGCACGAAGTAAAACCGCTCCTCAGCGTCCAACCCCGCCAGCAGCGCGGATCCAGCAGGCGCGCGCACAGTGTTCCAGCCCATATGCGGCAATACGGGCGCGTCTAGCCGGTCGACCACTCCTGGCCAGATGCCGCACCCGGCGGTGCGTTCGCCGTGCTCGCAGCCCTCGGCGAACAGCACCTGCATGCCGACGCAGATGCCAAGGACCGGCCGGGACAGCGCCAGCCGCTTGGTGATGATCTCGTCGCCCCCTATCGCGCGCAGTCCCCGCATGCATGCTGCAAACGCTCCGACCCCAGGAACAACCAGGCCGTCAGCGTTCACCGCCTCCTCGGCGTCAGCGGTTACCGAGGTGTCCGCTCCTGCCCGCTCCATCGCGCGCATGGCCGACCTGAGATTGCCTGATCCGTAATCAAGGACGACGATCGAGGGCCGGCCGCGGGTCATGCGCTCACGCTCACAGCACGCCCTTGGTGCTCGGCACCCCGCCGCCCGCCGGGTCGAGCGAGGCCGCGGCGCGCAAGGCGCGCGCGAATGCCTTGAACTGTGCCTCGACAATGTGATGCGGGTTGCGGCCATACAGCACAGCAATGTGCACGCAGATCGCGGCCGTCGCGCCGAGTGTCTCGAAGAAGTGCCTGGTCAAGGTAGTGTCGTAGCTGCCGATCAGCGGCGCCATGCCTGCCGGCTCGCTGTGCACCACATAAGGGCGGCCGGCCAGGTCTATGGCGGCCCGCACCAAGGTCTCGTCGAGCGGGACGAGGGCGTCGCCGAAACGGCAGATGTCCTTCTTGTCGCCGAGCGCCTGCCGCAGCGCCTCGCCGAGCGTTATCGCGGTGTCCTCCACCGTGTGGTGGGCGTCGATCTCGGTGTCTCCCGTGGCCTTTACGCGCAAGTCGATCCGCCCATGCTTGGCAAGCTGGTTCAGCATGTGATCGAAGAACGGCACGCCGGTGCTCACGTCGGCGGTGCCGCCGCCGCCGTCGAGGTTCAGCTCGACGGCGACCCGCGTCTCGTTCGTGGCCCGCTCAGCCCGGCCGGTACGGCTGACCTGGTGCGGTGCGACGCCGCCGGTCATGGCAGGACCGCCTCGACGGCCGCTCGAAATGCGTCGTTCTCGTCCGGGCTGCCGATGCTCACCCGCAGCCATCCAGGCGGACCGACCTCCCTGATCAGGACGCCATGGTCGAGCAGCGCCTGCCAGACAGCGTGGCGGTCGGCGAACGTGTCGAACAGCACAAAGTTCGCATCGGAATCCGCAGCCGCCAGCCCTCTCGCACGCAGCCATTCGATCAGCCCGTCCCGCTCGTCCCGGATGACGGCCACCGCGTCCAGCAGTTCTTCGGAGTGTGCCAGCGCCGCGCGAGCGGCGGCCTGGGTCAGCGCCGACAGGTGGTAAGGCAGGCGCACGATCTGCAGGGCCGTGACGACCGCCGGATCGGCAGCAAGGTATCCCACCCGCGCTCCGGCTAGCGCGAACGCTTTGGACATAGTCCTGACGACCACCAGGCGCGGGAACCGCGGCAGCAGCGTCAGCGCGGTGGCCTGCCGGTCCCTGGCGAACTCGGCATACGCCTCGTCCACGATCACCATGCCAGGTGCTGCCGCGCACACCTGCTCGATCACAACAAGCGGCAGTGCGGTCCCCGTCGGGTTGTTGGGCGAGGTGAGGAACACCAGATCCGGCGCCGTCTCAGCGACCGCGGCAACTGCCCGCTCGGGATCAAGGCCGAAGTCCTCTTCGCGGGCGCCGCTGATCCACCTCGTGCTGGTCGCCCGCGCGATGATCGGGTGCATCGAGTAGGACGGCTCGAAGCCGAGCGCGCTCCGGCCAGGGCCGCCGAAAGCCTGGTACAGCTGCTGGATGATCTCGTTGGAGCCGTTCGCCGCCCAGGTGTGGTCGGCGCTCAGGCCGTGCCCGAGGTAGGCGGCTAGGTCCCGGCGGAGCATGGTCGCGTGCCGGTCGGGATATCTGTTGAGCGTCGCGGCCTCGGCGGCGGCTGCGTCAGCGATCTCCTGCACCAGCGCGGCAGGCGGGCTGAATGGGTTCTCGTTAGTGTTCAGTCGTACCTGCGCCGCGATCTGCGGCGCGCCGTACGGTGACCGCCCCCGAAGGTCGAGCCGCAGCGGCGGGTCTGACCGGCTGCCGGTGGCAGCGCTGGCCGGAACTGGCGTACTTGCGGCCGCCGGCACCCGGATCCGGACCGCCCGAACGTGCGCGGCGAGATCCTCGGCGCCGCCGAGCGCATCGATGTACGGCGCCGCGCCCGCCAGCGCATCTGACGTGCAGCTCACCACGTGAATCCCGCGCAGGAAGGTCAGGACCGACAGGCCGCCAGAATGCCGCGCGGTCCCCCCTGTCGGAAGCACGTGGTTCGATCCCGCAAGATAATCGCCGAGCGACACAGGGGCATACGGCCCGACGAAGACGGCACCGGCATTGCGCACCCGGGCAGCCAGTTCTGCACCACCGGCGGCATGGATCTCCAGGTGCTCAGGTGCCCAGGCGTCCGAGACGGCGAGCGCCGCGTCGATGTCGCTGACGAGCACGCACGCGGACTGGCCGGTGAGTGCCTCCTTGACACGCGCCGCGTGCCGCGTGGACTCGAGCTGTGTGATCAGCTCAGCGTCCACCCGGTCGGCGAGCCAGGCGTCGGTGGTGATCAGCAGGCAGGCGGCCAGCGGGTCGTGCTCGGCCTGGGCGATCAGGTCGGCGGCGACAAATGTGGCGTCGGCGCCGCCATCGGCCACGATCGCGACCTCCGTCGGGCCGGCCTCGCCGTCGGTGGACACGACCCCGCGCAGCACCCGTTTCGCCGCCGCGACATACACGTTCCCAGGGCCGGTCACGACGTCTGCGGCCGGGCAGTCCGCCGTCCCGTAGCCGAGCATGGCGATGGCTTGCGCCCCGCCAACCGCGTGGACTTCGGTGATCCCGAGCAGCTCGCATGCCGCGAGCACCGCCGGGTGCGGCAGGCCGCCGTTGTCCTGCTGCGGCGGCGACGCCACCATTATCTCGCCGACGCCCGCGGCCTGGGCCGGGATCACGTTCATGACCACCGATGACGGGTAGGCGACCAGTCCGCCAGGGACGTAGACGCCAGCCCGGGCGACCGGCACGTAGCGCTCGGTTACCGAACTGCCCTCATCCACGTAAGTCACGCTGTCCTGCGGGACTTGCGCCTCATGGACGAGCCGGGCGCGCCGGGCGGCCTCCTTCAGGGCATTGGCCACCGCTGGATCGAGCGCGGCTAGCGCGTCGGCGAGGGCAGAGCGCGGGACGATGGTGGTCGGCAGGTCGACGCCATCGAACCGAGCGGTATAGGCGCGAACCGCCTCGGCGCCCCGGCCGCGAACGTCATCGCAGATCGGCCTGACGGCCGCCACGGCGGCCTCGACGTCAAGTCTCGCCCTCGGCAGCATCTCGGCAAGCTGCCTGATCCCGAGTTGCGCAACGCGGCGTTCCCGCAGATCGATCCTGGTGAGCACCACGCAAGCCTAATCGCAGCGCGCAGCCCGGGGTTCGCACGGATCTACGGATGGATCAGGGGATTGATCCGACAACCTCCGAAACTGCCAGGCGCGTTATTCGATGATCTTGGAGATCGGGATCTCGAGTATGTCCCGCCCGCCGGCCGCGCGCAGGGCCGGAATCAGCGTGTTGACGCCTCGCTTGGGCACGACGGCTTCGACCGCGTGCATGTCTCCCCTGGCCAGCGAGGTGATAGTCGGCGAGGACATGGCAGGCAAGATCTCCGTCACGGCGGCCAGGTTCGCGGCGCCGACGTTCAGCTTGAGCAGCACGTTCCCCCGCGCCCTGATGGCGCCGCGGAGCAGCAGCGCGATGTCCTCCATCGCGGCCCGCTTGCCGGCGTCCTCGAACGCGTCATTATTGGCGATCAGCTCGGTGTAGCTGCTCATCAGCGTGTGCAGAATCTTCAGCCCGTTCCTGCGCAGCGACGAGCCGGTCTCGGTCAGGTCGACGATCGCGTCGACAATGTCGGGCACCTTCGCTTCAGTCGCGCCATAGGACGGCGTCACGACCGCCTTGATCCCGTTCTCCTCCAGGAACCGCTTCGTCAGCGACGGCAGCTCAGTGGAGATCCTGATGCCCTCGGGAAGGTCGGAGATCGATTCCCAGCCCGAGCTGGCTGGCACTGCGAGGACCACCCGGACCGGATCGTTCGTCGCCTTCGAGTACGGCAGCTCGCCGAGCGATGCGACGTCGGCCCCGGTCTCGGTGATCCAGTCCCGGCCCGTGATGCCGAAGTCGAACAGGCCCTCGGCGACGTAGGACGGTATCTCCTGTGGCCGCAGGAACCTGACCCGGTCGATTCTCGGGTCCTCGATCGAGGCATGGTAGTCACGGTCAGAGGCGCGCCTGACCGTCAGATCCGCGGCGTCAAAGAGCTCGAGCGTCGCGTGTTCCAGCGACCCTTTAGGCAGGACGAGAGAAAGCACGCAAGCACCCTACCGGCCGGTCCGCAGCCCCCGGCCGCGCCGCTCAGCCCCACCGCTGAACCCTTGGTGGGTCGATAGCACCACCAAGGTTTCAGCGGTGGGGTCGAAGAACGGGTCGGCGGTGGGTGTGGAGAGCGTCGGGAGAGGGTTAGCAGGCAGTCAGCGGAGCGTGATCACGTTGCCGGAGATAAGCCCGGCCGCGTCGGATGCGAGGTAGGCGATCACCTCGGCAACCTCAGCCGGGCTGGCGACGTGCACCAGCAGCTGATCGGCGTCGACGGCATCGCGGACGGCATCGGTGACCCAGCCGGTGTCGGTAACCGGCGGGTGCACCATATTTGCCGTGATCCCCAGCGGCGCGAGCTCGACCGCGGCGGACATCGTGTAGTTCTCCTGCGCCGCCTTGGCGGCGCCGTAGGACACCTCCTCGGGGAACCCGAGCGCGCCGCCTGAGGTCAGGCCGATGATCCGGCCCCAGCGTGCGTCCCTGGCCGCGTGCCGCCTGGCGAGCTCGCCGATCATCAACGCAGGCGCCATCGCGTCAATCCCGAACTGCTGGGACCAGCCCGCGTGCGTGACCGGCTGCAGCGAGCGGCCCATCCGATCCGCCTTGGCCGGCGTGAACGTATCGGCAAGCCAGCCGGTCGCGTTGTTCACCAGGATGTCGACCGGTCCCAGCCGCTGTTCGGCCAGGTCGAACAGTACCTCCGGCGTCGCAGGGTCGGACAGGTCGGCCTCCGCAGCGATCGCACGGCCCCCGAGAGCCTCGATCTCGGCGACAACGGCGTCTGCTCCGCCTGCCCGGTGGTCGCGGTAGGCCTGCGGTATGGCGAGATCGACTTCGTCGCGAACCCGCCAGAACGCGCACACCACCGCGCAGCCCTGCCCCGCGAGCGCCACAGCGGTCGCCGCGCCGATGCCGTGATTGGCGCCGGTCACGATCGCCGTGTGCGCCCCGGCTTCGTGCGCGACGGTTCCGTCGCCCGTCATGCCACGACTCCGAGCGAGGACGACCCGTCTGGCATTCTTCGCACCTCGAGGCGCTCGGAGATCCTGTCCTTCAGGTCGGTCACGTGGCTCACGATGCCGATCGCCCGACCATGGTCCCTGAGTTCGTCGATCACCCCGAGCACCTGATCCAGCGTCTCCGCGTCGAGCGAGCCGAACCCCTCATCGATGAACAGCGTCTCGGTATCCACTCCGCCAGCCTCCGCCTTCACCACGTCTGCCAGTCCGAGCGCCAGCGCCAGCGAGGTGTAGAACGTCTCGCCGCCAGACAGCGACTTCGGGCTGCGCTCCTCGCCCGTGTGCCGGTCTATCACCACGAGCGTCAATCCGGCACGCTGCCTCCTGGAGTCGCCCTCGTCGCTACGCCGAAGCTCATACCGGCCGGACGACATCACGGAGAGCCGGACGTTGGCCGCCGCGACGACCTGCCCGAACCAGTGCCGCAACACATAGGTGGTCAGCGCGACCCTGCGGTGGCCGTCCATGCCCTTCGCCAGGCCCGCCAGGTGGATGACGGGCTCGGTCGCCGCGGCCAGCGAAGAAGCTGCCTGCTCGGCCTCGCGAACCTCAGCCAGCCTCCTGCCGAGCCTGCCGGTCCTCAACAGGTGACCGTCGCGCAGCGCTCGCGCCCGCTGCTCGGCCTCCTCCGCTTGCGCCAGGCCGGCCGCGGCGCGCAGAGCCGCGGCTTCGACCTCGCCGGCTCGCGCGGGATCGAGGCCGACCAGTTCGGGAACTTCGATCGCAGCTTGGAACGCAACCAGCTCCCGACTCCACCTCGCAACCTCATCGTCCAGGGCGGACTGCCGCTTCGGCGCCATCGCGGCCGATCTCGCCGCGTCGAGGCCGTCGAAGCCGCGCGCCAGCGCTTCGTCGCTGGCCAGGCGGCGGGCCTTGCGCTCGGAACTCAGCGCGCTGGCCAGCCCGTCGAGCGTCGTCGAAAGAGCGCGACTAGCGTCGGCCGCCGCTTTCAAATCGCGCTGCCTGCAGGCAACCGAGCCGCAGTCACCTGATTCGCCGGTGAGCCGTTGCCGCAAGGCGGCCAGCTCCGCATCGGTCCCCTCGAATTCCTTGCGTTGCTCTGCCTCGGCGGCTACCGCGGCCCTGAGCCGCTCGCCCAGCTGCTCTTGCTCGCCGCGCAACTCGGCGAGCTGGGCCGCAAGTGCTCGCTCCTGGGTCTTCGCACGCTCAGCGGCCGCCAGGCGCTCCGCCACGTCGGCGGCTTCCTTCGCCACATCCGCCACGGTGTGCCCTGCGGTGATCGCTGCCAGCTCGGCCGCTTCCCTGTCAAGCGCGGTGTGCTCGTGCTCTGCGCCCAGCCTGGCCGCCGCGGCCTTGTCGCGGAGTTCGCGTGTTGCCGCGACTGACTCGGCTGTCACCGCTGCAGCGGTGGGCATCGCCGGTGCCGGATGAGTGGCCGAGCCGCACACCGGGCACGCGCTTCCGTCAGCGAGCCCGGCCGCGAGCTCGGCAGCCAATCCGGCCAGCCGCTCGTCCATCGCCTGCTGGTGCTCATCGACAAGGCGCTGGTGCTCATCCACCGACGCCTGCAGCCGCGTCGCGGCCGCCGCCCGATGCGGCTCGATATGGGCCAGTCTCCGGGCTGCCGCGCCGAGCCTTGTGAGCTCGGCCTTTCGCTGCTGATCCACGGCCAGACCAGCGACAGCGTCCCGGGCTGCGGCGAGTTCGGCTTCGGTCACGCTGATCTGGCCTGGCAGGTGTTCGCGCAGCCCGGTCAGCGACGCGACGAGCTGGGCAGCCTCCGCCGCGAAGTTCTTGAGTTCGTCGACCACTTCCGCGCGACCGGGCAGAGCCGCCTCGGCAGCAACGAGATGCTCCAGCGCGGCCGCCTCGCGCTGGCCGGCCTCGGCTCGTTCGGCCGCGGCCTTGCCGGCTCGGCGCACCAACGAGTCGTCGGCGTCGGCATCGAGCAGGCAGGCAAGCTGACCCGCGAACGCCTGTGCAGATTCGTCGACTTCAAGAAGGTCGCGCAGTGCGGCCCGCTCACGGTCTGCCGCAGCCTCCGCGTCGGTGAGCATCGCGAGAAGCGGCCTAACCGGCTCGGCGCGCCTGGCGGCGTCGAGCCGCGCTGCGCGCGTCTCGTGGTCCCGGCGCGTCGCCTCGTGTGCGCGCAGCGCGGCAAGCGCAGTGGCCAGCCTTGCCATCAGCCCAGCCTGCCTGGCTGCATGCTGGTCTGCGGCGCGCGCAGCCTTGGCGGCTGCCTCTGCGCGCTTGAGCCCGGCGGCCGACCGCTCCAGCGCCGCGGCGAGGTCCTCGCTGATCTGCCGGAGCGCCGCTGCGCGGGCAGCCGCTGCCATGCCGATCAGTTCAGCGCGCGCGGGCGCGTCGAGACCGGCAGCCTCGGCCGCAGCGGAAACGGACGCAGCGATCTCCGCGTCGGCGGTCTGCCTGGCCCTGACGGCCTCGGCGCGGCGGCGGTCGAGCTCGGCGGTGATCTGGTCATAGAGCTCAGTTCCGAAGAGTTTGGTCAGCACAGCCCGCCTGGCGTCGTCGTCGCTGCGCAGGAACCGCGCAAACTCACCCTGCGGCAGCAAGATGACCTGGGTGAACTGCATCCTGTTCAGCCCCATGATCTGGTCGATCAGGTCGCCGACCTCGGCCTTGTTCGACGACATGCTCATCCAGCCGGGACCGTCGCGCCGCTCCAGGTGAACCCGCATGGCCTCGGTAGTGAATCCCTGACCCCGCCGTTTCGGGCGGCGATGCTCGGGCACCCGCGTGATGCGGTAGCGGACCCCGCGGACCGAGAACTCCATGCCCACCGAAGGCTCGACCTCTGGTCCGGCGAAGTGCGAATGCAGCCGGTCCTCGCCGGCGTCTTCCCCAGCGAGCCCGCCGTACAAAGCGAACGTGATCGCGTCAAGAACGGTCGTCTTCCCGGCACCGGTAGGGCCCTCGAGCAGGAACAGGCCGCCGCTGGCGAGCCGCTCGAAGTCGATCCGCTGAGGCCTCGCGAAGGGCCCGAAGGCCTGCATCTCCAAAGTGTGCAGCCGCATCAGGCCACCGCCGAGTCCCCGCGGCCGGATCCGGCCCGCCGCTCCTTCGGGCCGCCGGCGACGTCATCCCGGTCGTGGCCTGCCGGTTCGGCGTCGAGCCAGTCGCCGGTCCGGCCCGCATTCTCCAGCCACTCGTCGATCGATCCAGCCTCGGCCGGGTCGGTCAGGTCGGTGCGGCTGCCCGCGCTCGTGCGCACAACCCCGCTAGCGGCCAGGTCGGCGCCTGCCTCAGTGCCGCGCAGGGCCTCGACGACATCGCGAAGCACGCGCCGGTGACCGGCGTCGGCGGGGCCTCCGCTTGTGTACTCGACGAAGAACTCGCAGATCTCAACCGGATCGGCGGTCTGCTTGAGGCGGCGCAGGTCGGCAGCGCCGCTGACCAGCTCACCCTGCGGCTCGAACTCAAGAACCAGGGTGTGCGGCCAGATCTCTCGCAGCCGTTCCATCGGGGAGGCCGGGCGCACCGCATCGGTGAGCACGACCTTGACCCAGGCGCCGGCCAGGTCGCCCGCGCCGGTGCCGCCCTTCCCGGCCAGCAGGTCCTCGAGCTTGCCGCGCACTTCCCGAAGAGGACGAGGCACGGGCGTCGCCAGCTTGGTCGTCTTGACGTGTCCGGCACCATCGATCTCGGCCAGCGTCACGGACTTATTGTGATGACGCTCGGAAAACGAGAACGCCAGCGGCGACCCGCAGTACCTGACCGTGGTCCGGCCTGCTCCGGGGCTGACGTCCTGCTGGCCATGCAGGTGGCCGAGGGCGACGTAGGTAAGGCCGGCGAACAGCGAGGCTGGCGCGTCGCCGATGCCGCCGACCCTGATGTCTCGTTCGGACTCAGAGGCGATGGCGCCGGTAATGAAGGCGTGCGCCGCCACGATCGTGCGCGCGATGCCGCGCTCCGTCGCATCGGTCTTGATCAGCCGGACGGCGGCGGCGAGCACCGAAGCGTGGGAGCGTTCGGCCCCCAGATCGGCCATCACAGCGTCAGGCAGGAGGTACGGGATCCCGTACAGAGCCACCTCGCCGTGCTCGTCGCTCAGCAGTACCGGCCGCGCGATGTCCGGCACCGCGGTGCGCAGGTGCACCCCTGCCAGCTCGCTGAGCCGCGAACCGAATCCCAGCCTGACCGCCGAGTCGTGGTTGCCGCTGGTCAGGAGCACCTGCACGCGCGCGGCGGCGAAGCCGCGCAGCGCCTGGTCGAGCACAGCCACCGCGTCGGTGGTCGGCACGGCCCGGTCATAGATATCGCCAGCCACCACAACCGCGTGCACCTGGCGCTCGATCGCCTCGGCGAGCAGCCAATCGAGGAACGCCGCCTGGTGAGTAAGCAGGTCCTCGCCATAAAGGGTTCGCCCGAGATGCCAGTCCGAGGTGTGGAGCAGTCTCATCCGGCGCTCCAACGATCGTGACAGCCAAGTACTGACGGCGTTTGTTGATACTGCGGTGCTAGTCGAGGTTGCGGTGTCAATCGGGAAGGCGGGGACGTGCGGGATCGATTCCCATCATCGCTGGCGGCCGGTCGAACCGCCGCGATTGAGCGACGGCGGCGTGTCGCACGGCCAGCCACAACGCACTGCCCCTGTGCCAACGGGTAGAAGCGTCGATGTTGGTAGCGTGGGGCCGTGATTGACGCGCTGTTTCCGGCTGACCTGCCCGAACCGGAGTACTGGGAGCAGCGTTATCCGCCGCGTGAGCTGCCCGCCGGCGCGCTGGTCACCAGGCTCGGACCGTCCCCGACGGGTTTCATGCACATCGGCACGATCTACATGGCCATGATCGATGTCGATGTGGCGCACCGGTCCGATGGCCGGTATCTGGTCAGGATCGAGGACACTGACCAGGCTCGCGAGGTCGTAGGCGCACTCGAGCAGTTCGGCAGGGCCTTTCAGTACTTCGGCCTGCCACCTGACGAAGAGGAGGGTCGCGGCGACTACGGGCCATATCACCAGTCAGAACGCTCGGCCATTTACATGACCTACGCGCGAGAGCTGCTTCGGCAGGGCAAGGCGTACCTGTGCTTCGCCACGGCCGAGGAACTCGCCGAGATGCGGAAGCGGCAGCAAGCGGCAAAGGTGCCGCCCGGCTATTACGGCCGCTGGGCCCTCTGGCGGGACGCGACTCCTGAGCAGGTTCAGGCCAAGCTTGCCGAGGGCGCGCCATACGTGGTCAGGTTCCGGTCGTCGGGAACTCCGGGCAGGCGGGTGGAGTTCGAGGAGACCATCCGCGGCCGGATGTCAGCCGAGGACAACTACAACGACGTTGTCATCCTCAAGTCGTCCCAGCACGCCGAGAGGCTTCCCACCTACCACTTTGCGCACGCGGTCGACGATCACCTGATGCGCGTGAATCTCGTGATCAGGGGCGAGGAGTGGCTGCCCTCGGTGCCGATGCACCTGCAGCTCTTCGCAGCACTGGGCTTCGAGCCGCCGCAGTACGCCCATACCGCGCTGCTAATGAAGCAGATTCCTGGCGGAAAGCGCAAGCTGTCCAAGCGCAAGGACCCAGAGGCCAGCGTCGACTTCTATACCGAGGCCGGCTATCCCGCCCGGGCAGTGCTGTATTACCTGCGGGGGCTCGCCAACGGATCGCTGGCGGAGATGCCGCTCGACGAGGCACTTGATACGCCGATCAAGCTATCCGAGCTGGGTGGCGCCGGCCCGCTGATCGACCAGGTGAAGCTCGAGGACATCAGCGCCGACTACATCGCGACGCTGACCCCGCAGGAGATCCTCGCTGCCATGCGCACCTGGGCCGCAGAGTACGACCCGGAACTCGCGGCGGTGCTCGACGCACGGCAAGAACTGGCGCTCGCGGCGCTCGCCGTCGAGCGGGTCGGAGTCCCCAACCCGCGCAAGGACCTGCGCAAGTGGTCGGATTTCAGGTCTGCCTACGGCTTCTTCTTCGCGGAGATGTTCACTCCGGTCAGGCTCGGCGACGAGCGGCTGGGCGCACTCCCTGACGACCTGGTCCGCGCGTTCGGTGCAGATTTCGCCGACGGCTATCAGGATTTGGCCGACAGGGACGAATGGTTCGCGCAGGTCAGGGACCTGGCCGCTAAGCACGGTTTCGCGCCGAGCGCCAAGCTCTACAAGCAGGCACCGCAGGAATACGTTGGCCGGATCCAAGACGCCTCTCAGGTGATCAGGGTCGCGCTGACCGGGTCGACGATGAGCCCGGACCTGGCGAGCGTCGCCCGCGTGCTTGGCCGGGATGAGGTTCTGCGGCGAATCTCTTCGCTGACCCAGTGAGCTCGGGTCCCACTAGTCAGGCCCACGCAGGCATGCGAGCGTCCCGGTTTCGGCCAGCCAGGCAGGAGGACGGGCTGGCAAGCGATCCTGCACAACCAGCGCGGCTTCGTGCTCGATCGGGCGATCCAGAACCGCACCGACAACGTAGTAATCTGCCTGCCTGCATTTCCGGCGCTCGATCTGGTCGGCTCAGTCACCGGCCTGACTATCGGGCAGTTGGTCGGCGCGGTTTGTCCGCCCGGTTAGTTCGCACAGCCATGAGTGCACTGCCCGCAGCGGACGCACCGGACCGTTGCGTTTAGTCTTGCTGAGCGTGCCGGCGATCCGTCAGATCTTCGCGTT
>DATAEH010000290.1:0-2383 GCA_036258115.1 Streptosporangiaceae bacterium
CAACGTGCGACAATTCGCCGACGAACGTGACCGCCGGGTGATCACTGGCCTGGCCAATCAGTTCTTGATGGCGTTCCTCGGCGTCGGTTCCGGCATCGTCGCCGCCATGCTGCTCGGCACGCCCGGCGGCCCCAAGATCACTCCCAGCCTCAGCCTCTACCAGTTCATCGGCTACAACCTGCTCATCGTCGCCGCCATCCTCGTACTGCGAGTGCTCTTCACGATCCTCAGGAGCCGGTAAGGGCGGTGGCATCTACCGCGCTTATCTGGCGTGGTCAGGGCGCGCGACGTTGGCCGAAGACGAAGTACGAGACTGGCACGACTCCGGCCGAGCTGACCAGTGCCACGGCTGCCGCCCACATCCCCTTCCGGCCCCGGATCTGGCTGGGATGACGGCGGTCAGCTTGGATGCTCGGGGCGGGCTGCCCGGGGTTTCGAGCGGCGCTTGGTGCGGGCACCGGGCAACGCCACCGATTGACTCATGGCCCCGGCCGGTCTTGAATCAACGCCTAGGGAGAAATTGCCGTAGCCAGGGGGCAGCTGTGGCTGGATGGATGGAAGGGAATTGTGATGCGCTACCTGGCGGGCGGTGTGCGGCGGCTGATCGGCATCGGGCTGGCCGGGGCGGCGATGGTGGCGGCGGCGAGCTTGATGCCGGCTCTTCCTGCCTCGGCCGCGCCAGTCACCGGGTCGGCTGCCAACGGTACCTATCTAGCTCTAGGGGACTCGGTGGCGTTCGGTTATGTGCCGCCTCAAGCGGTGCCCGCGCCGAACTATTCTGACCCCCGCTCCTTCGTCGGCTACCCGGAGGACGTGGCCCGGGCACTGCGCATCCGGGTGTCGAATGCCTCCTGCCCCGGCGAGACCTCGGCCAGTTTCCTCGTGCCTGGAGCGCTAAGCAACGGTTGCGAGAACAGTCCGGGCTCATCCGTCGGCTACCGCACCCAGTTTCCGTTGCACGTGCAATACCGGGGCACCCAGATGCAGTACGCCCTCAAGTACCTGGCCGTGCATCGTCACACCCGGCTGGTGACGATCACTATCGGCGCCAACGACGTGTTCCTCTGCCGGGAAACGACGGCAGACGCCTGCGCGAGCGCGGCCGAGGTTCAGGCTGTGCTGCAGGAGATCCAGGCGAACCTGACCACCATCTACACCAAGATCCGTGACGTCGCCCACTACCATGGCCTTCTGGTTGCGCTGACCTACTATTCGCTCAGCTACAGCGATCCGGCCCAGGTGGCCGGCACTGAGGCACTCAACTCGGCGATCGCGTCGGTCACGGAGAAATTCGGCGGGAAGGTCGCGGACGGCTTCGCCGCCTTCGAAGGGCCGTCTGCGGCCTTCGGAGGCTCCCCATGCGCGGCGGGACTGCTGATCAAGCTTCCCGACGGGACCTGCAACATCCACCCCTCGCCTGCCGGGCACTTGTTGCTGGCCAAGGCCATCGAGGACGTTGCAGGGGCCCGCCTACCGCAAGCGTGACAGCACGATGACGCCGGTACCCGGCAGATGCTGCCGGGTACCGGCGTCTCGGTGTGGTGGGGCGGGCAGCGTGATTACTTGCTGTCTGCCTCGACTAGGCGCTCGATGAGCTCGTCGACGTTGCCGGTCTTGGGCAGGTCACGCTTGTCCAGGAGGTCGCTCAGCTCGGCCTTGGTCAGGCCTTCGTAGCGCTCGCGGGCCTTGTCATGGGCGTGCTTGGCCTGCTCACGCTCGGTCTTGCGAGCCTCGCGGACCATGTCCTTCTCGGCCTGCTCGGTCAGTTCGGCCTGCTCGCGGGCGGCTTGCTGGGCCTGGCCGGCCTGCTCGTGCGCGAAGTCGCGGGCCGACTCGGCCTGCTCGCGGACGAGACCGCCAACGGACTCGGCCTGCTCGCGGACGACGCCGGACAGCATGCCCGCCGACTCCGCCCACTTGATGGTGAGGTCACGGCTGATGTCGACCGTCCGCTGCACGAACTCGAAATAGCGTTCGACGAACGGGACCAGGTCGACCTGCGGCAGGCCCGCAGGCACGTAGTCAGTCAGCGTTTTCGAGCCCTGCGTCCAGAAGTCAGCGATCTTCTCGACCGTGCTGGCCGACTGGCTCGCCGCGGCGCGGTAGCGCTCGGTGGTGCTGGTCATATAGGTACTCCCTCGTGGGGTCGGGATTCAGTGGCTCCGAGTACCTCCTACATGCCGGGCTAAACCGACTTATCGTGATGATTCAGGCGCACTCGTGTGATCAGGCGCGGATGCTCAGGGTTTGCGGGCGATGGCGCTGTAGGCGACCAGGGGGCGATGTCGGCCGCGGCGTGGGCGATGACCAGGTAGCTGCCCTTCGCCGAGCAGGCGCTCGCCAGGATCGAGACGGCCTCGCGCCGGGCGGCCGCCGGCACTCG
>DATAEH010000291.1:0-1567 GCA_036258115.1 Streptosporangiaceae bacterium
GCTATGCTCGGGTGTGCGGCTGGACCCTAGCCCGCGCACACGCACGGTCAGGCGATCCAGTCGATTTGGCCGAGTACCTGGGCGAGGACAACGCTTTCGATCGCTCTATCGCCAGGTTCGCTAGGCGCTACACCGACCAGACCGAGCGTGACTACGAGGCATTTCTGGCGTCCATTCGGAGCGGGCGTCTGCAGGCTCAGGAGGGCGTCTGACCGCCGCCTCGTGAGCTCTCTCACGACCGAGAGGAGGTTCATGTCGGTCGAGGTGGAAGCCCCGACGCGTCCGATGCAGCGCACTGTCGCCGAAGACGCTGTGTCGCCCAAAACCGCTGGGCCGCGGCTTCGGCTGACCTATGTGGACGGTGTCCGGGCGCTCGCGGCCGTCTTCGTGGTCGTACACCACATGTGGCTCAAGACCTATCCCGTCTACCCACGCAATGGTGGTCCCGCAGCCGGTGCGTTGTTCCTGTACGGGCACGTGGCGGTCGCCGTCTTCATCGTCGTCTCCGGCTTCTCGCTATCCATCGCGCCGGCCCGGCACGACTGGCAGATGTCGGGTGGGTTCAAGGAATTCCTGCGCCGGCGCGCATGGCGGATCCTGCCCACGTACTGGGCGGCCCTGGCGCTGTCCTGCTTCATCTTCGCCGTGATCACGCCGAACCTGACCGGCGACGGGATCAGCACCAAGGCCGTCGGCGTGCACGCGGTCCTGCTCCAAGACCTGATCGACAGCCCTAAGCCGAATGGCGCGTTCTGGTCGATCGCCATCGAGTGGCAGATCTACTTCCTGTTCCCGCTGTTCCTGCTGCTGCGGCGGCGCCTCGGATCCGCCCTGCTCTTCCTCGCCGCTGGCGTCGCCGCCGTCGGCGTCTACGAGCTGGCCACCCAGACGGTGACGTTCCACCGCCTGATCGGCCTGACGCCGCAGTTCGCCGTGCTGTTCGTGCTGGGAATGGGCGCCGCGTCAATGATCAACGGGGGAGTCCTCGCCCGCCGCGCTTATGTGATGCCGTGGCTGGCTCTTGGGCTCGCGGCCACCTTCGTCGCGATCTGCTGGGTCAAGGGGCCGATCTGGGTCAATACGCGGTACTTCTGGCTCGACTTGATCGTCGGCACCGCAGTCGCCCTCCTGCTGGCCTCCTTGGCCGCCGACCGGCCCAGCTGGCTGCACCGGCTTCTGTCGAGCCGGCCGCTGCGCTCGACCGGGTTGTACTCCTACAGCATTTACTGTGTGCACCTGCCGGCGCTCTGGCTGGTGTGGCACTTCGGCATCGGTCGTATCGACATCGGCCGAGCCGGCCAGTTCGTGCTGCTGATCGTGCTCGGGCTGCCGGCGGTGCTGTTCGGCTCCTACCTGTTCTCTCTGGCATTTGAGAAGCCGTTCCTGACCTACCGGTCGTTCCGCGACCTGCTTGAGTGGCTCGGCTCGCTCACTGGTAAACAGCGCAGTCCTAACGACAGCAAAGGCGCGAGGAACGACGTCTCGCCCGCCCCGCCGGAGCGGGTTGGCGCTAGCGTTTAGCGCTGCGCAGCCGGGCCGTCTGGTGCATGGCGGCGAGCCCGGGAGG
>DATAEH010000292.1:0-3791 GCA_036258115.1 Streptosporangiaceae bacterium
CGTCGCGCCGGCGTGCGCGACGGCGCGCTTGGTGACCAGGTTGTACACGTTGTTCGACCAGTTCTGGATCGTGGTGTACCGGCAGCGGGCGCCCTTCTTGACGATGATCTCCACCACCGCCGAGTGCAGCGAGTCCGAGGAGTAGATCGGCGCGGTGCACCCCTCGACGTAGTGGACGTAGGCGTCCTCGTCGACGATGATCAGGGTCCGCTCGAACTGGCCCATGTTCTCGGTGTTGATCCGGAAGTAGGCCTGCAGCGGGATCTCCACGTGCACGCCCTTCGGCACGTAGATGAAGCTGCCGCCGCTCCACACCGCGGTGTTCAGGCTCGCGAACTTGTTGTCCCCGACTGGGATCACCGTGGCGAAGTACTCCTTGAACAGGTCGGGGTGCTCCCTGAGCGCCGTGTCGGTGTCCTTGAAGATGACACCCTTCTCCTCAAGGTCGTCGCGGATCTTGTGGTACACGACCTCGCTCTCGTACTGGGCGGCGACGCCGGCGATGAGGCGCTGCTTCTCCGCTTCGGGGATGCCGAGCTTGTCGTAGGTGTTCTTGATGTCCGCTGGCAGGTCATCCCAGCTGGCTGCCTGCTTCTCGGTCGAGCGGACAAAGTACTTGATGTTCTCGAAGTCGATCCCGGACAGGTCAGAGCCCCAGGCCGGCAGCGGCTTGCGGCCGAACAACTGCAGGCCGCGCAGCCTCAGGTTGAGCATCCACTCGGGCTCGTCCTTCTTCGCCGAGATATCCCTGACGACTTCCTCGGACAAGCCCCGGCGTGCGGACTCACCCGCGACGTCAGAGTCGGCCCAGCCGAACTTGTACCGATCGAGACCTTCGAGTTCTGGGCGGGCAGTAGTGGTCATGCGGACAAGCCTCCGACCTCGGTTGCGTTGTCGCCGGCGACGGTGTCACCGGCAGGTGGGGTATTCCTGATGTCACGTATGGATCGAGCCGTCACGTGCGTGGTGCAGACGCCGTCGCCGTGCGCAATCGTGGCGAGCCGCTGAACTGGTGTGCCCAGCAGGCGCCCGAATGCCTCGGTCTCCGCCTCGCACAACTGCGGGTACTCGGCGGCGACGTGCGCCACCGGGCAGTGGTGCTGGCACAGCTGCTCACCGGCGGACGGGCCAGGCCCGGCGCTGGCGGATGCAGCGTAGCCGTCCACCGACAGTGCGTCGGCAAGCGCCCTGACCCTGTCGGCAAGTGGCGCGGACGCCACGACCGGCCGGTACCTACGCTCCAGATCGGCCACCTGGCGGCGGGCGAACTCGGAGACGGCCTCCGGCCCCGCCTGCTCCTCCAGGAAGCGCAGCGCGCTGGTCGCCAGGTCGTCATAGGCGTGCTCGAAGGCGCTCCGCCCAGCGTCCGTGATCGCGAACATCCTGGCCGGCCTGCCCCGCCCGCGGTTGCCATAAACCCTGGCGAGCCGGGTCTCGATCATGCCTTCACGGAGCAGATGGTCGAGGTGACGCCGAACCGCAGCTGGGGTTAGGCCCAGCGAAGTTCCGAGCGACGCCGCGGTCACCGGCCCGTTTTCCAGGATCAGCCGGGCAATACGGGCACGCGTGCTCTGCTCGGCGCCCGTGTGCGCACCAGGCATAGTCGGCTGGCCCATGTTTTTCACAACATCATTGTGCCGTAAATCGTTCCCGGCCGGCAAACCGCCCCCGGTTGCAGGCTCCGGACCTCGGCGCAACACAGCTGCAGGCTCTTGGCAACACAGCTCCGGGCCTTCCAGATCAGGTGCGATGCACTTAATGTCGGATCAGCGCACCTATCGCGCAACGACGCGCACACGGGAGCCGAGATGAGCGCCAGCCAGGTCGCACGCCGGATGTGGACACTGTTCGAACCGATCCACGCGATGACATATTTCGCTGCCGAGGCACGCGCCGCCTACGAGGCGGCCGGCCTGCGAGGTTTCTGGCGCGGATACTTCGCCGGCAGATCGGCGCCACTCGGGCGGGTGAGTTCGGCGCCCGTGACGGCCTCGTTCTTTACCTTCGCCCCGCAGATGGTGGGCAGGGCGCTGCCAGACGTCTGGAACCTGATCAGTCCGGAGCAGGCACTAGCCGTGCGCGAGGCCGGAGCGGTGACCGCCCTCAGCCGCGTGCTTGGGGACCTCAGCGACGCCGCCGACGTTGCCGCCGACATGCTCTCCGTCGCCGTGGCCGACGTGGACTGTTCGGGCCGGGTGCTCGCGGCTGCTAATGCGGCTCTGCCCGTGCCCTCCGGCCCGATCGCGCGACTATGGCATGCGGCCACGGTGCTTCGCGAGCATCGCGGCGATGGCCACTTCGCCGCGCTCCTGGCCGCCGACGTGGACGGCTGTGAATCCAATGTGCTGCGTGCGGCCTTCGATCTGCCGCGCGAGACGATCCAGCCGCTGCGGGGGTGGACAGACCAGCAGTGGGACGGTGCTGCCGCGCGGTTGAGCTCGCGCGGAATGATCGCCGAGGACGGCGCGGCCACTCCGGCTGGAACCGAGCTACGGGCGAGCATCGAGACTGCCACCGACGCGGCGGCGGCCAGGCCCTGGCGGGATCAGGAGTTCGCTGCTGATCTCGCCGACGTCCTGTTCCCCATCGCTCGCGCGTGCTCAGCCGAGCTGCCCGCGCTGAACCCGGTCGGGGTGCCGATGCCGAAGGAGGCCGTAGTTGACGCCTGAGACCCGCGCCCTGTGACAGCTGAGGGTGTGCGCAGCCATGACCAGCCCAATCTGAACCAACCGAGCCTGGCGGATCTGGCGACGCTGGCTGACCCGGCGGTGATCGCCGACCCCTATCCGCTGCTGGCCAGGTTCCGCGAAGCCTCGCCCTTCACCGAGCTCGATGGCGCGCTGGTCGTCTTCGGCCACTATGAGGACTGCTCCCGCCTGCTGCGCGATCCCCGTGCGAGCAGCGAGCGTGAGCGCTCCAGGCTTGCGCCGCCTGAGCTGACGGACCGGACGCGAACGAGGTCGTTCCTCTCCCTCGACCCTCCAGATCACACCAGGCTGAGGCGTCTGGTGGCGAGCGCGTTCACGCCGCGGGAGGTGGCTACGCTCGCACCGCGGATCACGGAGCTCACCGACGAGCTGCTGACGGCTGTCTCGTCCAACGGCCCTGCAGGTGAGCTTGAGCTGGTTAGCCAGCTGGCCTATCCGCTGCCGGTGCGCATCATCTCCGAGCTGCTTGGCGTGCCGCCCGAGGACCATTCACGATTCGCCGGCTGGTCGGCGAAGCTCGCACACTCGGTGCAGCCCAGTTTCGGCGCCCTCGATCCTGCCGAGCGCGCGGCCGCCGAGCAGGCGGCTCTTGAGTTCGGCGAGTATTTCACCGAGCTGATCGCGGCGCGGCGGTCGAGTCCTTCCGACGACCTGCTGACAAAGCTGATCAGGGCCGAAGACGCTGGGGACCGGCTGACCGTCGAGGAGCTGATCGCCACCTGCGTACTGCTGCTGGTGGCCGGGCACGAGACAACGGTCGGCCTGATCAGCAATGCGATGCTGGCGCTGCTGCGGAACCCAGCGCAGTACGCCGCGCTGGCCGCAGATCCGGACCTCGCCGCGAATGCGGTCGAGGAGACGTTGCGCTATGACTCGCCCGTTCAGCTCACCGGGCGGGTCGCAAGAAGCGGCATCGCAATTGACGGCGCCGAACCGGAGGACGGGGCGGTGCTGCTGCTTCTTCTCGCGGCGACGGGCCGCGATCCTGCGGTCTTCCCCGACCCCGATGTGTATGACATCAGGCGCGGCGCCAGGGAGCACCTGGCGTTCGCGGCTGGACCACACTTCTGCCTGGGGGCGCCG
>DATAEH010000293.1:0-25965 GCA_036258115.1 Streptosporangiaceae bacterium
CCGACACGATGCGTCGAGAACGCCTCGGCGGCGGGCCTGGTGAAACCGACGAAGGCAGCGTCAACCGAGGGCGCCCGTGGATCTGGCGGCGTCAACCAGAAGACGGCGTCGGCGCCGGCGAATGCCTTGTCTACGACCGAGGCGACCATCCGTACCAGAATCTCGCCGGCCCGCTTGGGGTCACCCGCAGCCCTCGCACCACTGCGATAGCGCTGCATTTCGCCAACCGTCTGCTGGTATTGCTCAGGGATCTCCAGCACCTGCATGGACGCGCCGGCCCAGTCTGTGGCAAACCCGCCCGGTTCGACCACCAGGTACCGGATGCCCAGCGGCCCGGTCTCCGCGGCCAGGGCCCGGGTCAGCCCGTCCACGGCGAACTTGGCCGCCTGGTACGAGCCGATGCCAGCCGACCCGCCGACTCGCCCTCCAATGGAGGAGAACTGGATGATGGTGCCCCCGCCGAGGGCCCGGAGCACAGGCACTGCAGCCCAAGAGACGTTGTAAACGCCCCAGAAGTTCGTCTCGAACTGCCGACGGAAGTCCTCTTCTGGCCCGGTCTCCACCGGGGCGACATTCGCATAGCCGGCGTTGTTGACCACCACGTCGACCCGACCGAACTTCTCCAGAGCGGCCTCGAAGGCCCGCCCGGCCGCGGGCTGGTCTGTGACGTTTAAAGCGACCGCCAGAGCCCGATCCGGGTACTGCTCAGCCAGATCGGCCACCCGGGCAGAATCGCGGGCCGTAGCCACCACCCGATCACCGGCCTCCAAGGCCGCCACGGCCAGCGCCCTGCCGAAGCCGCGCGAGGAACCGGTGATCAACCAGGTCAGCTCACCCACAGCGCCAGTCAATCACGGCCTCTGGCGGCGCCCAGCAATCAACCCAGCGGCCGGTAGATAGTCCGGAAGTCCCCCGAGAAGCTGGGGTCGAGCAGCACTGACCAGGGCATCAGGAAATAGCCGTCCATTCCCCAGCCAGTACCCCACGAGTTGCGGCACAGGCAGTGCTGCGGCTGGGCCTCGAGGTACCCGACCGCCAGCACTTCGTGGCCTTCGTTCGGGATGATCTGCGAAGGATCAGGGGCCGGAACCAAACCCGTGTCGGCAACCTCCTTGGACACGAACTCCTGGAACACGGCAAAACCGAAGGCGATCGTCTGCTTGTTTGACAGGACGCGCTTGAAGTCGAGCAGGGAACGGCGGACCGACTTGTAACTGTCGTCGAGGACCCAGTGATCGGCATCCCATTTGTCGCACGTCCTCGGGTCCTGGGCGAAGCTGGGATCGGCGGCGTTGTCGGTATAGGGCCAGTCTGATTCGGGAAGCACGCCGAAGTTGCGGGCCGCCTTGAAACCATCCCGGCCCATGGCACCGGAGTCGGCTGTGGCTGGCTGATGCTCAAGGAAACGCTCGAGCCAGTAAATCGCTAGCCGCGACGGGCTCATGGCGCCCTGGCCGTCGGCCAGCCGATCGGCATCTATGGCGGCGGCGACCGCGTTGGCTGTGCAGGAGCCCAGATGCCCTTGGTCATATATCGGCGGCATGTAGGTACCGCGCGGGTCGACCTCGGGGAGTACCGGTATCTCCGTAGGATCCGCAGGTATGTCCCGTGGGTCGGGCAGCGAAGGCCGCCAGCCGAAACCCCGATGATACGTCACCCGTTCGGTCGCCATCAGCGTCCCTCCTTGCCTTTTGCGCATCCTTTCGAATACACGCAACTCAAACATAAGGAGTTCAACCAGCCACCCTGATACACGCCTAAAGACCATTGACATAGAACGTTCACTCAGCCCTCGAACCGAAAGGGTAGCCGGACTCGGCCTAACTTGGTTGTCCGGGTCAAGACGTTGGACGAAGCGCGTCGCGTGGCATGACCTGGCACTTCTAATTTCCTGCGGGGCGGACGCTCGCGGACGCGCCGCCGAGGTTTGCGTCGCCAGACAGCCGGACGGCGCATTCGAGCATCGCTGCGTGGACGAAGGCCTGCGGCAGGTTTCCGCGCAGCTGACGCTGTTGCACGTCGTACTCCTCGGTGTACAAGCCAGCGGGGCCGCAAGCGGCCCGGTTGCGCTCGAACCAATGCGCGGCCTCGACGTTGTCCCCCCGTGCTTGGGCCGCCAGCGCCATCCAGAATCCGCATAGCAAGAAGGCACCCTCGGACTCGTGCAGCGGCCGGCCGTCATGCCGGAACCGGTAGACGAAACCGTCGTCTGCCAGCTGTGTCGCGACTGCGGCCACGGTGGCGACTGAGCGCGGATCGTCGGGGGCCATGCCGCCGCGCAGCACGGAGGGGAGCAGCGAGGCATCGACCCGGTCGTCTCCCGCGGTTCGCTTCCATCGCCCGGTCGGGTGGACGGCCTGGCTCATATCCGCCATGATCGCGTCGGCCAGACTGCTGCACCGGGCGGCCAGCCGGGTGCCGTGACCGCCCGGCCGCGATCTGTTCGCCGAGTCCTCAGCGGTGATCGCCCTGGCCATCGCGCGCAGCCCGGCGACGCAACACAGCCTGGAGTGCGTCCACATGTCGTCGTGCAGTTCCCAGATGCCTGCCTCAGGCTCGGACCAGCGCTGCTCGATCGCCGTGATTGCCACCTCGGCGGCGCGCATGCCGTCCGCGTCAAGCATTCCCTGGCCCGCTGCAGCCGCGAGGAGCTGCAGAACCTCACCGAGGCTGTCGAGCTGGAACTGGCCGACAACACGGTTCCCGATCCGTACTGAGCCGCCCGGGTATCCGCGCAGCCGCAACCGGCGCTCTCCGGGAATCGCCTCACCGCCGACGGTGTAGGCAGGCTGCAGTCTGGGGCCGTCCTCGAGCACCCGCTCGGTGATGAACCGCACTGTGCCCGCGAGCTGGGCCTGGGAGCCGTGCGCTGCCATGGCGATGCCCGCGTAGCACTGATCCCGGATCCAGGCGTACCGGTAATCGTAGTTGCGCGCACCCTCGAGCCGCTCAGGCAGCGATGTCGTTGCCGCCGCCACCATGCCGCCAGAACTTGAGGTCAGGCCTCTCAGCACGGCGTAGGCGTGGCTGGCGTCCCGCTTGGCCACCAGGCCGTCGCAGTTCGGCACCGCGTCGGCCCACGCGCCTTCGGTGGCGGCCCACGCTTCGGCCGCGACCGCTGGCTGCTCGCCGAACCGACGATCGGAGACTTCGAGCACCAGGTCGCTATGCTGCCCTGGCTGCACGGTCAGCCTCATCCGCAGCCTGCCGTCCTGGTCCTGACGCGCTCTCTCGGCACCCGACCACCGGAACCACACCGCGCCCGCACTGGGTCGGGTGCCGCTCCGCCCGGTCCAGATACCTCGCGTCTTGGTGAGATCGCGCATCGGACTGCGGCCGAATCCCGCCCGGACGTCGAGGATGACAGTGACGCGCGCGGGACCCTCCCGGGCCTCAATCCGGCGTAGGATCACCGCCCGGTGCGGATCGGCAGGCATGGCCAGCGCCTCGCGGCTTTCCACGACGCCACGGCCGACCCACCGGCTGCGCCAAATCAGGCTCCCAGGCTCGTAATAGCCTCCCCAGACGTGCCATGGGTCCGACGGTGTCACCGCGTATCCGCCTTCGCCGCCGAGCAGGGCAGAAAACACCGCAGGGCTGTCCCACCGCGGCGCGCTCATCCAAACGATCGCGCCATCCGGACCCACCAGGCCGCCGCGCTCGCCATCGGCAATAAAGGAGTACTCCCGCAGGACGCGGGGAAACCACAGGTCACTCACCGGCGCCAAACTTCCCCGCAGCCCCGGCTCTAACCGACCCCTTGCCAGGCACCTGCGGCCGCCATCCGGCTGTTTGAGTGACCCGCGGCGGGGTAACCGCGCGGCATGACTCAGACCGTCGTCATCAATGGCGGCAGCGCCGGCATCGGCCGCGCGACCGCCCGGCTGTTCGGTCGCCGCGGCGACCGGGTGGCCGTGCTCGCACGCGGCACCGATGGCCTGGCTGGCGCAGCCGAAGATATCGGCGCCGCGGGCGGCACTGCGCTGCCGATCAGCGCGGACATGGCCGACTACGCTCAGCTGGACGCGGCCGCCGAGCGGATCGAGCGCGAGCTGGGACCGATCGACATCTGGATCAACGCTGGGTTCAGCTCGGTGTTCGCGCCGTTCGCGGAGATCAGCCCGGAGGAGTTCCGCAGGGTCACCGACGTGACCTATCTAGGCTTCGTGCACGGCACCATGGCCGCCCTGTCCAGGATGCGGGTCCGCGACCACGGCACCATCGTGCAAGTCGGCTCGGCGCTGTCGGAACGGAGCATCCCGCTGCAGTCGGCCTACTGCGGTGCTAAGCACGGCGTGGTCGGCTTCACCTCCTCGCTGCGCTGCGAATTGCTGCACGAGGGCTCGAACGTGCACGTGACCGTCGTGCAGATGCCGGCCGTGAACACACCACAGTTCTCCTGGGTCCGCTCCAAGCTGCCGAATCAGCCGCAGCCGGTGGCGCCGATCTACCAGCCTGAGGTGGCTGCCCGCGGCGTCGTTTACGCGGCCGATCACCCGCGCAGGCGGGTGTACTGGGTCGGCGGTAGCACCGCCGCGACGCTGGTCGCGAACCGGTTCGTACCGGCCCTCCTCGACCGGTACCTGGCTAGGACCGGCTATCGGTCACAGCAGACCGATCAGCCCGCCGGCCAGCGCCGCCGAGAGAACCTGTGGCAGCCGGCTGACGCACCTCCCGGCGACGACCATGGCGCACGGGGCCAGTTCTCTGACCGCGCCCATGACCGGTCACTGCAGCTGTGGCTGTCCCAGCACGCCAGTCAGGTGACGGCCGGGCTCGCCGGCGCCGCGCTGGCCAGCGGCGTGCTCTCCGCGCTCAGGCGGGGGCGGTAACTGCTATCGCAATCCGTCCCGTCGGGACGCAGGGCAGAGTTCAGCCTCGATCAGCGGATCGCGTACGCGAGCACTCCCCCGATGCAGGCGACGCCGAGGATGATCCAGGTGACGTAGTCGTTGACCACCCCGCTCTGGAAGCCCTCGAGCGGCTCGACCAGCGCCATTCCAGGCCGGAGCAAGCCGCGTAGCCGCGGTAGCCGCCGGGCATACAAGGCCAGCCCAGCCAGTACGAGAGCGCACACGGTCGTGCAGGCGCCCACGAGCACGTCGCGTGCAGTACTGCTGCCCGATTCCGGCGGAAATGACATCGCTGGACGGGCAATTGCCGCGCCGGACAACACAGTCCGTTGATAGCGCGCCTCATCAGCGAACCGCACCGCCGCGTACTGTACGCCCTGCCCCAGGTGCGGCACGAACGCCAGGGAGATTGCGGCCAGAACGAGCGCAGCCGCCGGCACGATCATGGACAGCGGCGTCCGTTGCTTCGCCTGGTCGGTCTCGCTCGTCTCCTCGCTCGCCTGCTCGGCCATCTGCCGGTCCTCGGCGGGCGGATCGCCGAGGCCGAGGAACACGCCGCCCGCCGCTCGCAGCAGGGCCGCGCCTGCCAGCGCCGAAGAGAACGCCACGACAACAGCGATCCAGGCAAGCCCGCGGGTGGCAGCGCTGGCGGTAACCCAGCCCGTGCCGAGGTAGGTGGCGAACGGCGGCAGCCCAGCCATCCCCAGAGCCGCCAGGGCGAAGATGACCCCGGTGGCCGGCAGGTTCCTGCCTTGTCCGTGCAGGAGCGTCTCATTGATGCTGGCACGGCGGTGCAGGACGAGGCCCGCGCAGAGCAACAGCGCCCCGGCCAGCAATGCGTGACCGACCACGGCGAGTGCCGAGCCGGCCAGGCCGAGCCGCGTCAGCAGCGCTATTCCGGTGAGGACGATCCCGCCGTGGCTCATCGCCGCGAACGCGATCAGACGCTTCAGGTGGCGCTCGCGGAAGGAGAACGACGCACCGGCAACGGCGGTGAGCAGGCCGAGCACGAGGAAGATGCCCGTAATCGCCGAGCGATACCCGATGGCCTGGCCGAACATCGACCAGTACACCCTGGCCACGCCGTACAGGCCGAGCTCGGTCATGACGCCGGCGAACAGCACACCGACGGGAACGGGGGCAACCGCGACGGCGTCGGCCAGCCAGAATTGGAACGGCACGATGGCGCCTTTTGTCAGCAGCCCGGAGATGATCAGCACGAAGGCGACAATGACCAGGCCATCGGGCCTGTGCCCGCTCAGGGCGCGGCCGATCTGCGCCATGTAGAGCGCGCCCGTGCGGCCGTAGATCACCGCTATGCCAGACAGGGTCAGGTAGCTTCCGATGCTGTTAGTGATCGCGAAGGCGAGCGCGCCCTGGATCGGCCCGCGCTCGTCTGGTCGGTAGGCGGTCAGCGCGAAGGCGGAAACACCCATGAGCTCGAACCAGACGAACATATCGAAGACGTCGCCCGTCAGGCAGAAGCCCGCCATGCCTGCCAGGAACGTCAGCATCAGCGCGTGGTAATAGGTCGCGACCCGTTGGAAATAACACCATGAGTACACCATCGCCGCAGTGACCAGCAGCGCAGCTAGGCAGGCCAGGCCGGCTGCCAATGGTGTGCCGACGAAATCGATGCCGATCGCAACACCGTGCGATGGCCGGAACCCGGCGAACCAGTACGCCTGTTCCTGGTTTCCGGAGGCCAAGGTGATCGCGCCGAGGATGACCGCGACTGCGCTGCTGGCTGCGATCGCCACGCCGTCCAGTACCCGGCGTCTGGCACGGAAGAAGGGATGCGCCGCCGACACCGCGGCGGCGACCAGCAGCGGGAGCACGACAGGCAGCGGCAGGAGTTGGCGCAAATAGGGTGTCCTCTCAGCCGCGGAGCTCGATGAGCTCGTGCGGGTCCAGCGTGCCGAAACGCTTGTGAGCCTGCACTGCGATGGCGAGCAGCAAGGCGGTAACCGCGGCCTCGACGACCACATCGGTCAGCGCGAGGGCCTGGACGACCGGATCGACTGCCGGGGTATGCAGCGGGATGTCGTAGAAGTACGGCGCGACAGCGCCACGCCGGTAGCCAACCGCCAGCAGCAGCACGTACGTGGAGGACTGCACGACGATCAGGCAGATGATCTGGTGCACAAGGTGCCGACTGGTGACGACACCGTAGAGGCCGACGGCCAGGATCCAGGCCACCACGACGAACGGGAAGATCTCCATCAGCGCCGCCTCGCCGACACGAGCAGTGTCTGCTCGAGCAGCTCGCTGACGATCAAGGCAAATGCGGCCGCCACCTCGATCCCTACGAGGAAGCTGATCAGGGCGATCGTGCCGGACGAGTCCACTGCCCCCGGCGTGCCACCGAGCGGCAGGAAGTTGGCCAGGTAGGGAAGGCCGAACCCGAGCGCGGCAACCCCGACGGCCGCGAACGCACCCGCCGCCGCGGCCTCGACGGCATCGGTGACATCGATCGGGCTGACCCGCTTGAACACGAGGAACTGACCGCCCAGGTAGATCAGCATGAAAGCGGACCCCAGCACCGCCCCGCCCTGGAAGCCGCCGGAAGGGCTGGTCTGGGCGTGCGAGGCGAGGAACCAGCCCATGACAACCGTCGGCCCGACGAAAATCAGCGCAGCGATCCTGATCGCGTCCGTAGTCACCGTGTCGTCCCGGTCGAGCGCATCGTCGTGTGCCGTCCGCTCTCGCTCGCCACGCAGATGCCGCAGCACCAGGCTCACGCCGGTGGCGGCCACGAAAAGGATGAACTCCTCGCCGAGCGTGTCGAAGCCGCGATACTCGAAGTTGACGGCGGACACGACTCCCGTCGCATTGGTCTGGCCGACAGCGACGCGATTGATGACGTCGCCGTACGGACCCGGGTAGTGGCCGAACCCCGGGAGCCCGGCCAGGCCCCACAGGTAGAACGCTATGAAGCCGGCGATCGCCGCGCCGAACAGCCACAGTCGCTGCCTGGCCGTCATTTGTCCTTCTCCTCGTTCCTCCGCACCTTCGCCAGCGCCAGCAGAATCAGGATCGGCAACGCGATCGCCCCGACGGAGAGCTCGGAAAGGGTCACATCAGGGGCCTGGAAGACCAGGAACAACACGGCAAGCAGAAGTCCGTATCCGCTCAGCACCACCACCTGCCGCACCGGCTCCCTGACCAGGACAACCGAGGTCGCTGCGGCAGCGACCAGCACGAGGACGGTGATCTGCAGGGCGTCCATGAGCGCCGCGGGTGTCGTGTAAGGCGTGACCACCGCCTGTGCGCCGAGTATCACTGCCGCCCCGGATCAGGAGGGTCCTCCTCGGCCGCTGACGTCCAGTCACCGCTCTCCCTGATCCGCGCCGCCCTGACCGTGGCGTGGCTCAGGAACGGGGCGGCGATCACCATGGACGTGATGGCGAGCCAGGTCTGCAGGCTATTGACCGACCAGCCGGACTGGACCAGGATCGCCAGCCCGACGAGGACCGGGGCCACCAGCGCCATCGGCGTGACGTAATGCAGCTTCTGGTACACATCCCGCATCAGCAAGATGCCGACCGACGAAGCCAGGACGACGACCACGGCCAGGCCGAGCAACACGTCCGCGACGATGGTCCGGATGGTCATAGGCCGCGCCCGAGAAACCTGACGAAGACCAGGCCGCTGCCGAACGCCAGAACACCGAGGTGAATGGGAAGCTCAAACTCGCCGGACCGCCGGAACCCCTCCGACAACAGGATCAGCACTATCACCACCACGGCGCTGATTGCCTCGAACGCCACGACAGCTTCCATCGCCGATCCGCGGACCAGAACGACCCCGGACGGCACAACGGCGGCCAGCATCAGGACTGCCGCCACGACGAAACCGTTCACGACGACTGCTCGCTGCTTACCTGGACAAGCTTGTGCACGACGATGACGTCGCGGTCCTTATCGATGCCGAGCACGAACGAGTTGGGTGCGAGCGAGCGCGCACCGACAATTGCCGCGCGGCGCAGCCTGCCTTCAGGCGTATCTGGGCCGTACCGTGCGGGCTCGGCGACAAAGCCGCCCGCGGGCTCCTCGCCGTGGACCAGCCGTCGCCAGAGTGCGGCGAACACAATGACCGTCTCGGCGAGTACCTGCCGCGGCAGCCCGAGTGCACGCGGCAGCCAAGCGAGCCGGAAGCCGAACCACACCGCGGCCTGGTGACTGGCTATCTCCACAAGGCCGGCGCCGACTGCGGCTGCGCCGGCCCCTGCCAGTAGCTCGGCGAGCGCGATCGAGTCGTCGGTGATCACCCAGAAGACCATCAGAACGAGCCACCACCCCAGCCACCGCCCTATCCGACAGGTTCCGGACGCACGGCGACCAGCCTCGCCATCCGAGCCAGGCAGCGAGCCGGACCCCTGCGCGCTGGTCATCCGCGATCGCTCACCGCGGGTCGGTCGCTCGTTAGTCCCGGCGGGCTGGTGACCCTGAGGAGGCCCTGTTGAAGGTCCGTGAGCGTGGCCGCCCCGCACAGTCCCATGGCCATGCGCAGCTCCTCCGTCAGGATGTCGATGGCGTGGCGGACGCCCGCCTCGCCGGCGGCTGCGAGTCCGTACAGGTGTGCCCGGCCGATCAGGACGGCGCGAGCACCAAGCGCGAGCGCCATCATGATGTCGGTTCCACGCCTGAAGCCCGAGTCGACGAGCACCTCGATCCTGTCGCCGACCGCGCTGACGACGTCCGGTAGGACCTCCAGCGTGGCCGGCAAATGATCCATTTGCCTGCCGCCGTGATTGGACACGATAACCGCGTCGGCGCCGTGATCGGCAGCGCGGACCGCTTCGTCCGGGCGCAGGACGCCCTTCACCGCGAGCGGGCCATCCCAGGCCTCGCGCAGCCAGTCAAGGTCTTGCCAGGACACGGTCCCGTCGAACATCTCCTTCATCTGTTCCCGGGACGTGGGTCCGTGGGTCGACAGGTTCGGAAAACCTGGTGCTGGCGAGGTCAGGAAATGCCAGGCCCACGAAGGGTGCCGGGCACCGTCGAGCACCGTGCGGACGGTGAGTTCTGGCGAGGGTAGTTCAATCCCCCGGTGCAGTTCGCGGTCTCGCTCCGACCGCACGGTCGTATCCGCGCTCAGCAGCAGGGCGCGGTAGCCGGCCGCCTTCGCCCGGGCAAGCAGATCCTTGGCGACTGACCGGTCGCCCCACACGTACAACTGGAACCACAGTGGCCTGCCCTGCGCGGCCTCCGCGATCGCTTCGAGGGGTTGAGTGGCCAGCGTGGAGACGCCGTAGGTGAGGCCGGCCTGGCTAGCGGCCCTGGCCACGGCGAGTTCGCCTTCGTGGTGGAACATCCGCGGTGCGCCGACGGGCGCCAGCACAATCGGTGCCGGCATGGCGGTGCCTAGGACGGTTGTCGCGATCTGCACGCCGCTGACGTCGCGCAGGATGTGAGGCAGGAATTCCACTTCGCCGAACGCCGCGCAGTTGCGTCGCAGCGTCCATTCGTCCTCGCCGCCGCCGTCCAGGTAAGCCGCGGCGCCGGCCGGAAGCCGCTTTCGCGCAAGAGCGGCGAGGTCGCCGATGTCGTAGCAGCGCGCTAGCGCGCGCACGCCGTACGGTGCTTCAGGCCGGCCGAGGTGGATGAGGTCGCGGATGTCCGACAGGTTCATCGGTCGCAGCTACCCGGTCGGTCGCCGCGCGAACATCAGCGTGCTAGCGCTCGTGCCAGCTGGGCCTTGTTCATCGACGAGCGGCCCTTGATGCCCCGCTGGCGCGCTTCGTTGTATAGCTGTTCGAACGTCGGCCCGCTTGCCCCGCTGTGCGAGCGAAGCCCCCCGCGGCGTGATGACGAGATGTCCTTCTTCGATGACCGGCTGGCCGTCTTGGCCTCGCCGGACCTCGCTCGTTCCTTGTTGACCGTGCGGGCCGCGATCTCGGTCGCGCGCTTCTGGCTCGCGCCCCGTTGCCTGGCGCTGTCCTTGATGTGCTCGTACTGCCGCTCGCGCTTCTTGTTCGAACCTGCTGGCATGACGCTCCTCCTCAGGCTTTCAACTGGTCGATCTTGTCCTTGAACAACGTGGTGGCGATCGTGGCCTTGCGCGGCTGCCCCCGCAGGAAGGCCTGGGCGAACTTCACCGCCTGCTTGTACTCGACCTTGCCAGGCAGCGGCGGTTCATCGGGGTTGACATTGACGTCCACGAGGGCGGGACCGTCGTGGGCCAACGCCTGGCCGAGCGCGCCCTGGACGTCGGCCGGATGCTGCACCTTGATCCCCAGGCCGCCGTTGGCGCGCGCGAACGCCGAGAAGTCGGTGGGCGGCGACGGGTAACGTACGCCGTGCTCGGGGTAGCCGAGCACCATTTGCTCCCACAGGATCTGGCCGAGCGAGTTGTTGTTGTTGATGACGACCTTGACCGGCAGATTGTGCTGGACGGCGGTCAGGAACTCGGCCATCAGCATGGCGAATCCGCCGTCGCCAACATAGGCGATAACCTGCCTGCCTGGATACGCGTGCTGGATGCCGATCGCGTACGGCAGTCCGGGCGCCATGCTGGCAAGATTGCCCGACAGGTAGAAGTGCCGGGCGCCCCTGATCGTCCAGTGACGTGCCGCCCAAGTCGCGATCGTGCCGCTATCACAGGTCAGGACGGCGTCGTCTGCGGCGAGCTGGTCGAGTACGCCGACCACGTATTGCGGAGCGATCGGGTCCCTGCCGCCATCTTGCTGGGCGCCCATCTGCTCGCGCCACTTGTCCATCGCGCGGCTGTACTTGTCGAGCAATGATGTGTCGGTGCGCCGCTTCAGCATGGGAATCAGACCCTGCAGCGCCAGCTTCGCGTCGCCGACCACCGGGACGTCGGTCTGCACCCTGGATCCTGCGCGCACCGGGTCGGCTTCGATCTGCGCGACCTTTACCTTTCCCGGCGCTGGCAGGTGCTTGGTGTACGGGAAGTTCGTGCCGATCATAAAGAGGGTGTCGATGTCTTCCATCAGCTCTTCGCTGGGCTTGGTGCCGAGCAAGCCGATGCCCCCTGTGGTATACGGCGAGTCGTCTGGAATGACGGCCTTCCCGGAAAGGGTCTTGACCACCGGGGCGGCCAGGACTTCCGCGAGTTCGAGCACCTCTTCGCGGGCGTGCAAGGCGCCTGCGCCGGCCAGGATCGCGATCTTGCTGCCATTCTCGAGCAGGTCGGCTATCGCCTGTAGCTCATGTTCCCCGGGCCGTCCGGGAGCCGCCCGCATCACAGCCTCGGTGTGCGGGGATCTGGCTGGCGCCACGTGGGCCCACGGATCGGCGTCGGCGTCGGCGACCTGGATGTCATTGGGCACCGTGATGTGCGCGACGCCGCGCCTGGCGTATGCGGTACGGATGGCGTTGTCGACCACCGTGGGCAGCTGAGCCGGGTTATAGATCATCTGGTCGTAGTCCGCGACATCGGCGAACAGTTTGTCCAGGTTCACTTCCTGCTGGTAGCCGGTGCCCAGCACGGAGGTCTCTTGCATTCCCGTGATCGCGAGGACGGGCTGGTGGTCAAGTTTGGCGTCGTAGAGCCCGTTCAGCAGATGAATACCGCCAGGCCCGGAAGTTGCCAGGCAGACGCCGATCTTGCCGGTGGCCTTCGCGTAGCCCGTGGCCATGAAGGCGGCGGCTTCCTCATGGTGCACAAGCACGAACCGGACCCGATCCTGGTGCCTGCGCAGGCCCTCCATGATCCCGTTGATGCCGTCGCCAGGTATCCCGAAGACGGTATCCACGCCCCAGTCGGCGAGCCGCTCGACGATTGCCTCTGATGCGATCCGTGCCACCGTTGTCCTCCTCATTCCCGGTCCCCGCTGACTGTCCAGCACGTCCTTTCGCAAACATGCAGGCGATGTTTGACGCGCGGATGACGGGCAGTGGATAGCGCCATGGCAGGCGAGCGAGCGCGACGAGCGCGATGAGCGGGTTGCTGACAACGCCAGCGCGCAGGAAGCCATCCGACCTTGAGCGTGCGCTGAGCGATCGGGTCGACGGCGAGGTTCGCTTTGACCCCGGCAGCCGGGCCGCCTATTCGACCGATGGCTCGAATTTCCGCCAGGTGCCGATCGGCGTCGTAATCCCGCGGAGCGTCGACGCCGCCGTCGAGGCCGTGTCGGTCTGCCGCGAGCACGCCGTGCCGGTGCTCTCGCGTGGTGGCGGGACGAGCCTTGCTGGCCAGTGCACCAACGAGGCCGTGGTGCTCGACTGGTCGAAGTACTGTAACCGGGTCGTCAGCATCGCCGAGGACGCAAGTATCTGTGTCGTGGAGCCCGGAATCGTGCTGGACATGCTGAACGCCGAACTGGCGCCGCGGAACGTCCGGTTCGGCCCGGAGCCGGCCACGCACATGAACTGCACGCTCGGCGGGATGATCGGGAACAACTCCTGCGGCGCCACGGCCCAGCGGACCGGCAAGGTCGTCGACAACATCGCCGCGCTGGAAGTGCTGCTGTACGACGGAACCCGGTTCTGGTGCGGGCCTACCAGCGACGAGGAGTACGCGCAGATCGAGCGGCGCGGCGATCGCAGGGCCGAGATCTACCGCCGCCTGCGCCGGATGAGCGAGCGCTACGCCGGCGAGATCCGGGACCGCTATCCCGACATCCCACGCCGGGTCTCCGGATACAACTTGGATTCGCTGCTGCCCGAGCACGGGTTCGACGTCGCAGGCCTGCTGGTAGGGAGCGAATCGACGCTCGTAACGGTCCTGCGGGCCAAGCTCACGCTGGTGCCCGTGCTGTCCGAGCGGAGCCTGGTCGTGCTCGGCTACCCGAGCATCGACAAGGCAGCCGATGCCGTTCCGGCGATCCTGCCGCACAACCCGATCGCGCTGGAGGGACTGGACCACCGGCTCATTCGCGACCAGCGGGTCAAGGGCCTCAACCCGCAAGCACTGCAGGAGTTGCCCGAGGGGTCGGCCTTTCTGATGGTGCAGTTCGGCGGCACTAGGCGCGAGGAGGTCGACCGGGCTGCCGAGCGAATGCTGGACGATCTGCACGAGACCGAGCACGACCCGACGGTCGAGTTCTTCGACGACCCAGAACGGGAGGACGAGCTCTGGCAGGTCCGCGAGGCCGGACTCGGAGCGACGGCGCACGTGCCAGGCCAGCCGGACACGTTCGAGGGCTGGGAGGACTCGGCAGTTGGCCCGGACCGGCTCGGCGACTACCTGCGTGACCTGCAGCGGCTCTACGACAAGTTCGGCTATCGAAACGACCTGATGCCCAGCCTGTACGGGCATTTCGGCCAGGGCTGCGTGCACACCAGAATCCCGTTCGACCTGTACAGCACCGAAGGAGTGGCAACCTACAGGCGGTTCATGGAAAGCGCCGCCGACCTGGTCGTGTCTTATGGCGGCTCGCTGTCGGGCGAGCACGGCGACGGACAGTCACGAGGCGAACTGCTGGCACGGATGTTCGGGCAGCGACTCCTAGATGCGTTCGGCGAGCTCAAAGCCATCTTCGATCCTGACAACGCGATGAACCCGGGCAAGGTCGTCCACCCGGCCAAGCTGGACCAGCACTTGCGGCTCGGCGGCGACTGGTCGCCGGCCACGCCACATGACTTGTTCTTCCAGTATCCGGATGACGGCGGTTCCTTCGTCCAGGCAGCCAACCGATGCGTAGGCGTCGGAAAGTGCCGCCAGCATTCCCACCGCGGCGGGTCCGTGATGTGCCCGTCCTACCAGGTCACCGGCGAGGAAGAGCATTCCACTAGAGGCCGCGCCAGGCTGCTGTTCGAGATGCTGAACGGCCACGGCGACTCGCCAGTCGCCGATGGCTGGAGGTCGGTCGCCGTACGCGAGGCACTCGATCTTTGCCTGGCCTGCAAGGGATGCAAGACCGACTGCCCGGCAAATGTTGATATGGCCACCTACAAGGCCGAATTCCTTGCCCAGCACTTCCGCGGCCGGCAATGGCGCCGGCCGCGGTCTGACCTTTCTCTAGGCTGGCTACCTGCCGCGGCGCGCGTCGTATCGAGGCTGCGGCTGGCAGGCCCGGCCAACGCGCTTACGCATACCCGCTGGCTTGACCGGATGGCGGCGTGGGCGGCCGGAATCGAACCGCGGGAAGCGCCGATGTTCGCCCGCGAGAGCCTGCAACGATGGCACCGCAGGCAGGTGGAGGCAGGCAGTGGGCGCGGCCCGCGGCGGGCCGACTTCCGCGGCACCGTGCTGCTCTGGCCTGACACGTTCACCAACTACTTCCACCCGCACGTCGGCCGCGCAGCGGTCAGGGTGCTCGAGGAAGCCGGATGGGCGGTCGATATCCCCGCCGAGCCACTGTGCTGTGGCCTGACCTGGATCTCCACAGGCCAGCTTCGCACCGGCAAGCGGATACTCGGCCGGACCATCGCGCGAGTCGCTGAACATGTGCGCAGCGGCGGTTTCGTGGTCGGGCTCGAGCCGAGCTGCACGACGGTCTTCAGGTCTGATGCGATGGAACTGTTCCCCGATGATCAAGACGTGCACCGACTTCGTGACCACACGCTGACCCTGGCCGAGTTGCTCACCCAGCACACGCCTGGATGGCAGCCGCCGCGGGTGGACCGCGAGGTGCTTGCCCAGGTCCACTGTCACCAGCACGCCGTCCTCGGCTGGGACGCAGAAGCTGAGCTGCTCAAGGCCGCCGGAGCACAGGCTGAGCCGTTGGGGTCTGGGTGCTGCGGGCTGGCGGGGAATTTCGGTTTCCAGCGCGGCCACGGCGACATGAGCAGGGCGCTCGCCGAGAGGGTCTTGCTGCCGAGGGTCCGGGAGGCCGCCCTCAGCGCCGTAGTTCTGGCTGACGGGTTCAGCTGCCGGACGCAGATCCACGAGCTCGACAGTGACGGCCGAGAGGCGATGCACCTTGCCGAACTGCTCGCCGACGCCGGTCAGCTTCCGACTGAGTACCCGGAGCGGCTGGCAGCTGTGCGGCAGCGGAAGAAGCAGCCGCGCAAACGTTTTGAAGATGGTCAAAAAACCTAAGCTTCGCTTTGATATACCTCGGGTCATCTTTCAAGGCGCAGTGAGCCGCCGTCGTCACGACGATGCGCACGTGCGCAGCATTGTCGCGACGTTCGGTTTCGTATCCGCGAGCAGCGTTGCGGCGTCGGCTGACGAGTGCTGGGCCGCGGTTCGGCTGTATGTCGGGCTGGCGAGGTAGAAGCGACGGGCCTGTCCGTCAGGTGCGCGGGCGCCGGCGGCCTCGCTGCCATCGGGACCTGCTGGTGCCGACCGGTCGGCGGTCGACGTCTGCCGCGGCGGTGAGCAGGTCGAGGAACGGGCCGACCCGAAGTCCTCTTGCGCTTTATGCGGAACAGGCTGTCCGGATGGATGGTGTACAGGTTGCGCGGGCCGACAGCGGCGCTGATGTCGTGCATCCGCGCCTAAGGGTTGCGTGCGGTCGCAACGAGCACGGCGTCAGAGCCGGACACGGCCGGCGGCGTGAAGCACCGCCAGGGCGTCTGCGGTGACCCACGGGTTAGCGCGGTGGGCACTCACGCCGCCCCAGTCGACGTAGTCATGATGCAGGGCGATGTCCGCCGCGGCACGGTAGTAACGGGCGTGGGCGGGCCAGCCGCTCGCCAACTGCAGTGACTCCAGTAGATCGAGCGCGTCCGCGCAGCGCTCGTCGCTCAGCAAGCTGAGGTCGAGCAGGCCTTTCAGTCCTCCGAGCAGGTCATAGTGCCAGTACAGCGGGTAATGCAGCTTGGCGAACTCGGGATGGATCAGTTCGCCGGTCGTCACTCGGTATGCGAGCCTGCGGATTAGCAGGACCTCGGCTGCGCGTAGAGCCGCGATGCGAGCCGCGCCGGCATCGGCGGCATCCGCCCAGGCCGAATAGGCTGCCAGCCCTCGCATCGGCAAGAGCGTCTCGCAGAACGAAGACGTGTCCGCGGCCGGGTTCTTGTCGCAGTTCCAGCCGCCATCAGGCCACTGCCAGTGCAGGAGCCGTTCGGCGAGGTCGTCGCAGCGGCTATCGGCAAGGCCGAGCTTGATGAGGAACCACAACGCGTTGCCTTGCTGGGACGCGCATCGGCGGTGCCGACCCGCCATCACCGGCACGCCGGGCCGACGGTACGCTCCGGACTTTGCGGTCGCTTCAAACTCCATGTAGTAGGAGGCGTCCAGCCATGTGGCCAGGACCTGTTCGCGCAACGGGAACAAGGCGGGATCACCGGGCGGAAACCCGAGATCGGCCAGGGCCGCCAGCACCCAGTGGGCACCCTGCCACTTGCTGTACGCGCCTGGCCGGCTGTCCGAGGAGAGGGGCGCTAGCAGCTGCCTGACCCGCTCCGACCGGCCGATCTCCTGGCGCAGCGCGAGGATTCCCGCGCAGTCGCGGGCCTCGCCGAGCACGCCGGTCCGGACCTTCCACCGGATCGACGGCTCGGGCGACGCCAGCAGAGTGTCCAGCATCTTCCCGTACGCACCGTCACTGGCCGCCATCGGGCTCATTGTGCCTTGACCAGGACTAGAGCAGCTTACTTCTGGGTCTTTCTGCCACACCTTCCGCACGGCCTGTCCACCGCGTGGCCCGCCTGCTTGGGGTGCCCGTGTAGACGCCGTTGACGTAATGCTGGCTGGCGAGCCGCGTCGTGCTGACGGCGAGGCGCACGAACCGAGCTCAGGATGGTCGCAAACGGATACCGCCAATATCTGCAATATCCCGACATTGTCTCGGCTCCAATGGCAGTCTAGTGCGGTTGCGACGGCACGCGCGAATGATCAAGGAGACGTTTACATGCGCGCACAGGTGCGCCTGCGGCGAGCCGGGATCCTGGTTGGTGTGTGCGCACTCAGCGTCCTCGTGCTGGTCACCATGGCTACGGGAGTGCCCCCAGCTGTGGGCGCGACGATTCCAATAGGCCAGGGCCCCGCCCAAGGGCCGCAGGGGCAGCAGCCAGCCCAGCATCCCAACGTCCGCGCCGCTCATTCCGCGCAGGTGCTGAAGCAACTTGCCGGCCGTACCGGCTCCACTGCTCCGGCCAAATCACCTGCCGTGATTACCGGCGCATGGCAGGGCATCGACGTCGCCTCATTTCAGGAGCAGCCAACCGCGATCAATTGGTCGCAGGTGGCCGGCGCAGGCATCAAGTTCGCGGCCATCAAGGCCACCGAAGGCGATTACTACACCAACAAATACGCCCTCACCGACCTGGTGAACGCCAAGGCAGCCGGGCTGGCGGTGCTGGCCTATGCCTATGCCATCCCGGACGGTGATGGCGCAAGCGCCGACCCGGTCGTCCAGGCCGATGACTTGATCGACTACCTGAAAACCGGCACAGCCGGGGTGCCGCCGCTCATGCTGGACATCGAGTACAACCCCAACCCCGACGGCACCGGCCAGTGTTACGGACTTAGCCAGTCCGCGATTGTGTCGTGGGTTGCCGCGTTCGTCGCGGAGGTGCAGAAGCGGACCGGTCAGCAGCCCGTTATCTACACCCCGATCGGATGGTGGAGCACCTGCACCGGCGGAAGCGGCACCTTCAGCCAGGTCCCCTTGTGGACGCCTTACTACAGCGCGACAGCGACGAGCCCACCGCCTACGACAGGCTGGAGCTCCTGGGCGTTCTGGCAGTATTCGAGCACCGGGACGGTGCCGGGCATCGCCGGTCAAACCGATCTGGACCAGCTGAACCCCGCGGTGGTCCCGCTCCTTGACCCCGGGAACCGGCATTACCTGACGGGCAGCCCGGTCAACCTGCGGATCCGGCCCGCCGCTCCGATGCCCGGCCAGGCTCTGTCGTTCTCCGGCACCGGACTCCCGCCCGGCGTGGCCGTCAGCCAGGACGGGCTGATCGCCGGCTGGCCGCTCGCGCCTGGCACGTACACCTCGACGGTGACGGTCTCGGACGGCCAGGGCCGCACGGGCTCGGTCTCTTTCACCTGGACCGTGACCATGCCGCCGAGCGCGGGTCCCGTGGGCCTGGTCCGGCTCGACCTGGGCGGGAAATGCCTCGACGATGTGGGCAACTCGGCCGCGGACGGCACCGCCACTGAGATCTGGACCTGCAACGGCGGATCTGCCCAGTCTTGGCGCTACGTGCAAGACGGCACTCTGCGGATCCACACCAAGTGCTTGACCGTCCCGGCTGGCGCCGTCGACGGGTGGAAGGTCCGCCTCAGGCCGTGCACGGACGGTGCTCGCCAGCAGTGGCAACTGGCCTACCCGCGGGCAGTAAATCCGTCGCTCGGCAGTCGCCCGATCATGCTGCGGAACCGCGGGTCCGGCAAGTGCCTGGCCGACCCAAACTCGAGCACGACGAACGGGACCCGAGTCGTGATCTCGTCCTGCAGTGGGAACCGGAACCAGGCGTGGACGCTGCCCGCAGGCCCCGCGGCGTCTCAGATTCCCGGCATGTGCCTCGACGACAGCGGCAACCAGACCGCCGACGGCACCAAGGTTGACATCTCGACCTGCGACGGATCCGGGGCGCAAGCCTGGACCGTGACGGCCGGCGGCACTCTGACGGTCCATAGCAAGTGCCTGGACGTTACAGGCTCAGGTACGACCAGCGGCACGCTGATTGACCTGCGCACCTGCGACGGCAGCGCGGGGCAGCAGTGGCGCCTTATCCCGAACGGCATTGGCGCGACCGTCACGAACCCGCAATCGGGCCTGTGCCTGACCGACCCCGCCGACGCAAGGGCCGACGGCACACAACTGCAGATCCAGGCGTGCTCCGCGGCGGATCCCGGGCAATCCTGGCGGGTCTCCTAGCAGGAGGGCCACCAGGACACCAGCCGGCTCGGCCGACTCATCTCCTGCGTCAGTGGTCGTGTTCGGCGTCGATCGCGAGGTCCAGTGCTAGGACACTGGCCAGGATCAGCACGTCGTCCTCGCCGGGTGCGATGTCGACCGCGTAGCTCGCAGTCACCGTCAGCCAGCGCTTTGAGATCGTCGCGACGACCTGGCCGTTTCGCCCGACGGTGAATTCGTGACCGAAGATGTCGCCATCGATCTCCATATCGCCACCGCCACGGACCTCGATCGTGAACCGCTCGCCGAAGCCGGAGAACAGGTGCTTGCGCACCTCGGCCACGTCCTTGCCGTCGATGGTGATCTCGTAAGCCGGGCGGAGAGCGACCAGCTTGCGGTGCACCTGCCCCACCTCGCGCCCGGCAGGGTCGAGGAGAATCAGCCGGTTGCTCAAGCTGAGCACCTTGCCATCAACACGAAAGACGGGCTGCCCGGCCTCGTCAGTGATGTCGGAGTCCTCGCCCATGCGGAAGAGCCGCTCGCGGATTACATACATGTTCACCACCTCGTCCTCCACGCGGTCGGCACAATAGCCGAACCTCCCACAAGAGGTCACGTGGAGATCATGAAACGCCAAGCGCAGCTGCGGCGATAGCGCTATCCGTCCCGCAATTCGGGACTTAGGTCCACCTCAACCGATCGCCGCTACAGCTTGCACGAGCGCGTCCTCCTGGGTCCAGTTCATGGCGAAATGCCTGTTCGGCACCTCCATCTGGTTGTAGAGCCACCAGAACAGGTAGATGCCGAGGGTGAAGATCGACGCCAGGATCCGGCCGACGTAGTTGTCTGGCCTCTTCACCCGACCCTGCTGCGGGGCAGGCACTTGCTGGCCAAACCGCTCGTAGATGACCGACAACTCGTTTTCGACGCCCGCCTCGGCCTCATCGTGCTTGACCAGGTCCTGGTCGAGCAGCACAAATCCTATGATCTCGGCCACGCCGGCGATGATGGCCAGCAGCACCCAGATGACCGGGTCGCGGAAGTCGAATGTCATCTGGCGCATCACCGCCAGCTGCGCTTCGGCCCGCTGGAAGGAAGGTTCCAGTTCCTGCTGCACACCTTGTTTCCCGGCCTGCTCCCATGCAACGGCAGTCGCTGCTTCGAGGAGTTCGAGTCGGCGTGCGTTATGATCACGCATCCGGCGGATGAGCTGGTAGAAGACATAGAACCCGTAGATCCCCAAGGTGAGTATGCTCCAGCCCAGTGCCGTCCAGTAGTTGAATATGTAGTCGGTTTCGCCTCTGGCTTGCGTTGCCAGGCGTACCCGGTCGGCAGCTGGCAGCTGGGTTGGCCGACTCATCGGCGCTGGGCCCGAAGCCTGGGCCGGGATCGGGGCCGCTGGGGTCGGGTCAGTCTTAGGCGCCTGCTGAGGTTCATCGCTCATCTGCGTTCACCCCCGTTGCCACATGAGCGTGATCAGCGTGAATCGCCAAGCGATCGCTCCTGATCTTGTTCAAGCTTTGGTCCTGCATTCCGATATACCCCGCATCGTGCAAGGGGCGACCTTTGGCGCGCCCCGAGCTGCCTTCGACTCCGGACTCGTGCTGTGAAGCGCATGCCGCCCGGCATAGCGAATACCTCTCAGGTGAGCTGCAGCATGAGTCCTGGGAGCGCATCGAGGTAGTCGTCGAGGATGGCTCGGGCGACGGGGTAGGACGGCACGAGAGGATGGGCGAGGAGCGCGCAGAGCGCCGTGTCGTATGAGCCCTCGACCGCCGCGGCGACCGTAAGGCGCTCGAAGACCTTCACCTGATCGATCAGCGCAAGCTGCTGGTCAGGCATGCGCCCCTGGGCGATCGGATGCGCCCCGTGCTCATCGGCCAAGCACGTGACCTCGACGACATCTTCGTCACGAAGGCCGCCGACTGCTCCCCGGTTCGGCACGTTCAGGATGAGCGGGATCTTCTGGCGGCGCACGGCCGCGGCCATGACCGCGGTGGCGACTCCCTCGTAGCCCTCCCCCTCGAACACGTCGCCGGGCTCGTCTGCCTCGATGGGCATCGTCGTTCCCTGTTCGCGCGCGAAATAGGTCGCGTCGCGCTCGCTCATCGCACGCTCCCACGCCTGCCGGGCGCCAAGCATGTCTCCCGCGCCGACCAGCTCCCTGAGTGCAGGCCACAGTGCGTCGTTCAGATCCTGAAGCTGGCGTCCGCGAGAGCTACCCGAGCCGCGGACGTTCGCCAGGGCTTGGTCGCGGTAGTAGTAGAAATACAGGTATTCCATCGGCAGCATTCCGATGGCTCGCACCAGCGCCGGATCGAACGGGCGCCATTGGTCGTCGGCAGCCTGGAGCTCCTCGAATCGTTCGAGGAGCTCAGGCAAGCGGTCGTTGCCATCGACGAGCACGCGGTGGATCCATCCGCAATGGTTCAGGCCGAAGTAGTCCGCGTGCACTTGCTCACGCGGAATGCCGAGGAACTCGGCCACGCTCCGCTGCATCGCAATAGGCCCGTCGCAGATCCCAACGGCGCGGACCTGTGAGTAATCGTGCAGGGCCTGCATCACGATGCCGACCGGATTCGTGAAGTTAACGAGCAGCGCATCCGGCGCAGCCTCCTGGATGATCTGCGCGTAGCGCAGCATCGCGGGAATCGTCCGTAGCGCCATAGCGAAGCCGCCCGGCCCGGTGGTCTCTTGACCGAGGACGCCGTGTTTCAGCGGCACTTCCTCATCTACCGCCCTGGCCGCCTCTTGGCCAGGTCGGATGGCCGAGAAGACGAATCGTGCGCCTGAGATCGCCGACTGGGCGTCGGCGTCGCCGCGTACCGTATATCCGGCCCCCCACTCGGAGGCTAGGTAGCCGCCCAGAGCTGCCATCAGGCGCAGCCGCTCGGCGTCCGTGTCATGTATCACGACCTCCTCCAGCCCGAGGTCGGCGCGGCTGGCGGCGAGGCCGCGCAGCACGAACGGGGCCCGCACGCCCGCGCCCAGCAAGGTGATCTTCATATCGGCTCTCCCTGGGGTGAGGCTTCCCGCCGCGGCAGAGTGATCCCCCGGGCCGCGGCGATCGCGCGGAGCTCGGCTTCCCGCGGGCAGCCGCGGTAGCCGCCGATATCCTCGATCGCGCGGCTGCCACAGATCACGCCGAGGGTCAGCGACTCTTCAAGCGGCAGCCCGCCGAGCCATCCCGCGAGGAAGCCGGCGTTGAAGCAGTCGCCGGCGCCCGTGGTGTCGCGAATGGTCACCTGGTCCGCTGGCACGGCCCGGATCTGCCCGCCGGCCAGTCCGATCGCCCCGCCAGCGCCGCGTTTGATCACGACGCACGGGCAGTGCTCTGCAGCGCGCTCAAGCGCCTTCCGCACGTCAGCCTCGCCCGTCATGGCCGCTGCCTCGGTTTCGTTCGCGAAAAGCACGTCAGCGTGCGCGAGCGTCTGGGCCAGAGACCGTGACGAGGACCACCAGGGCCCGCCCCACGCGTCGACCGAGACCGTCATTCCCCGGCGACAAGCGGCGGACTCGAGCTCCGGGGCCTCGTCAACGTACATATGCAGGTGGCGGGCATCGATTCGGTCTGCGATGGCGAGCGCTCGCGCCGCCATGGCGGCGTCTTCGTCATCGCTCGAGCCCCAGTGGCTGACAAAGCCGCGGTCGCCTGCGAAGTTGAGAGCCACCGAGATTGCCGGGAGAGGTCGGTCTTGCATCTCAAGGAAGTCGGTGGGCAGACCTTCAGCACCGAACTCATCCCGGATCAGCCGGCTCCATGGGTCGGTCCCGAGCGTCGCCACGTAGGCGACGTGCAACCCGATCCGGTTGGCGGCGGCAGGCGTGTTGAAGGACGTCCCAGCGCACACGCCGAGACCACTGGATTCAATGTCCTTGCCGAGCGCTGGCCATTCGGGCAGTCCGGAAAAGATCACGTCGAGCGACGGGCGGCCGACCACCATCAGGTCGAAAGACTTGCTCACCGGTCACCCCAGGCCGCTCGGTCAACGATCACGGTTAGGTCGGCCTTCGCGGTCCGCAGGAGTGACGCCGGGACTTCGGGTCCTACCGGGCCTTCAAGCACGCGACGCACGATGGCTCGCTTAGGCTCGCCCGAAGCGATCAGCACGACCTGGCGCGCCCGCAGCAGATTGCGCATGCCCATCGTCACGGCCCTGGTCGGGACGTCCGCCAGGCTGCCCCAGTAACGGGCGTTGTCCTCAAGGGTGGCGGCCGATAGTTCGACCACACGCGTCGGCGATTCGGCGGCCGACGGCGGCTCGTTGAAGCCCAGGTGCCCGTTGCGTCCGATGCCAAGAATCGCGATGTCGAGTGAGCCGCGCGATTCAAGGGCCTGGTCGAAGGCCGTACAGGCTGCGCGCGGATCGCCATCGGCGGCTAGCGGGACGACGCGGTCCGCCGCCACGCCCAACGGCTGGAGGAAGCTGCGCCGCATCCACCCGAGCAACGACCGCCGGTCGCCAGGCGTGAGGTCCAGGTACTCGTCAAGTTGGAAAGCTGTGATGTTGCCGGTCTTGAACGCCCCGGACCGGTAGCGCTCCGCGAGCGCGGAGTAAAGGCCCATCGGGCTCTCGCCGGTCGCTGCGGTGATCGAGGCCGCAGGATTCCTGGCGATAGCGTCGGCCACGAGATCGGCACCGACCCTGCCAACATCGTCTGCGTCCTCGACGACGAGAACGCGGGGACCCGTCACCCCTTAGCTCCCACGCTCGAGCGTCGCCATGAAGCGGTACCTGTCACCCCGGTAGACCATGTCGCACAACTCGATTTGCCGGCCGGCCTGGTCCTCCGATTGCTGCCGGCACAAGAGCAGCGGCTCGCCAGGCTCCAGCCCGAGCAGGCGGGCGCGCCGTTCGTCGGCCGGAATCGCTTCGACCGTCAGGCGCGCGCGGGCCGGACGCAACCCGAAAGTATGCTCGAGGGCTTTGTATAGCGATCGGCCATCAAGATCCATTTCGAAGAGGCCGGGTGTCAGGGACAGCGGGATCCTCGTCCGGTCGATCAGGATCGGCACGTCGTCCAACGACCGGAGCCGTTCCAGCTCGAATAGCGGTGCACCTGGCGCCAGGCCGAGCGCGTCCGCCTCATCGATCGTGGCCGGTCGCTGGCGGTGGTCGAGCACCCGCCCTCCTGGCTTGAGACCACGCGAGGCGGCCATCTCCGAAAAGCTCATGAGAACGTTCGGCGGCTCGCCGATGGTTGGTGACGCCACCATCCAGCCTGTCCCAAAACGCGCGACCGCTCCGGCCCGCGCCAGCTCATCGAGAGCCCGGCGCAGCGTCACCCGGCTCACTCCGAAGTGCTCTGCGAGCGCCCGCTCTGGCGGCAGCCGCGAACCGACCGGGCGCCGCCCGCGCTCGATCTCAGCCTCAAGCTCCTCCCGGACGTGCTGGTAGCGCAGCTGCAGCCGATCCAGCGGGTGGACGTCAGGGCTCTCCGCCATGGAGCCATGATAGGCCGTTTAGATAGTTAATCAAGCCAAAAATAGACCATGGCTTGACTCGTCAGGAAACGGACCCTAAAGTCGAGGCGTCACCGATCCCAGGCAGGGAGCTCGCGATGGACGCATCGTCACCAATCGCATGCCGAGCGAGGCTCTGGCTTCTGATCCCCCTCATCACGCTGCTTGGAGCCGCCTGCACGCCCGGCGGCACAGCCGCTCAGCCGTCGGCCCCTCCGGCGCCGGCCAGCACCGGCGTGACCGAGAAGGGCCCGGTCACCCTTACCGTCTGGGATCAGGAGTCTGGGCCGGTCAGCCGGGTCTGGGACCGGCTCAACACCGAGTTCGAGCACAAATACCCGAACGTGACCATTAAGCGCGTGAACCGGGACTTCGGGCAGCTCAAGACGCTTTTGAAGCTCGCGATCTCGGGTCCGCACGCCCCCGACGTCGTGGAGGCCAACCAGGGATGGCCGGACATGGGGCAGCTTGTCAAGGCCGGGCTGCTGCTGCCCCTCGACAACTTCGCGAAGGCGTACGGCTGGGACAAGCGGGTCCCCGCGAACGTGCTCGCGGTGAGCTCCTGGACTCCGGACGGCAAGCAGTTCGGCAGCGGCAGCCTGTACGGCTACACGACCATGGGCGAGATCCTGGGCGTGTACTACAACAAGAAAATGCTCGCGGACCTCGGTCTTGGCATTCCGACCACATTCGGTGAATTCCAGCAGGACCTGGCAGCCGCGAAGCGAGCGGGGAAAGTCCCGATCCAGTTCGGGAACAACGACGCGTTTCCAGGCATCCATGAGTTCGCGGTCATTCAGGACCAGATGGCCTCGAAGGAGAGCCTGACCGACTTCATCCTCGGACGGCGCGGCAACCACCTGTCCTTCAGCACCCGGCAGAACGTGCAGGCCGCCACCACGTTGCAGGACTGGGTAAAGAAGGGCTACTTCACGCCTGGATTCGGCGGTGGCGGTTACGACCGCGCCGTCGCCAACTTC
>DATAEH010000294.1:0-5118 GCA_036258115.1 Streptosporangiaceae bacterium
CTGCCCGTGCAACCTCGGCGGCGAATGCCGCACCCACCACCAGCTCAAGCAGCATCCGCGGTGGTCACTGACCCAGAATGCCGGCGGCGAATTCTGCTGGACCACCCCCGCCGGACGCAGCTACCTCACCAGCCCCGACCCTTACACCGTCTAAGCATGTCGGCCGGCGCTACAGCGGATCTCGGCCCGCGACTGCCCGCCTCATGCCCCTGCCACGGGGTACTGAACGTAAGTGGGCGCAGGCCCGGACCCGTGTAGCGGGGCCGCCTTGCCAGTGCTGGAGAGGGCCGCTCGTACCTGCCACCATGCGCTCCGGGCGCTCGTGCGGCGATCGGCGCCACTATCGCCGCGTGTCTAGCCGTGACGGCCACGACACTAGGCGAGCGCCGCCGGCGGCGCACACAGCTGTGCGCGCCGCCGGACCACGGTGGCTAGTTGAGCGACATCGTCACTTGCTCAGCCAGACGTTCTCCATGTGGTAATTGCCGAGCGGGGTCACGAAGAAGCCGTGAACTTTCGACGTGGTCGCATAGGCATAGGGCGAGTAATAAAGGAACGCCATGAACGCGTCGCTGGCCGCGTGATCCTGGATGGAGTTGTACAGATCCTGGCGGTTAGACATGGAGAGTGTCCGCTCGGCTGCGTGCGTGTCCTTGACGACTTGCGGGTTGTTGTAGCCGGTGAAGAACGACTTGGCGCCTGACTTGGGGTCCACGGCGAACGTGACCAGCTCGTCGGGGTCTGCGATGTCCATCGTCCAATAGGACAGCGTCATGTCATATTTGAGATTTTGCTCGTCGGTAAAGGCCGTGTTGGGGTCCTCCTGCTTGATCGTCAGCTTGATTCCCAGGGGCTTGAGCTCCGACTGCAAGATGGTGGCGACCGTACGGGCATCAGAGTTGCCAGCCCCAATGAGGATGCTGGTCGTGAACCCGTGCGGCACGCTTGACTTGGCCATTTCCGCCTTCGCGGCCGCCAGGTCGTACTGCAACCCGTGGGTGGCCTTCTGGTAGAAGGGCACCTGCGGCGGCATGAAGGAGTTCGCAGGCTCGCCGTTGCCGAAGAGCACCGCCTTCACCAGAGCTGGCCGGTTGATGGCCAGCGAGATCGCACGGCGCACGTGCACGTCCTGGAACGGCTTGCGGAATTCGTTGAACGGCAGGTAATCGGTCCTGGTCGAGTTGAACAGATGCATGTTCACACCCGCCGTCGACTTGAGGCTGCTCACGGTGGACCAGGCCGGAAACTCGTCTATCTGCGCCTGGCCGCCCTTGAGCTGAAGTTCCCTGGTGTTGTCGTTGCCCACGTTCGTCCAGGTGACGCTGTTCAGGTAGGGCTTGCCCTTTTCCCAGTAGTGAGTGTTCCGCAGCAGCTTGAGTGCTGAGCCCTTATGCCAGTAACCCCACTTGAAGGGCCCGGTGCCGATCGGGTGCGTATAGAACTCGGTCTCCGACTCGCCGCCATAGTTATTCGGCACGATGCCGTTGGAGAACAGCGACAGGTCGGCTAGCAACGGCGCCCAGGGATACTTGAGGTGGATCACCACGGTCGATGGATTGGGGGCGTCGATGGACTTGATCGCCCCGTCGATGTAACCCCAGCCCTTCGCGGCTTTCCGGGCCTGGTCGATGGAGAACTTCACGTCCGCGGACGTCATCGGCTTGCCGTTGGAGAACTCCACACCATGGCGGAGCGTGAACGTGTAGGTCTTGTTGTCCGGCGAGACCTTGTAGCTGGTAGCGAGTTGCGGCCTCACGTGTTTGCCGTCGTTCGTCACCGTATACAACGTCTGGTAGATCTGCTCGAAAATCCAGATCGACTCGTTGTCGAACACCGTCGTGGCGTTCATCGATTGTGAATCGGCCGTCCTGGCGATGACGAGGTCGCCGCCATGAACCGGTCCGCTGTGCTGGCCTGCGTTGCCGCCGGACGATCCTCCGGAGGCGCAGCCGGCTAGGAGGACGAGGGCGCCGATCGAGATCAGCGCCTTCTTCAGCGAAAATCGTTGTGTCACGGAAAGCCCCCAAGGGTGCCGACGGCCGGGAATGGCCGATCCAACGGCAAGCCACGCCGCTCGCCCGGACAGGTGCCTCCAGCGCGCGCGCCGGACAGCCCGCCGCGCTGCGCTTGACAAACCTTTGTCCCGCCTAATCTGGCGAGGATCCGGCGAGTTGTAAATAGCGGGCGATACCTAGACCGGCGTGGTTATCGTCTTGTAACGTTCCGAACCGGGACTATCACGTATCAGATCTCACCGAGCAGGTGCAGGCGGGAGCAGCGGCAGGACCACCGTCTAATCGACGTTGAGGTCGCTGCGGCGAAACTCGGCTGCAAGAGCCTCGCCTCGTGCATGCGACGGGGTAGTGAGGGTATGTGGGCGAAGGCCCGGACCCGTGGTCGGCGCGGTCTGACGAGTCGTTGGTTCGTCCGGTCGTCAGCATTCGGGCCCGGTGGCGGCTCGATCGCCCGGCGGCGCACCGGAGCCGTTCGCCCGGCCGCGGTGTCCTGCCCCGCCCGCGGAGTTCAGGCGTGTCGCTACGTCCAGGTCGACCGCCGCGGCTAGTTGACTGCGCAGCCCAGGTCGACCGCATCGGCCTCGGCGCCAGCAGCAGCGGCGCCGCCTGCAGCGGCGACGAATCATCAGGTGGAGGTGCAAGCGATGCCCAGTGAGCAGCCCTATCCCGATCACATCAGTCTCATGGGCGACGAGGCCGACGTCTACGAGGCGATCGCGACGCTTGAATACCTCGGCCGTCACGTCGGACAGGCGGAGATCGTCTCGGCGACGGGGCTCGATGACGCCCATGTCCGCGAGTCGCTGGACGCCCTAACGAAGCGTGACGTACTCGTCGAGCATGAGGAAGGCGGCCACGAGGTCTACGAACCGGCCTACCGCGGCTGGAGTGCCGCGCCTGAGCAAGCAGCTGGGCCGCACGCTGGCGGTCACCACGATCAAGGAGCCGCCAGGACGCTCGCGCACATCCTGACTGGTCGCGGGGAGCGCCAGGGCCCGAGATCAGTACAGTGATATGTCGCCTTAGTGCGGAATGGTGCAGACGGAGTACAGCATGCCGTGGTCCGCGGCGATGGCCGCTTGGATGAGGTCGGAAGCGGGGAAGTGTGCGCGTAACGGGGACTGCTCAGCGCGAGGCCTGGATCGCGAAGACCTGGCCGCCGGTTGAGGAGGTTCGTTCTGACCTGTGGTCGGTTCCCGTGCCGATTCCGGACAGTCCGCTCCGCTACACGCTGACCTACCTTGTCGCTTCAGACAACGAGCTCGTGGTCGTCGATCCCGGCTGGGACACCGACGCCGGGTGGAACGCGCTAGTGGACGGGCTCAAAGCCACCGGCGCGTCGCCAGCAGACGTGACCGGAATCGTCGTCACGCATATTCACCCCGATCACCACGGGATGTCCGGCCGCCTGCGCGCCGCTAGCGGGGCGTGGGTCGCGATGCATCCAGCCGAGCGCCACACGCTGGCTTTGCTGCGCGCACAGGGTGCCAACATGGCGGCCGGTGACCGTGCCTGGTTGCGACGGTGCGGCGTGCCGGACGAAGTGGCCGAAGAGCTGAGCATGCGATCCGGAGACGGCCACCCGTTCGCGCGCATGATCGACCCCGACAGGCTGCTTGAGCACGGCGATCTCGTGCCGATGGGAGGCCGGCAACTGCGGGCGGTGTGGACTCCTGGGCACACGCCCGGCCACTTGTGCTTGCATGACGAAGCAGAGAACCTGCTGCTCACCGGCGACCACGTGCTACCGCGCATCAGCCCGAATATCGGTCTGCAGCCGCACGCGGCCGAGCCGCCGCTCGCGGCCTATCTGCGCTCGCTCGAGTCGATGGCAGCGTTCGACAGCGCCGAGGCGCTGCCCGCGCACGAATACCGGTTCATCGGCCTCGCAAGCCGGGTTCGCATGCTGCTCGCCCATCATGAACGGCGCTGCGACGAGGTAATCGAGATCTTGCGCAGGCGTGGGCCGTCGTCGACATGGCAGGTAACAACGGAACTGACCTGGTCGCGTGGATGGGCGGCCGTCACCGGATTCATGCGCCGGGCTGCACTCGCTGAGGCCGGCGCTCACCTGCAGCATCTTGCGGATCGCGCCTGGATTACCGCGACGCCAGACGGGCCTGAACGGCCGGAGATCTTCGCAGTCATCCCGTAGCCGCCTCGGCGGGCAGTGGAAGGAAGCCCAGCCCACGTGCCACTTATCGTCACTCCGGTATCACAATATAGTCTCTTTAAATTCTGGCCTCTGTGGCTTTCTTTTTGGCCATGCGAGCATGGCGAATTAGGAGTATGGGCACGGAGGAGGAGGGAATTGCGGAGGCCTCCTCCAGCCATCAGGCATGTGATCGCCCACCGAGTCGCGTTCTCGGTTGTCATCCTGACCGCACTGACCACGGCAACATTTACCGCTGCGGCGGTGTCCTTCTTCAGCGCCGTCACGGCGGGTGCAGCCGCTAGCGAACTTACTGGCCGTCCGGACTCGGCCGTGGCGGTTACCGCGACGGTATCGCGCGGGAACCTGCATCAGATCAGCTCCAGCATTGCTGCCAAGGTCCGCACGTTGCTGCCTAACCTTAGGCCGCACTTCGTGGTCAGCCCCGAATCCAACGTGCTCAATCTGCCCAAACACTCGGCCTCGACGAAGTTGCAGACCCAGCTGATCTCGCTGCCCGGCCTTGCCGCGCACATCGTCCCGGTCAAGGGCAGTTGCCCAGCTAGCACGTCAACGCCGACTCCGGCCGGCAGTGCCAGCGATGTGGTTCCCGCATGTGTCCCCGCGACGGCTGCGCGGGTCCTCGGACTCTCGGTCGGTGACGAGGTCAGGCTTCGCGATTCGAGCACTCATGCCAAGGTGAGCGTGCACATCACCGGAACCTATAGCCGTGCCAGAAAGCAAAGCAGGTCAGGCCCTCCGCTCTGCCGTGGCGGCCGAATCAACAACACCCTGCTAAGCCTCGATCCACCGATGTGATAGCGGTTGATCGTCTTCTGGGTTATGCCGAGTGATCGTCATCTTGAATGTTCGTGCGTGCGTGATTGTTCTGCCGCTCGCTGTTCCTGCGGCTTGTCCTGGTGCTGGTGGCGGGGACTTCGGGCTGGGGCG
>DATAEH010000295.1:0-16936 GCA_036258115.1 Streptosporangiaceae bacterium
AAGAACCGCAAGGCCCGCGGCCACATCCGTCAGCTTGAAGCCCTCGGCTACACCGTGACGCTGGCGCCCGCCGCATAAGCTCACCGCAGACCTTGGCGGGCGTTCGCTGCCGCCTGGGCTCAGGTCATTTTCCGGTTAGGCCGGGTGTTACCGTCGGCCAATGACCAATCCGGACATCAAAGCTGTCGTCTTTGATCTCGGCGGCGTGCTCTTGGACTGGGATCCGCGTCACCTTTACAGGAAGCTGATCGCCGATCCAGCGCAGGTGACCGCGTTCCTTGGCGAGATATGCACGCCGCGCTGGCACCTGGCACATGACCTGGGCGCCGACACAGAGCAGTCCTGCCGGGAGCTGGCAGCGGCGCACCCGGACCGGGCAGACCTGATCATGGCGTGGTCGGAGCGCAGCGAAGAGATGATCGCCGGGCAGCTCGACGAGGCGGTCGCAGTGCTCGCCGACGTCAGGTCGGCTGGCCTGCAGTGCCTCGCGCTGAGCAACATGGAGCCGGACAAATTCCTGCTGCGCCAGGCTAGGTTCCCGTTCTTCGGCTACTTCGACGGCTGTGTGATCTCAGGCAACGAAGGCGTCGCCAAGCCTGAGCGCAAGATATTTGAGGTGCTGCTAGCTCGCTACGACCTCGAGCCAGGCGCGACAGTCTTCATCGATGACCTGGCGGCCAACGTCGCCGTCGCCCGCGAACTCGGCATCGTTGCCATCCGGTACCTGACGGCAGGCACGCTCAGGGGCGAGCTACGCGGGCTCGGCGTGCCGATCCCTGCCTAGGAGCATCGCCGTCGGATAACTGTGCCGCGGGACCTAGCGGCAGCGCAGCCGCAAGTCGTCACTCAGGCGGGTTAGAGCAACTGATCGCGGACCTGGCCGTACATGTAGGCGCCGAGCCAACGGCCCATCTCGTCGAACAGCCGCTTGCGTCCCGCATCAACATCAGCGGTCGGACTCTGGTCTAGGTACAGCCATGTCACGTGTTGTCCGAGCGAGACGCCGTCAGTACCGCGCCGGTCCCTTCTCCCCAGCCTGCCGAAGCCCGCCTGGCTGCCGCCGGAGGCGGAGATAACCAGCACGGGACAGGCGATGGCGAGGCGGCCCCGCAGGCCCCTGCCGAAGTCGGGATTGGACACGATCAGCGCATCAACAGGGCTGGTGAGGCGGCGGGCGTGGCACCACAGCGCGGCAGCCGCGGCCGCGTCATCCTCGGCGCTCAGGATGATCGCGTCGATGCCATCGGCCTTGCGCAGGTGCTGGCATGCCGCGTCAAGCGTGGCGAAGCACGCGCGCATCGCGGCCGGAGTCCTACGGCGACCCGCTGCCTCGAGCGGCTCACGTACATCAAGGTCGGTGACGTAGAAGTGAAATCCCCGCTCGTTGTACCAGCGCGCAAGATCTGCGGGCGCGAAAGAGCCGGTCAAATCATCCAGGTGCAGGACAGCGCGCCGGCTGGGCCTGGCAGAGCGGCGAACGAAGACGGCCGAACCGAGAGAATTAACCGCGAGGCCAGGCCCGGGAGGCAGCGCGACGGCCTCGTACTCGTCGAAGGCCCCGCCCTGCTCAATAATGAGGCCCATTCACAATCCCGTCCTGTGTGCATGCGCAACCCGCCGATGTGCCAGCCAGGGAGGACGACCCTCACAACCCCGCAGCGCGTTAGTTCGGGTGCTTGCCAGGCAGCCCTCGTGCGCTTCTCGCGTAGCACGGCATGCGCAACGATGCGGTTGCCCATGCCGACCCGCGGGACCCCTGCGCGCACTGTCACGGCCAGTGTCGCACCGTAGCCGGACGCGTGTGCGGCAAATACAGCAGCGCTGGGCGAGACGCAGGAATTAATAGGCCATCACAGCTCTTATCGGCAGGGACAATGAGCGCCCTGCAAATCGATAGTTGCTAAGCCTGTGCCTATAAGAGGGAATCGCCGCTAGCGCGGCAATAACTCAATTAGCCCGCTCGGATGCTTATGAAGAACAATGCCGGGATGTTCGGTGAAGACACAATACTGGCCGTCGGAAATGCCTATAAACAGCGGAGGCCCCTCCATGTATGAGATGGAGGGGCCTCGCGCCCCGCACGGTGCGCTAGCGAACCGATGACTCGGCTGCCGGTGCGCGGCCCGGCGGCCACCGGGTTTCGGGCTCCGCTGGAAATCGCCGGTCTCCCGGCTCCCCCTGCGTTCCCCGGGTCTCCCCTGGGACTGGCCCGCCGTCGGTGGTGAGAGAATTTCTACTGCCACTGCGGCTTCTCGCACAAGGTGTTCGGCAAGTAAATACAAGATTCTTTTTGCTATCCACAGGACTTGTCAGGCTTATCCACCGGACCCGGCAGATGTGTGCGTCTTATCCACAGCACGATGCACAGGACGGCAGCCTCCCTGTGGTCAGCGAACACCTGCCGATGCGGTCTAGACCAGGTCTGCCAGGTCTGACATTTCGGCCAGATCCCGCAGGATGTCGTCGAACCTGGCACTCACCAGCGTGAGATGGCCCTCGCCAGGCAGCAGATGTGCCCGTGCGTCCGGTACATGGCGTGCTAGCCATTCACCATGCGCGAACGGCACCATTGCATCCTTATCGCCGTGCCAGACGGCCAGGGGCATCGCGATCTGGTCAAGGCTGAAACCCCACCCGCGCACGAATGCCAGGTCGTCGTCCCGCCAGCCAGCGATGCCCGTCGTGAGTGCGGCGCGCATCGACTCGGCCAGATAGTCGGCGAACCAGCCGGTGAGGGCGGCGCGGTCGGCGTAGTAACAAGGCCGCCCAAGGCATCGGCGATCTCGGTGGCGGCTATGTCGGGTCGCTCGGTTAGTTCCTTTGCCAGAAGCGCGGTCAGCGCATCCTCGGAACTGGCTGCCGCGCCGAACTCGGCAACATTCTCCTGCGCCATGCCGGCGAATCAGTCCAGGCCCGTCGCTTCATACGGGGCGACACCCGCGATCGATGCCGCGGCCGCGCAGCGGTCGCCGAGGAGTGCCGCCGTGGCCATAGCGTGCGGCCCGCCGCCCGACCAGCCTGCTGTGACGAACCGGTCCGCTCCAACCACGTCAAGCACGGAGGCGACGTCGTCGGCCGCATCCGCGACGAGCCGGCCATGGCGCGGACTGGAGCTGCCATAGCCGGGCCGGGCGTACATGACGCACCGGAATCCATGGGCCGCCGCGATGTCGAACAACGGTGCAGCGTCAGCCAGCCCGCTGGGCGTCCCGGTGTGGAACAGCAGCGTCCGGCCGCTGGCCGGTCCGGCGACCAGCGCGGCCAGCGTCCTGCCGTCGGCCAGTTCAACTGTGTGGCGTTCGGTCCCGGCTGTCATTCGCAGCTCCTTGCTTCCTCAACCGGAACCCTGCTGGCTGGCGGCATTCCCCCCTTTTTCAGGATCGGAGACGTCGGCGGTGACCGCATCGAGCGCCTTGATGATGTCGTCAGCAGCCGCCGCGATGGCCACCCCGTGCTCGCCAGCTCCGAGTGTGATCTCGCGGCCCGCCACCCGGATGTCGACGACGACCGGCCATGCGAGGGACGAGCCGAACGGCGTGATCGTGCCACGCTCGTAGCCTGTCGCCGCCTTGGCGACCGCAGCGTCGGGAAGTGACAGCCGGCTCACGCCCAGCGTGGCCCTGAGCTTGGGCCAGGATATGGTCCTGTCTCCCGGCACCAGCACGAAGACGAAGTCGTCGTCCGCACGCCTGACAACCAGCGTCTTTACGACGTCGGCGGGAGTGACGCCCCTGGCTTGCGCCGCCTCGGCGAGGCCGCGGACCGGTCCGTGCCTGATCACTCGGTACCGCAGCCGTGCCGCGTCGGCGGCACGGAGAGCTCGCGAGGGCATGAGGGAAAGTATCGCGCGCGTCTGAGAAGGCCGATCCGCGGGTTCATCGGTTAAGTTTCTGCCCGGATTCGGGCAAGAACTTGGCGTTCGGGGCTCAGAAACCACAGGATGGGGTGGTGGATGCCGAGCTGATCAGCCAGGTGTCCGCCTCAACAGGTCTGTCTCCTGGCGAGGCGGCGCGCGTGGTGACCGACATCGTCGGCTGGTACCGCGAGCCGGTTGAGGAATATGTCCGTCGTCGGCACGCATACATGCGGACATACGGGAAGCGGAACAGCGAGATTTTCGCGCTGATCGCCGCCGAGCTGGATAACCGGCTTGTCGCGGCCCCCGAGCTGTCGGAGCGGCAGCTGCGCAGGATTGTCTACGGATGAGGAGACCTGGCTAACTATGTGCGGAATCGTGGGCTACATCGGCGGGCAGAATGCTGTTCCGATTCTCATGGAAGGGCTCTTCCGGCTGGAATACCGCGGCTACGACTCGGCCGGCATCGCGATCATCTCCGCTAAGGGCACCCAGGTATTCCGTCAGGTCGGCCGGGTACGCGAGCTGGAAGCCTCCCTGCCGCGGCGCCTGACCGGCAAGAGCGGCATCGGTCACACCCGGTGGGCGACGCACGGCCCGGTGACCGAGGCCAACGCCCATCCGCATGTCAGCGAAGGCGGCCGGATCGCCGTGGTGCATAACGGGATCCTGGACAACGCCATGGAGCTGCGCGAGGAGCTGATCGAGAAGGGCGAGGAGTTCACCTCGGAAACTGACACCGAGGTGGTGGCACACCTGATCGCCAACTCAGGGGCGCCGACCCTTGAGGCGGCGGTTCTCGACGCGCTCGCCCAGATCACAGGCACGTATGCCTTCGCGGTCACCGATCAGGAGCACCCGGACCGGATCGTGGTCGCCAGGAACGGTTCTCCGCTGATTCTCGGCGTCGGCGACCGCGAGATGTTCGTGGCCAGCGACCTTTCCGCACTCGTCAGGCACACCACGTCGGTCGTGCACCTAGATGACGGCGAGCTTGCCACAGTGACGTCAGGCGGTTTCCGCACGTTCAGCCGTGAGCGCGAGAACACCGCCAAAACGCCGGTCAGGATTGAACTGGATGCGCACGATGTCGAGCTGGCCGGTTACCAGCACTTCATGCGCAAGGAGATTCTCGAGCAGCCGGGCTCGGTCGAGCGGATGCTGCGCGGCAGGCTGGACGAGCGATTCGGGACGGCAAGGCTTGACGGGCTGAACCTCGGCCCCCGCGACCTGCGGAGCTTCCGCCGCGTCAAGATCCTCGGCTGCGGCTCTGCCTATTACGTCGGCCAGATCGGCGCTCAGCTGATCGAAGAGCTGGCCAGGATCCCGGCGGATGCGGAGGCGGCCTCGGAATTCCGCTACCGCAATCCGGTGATCGAACCCGACACGCTCTATGTGGCAGTCAGCCAGTCAGGCGAGACCGCCGACACAGCCTTCGCCGTGAGGGAAGTCAAGCGCAAGGGCGGGCAGGTCGTGGGCCTGGTCAACGTCGTCGGGTCGACGATCGCACGGGAGTGCGACGGCGGGATCTACCTGCACGCCGGCCCGGAGATCGCCGTTGCCTCGACCAAGGCACTCACCCACATGTCGATCGGATTCGCGATGCTCGCGCTGGTGCTCGGCCGCGTCCGTGACCTGTCGATAACGGACGGCCAGCGGATCGTGGCGGGCCTGAAGAACCTGCCGGGCCAGATCGAGGAAGTACTGGCCGCGGAGCCGCGCATCGCCGAGATGGCGGCCGACCTGGCCGCGGCCCGAAGCTTGTTCTTCATCGGCCGGGTCCGCGGCTTCCCGGTTGCCAGGGAGGGTGCGCAGAAATTCAAGGAGGTTACCTACCGGCACGCCGAGGCATATCAGGCCAGTGAGCTTAAGCACGGCCCGCTTGCGCTGATCGATGAAGATCTTCCGACCGTGGCGATCGTGCCCGATGATGAGCTGACCGACCGCAACCTCGGCGCTATCGAGCAGATCAAGGCCAGGAACGGCCGGCTGGTCATGATCACGCATCCGGGCGTGCCGGAGTGCGACAGCATGCGGATAACAGTGCCGAAGAATGAGCGCGAGCTCGATCCCGTGCTGCTGATCATCCCGATTCAGCTCATGGCCTATCACGCAGCGCGAGCCCTGGGCCGTGACATCGACAAGCCACGGAACCTGGCCAAATCCGTCACGGTCGAATAGCCGGCAGGCGGGTCTGCCGCTGAACCGGCCGTCAGGGCGTACGGTGAAGTTCTGCGAGAACTAGGGGTGCCGCACAGTGCAACATGCACTCCGCGAAGGAGATGCCCGTGTCGCTCTCGACATCTGCCGAGCGCAACAGCTTTGCCCAGGATCTCTTCACTCCCCTACCTGCCCGGTACGACCGCCTGGCCGAGATACTGTCCTTCGGCCAGAACGGGCGGTGGCGGCGGGCAATGGTCGACCAGATCGGGCCCGCGCCGGGCAGCGTCGTGCTAGACGTAGCATCCGGGACTGCTGGCGTAGCGATCCAGCTGGCCGGTCGCACCAGAGCCCGGGTGCTCGGAGTTGACCTGACCGAGCAAATGCTGCGGCGGGGCCAGGCTAACGTTGCCGCGGCTGGCCAGTCCAGCCGGATCAGCCTGGTGGCAGGACGAGCCGAACAGCTGCCGCTGCCTGACGCAAGCGTGGACGCCCTTACCTTTACCTACCTGTTGCGCTACGTGGAGGACCCGCAGGCCACGCTCGCTGAGCTTGCCAGGGTGGTCCGTCCTGGCGGCCGGGTCGCCAGCCTGGAATTCTGCGTGCCGCCCGCTCCGTTCTGGCGGGCGGCCTGGTGGCTCTACACGCGGCTGGCCCTGCCGCTTGGCGGACTGCTTACCGGAGGCCGCGAATGGTTTGTCGTCGGCCGATTTCTCGGGCCGAACATTTCCAGCCATTACCGCAGGTACCCGGTCGGGTGGACAAAGCAGGCGTGGCGGGACGCCGGCTTCACCGACGTCGTTGTCAGGCTGATGAGCCTCGGCGGTGGCCTCGTCATGTCGGGAACCAGGTCAGGTGGCTGAACCGCAGGCCAGGCCGGCCTACTACGCCGCTGGTCCTGGGCCGTTGCGGGATTGGTGGACCCTGTTGCACCCACCGTTCACCGCGTGGCATCTGTCCTATGTCGTGCTCGGCGCGATGCTGGCTCCCCAGGTCAGGCTTGACCGGCTGGTGGCGGCGCTGATCGCCTTTTTCCTGGCTGTGGGCCTGGCCGCGCACGCGCTCGATGAATTGCACGGCAGGCCGTTGCGCACGGCAATATCGCGCAGCGCCCTCATCTGCGTGACTGTTGCCGGGCTGGCCGGAGCGGTGGCGCTCGGGGCGATCGGGATAACCAGGGTCGGCTGGGGGCTGCTGCCTTTCATGATCATCGGCCCCCTGCTGGTTGTCGGCTATAACGCCGAGCTGTTTGGTGGCCTCATCCACACCGACCTGGGGTTCGCCGCCGCCTGGGGCGCCTTTCCCGCGCTTACCGGCTACGTCGCCGAGGCGGGCCGTCTCGCAGTGGCCCCGGTCGTCGCCGCGGGCGCGGCCATGGCGCTTTCGGCCGGGCAGCGACACCTGAGCACGCCGGCCAGAATGCTGCGCCGCCGCACGTCTACCGTGACGGGCAGCATCACGCTCAATTCCGGCGAGGTGACAAGCCTCGATGCCAGCCGGCTGCTTGAACCGCTTGAGCGGGCGCTGCGTTCTCTGTCATGGGGTGTCGTGCTGCTGGCGGCCGCCCTGGCCACCGCGCGGCTGGCATAGCGCAGACTTGGAGGTAACCGTGCGAAGCGGCGTGCTGACGGCGGTCGGGGGCATTGCCACCATTGCCGGGGTTATCTGGGCACTACAAGGTTTCGGTGTCATTGGCGGCAGCTTCATGTCTGGCAACTCAGTCTGGGCCATCATCGGTCCGATCGTGGCCGTGGTCGGACTGCTGCTGACTGCGATCGGCATCCGGCAAGCGCGCTCAGCGTCCTAACGGGACTAACCGGCGCATCCTGACCGGCGTTTTCGGCTCAGTGAGCGAGATGTAGTCGGCCGCCAAATTCGGCATTTATCAGCCAGAGTCGGCCGCCATGACCGAGAAATACGCTCGGCGGCCCGGAAACTGCAATGCATTGCAGGCTCGCGATTATTTTCGCTCCTCGGTAAGGTATTCGGCACCCGTATCGTCCCCAACACATTTTCGCAATCCTTACTTAAGGGCTGATGAGTGCCGTGCTGGCCGTAAACATCGGATATTCGCCCCGGCATGCCTCCCTGCCGCCCGGGTCGAGGCCGGTTCGGTGGAGACTCAGGCGGACTGTCGTCACGCTGTGCGTACCAGCGTTGCTTGGCGCTGGCGCAGCGTATGCAGTAGTGCGCGTGGCTGACTGGTCTGACCGGGGCTCCGTGGCCCGTCAGAACGTGCGTGTCTTCTCTGCGATCGCCCTTGGCCTGCACAAACCTGCCGGCATAGCTGGCGCGGGGCACCATTTGTGGATCACGAACTCGGCCGGCAACTCGGTCACCGAACTCGGGTGGCGACATGGCGAGGCGCAGAAAGTCGGTAAGGGTTCAGGCTCAAGGTTCCTGGCCCCAGGCGCCATCACGTCCGGCCGCGGACATCTGTGGATAGCCGACATGGTCGCCAATGCGATTACGGAGCTGCGTTCAGGCAACGGGGCTGTTGTCAGGACAATCGGCGGCGTAGGTGCACCACATTCCCTGCTACTTTTCGGCAACCGCCTGTGGGTGACGAACCCTGGCGGCAACGCCGTCTCTCTGATAAATGCACGCACCGGGGAAAAGCTGCGGGTATTCCGGCATAATGGCTTTGCCTATCCGAGTGCTCTCGCGGTGAGCCACAGACTGCTGTGGGTCGCCAATGAAGGAAAGAACACGATCACCGTCATGGACGCGGTGACGGGAGCCTGGAAGGCCACCCTGCGCGGCAAGCGGTTTGCCCTGCGGCAGCCGGTCGCGGAGGTGGCGGGCAGGAGAATGCTCTGGGTTGCCAGCGCCCGGGGGCATTCGATCACTCAGATCAACACCATCACCGGGAAACCGGTCCGGATCATCGCGGGGCCCAGGTTTCACCTCGGCGGCCCAGGGGCGATGGCGCTGGCAGACGGCAAGCTCTGGGTCCTCAATACGGCCGGCAATTCTGTAACCGAGATCGACGCCGCAACAGGCCGGCGGGTCGCCGTGCTCGCCGGCGCGGCGTATCGCTTCCATCGTCCGATCGCGATCGCCTCTTACCAGCACGCCATCTGGGTGGCAAGCGCGAACTCGGTGACCAGGATCGCGCTTCCCGTGAGCCGGACCGGAAGCGTCGCTAAATGACGTCCTCGCGCTGCAGGTAGTGCAACGAGACCCAGCCGGCCAGCACGGGCAACCAGAACGTGACGGTCCGGAATAGCAGTACGGCGGTGATGGCCTGGGCGGGCTGCATGCCGGCCCCGGCAAGCGCGATGGACAAGGCGGTCTCGACCGCGCCGATTCCGCCCGGCGTCGGGATGAACGAGCCAGCGGCGTTGCCCGCGAGGTATACCACCGCGATGCTGGCCAGCGGGACGTTGGCGTCGCCGACCGCGCGCACCGAGGCCGCCAGGCAGAGGATGTAGGCCAGCGTGATCAGCGCCGTGCCGCCGACTCCCTCCGCGAGCTTGACCGGCCGCTGCGCCACGTCGACCAGCCTCGGAATGACCTGGCTCGCGAAAGGTCCGACCCGGGAGAAGAGCAAACGCCGGCCGGCCGGCAAGGCCAGCACGATCAGCGTCAGACCGACGAGGATCCCGAGCGCGATGTATGCCCAGTGTGGCGGGGTCAGCGCCTTGGCCGCGTTGGACGTGCCCGCGATCGCCGCCGAGACCAGCACGAGAACCCCGAAGATGGCGAACGACATGACCTGAGTTACCCCGACGCTGGCGGCCGCGTCGGCGGCACTGAGCTTGGCCTTACGCAGGTACCGCACATTGAGTGCGACGCCGCCGACCGCGGCCGGGGTGACCAGGATGACGAATGACGCGGCAATCTGAACAAGAAGCGTACGCAACGGGTTCAGCCGCTCAACAACGAAACCTGAGATCGCCAGCGTCGCGCCCAAGTAAGTCGCGGCAGAACAGGCCAGCGCAACCAGGCTCCATCCGATGTTGGCCTGGGCGAGCAGCTTAGAGAACGAGACATTGGCTAGCTGGCTGGCGAGAACGTACGCGGCGAATACGCCGGCGATCAAGGTGATCAGCGTGCGTGGCCTGACCCGGTCGAGTTGCGCGGGCATCACCTCGCCATCGGGCGCTGCGGCCAGCAGGCGCTTTCGGACGTCGGCGAGGACCTGTCTCCTGCCCCGGAATGCCGAGCGGGTCGAGCGGTACAACGCGACGGGCTGCAGCAGGGACACGAGGCCGAGCAGCCCTTCTCTGGGCACTTTCTCTGTGGCGATGTCAACGGCCCGGTCCGCGCCCACCAGCAGCGCTGTCTGTGCGATGAGCTGGACCAGGTCGAGCCGGAACTGCAGATCGGTCGCGGCGACGTCGCCGTTGCCTGGCTCCAGCAGCGCTACCTCCTGCGGACCTGGCCCGTGCACGAACATGATGCGCTCGTCGGTGAGAGCGCGGTGGGTGACCCGGTGCTTGTGCAGCCGCAAGACCGTGTCCCAGACCCGTCTGAGCTGGTCATCGGTCGTCTTCTCGCCAAGCTCAGCGAGTGTCGTGCCCTCGATGTGATCGGTTTCGAGAACGCCAGCGTCCGGGCCGACCTTGATCACCGCCCGCAGGCGCGGCGTCAGCACGCCGGAGTCCTCCGTCGCGTAGATCAGCAGCGCTTGCCGCTCGATCGCCCCCTCGAGCGACAGCGGCGCGCTGCGCGAAACGTTCGCTTTCAAGCGCACGCGCCGCCACAGCCGGTAGAAGGCGTCGGCGGCCTGCTGATCGCGGTCGAAGACGGTCACGTCGACGCGCTCGCCGCTGGCTACCGTGGCCGCATATTTGCGTACTTCGGAGCTGCCATTGGCGACGCGCCGGATCGCCACGATCGGATCGTAGTCCGAGCTCAGCGCGACTGCAATCGCGGCGGCTGACGGCCGGCCCGTCGTGGTTCCGAGTGCGTACTTGAGCCCCGAGCCGACCGCGGAGCCGATGGCAATGGTGATCAGCAGCGACAACACCGTCGCGTGCTTGTCGGCAAGGCTTGCGACGATGTAGAAGCCGATGGTGGTCAAGAACGCCGTGCGCCACTGGGTCCGGCCTCTTAGCCCGATAACCGTGACGTAGGCAACCAGGCCGGCCAGGTAGCCGTCCAGCGTGGCCTCATGCCGGCCCGTCACGCCGCCTCTGGTGGTGTGCAAAGCGACGTGCAGGTGTGCCAGGGCTGGCTGGTTCAGCAGGACATTGGCCAGCGCGACCACGCCCACCGCGATCCCGCCCGTGACCACCGCCTCGGCGAGCCTGCGGTACTGCTTGACAGTTAGCGCTCTGATCGCCAGTGCGATCGGCAGTATCAGCAGCGCTATGCCCCCTGCCCAGCCGATCAGATGCAGCAACGCGTGCGGCAAATGCTTGCTGGCGCCGACCACATCGATTTCCACGCCGGTCGCCGTTGCGCTCGCGAGCAGAGCGATGCCGACGAGCAGAGCGATCTCGGCTAGAGCGATGACGCACCGGACCATGTCAGCCGGAATCCGGACCCTCGACTGCAACTGGTCTTCCACCTGAAGGCGGGGCCCGGCGGCCGGCGCTTTAGTGCCGCTGCTGACGCGCGTCAGTGCCGCTGTGACCGCTGGCCGCAGCGGCTTGTGACGCGAGCTCATATGACGATGGTTTCACCTGCGTCCAAACGCGGGACCGCCGATAGGGTAAAACGTGCAGATGAGCCGCATTTGAGCCCCCGGCGACCGCCTAATGTGCCGGGGTCAGCGGGCGAGCAACTCACTGTAGACCGCAGAGGTTGCGGCGTCCGGCTGGCCGTCGGCCGCGACGTCGGACACGACATCCAGGCAGCGAACCCATGCACCTCGCACGCCGGCGAGGTTGCCGGCGGCATGCTCTGCGCGCATCAGGACCCGCCATAGCTGCTCGGACGATGAATCTGCGACAAGCCCTACCCTGGCCGCCCTGACCGCTGCCGCCGGATCGCCACCGGCCAGTTTGAGCGTGGCCAGAGCTTCGGCGGCCGCCACCACACTGGTCGTCACCATTTCAATGAGCTCTGGCTCGAGCCACCAGTAGTAGCACCCGGCGAATGGCTGACCGCGCACGAGGCCGAGGGCATCGGCGAGGGGCGGAGCCTCGCCGCGCTGAACTCCGGCCGCTGTGAGCGTCTCGAATTCGCGCCAGTCAAGCCACGCGTCAGGGTGCAGCGCGTAGTGGCCGTGACCCAGGTGCTCGATCCACTCCCGGCCGCCCGGAGCCTGGCCAAGCCCCCGGCGGGTCCTGGCAATGAGCTGCCTGAGGGAATCCGCGGGCTTCGGGTGACTGGCGTCCGCGCCGAGCAGCCTGCGTAACTGCACGTTCCCGAGGCCGCCCCGGGTCAGCGCCAGCGCCAGGATCAGCTGGCTCTGTGCAGGCACGAGAGCGCCGGCATGACCGTTCACCATGAGCGAGCCGAGCACCCCGATCCGCAGAGGCAGCGTGGTGTAAGCACAGGACCGGTTGACGGCCGCCAAGACGTGGGCGGGATGCTGCGCCGCGGGAACAGATGTGACCGCGGGCGCGGCAGGCGCCAGCGATGGCTTGTCGGTCCCCGGAGTCCTGGCCATGAGCGATGTGCCGGCTAACTGGCCTGCTCCGAGCGCGAGCGCGGAAGATAACGCCATGTCGTGCGGTGTTCCTGCTGTCGTCATGCCATGGGCGAGCGTCTGCTCAGGATTGCGGACTCAACCAATCCGCACAACCGGTTCGGCGCCGAAATCGCGTTCCTGCCGCTGCCGAGCCGGCCGGTTGATCAGATCGCCTGCCGCAGGACGGCCGACGGGCATCTGCTTGCAACTGTGGTTGGGAAGTTATGGTCAGCTATGGGTTCTTCATCCGCCGCTCGACCAAGCCGGCAGGCCCGTCCAGGAGTCTTCGCGGACCTCCAGGCGCTGCGGGCGTGCTGGCATCCGGTCGCCTTCGCCTCCGATCTCAGTGACCAGCCGATCCCGGCGGACCTCCTGGGTGAGTCCCTTGTGCTGTGGCGCTCGCCATCCGGGATCCGGGCGATGTCTGACCTGTGCGTGCACCGCGGCACCGCCCTCTCACTCGGCTGGGTCAGCGGGGAGGAACTGGTCTGCCCCTATCACGGATGGCGTTACGCGGGTGACGGCCGGTGCGTGGCCATCCCGCAGCTCGCCGATCCGGGGCGAGTTCCTGCGAAAGCCAAGGTTCCGGCGTTCCGCGCGACGGAGCGGTACGGCTTGATCTGGGTTGCGCTCAGCGAGCCGCGCTGGGCTTTGCCGGACGTGCCCGAGCTGGAGGGCGCCTCGTGGCAGACCATTCAGGCCGGCCCGTACCGCTGGCAGTGCGATGCCGCGCGTCAGGTGGAGAACTTCACCGACTTCGGGCACTTCCCATGGGTTCATCCCGGCCTGCTCGGCGATCCGGAGCGGCCCGTCGTCCCGCGGCACGAGGTGCAGACAGATGACAACGTGCTGCGCTACTCGATCGTCAGGCCCGAGGCGCCTAATACAGATGACTTCCCTGTGTTCGCCAACGCCGAGTCGGGGCCGCCGGAGCGGCGGAGCAGTTACGAGCTGCACCTGCCTTACACAATTGTGCTGAGGCTCGGCTGGGGCGGCGAGAGGGGCATGGTGTACTTCTTCGCCTCGCAGCCGATGGGGGCAGATACCTGCGCTGGCTACGTGCTCATCGGCCGGAACTACAACTTCGACCAGCCAGAACGCGTCTTGCAGGAGTTCGAGGACACCATCTTCGGCCAGGATCAGGTGGTGGTCGAATCGCAGCGGCCCGAGCGGGTTCCGTTCGACCTAGCAGACGAGCTGCACCTGAAATTTGACGCTGTCGCCGTTGCTTACCGTAAGGCGATGCGGGCGCTCGGCCTGGCAGTCGGAGGGCCTGGCTAGGCCGGCGGCCCCGCGGCGGAGTCCTGCCGCGGGGCGGGAAGTCGCCGACTCCACTGGTAGGGACGGCGCGGCACCGCGCGACGCTCCGGCCGCAGCCGGGGTCCAGCTGGCGGAGGGCCGCCTCCCCGCGCGGGCGGCACGCTGGTCTCCTGCACGACAGTCGCCGGGCTGACGATGGCCGGATCGAGGACGGCGGGATCGGTAGATTGCCAGACCTCGCGCACGATGACCTGAACCGCTCCGGCAAGCGGGATGGACAACAGCGCGACTACGAAGCCGCCGAAGATCCCGTCGATCCAGCTGCCGATCGATGCGCCTACCAGGATGGAGATCAGTACGAGCAGCGGGTTGATCCTGACGGTTCTGCTCATGATCAGCGGATTGAGCGCGTGATTCTCAATTTGGGTGTAAAGCAGGAACACAATCAGTGTGACGAGGCCCGCCGCCAGACCCTGGGTCAGCGCGAACAGGACGACAGGGATACCTGCCAGGGCGCCGCCGATCATCGGCAGGAAGTCGACAAGCGCTACCCAGAGGGCCCACAGGAACGGAAACGGGACCCCAAGGATGAGCAGCGTCACCAAGACCACCAGGCCCGCGATGATCGATGTCGCGAAGTTCCCGAGCATGTACCCGGTCACGGATCCGTTAACTGCCGATGCGATGCCGCGGTAGCGCGCGGCCCTGGCGGGCACCATGAGGCCGAGCAGACCGGCACGCAGTTTGGGTCCTTCCATCAGCAGTAGCACGACGAGGACGAAGATCGTCAGCAGGGCGATCACGAGGGACAACGCGCCCCTGCCCACGCTGATCACCGGATTGGCGATGTCCTTTCCGTAACTCGCCAGCTTGGGAGCATTGGCCTGCACCCAGTTCTGGACGTGGTACTTCGTGACCAGGTGGCCGATCCAGCCTTTGCCGTGCTCGGCCTTGCTGACATACCCCGGCAGGTTGTCTGCCAGATGAGTGACGCCGTTGACCAGGGGATATCCGAACGCGACGGCCAGCCCGGCGAAGCAGACCAACGCCAGCACGGTCACGATCGCGACTGCGACCCCGCGCCGCCCAACCCAGCGCTGGGCGTACACGACCATGGGGTTTAGCAGCAAAGCGATGAATCCGGCCACCATGATCAGGAAGATGACGTCGCGCAGCCGGTAGATGACCTTGCCGACCAGGTAGAAGAGGATGACGGCCACAATCGTGGCCAGGATGGCGCGCAGCGGCACGCCCCTGGCCTCGGCCTCGGACCAGAGCACCGCTCGCCTGGTCGGGCCCGGCGGATCGCCGTCTGGCGGCCTACGCTCAAGCGGCATGTGGTCCGCGGGCAAGTCGCGCGAGTCGCCGATGGCCGAAGTGTGCTTGCCAGCGGAACCGCGGTGGTGCCGCGAATCCGTTTCCGGACCGCGCTCAGCAGCCGGGCCATCATTCGTCATGTGCACAGCATGCCAGTCTGATGGAATCCGATAAACGCCGTGACGTTACCGGTCAATGGATCGCGGTAACTGCCCGCCGTCGCGGACATGAAACCACATCGGTTTGAGGTGTCCGCGGCGGGATAATTTGGCGGGCACCTCAGCTGCCAGGTCCGGCCGTGCTGGTGGCGGCGGGCGGGCGGCCGACGAGCTCGATCATCCCGAGCAGGACCGCCAGGACAACGGCGATGAGGAGCACCACGAGCCCGGTGGGATTGGTCCACAAGATAAAGACCAGGGCCGCGATCGCGACGGCGCCGGCCCTAAGCGGTGTCCGATGCCTGTAAACCCATTCTCCTGCGGGTCCCGTGCTGAGTCCGGCTCGCTCGCCGGTTCCCCTGATCACGCCGAATGCGGTGCGGAATGCCTGCCTGGTCTTCACGGCGGTAACCGATGGCCCGGTGATGAAGCCAGCCACTGCGACCACGAGGCCGAGCACCAGCAGGACCCGTAGGCCCTGCTTGATAAAACGCACGATCGTATCGAAAGCGGCGCCCGCCGCATCGGCAGGCAGCACAGTGGCTGGCACCTTGTTCAGGTAGATGGCCCGTCCGATGGCCAGCAGGACTGCCAGCACCAGCATGGAAGCCGCCAGCCCGAGGCCCGCGCCGATCAGAGCCCGCCGGTGCCGCCTGGCGACATAGACACCGGTTGCGAGCAGTGCCAGTGTGACCAGCGGGAGAACCCATTTGAGCGTGGTCAGGAGTCTGTAGGCCGAGCGCGCCTGGACGAGGTACTTGGCAGAGAACAGCGGGAACGTCGGATTGATCGGCGGGAGCCTCGTCACCAGCGTGAGACCGCGGGCTGAAAGCCTGGCCTTGACCTTGCCGATCACTGGCCCGAGTTCGATCACCACCTTGCCGTTGGACAAACTGAGCGCGCTGTTGCGGCCTGCCAGCGCGTTAACGAGCTGGGTGTGCGCGGCACGGTTGCCCTGGATCCACAAATTCCTGACCAGAGGCCTGCGGACAATCTTGGCGACCGTGCTGTGAATGAGGCCGTCTACGGCGCCGGCGATCGATCCTGAGAAGTTCGCCAGCAGCGTGCCGAGCCGCGTCAGCCCCCGGTGCGAAAGCTGCGCTGCAGCCTGTGTGGCGACTCTCTGCACGTCGACCTGCTGGCTGACGGCAGCGCTGATCTTGTCGGTTAGTGCGCTCTGCACCGCTGGTTCGCTGATGAGCGGAGCCACGTTCGCCACGTATCGGTCGGTGTTCGAGATCTGTTTCGCCGTCCACACGCTCAGTACCGAGATCGGCGCCAGCACGCAGCCGAGCACAATGAGCAGCACAGCGATAGGCCCGCGCCATCCGAGCCGCCGCTTGGTCGTCTGCCCCTTAGCCCCGGTCAGCTCGGCCTCGAGCCGACTCACCTGCGCGCGGGCGCCGCGACATCACCCGCCGAGGGTGACTGGCGGCCGTCACGGGCGGGAACGCTAGACCACTGAGCACGACGACATCGGGGGACAAAATGACGAGCACCGGGTCATCCATGACCGACATGCAACCGAGTACGGCCAACTCCAAGGCCATGATCGTCGGTTTCGTCCTGGTGGCGACCGCGGGCGTCATCGGCATGTGC
>DATAEH010000296.1:0-3169 GCA_036258115.1 Streptosporangiaceae bacterium
TGAGTATCTTCCGCTGCTGTCTCGGGGAAAGCACCGCAGAGCGCCGAAGGGCGCATGCCTCATGGAGTACGCGTCCTACCTAGCCGGCGAGAAGTGGAGCGACCATCCGGCCTGCACGCACCCACTGCTCGCCGAGCTCGCCCGGCAGGTAAACGACTTCATCTCCGATGAGAGGCGACAGACCTTGGTCGAGCTCGTTCCCGACGTGATCGGCCTGACCGGATCTGATCTGCGCATCGACGCCCGGATCGCACTGCGGGCAGCCAGGACTGCGTTGCCGGTCGTGGCCGAAGAGCGACAGCAGATGATGGCTACCGCCGTCCTAACCTGCGAGCGGTTGCTGGCCGACCTGGACGGCCGTTCCGGTGCGCCGCTGAGTCAGGCGAGCACTGACGCCCTCGCGCTCGCACCTGGGGCCGCCGCGTGGGCGCGCCGCTTCACCCACAACATCTCGATCTCGCACCGGGCATTCCGTCGACAGGCGGCGCCGGCCATCGTCCGCTATGCCGTGCAGGGGATCGCGCACGCCTGCGTAGCCGACCCTGACTCGCTCCTGCACGAGCTGCTGGTCGGGGCCATCGAAGACTGCACGACGTCGCACGCACTCGAGCCGAGGTGCCGCACCTCTCGCGACGGTGAGGCGGCCACCACCTGGTCGCCGAGAGCGGCCAAGGCTACGGCCACGGTATCGGAGCAGATCACCGCGTAGAAGTCGTTCTCGAAGATCCGCACCGGAAGAATGACCTCGAGATTGACGCACGCCTCGAGAAGCCTGCGGAAGGTGGCTGCCCGCCGCCGGGCACGTTCTGCAGCCGTGTGGTCAGCGCGTCCCGCTCGATGTAGTCGATCTCGGCCGCCTGCAGTGCGTTGCGCGCGGCGTTCTCATCGTCGGCAAATGAACGCCACGGTGCCGCGGTCGCCGTGCGCGACGCCGCAGCGGACCGGTTGACGCCGCGCGGCACGAGGATCTCGCACAACCGGTCCAGCTCACCGGAACGGTTGGCTACGTCGCGAGTAAAGGCGCTCATGCGCTCACCACCTCACCGAGCAGGCATCCGAGCCGCTCCGGCAACGCCAGCGACGGACCGTCAGTCGCGCCAGCGGCTACTCCTGTCATTCACCTCCGTGCTGCCCGGCGCGGTCGGAGGATTGAGCCTTTCAGCCGCTCTCGCTGCTGAGGTACGCGTGGGCAGTCCGCGACGATCCCTGCACGCCGACCGGGAACCACAAAGCCCCTGGGCGGTCTAGGAACGGGTCCGAGAAGGGGCTTCGGCGCTGGCTGGTGGTGCTGGCGGGTGGACGGGGCCGGCACGTTCATGCGGTGCAGGCGCTGCGGCAGCGGCTGCAACCGGGTGGCGGCCTGGTCCAGTTGAACGACGTGGTGGTGCGGGACTGGCCGCCCATGCCGATCCGCGACTTTGGCGTGAAGCTGATCAATCAGGTGAAATCCATGCCTGACGGCAAGATGATTGAGGGGAACGCTGACCGCATGGGTGCATCAAGTCGGCTTATGATCGCCACTTGATAGAGCACCCCATGCTTGGCGTGTGCGGTTCGGGTACCGGCTTGCCGGCGAGCACCTGCCCCACTGCGGCGCGCAGCAGGTCTCCGGTCACCGGCTTGCCGTTTCCTGGCGTGGATTCGTCGAACGCGCCGCGGTAGGCCAGCCTGCGCTGTCGGTCGTACAGGAAGAAGTCGGGCGTGCAGGCGGCGTTGTAGGCACGACCGACCTGTTGGTCGTGGTCGACTAGGTACGGGAAGACCCAGCCGGCACGCTGGGCCTGCTCGGCCAGGCGCTCGGGTCGGTCGTCCGGATAGGCATCGATGTCGTTGGTGCAGATCCCCACGACTGCCAGGCTGGGGCGCTGCGCTAGCACCTTGCTCAGCTCGGCCTCGATGTGACGTACGTACGGACAGTGATTGCACACGAATGCGACCAGCAGCGCAGGTGCCGCGGCGAAGTCGTCGCGCCGGACGGTGGTGCCCGCCAGGTCCGGGAGGGCAAAGTCGGGCGCTAGCGTGCCGAGGGGGACCATCAGCGACGAAACAGCCATGTCAGCAAGCGTACAAACGCCGCCGATCTGGAAGCGCATCGACGATTCGCCAGGGAGCCTAGGAGCGACTGTCCAGGGCCGCGGCAAGCCGCTCGGCTCGTCGCGCCTGGTACTCCCGCCAGGTCAGCCAGACCAGCAGCACGTCGAAGGCCGTCAATGCGGCAAGGCCCCACGAGAACGCGACGAAGACCATGACATACAGCTGGAAGCCGATGAACACGCCGAGCAGCCCCATCAGGCAGGGGTACGCCCACAGCTTGTTCCGCAGCACCAGCGCGACGAGGATCACCTTCGAGATGCTGAGCAGGTAGATGGCGCCGAACAAGGTCGTGCCGCTGCCCAGATGCGCTGTCGTGTGCAGGATGTAGTTAGCGAACCGATCGTGCGGGTCTTCGCCTAGTTCGTGAGCGGTGACCGTGTGAGCGAGCCGCTCGATGGTGCTCGGGCTGATGAACACAAGCAGCGCCCCGGCGACGATCTCCAGCACGCCGTCCGCTGCCTTGAGCACAAGACCGATCTTGAATGTGCGGTCCAGGACGGGCGACACGGCCGGGGGGGCGGCCTTCCTCCACGCCCGGACGCGTCATCTGGTGGTCGGGTCGACACCGAAGAGGGCCGCAACCTGGGGCGCGGTCAGCACAGCACGCTTGGCGTCCTCGGAGATCACTCGGCGATTATGGCCATGCCGGTCGCTCCGTGACAGCGAATGACCTATGCCGCTGCGGCTACTGCGAACCGGCCTCCTCGAGACGGAAGCCGACCTTCAGTCCGACCTGGAAATGAGCCACCGCTCCATCGTCGATCTGGCCGCGGATTTCGGTCACTTCGAACCACTCGAGGTTGCGCAGCCTCTGGCCGGCGCGCGCCACCCCGTTGCGGATCGCCTGTTGCAGGCTCTCTGGCGAACTGCCCACGATTTCCGCGACCCGATAGATGTGATCGGCCATGGCCGCCTCCGCTCGACGAGATCGATGCGACCGATCCCACCCGGAGGACCGGATTTGCGCAATGGGCTGATCAGCGGAGTGGCTCGTTGGCCGTGCGCCATCGACGAGCAGGGCTCTGCCGAAGTTGGGGTAGGCGTCGGCGACGACCACGGTGACGTCGGCGGTGGG
>DATAEH010000297.1:0-3697 GCA_036258115.1 Streptosporangiaceae bacterium
CACGCCATCGCCCTGCTCTCCGGCCCCACCGGCCTCGCCTCCTGGCTGCGCACCGGGACGCTGCCGCCGCCGGCCGGGTCGGTCAGCCTGCCCCTGGATGTGGGGAAGGTGACCGAGCTGGTGCCGCCGCACCTGCGCCGCGCCATCATCACCCGCGACAAGCACTGCGCCGCCCCCGGCTGCGACACACCCCCCGCCGGATGCCAGGTGCATCACATCATCCCCCGCAGCAAAGGCGGGACGACCAGCCTGGGGAACTGCATCTTGTTGTGCACGTTCCACCACCTGATCCTGATCCACCGGTGGGGCTGGACCATCACGCTGAACGCCGACGGCACCACCACGGCGCGGAGCCCCGACGGCCGCACCCTGCACAGCCACAGCCCACCAGCCGCCGCCTAGCCCGTTCGCGGGAGCGGCAATCTCGACCTGGATCGCGTTGCCACAATGCGTTAGGCAGAACAGCCGGAACGCGTGGAGGCAATCAATGGTCCGCTACACGGAAGACGTCAATGACGTCGATGAGAACATGCTCGAGGGGTTCTTCGTCGGCTGGCCACGCCGCCCGTCCAAGGCCCAGCACCTAGCGGTGCTCAGAGGCAGCTTTCGAGTCGTCATGGCGATCGACGAAGCTACGGGCAAGATCGTCGGTTTCGTCAACATGATCAGCGACGGGGTCCTGACCGCGTTCATTCCTTGGCTCGAGGTGCTGCCGGAGTTTCAGAGTCAAGGCATAGGCACTGAGTTGATGCGGCGCGTGCTGGATTGCGAACAGATGTATTCGATCGATCTCGTGTGCGACGAGCCGCTGCTGCCTTATTACGCCAGGCTCGGGATGACGCCGATTCCCGGCGCCGGCCTACGCAGGACCTCCGCGTTGCGCTTATCGGTGCGAAGCGAGCACCGAGTGGTGATCAGCGCCTCCACGTTGGTCAGGGTCAGCGTGCACGAGGGCCGAGACCAGGCCCGGCATCGCGTGCAGCAGATTGTGCTCGGCGCTGACGGTCACTTCGTGTGCCTCGAGCGCCGAAGACCCCGGATCGACGATGACCTCGCACTCGGCCCGCAGCTGGTGTCCGGTCCAGCGCATCCTTACGTGGCCAACGCCGAGGACTCCGGGCGTCGAAGAAAGCACTTCCTCGGCCCGCTCGACGACCGCAGGGTCGACGGCGTCCATCAGGCGCCGGTAAATGTCCTGAGCGGCCTGCCTGAGCACGGCAACGATAGCCACCGTGATGAGCAACCCCACGACGGGATCCGCCCACGTCCAGCCGAGCGCCACCCCTCCCGCTCCCAGCAGAACGGCGAGCGACGTATAGCCGTCTGCACGAGCATGCAGCCCGTCGGCCACCAGCGCGGCGGAGCCGATCTTGCGGCCCACCCGCATGCGATATCTGGCGACAACCTCGTTGCCGGCGAAACCCACGATCGCCGCGCCGGCAACAGCCGCCAGGTCCGTGGCGCGCTGCGGGTGAATCAGCCGACTGATCGCCTCCCAGGCGACCAGGATTGACGACAGCGCGATCATCAGAACGATCACGATGCCGGCCAGGTCCTCAGCGCGGCCGTACCCGTACGTGTAGCGCCGGTTCGGCGGTCGGCGGCCGAGCACGAAGGCGACCGCGAGCGGGATCGCGATCAGCGCGTCGGACGCGTTGTGCATAGTGTCGCCCAGCAGCGCGACTGATCCCGACAACCACACGACTGCCGCCTGGATCAGCGTTGTCGCTCCAAGCGCCGCGAACGAGATCCACAGCGCGCGCATGCCCTCAGCGCTGGCCTCCAATTTTGGATCAACAGAGCTCGCGTGTTCATGTGAATGGGGACGCAACAGATGCCGGAGCCTGCCAAGAAAGCCTTCACGGGGCTCATGCCCATGATGGTGGTGTTCACGGTCATCGTGATGTTCACCGTCATGGAGATGCTCGGGAGCAACCTCGTGCTCACTACCTGGCCGGGTCGGCGGAAGCGTCATGACCTCAGGATGCCCGCTAACCGCCCTGCATCATCGGCGCGGGTTCGCAAGCCGCTAGGCAGTTCGCATCACGCTCCAGACGTTGCCGAGAGCGCTAGCGCCTCGCGAGTCTCCTCGGCAACGAGATCGGCATTGATATGCGCGCCTGCAACGGCGCCCGCCGCCGCTGCCGCGCCGACATGTGCGGCCAGGTCAGTGACGTTGCCAGCAACCCACACTCCTGGTACCTCGGTACGGCCGGTCGGGTCGGCGGGAATGTAGGTCCCTGCGGGATGCTCAGCAGGCCGCAGTCCCAGGGGCGCCAGTATTTCGGCGCGAGCCGTCATCCGCGGGGCCACCACGACGACCTCGCGACTGATCAAGGTTCCGTCCTGAAGCCGTACGCCAATAATGTGGTCGTCAGAGACTTCTAGTGACGCCACGGCGCCGTCGACGATGCGAATGCCGCGCGCAGTCAGCTGCTCCTGCTGTTCCGGCGGCATGGTATGCGAGAAGAACTTGACATCGTCGCTCAGCTGGCGGAACAGCAGTGCCTGGTGCGCCGACATTGGCCCGGTAGCGAGCACTGCTATGGCCTTGTCCCGGACCTCCCAGCCATGGCAGTAAGGGCAGTGGATCACGTCCCTGCCCCACCGTTCACGCAGGCCAGCTATGTCGGGTAGCTCGTCGGCCAGCCCAGTGGCCACCAGCAGTCGACGCGCATGCAGGCTCCTGCCGTCGGCCAACATCACCCCGAACCGGCCGTTCTCCCTGGCCACGGAGCGCACCTGGCCGGGCATCACCTGTCCGCCATAACCGCGAACCTCTGCCCTGCCGCGCTCAAGGAGCTCAGATGGTGGAATCCCGTCACGCGACAGGAAGCCGTGCACGCCGACGGCCGGGGCACTCCGCGGGGTTCCTGCATCGATGACAACCACCGACCGCCGCGACCTGGCCAGCATGAGGGCCCCGTTCAATCCGGCGGCGCCGCCTCCGATCACAGCCACGTCATAGTTACCGGTCACCTTGACCACCTCCACGTCGACTGTGCTGGCGCTTGCCAAAACTGGCAAGCGTTGTTGCCGATATGGCAAACTGGCTTCATGCCAGAAGGCTCGAGCCTCACCTCCGTTGGTACCCGGCTGCGCGCACTGCGCAAGGAGCGGGAGACGACCCTGGCCGATCTGTCAGAGGCGACCGGCATTTCCGTCAGCACGCTGTCCAGGCTTGAGTCCGGATCGCGCCGGCCGACCCTGGAGCTGTTGCTGCCGCTGGCACGAGCACACGGGGTCACGCTCGACGAGCTCGTCGACGCGCCCCCAACCGGGGATCCACGCATTCACCTGCGCCCGGTGACCCGGCACGGCATGACGATGCTGCCGCTCACACGGCGAGCTGGCGGCATCCAGGCATACAAGCTGGTGGTCCCGCCAGGCAGCCGATCACGCGAGCCCGAGCCGCAAAGCCACGAGGGCTACGAGTGGCTCTATGTTCTCCACGGACGGCTGCGGCTCGTGCTCGGAGAGCACGACCTTCAACTCGCACCCGGTGAGGCAGCCGAATTCGATACCCGGGTACCACACTGGTTCGGCGCTGCAGACGCCGAACCGGTCGAGTTCCTCAGCTTGTTCGGCAGGCAGGGTGAGCGCGCGCATCTGCGAGCTCGCCCACGACAAGGCAACAAACCGCAGGCGGAAGGACCCGATGAGTGACGTGACGCTCTACACGAACGGCTTGTTTCTC
>DATAEH010000298.1:0-3159 GCA_036258115.1 Streptosporangiaceae bacterium
TCCAGCGCGCTGATCGGTTCGCTGAGCGTGCCTGGCCTGACCGGGTACGGGCGCGCAGTCGGCGTCGCCGTGACGCCAAATAACAAGTACGCGTTCGTGGCCCTGCAGTTCGCCGATGAGGTCGGCGTCTTCAACCTGGGCAAGGCACTGCGGACGCACGACTTCAACTCGGCCTATGTGGGCTCGCTGCATGTCGGAAAGCAGCCGGTTGGCGTCGCCGTGTCGCGCGACGGCCAGACCCTCTACGCGACCAACTTCGTCCAGAACCAGCCGGTCGTGCCAGGTCAGCTGACCGTCGTGGACGTCAACAAGGCGACGACCAAGGGCGACCAGGAATCGGCGGTGATCCGCCACGTCAAGGCGGGCTGCAACCCCGCCCGTATCGCGATCTCACCCGATGGCGAGACGGTCTGGGTGACCACCAGGCAGAGCAACGAAGTGCTGGGATTCTCAGCCAGCCTGCTACGAACCGACCCCGGCAATGCACTGCACGTCAGAGTGCGGGTGGGCCAGACCCCGATCGGCATCGTGTTCGTCAAGGACGGTTCCCGGCTGGTTGTCACCGACAACGATGGCCTGCACACATCGAATAGGGCGCATAACCTGGCCGTCATTGCCCCGAATGCGGCGCTCAACAACAAACCGGCGCTGGTCGGATACATCCTGAGTGGTTTGTCGCCGAGGGAGATGACGGAGTCTCCCGACGGCCAGTACCTGTACGTGGCAGACCGCGACTCGGCCCAGATTCAGGTCGTCAACCTCAGCAATCTTCCTTGACCCCTAGCTCGCCGGACGGACCGCATCCGCCGCAGCGATTGAGAGCAAGCAGGAGGCGGTTCGCTTGTACCAGTACCAGCCACCGAAGCGCTCGGCTGGCCGTAAGGCACTGATCTGGATCATCTCCATCCTCGTTGTGCTCGTCGCGCTCGACTTCGGCGCCAAGGCATTCGCTCAGAACGAGGCAGCGTCGCAGATCCAGAAGCAGGGCTTCCCGAAGAAGCCGGATGTCTCGATCGCCGGTTTCCCGTTCCTGACTCAGGTCATCACGAGGAACTTCCATGCGGTCACGATCAGCTCGTCGGACATCCCCGGGGGACCCATCAAGATCACGAGCCTGAACGTCGTCGCGCAGAACGTGAAGCTGAACTCGAACTTCCAGTCAGGAACAGCCGGCCCGCTCAACGGAACTCTCCTCATTAGCCTCGGCGCGATCGGCGGATTCCTGTCAGACGCAGGTCCGCTCGCCGGCTTCCTCGGCGGCGGCTCGAACGGCGGACTCAAGATTGTCGCGCGCGGCAGCAATGAGCTGAGAGCCAACCTCAACCTGGTCGGCGGCGTCGTCAACGCAAACGCGACATGGCGGGTTACCTCGGCAGGACCGCACGCGATCAAGCTGCACCTCATCAGCAGCAACGGCCTGCCTCCCCAGCTGCTCAGCTCGGCTCAGGACGTGACGATCCCGCTGAACTCACTTCCGGCAGGGCTGAAGCTGACGGGCAAGCTGAGTTCATCCTCTGGCGGAATCGTGGCGCACGTCTTCGCGAGAAGCCTGGCCTTCGGGTAGCCGCATCGTCCGCCAGCTCAGCTACGTCGAACCCGGCGTGGTCCGGTGGGAGGACGCCCCAGAGCCGGAACTGACCGACCCCGGCGCGGTTCTAGTCCGCCCGCTTGCGATCGCACGCTGCGATCTGGACGTCGCGATGGCAACATTCGGGCTATTTCCTGGACCGTACCCGGTTGGTCACTAGGCGGTCGCCGAAGTCGTTCGCACCGGTGCGTCCGTGTCGGTGTGGGAGCCCGGCGACCGCGTCCTCGTTCCCTTCCAAGTTTCTTGCGGCCGGTGCCCGGCCTGTGCGAGCGGCAGGTTCGCAGCCTGCCACCGCTACCGCACCAGGGCGGGCGCGGCGTTCGGGTTCGGCCCATGAGGTGGCGGGCACGGCGGAGCTATTTCCGACCTGCTCGTCGTGCCGGCGGCTGATCATATGCTCGTGGCAGCTCCGGCCGGCGTGCCCGATGCCGTCGCATGCACGCTGCCGGACAACGTCGTCGACGCATACCGCTGCGTTTCACCGGGAACGGTCACCACCCAAGGTGCGGAAGTGCTGGTCGTCGGCGGAGCGGCGGCGTCGATAGAATTGTATGTCGTGGCCTTCGCGCGCGGGCTCGGTGCAGCCCGGGTCAGGTACGTGGACACCGACGCCGAGCGTTGGGCGGCGGCTGAGCGTCTCGGCGCCGAAGTGACCAGGCATGAGGGTTCCTGGCCCGCCAGATTCGACCGCGCACCGGTAACGATCGACAACACCGGTGACACCGAGGGCCTATCCTGCACGATCCGCTCGACCGACGACTTCGGCACATGCACAAGCGTCGCCCCTCAGTTCGCCCCGGCCACGCCCATTCCGCTGCTGGCGATGTACACAAAGGGAATCACGTTCCACGTATCCCGGGCCGACTCCCGCAGGTTCCTGCCCGAGGTAGCCGAACTTGTGGCGAGCGCCATCGCCGACCCGTCGGCCATCCCGACTGCCGTCGTTCCCTGGGATCAAGCCGACCGCGCTTGGCTCGAGCCCGCGATCAAGCTGGTCATCGACCGGGCGCGGCTGGCCGTGCATGCAGTCCTCATGACGGGGTAGTGCTCTAAAACTGGAGGTACGGCAGAAAGGTAGATAACATGTTCGAAGCTGGGGATATCCGGGAGTGGCGCGGCCATGACGTAGTCGATCCCGACGATCACAAGATCGGCCAGCTGGAGGCCGTGTATGTCAACACCAGCACCGACTTGCCGTCGTTTGGCACGGTCAGGGTAGGGATGCCGACCAGGAACCGGCTCGCTTTCGTTCCGCTCGACCAGGCGACCGTGGGTCCGGGATATATCAAAGTCCGTTATGACAGGAAACAGGTCAAAGCTGCCCCCTCGATCGGCACTGACGGCGAGTTGCCGGCAGGCGACGAGGAGGCGATCTTCAGGCACTACGGCCTGTCCTATCAGGAAGGCGTCGGCGGCGAGCGGTGTCTGGCCCGCCGCTGAGCGGAGGATCTGATGATTGCTCTATTCCTGCTACTACTGATTGCGGCAATCGCGCTGGGCATCGTGGGCATCGTCGCGAAAGGCCTGCTCTACTTGCTGTTCATCGGCATTGTCGTTTTCGTCGGCGCACT
>DATAEH010000299.1:0-1672 GCA_036258115.1 Streptosporangiaceae bacterium
CGCGAGACGCCCAGTCCGATCGCGCCGATCCGTCTCGTCATGAAGGGATCAGGTCTCGTCACGAGAGTGCTCCTTCCAGCTTCTGGTCACCGGCGACCTGACCACGCTCGTGCTGTTCCGGCGTCGACTCGGCAGGCTCGCGATCGCGTGAAACGTTCCGCAGCACCACGCCGGCGACAAGCGCCATCGCGATCGCGACCAGGGCACTGACCGCCGCTGTCACCTCGAATCCGTAGACGAACGCGTCGCGGGCGGCGTCGACGAGCCGATCGCCAATTTCCTCCGGGAGCCGCTCGGCGGCAGCGACCGCAGCGCTCAGTGTGTCACGCACCGCTCGTCCGGCCTCCGGTGTCAGGCCCGAGATGTCCGCACCAGCCATCGCGCGGCGGTACACGGCCGTCCCGATGCTGCCAAGGATGGCGATGCCAAGCGCCCCGCCGAGCTCCGAGCTGGTTTCTGAGACGGCCGCGGCCGCCCCCGCGCGTTCCGGCGGCGCGGTGCCGACCGTCATGTCGGTGGCCAGCGTGAACACTGGCGCGAGACCCAGCGAGAACAAGACGGATGCAGTGACCAGCGTGCCCAGTCCACTGCTCCCGATCTGTCCGAGCGCGAGGAAGCCGACAGCGGCGAGGGCGAGGCCACCGGCCATCACAAAGGCCGGCCGAACGTGCTGCACGATGGCCGGCACGATCAGCGAGCCGACAATGAATCCCCCGGATGAGGGCAGCGTCCAGAGCCCCGCGTGCCACGGCGAGAGTCCCAGCACGAGCTGCAGATATTGGGCGATGAACAAGAGGGCCGCGAAGTTGACAAAGAAGCCGAGCCCGTTCGTTGCGAGCGCCGCGCTGAAGGCCGGGATCCGGAAGAGGCGCAGATCGATCAGTGGATCCGGCAGTGTCCGTTGCCTGTGTACGAACGCAAGGCCAGTGGCCGCTCCCGCCATCACCGGCATTGCGGCATACAGAACCGGGGCGTCCACGGCTATTTGCTTGATCCCGTAGATGACGGCCAGGACCGTCGCCATCGAGAGGCCGGCACTGAGCCAGTCCAACCGGCCCGCTCGTGGATCGCGGTATTCCGGCAGCAGCACCGGTCCGAGGGCGAGCAGGAGCGCCATCACCGGCACCCCGACCAGGAACGCCGACTGCCATGCGAAGACCTCGAGGAGCGCGCCGCCGACCAGCGGCCCAATGGCGGCACCCGCCGAAAAGCTCATGATCCAGAGACCGATCGCGAACGTGCGTTGTCTCGCGTCCACAAACATGTGACGGATCAGCGAGAGGGTCGATGGCGCGAGCGTCGCTCCGGCAACACCGAGGAGAGCACGCGCTCCAATCAGCGCCGCCGCGCTGCTCGAGAACGCGGCGAGCACGGAGGCCGCACCGAACAAACCGGCTCCGATCAACAGCAGCTTGCGGCGCCCGATCCGATCGCCCAGCGTGCCCATCGGGATCAGCAGTCCTGCGAGCAGGAAGCCATAAATGTCCACGATCCACAGCAGCTGCGTGCTGCTGGGCGTGAGGTCCCGGCTAAGCGCGGGCACGGCCAGGTTCAGCACGGTGAGGTCCATCGAGTAGAGCAGACAGGGAAGCGCCAGCACGGCCAGGCCCACCCACTCGCGTACTCCCGCACGCGACGCGTTCGGCAATCTCTCGCGTTCACTGCTGTGCGT